>JAWXCK010000258.1:0-8114 GCA_034408855.1 Pirellulaceae bacterium
AATGCAGCGTATCGCAGACTTAGCCTTAGCATGGCGGACGTTCGGACCGGCGCTAACGCTCACAAAAAATACGAAAAAATGTGTGTAACGATGAGGGCAGAGCCAGGGAACGAGAATTAAAATTGGTGGCGATGAGCGAGAAGTCTCCAACAGAGTGACCTTTATCGAATATTTTCAATAGCCGGAGTGGAAAACGAAAGGTTACGCTTACGGTCTGAAGTAGCCGTAGCCTTCCTGTTGCTTGAAGAGGACTTCAATGGCTCCTGACGGGACGGTTGTCACTCCGCTAACAAGTGCATCCTTTTCGATGGCTTTCTTTTTCATCGTATTCTCGCACGCGACAAAATGGACTCCTTGTTTCATGAGCGCCTCCATCTTTTCGGCGTGTTTTGATTGCTTCGTCACCACGAGGTTGATGCCCTTTCCGTGGCAGACGACTTCAATTTGTGCCGTCGGGACTGCCTTCAGGATATTTTCAATATTTCCCAACGCATCCTCATGGCGTTCAGGATCGGCGAAGTTCACATGAACGACAGCTTTCAACATGGCGGTTGCTCCTTTGTCTTGGTTTGTGGTTCCAGCGCCGGCAACGACTGCGGAGGCCAGCGTGGCTGTAAGAAGTGCAAGTAACGTCTTCATAAGCGGATTCCTTTGAGATGCGAACAGAATTGGTTCTTCCGAAATGGTTGCCTAAAGTGTGATGCGACCGGGCTGTGGTGTACGGATCGGCGAGTTGCGAGCGATCCCTAGTTTGATCGCTTCAAACTGCGAGCCATGCTCCTGCAAGTCCTGTCCTTGCAAAAACGTGCGCTGATTATGCCCCCCCTTTGCCAACATGGAGTTCGTCGCGACACGATAAAAATGATCAAGTTCCCACTTGCCTTCCGTCAGCTCAACTTTCAAGACTCGTTTGCCAAGTGCCCGCTCTGGGCCATATTGGAAGCGGATACCGGAGATCTGAATCATGCCGCCCACCTTGAGCTTTGGATCGTCGGTGAAGACATTGGTCACCGCTTGCTCAAGCACATCGAGAATCTGTGCGCCGCTGAGCCGCATGGTCACTAGCTTTCCTTCGTGCGGAACAAGCTGCCTAAGCTGAGCAGCGGTAATCGGACCGGGTGGAATTGCCACGCCATATCCCACACCGGGTAGAAAGGCGATATCCACCTTCAATGACTCGCGTACGATATCTGCGAACAGGGAATCGGCGGGCGATTCCTCGTCCCGCCTGCGGGCTTCTTGTCCCGCGATGGTCTGGGCTCGAACGAGCCAATCCGCAGCGGTTCCAACTTTTTTGTTGAGAGCGGCCTCGTGCGGCCTGAGTAGTTCGGCAATGAGACTGTCCGTCGCTGCATCAAGCGGAATTTTCGCGTGATCGAGGATGGTGAGCGCGTGCTTATGAGAAGCTATTTTTCCATCCTGAATGGCCAGGTCGAGCCGCCCCAGATCGGAACCATGTGCTCCCGCCTGAACAATCAACGTATCGCCAACTCGTTCCGCATGTTGCATGCGATTGTGACTGTGCCCGCCAACAATGACATCTAAGCCTGAGACTGAGGTTGCGAGCTGCTTGTCTCCGCCCAATCCAAGATGCGAAAGGACAACAATTAAGTCCGCTCCATCGCGATACAGCTTTGGGAGTTGGAGTTCGATGGCGGCTACCGGATCTAGAAAGGTCAGCTCTTCGACATTCTTCGGCGAGGCCGTCCAGGGAGTCTTGGGGTAGGTAAGTCCGACAATGCCAACTGAAATTCCGGCGAGCTTCTTGATGACATAGGGGGCAACAAAGGATTCCCGATCACTGAGGTTGGCGAGGTTGGCCGCGACGAAGGGGAACTTCGCTTCCTTGATCCGATCACGCAGGGCCGCCATGCCGAAGTCCGGCTCATGGTTTCCAAAGGTCATGGCGTCGTATTTGAGATGATTGAAAACACGGATGAGCGCCTGTCCTTCGGTCAGGTCGGCAATCATCGTGTCGCCAATCAGATCGCCTGCATCGAGTAATAGTACGGCGTCCCCGGCTTCTTTCCTGACGAGATTGATAGCCGACGCGAGGTGGGCCAGGCCGCCGATGGTTTTACCCTTCAAATCGCCATCCCAACCCTGCCAAGCGGTCAGATGACCATGCACGTCGTTGGTGTGAAGAATGGTCAATATCGATGCACCCTTGCGTGCTTCTACTCCTCGCGCATTCCAGCCAAGCAACCAAAAAGCTATTCCGACTGCTCGCTGTATGAATGACCGTCGACTCATCGTTTGCACTTTCTCAGTAAAGAATGCGTCCTTTCCCCGCTCGCCAATCGAACCGACGAGCAGGGAAGTCGCCGACCATTAGCTCAGGTCTGTGTCCGTGCCCTTCTTCCTCTCTTTCGGTGTTTGGACTTCATAGCCAGCAGTTTTCCAAGCCTTCCAACTTCCCGGCACGTTGCGGACGTCTTTGAAATCCATTCGCAAGAGCAGGCTAGCCGCTAAACTGGCTCGATAACCGCTGTCACAGTAAACGGCCAGTGGCCGGGCTTTATCCAACCGCTTGGCTTTCTGTTCGAGTTCCGGCAGGAAGATGTAAGTTGATCCGGGGATGTACCCGTCCTGACGTTCGCCAGGTGTGCGAACATCCAAAATTTGAAGATCTTTCGGAGGCAGCGCCGCATTCAAGTCGTGTACATCGATTTGGGCAATGCTGTTGATTGGAAGCGCATCGTTGTTCCATTCTTCCATACCACCCAGGAGATATCCGCCAAATTTGTAGTAGCCAACCCGGATGAACTGCCGCTGCACTTCCGGCAAATCGGTATCCTGACGAAGGACGAGGTAGATCGGCTTTTCAGGTTCGAGCATCCAGCCAGCCCAAATTGATAGTTCGGCTCGCGGACCGATGTTGAGTGCCCCTTCGATGTGTCCGCCACCGAAGGCCAGCATCTGGCGATTGTCTACCAATTGCACGCTGCGATCCTTTACGGCTTTCGCGAACTCAATTGGCGGCAGCGCGGGACACGTAGGAAGTCGTCCTAGCACGATCGGCCCCTTGGCATTCTCCTTCTTCATTCGCGGATAGTACTTTGGCTCCGGCGGAGCGTTGAATAGAACGTATTGAATGAACTTGGCCTCGTCCTTGAACTGGAGTGCTGGGTTGTTCTTCCGTTCGTACCCAATGGTCGTCACGAGTCGGTCGCTGATGTTGGCCCCGCACGGCGAACCAGCCCCGTGGGCCGGATGAACGCGCACGTCATCTGACAGCTTCAGGAAAAACCCGTAGATCGATTCATAGAGTTGCTTGGCCAACCCGCCGGTTTGATCTTCGCCCAACAGATCGGGACGCCCCACCGAGTTAGCGAACAGGCAGTCTCCACTAAAAACGGCGAACGACTGGTCGGGGTGGTTGCTCTCAGCAGCGAGGTAGGACATGTGCTCAGGCGTGTGACCGGGAGTATGCTTGGCAGTCAGAATCACTCGCCCTAAATCGATCTTGTCGCCATCTTTCAGCTTCTCATGCGGGAATCCATATTCGGCCCCGCCTTCGGCACTTACATAAACCTTCGCAGTCCCCGTTCGGTCGGCAAGATCGAGACAGCCGGAAACAAGGTCCGCATGGATGTGTGTCTCCAGAGTGTGGGTAATCGTCAGTTTGTGCTTGCGGGCCAACTCGACATAGATGTCGATGTCCCGGCGCGGGTCGATGACGGCAGCTTTTCCCGTCGCCTTGTCACCGATTAGATACGATAGCTCGGCCACCCCCTCCGTGAGTACTGTCTCAAAGACCATGGTCGCAGGCGGTGCCTTTGGCTTGGTTTCGTCTGCCTTCAGGATGCCGCCGGCAAGGAAAAGACTTCCCATACTGATTGTAGAGGTCTCAGTTAAAAACTCTCGACGTGAATTACCCATGTTTTTCTCCTTCGCGTTAATGTTGAACTTGAATCAGATGCCGAACTATTAGCTCGGTCGGTTACTATTCACCACGGTCCAGTCCTTCAAGACAAACTGGCCGACGATGACCGAGAACTTCGCCACTCGCCCTTTCTGTAACAGAATACCGAAGAGGATGCCGATCACTAGACCAAGAATGAGACGTTCGGGGGAATCAAACATAGCTCGTCTCCGTGCGCCCGTAGAGGACAAGTGCAGTGACTGTTGCGGCGGCGAAGAAAACAGCGGTGAAGACCCAACTCGACACCGCCACTTGCAGACTGCCGCTGATGCCGTGACCACTCGTACACCCGTCCGCCAACCTCGCCCCGAACATCATGAGCGCGCCGGCGAAGAAGGCGGCGGCGAGCCGAAGCGGAGCGCTACCGCCAAACCGCTCCCGCCACATGGCAGGGATGTTTTCAGTGCTGCGGTCGCCCGAGAGCCAGGAACTGAGGGACGCGCCGACGAAGACACCGGCAACGAGCATCCATCCAAGGCCAATCTTGGGTGACTTTCCCGCTTCGGCTTTCTGGGCGAAATACTCATTGGTCTGCTCGGCCTGTGGCACCACGGCTTTCTCAGCTAGGGCGGCGGTATGCTCGAACGCTGTCGAGATTCCAAGCGGATTGTTGGCGACGCCGAGGGCGAACCAACTCAGTACGCCGATGCCAATGCCGGCGACGTAGGGCGACCAAGACTTCATGGTCAGCGGATTCTTCATGGTCATCCTCCTTTGTTCCTTAGACACGTCTATGACAAGAATAACTTTATCCTTTTAGTCAGGATTCGCTTGGACCTTGACCGCATGCATTGGAACCGCAAACAGCTTGTCCCCGAGACCAGTTGCAATGAACTCCCAGGTTTTCACGAAGCACATCGCGAGCCAAGCTCGCTTCGTTTTCGATCCAAGCCTCTTACAAGTTAGAGAAAGAGCAATATGCCTTGCAAATTGTCAGACATCATCTTTTCGAATTGGAGTGTTCATGCCAACCAATTCGGTTGGATCGTGTCAATCTGGTCGATTTGCAACCGCGCGTTGTACTGCGGTTGGCTGCGTTTGTTGTTGATCGACCACTACTTGTGCTCTGAACAACCTACTCTCGCTCTGAACAACCAATTGCTTCGATGTTTCTGGAGAATGAACTAGCGGTACGCTACTGAACTTTAGGCCGAGGTGCATAGCGCCGTTCCGCATGCAAGTAAACATCTTTCGGGACGCCTTTTGAGACATCAATCTGCACCTACAGATTTCTTGTAGCCTTTTCGCAACTCGCGGATCTCCCTTTGTAGTTTGTTCCATTCGGACCTTTCAAAGGGATGTTTCAAATGAGCCACGCACAAGATGTTTCGCTGTCACGTCCAAGCCCCACTGCTTGGATTCGGCTTCGACATTTTCTTGGACTTTCTTGCCAATTCGCTCGCGCTCGGAAAGTAGTTCGTCGAGCGTCATGCCATCTACGACATCGCGGAGCGCCGTCATAGCGAGCAGCGAAATGGCGTAGGTGAAGTCTTGGATCTGTGTTACGGCTAGTTCGACGTTTTCAACCCGAAAGAACAAGGCACCATTGATAGCCACAGGGACGTTGTCGCGTGTGATCGCTTCTTGACGCGGAATGTCTTGTGCCAATACGCGGGTATCGACGACCCTCACTCGATCGACGACAGGGATAACTAAGAACAGTCCCGGCCCGCGAATGGACTGGAACTCGCCGAGACGCAGTACAATCCCGCGTTCCCATTGATTCGCCACTTTGATCGAAGCTGCGAGCAGAATCGAAAACAAAAAGCCCGCGATAGCGACCACAATACCCCAAATCGGGTTGACGCTAGCAGCTAGCGCGGCGACGCCGGCGGTGAGGGCCATCGCAATCAAAAACACTGCGATCTGAACGAAGCTTGGCATGTTGCTTTGCAACTGCCTCCACTCTCGGGATGTGTTTTGAAAATCTGAATTGGAAGGCATAGTGGTCTTCTTTCGTAGAGGAAGGATTTGAAATCTCAATCGGATCGTTGTTCGCCGGATGCTTCCCGTTGGGAATCCGTTCCATCTGCATGGAGGATTCGACCATCGGTTCCCAGCCACTGAACCGATTCCAAGGAAATTGCCGCACCGAATGAAAACTCACCGAGGCAATTGGCAACGTGAAAGCCTATCGATGAACTGATTGAGCATTGGCATAGGCATTTCACTCGCTACCATTTAAACGAGCGTTCGACTGAATTCGTAAAATCGCTTGGGAAGAAAATTTGCCATCGAGAAAGCATATGAGTCAAGACATGTTAGCTGAAAAAGGCCGCTTTTTAGAAGAGCAATTCTTCCGTGAGCGTGACCTCGAACTGTTGGAGTATTTGCGTTCACAAGCCGTCGAAAAGGAGCAGCGAACGAAGTCCGACGAAATACAATTACGAAATCAACTTGCTGAAATTGCTCCCATCCATGAAATCGAAGTACTCGATGAGTTGATTCGGGCAGGAATTACAGCCGAGTCATTTGTCGCTTTGACACTTTTGCCGCTAGTCCGCGTGGCATGGGCAGATGGGTCGATTCAGGACCGCGAACGTGTTGCGATTCTCAAAGCAGCCGCTGCCGAAGGAATCGCGGTTGATTCTGCGAACTATCGACTGCTGGAAGGCTGGCTGGACGAACGCCCCGAGCCCACTCTCCTGGAAGCGTGGAGAGACTACACGGTGGCGCTTACAAGAGAACTTGATGCTGCAAGCCTCGCGGCTATACGACGAATCACGATGGACCGCGCTCGCCGAATTGCCGATTCCTCCGGAGGCATACTCGGCCTCGTTAGCCGAATATCCAAGGGCGAGGAACTTGCATTGATTGATTTGGCCCGCGCATTTGACAAACCAAAGGAACTGTTGCTATAGCAGAGCCAGATAAGTTAAAGGATTAATGGTTTCTGCCCTTGAGGTCATGTCGTTGAGCTTGAACACGATCAAACGGGCTCATCCCAATCCCGCCAGCTTACTTTATGCAGTTCCAGATAACAATCCACGGCTTGTCCAATAGTCGGAAAGAAATTCTCCGTTCCTAACGAGTCGAATAGGCCATATCGCTTGAGAACATCCTTCACTGGCCCCTTCATTCCAGCGAAGCAAATATCCATGTCGGCTTGATGCAGTTTTTGATCGAGATCCGCCAGCATATCGGCAGCGGTAATATCGATATCGGTCACTGGTTCGGCAGCGACCACGACCCACTTCGTGGGCGTCGGCGCAGTTGTAATAGCCTGTAGCACACGTTCTTCAAATACAGCGGCGTTCGCAAAGAAGAGCGGAGCGTCCCACCGAAAAAGTACGAGGCCGGGGATGCGTCTTGCTTCGGGATGTCGCGAAACATCATGGTAACCCTTCAGCCCGTCGACTCGGCCCAATACGGCATCGTAAGGTCGCCAGGCTCGCCAGATAAAGGCGAGTAGTGCTAAGCCGACCGCAATAAAGATCCCTTCAATGGCACCTAGCAATACAACACCGAGAAAACACACGATTGAATATAGGAGTTCGCTTCGTCGAAGTTGATACAAGCGGACTAACTGCACGATCTCGATCTGCCCAAGGCACGCACAGTTAACGACGGCACTCAATGCGGCGTGTGGCAGATTCTTGAGCAATGTCGGGGAAAAGAGCAATAGGAGCATGACTAACAACGCGCCCAGCAATCCAGCAACTTGCGTTTTTGCTCCCGCTTGCTCCGCGACCGGCGTTCGCGACGCACTGCCACTCACTGAAAAACCTTGGAATAGACCGGTCACAACGTTCGCGATACCGAGCGATACAAGTTCTTGATTCGAGTCAACTTTGTATCCGCCGCGCTGGGAGTAAACTCTCGAGAGTACACTTGTATCTGCAAATGAAACCAGTGCGATCGCAATCGCGCCGGTAAACAGGGACTGGAAATCCGCTTGGGATACAAATGGCATTCGTACAGCCGGTAGTCCTTGAGGCAAAGTGCTCACTACGGAAAGACCGGTCGTCGCCGCCAAGTCCCCAACGGTGACTGCGACTGTTGCACCAACCACGGCGAGCAGTACGCCGGGAATCTTAGGTGCCCAATTTTTGCAAGCCAGAATGGCAATCGCGCATAGCAAACTGATAGCCAGGGCTGTTTTATTGACTCGTCCTTGCAGAAGTCCTTCTCCGAAAGCGATTACCTCGTGCCTGAAACCTTGACCCGTCGCTTGAAAACCGAAGAAAGC
>JAWXCK010000259.1:0-12052 GCA_034408855.1 Pirellulaceae bacterium
TGCTGACGATTTCGGAGAATATCATTGGCGACCGTCCCGACCGAATCGAACCTCGGAAGATAAAACGCCGGCCGAAGCCGTACAAGCTCCTCAATGAACCGCGAGCCCAGGCCCGAAAGCGAGCCGCATAAATGAGTTACGACTTAACCTCGTGCCATTCGTACCGGACACTTATTTATCGATCATTACTTAAGTCTAGCGGTTTGAGCGTTGTACAACTGGAGTCGTTGGTGTGAATCGAGTTTCGCCTGGTATTCTGTTGATCGGCTTTTTTGGAGTCCTAACCGGATTGGCGGTGATCTACGGTCTGAAGCGTTCGTGGGAGCAGCAGAAGCCAGTATCGGTTGTGGCGAAGCCGCCCATGCGGAGCGTTCTATTAGCGAGTTCCGACCTGCCCGAGGGGCGGGCGATCCGCAACAGCGATTTTTTCACTCTTTCGTTAACCAACGAGCAATTTGCGAAGCGTGAGTGGCCAGTTTTGATGATGGCGAACGGTAAACAATTGCTCAATCGAATCCTTCAGAAACCGATTAAGAAGGGGCAAGCCTTTGAGATCGATGCATTTTATCCAGAAGGGACGGGTCCGAATGTAGCGGATCGATTGCAGCCGGGCTTGCGGGCGGTTTCGTTAGACGTCTCGACGTCGGGTGTACCGAATCAAGCGGTACCTGGTAATTTCGTGGATGTCATCTTTCGTTCGGATCCGACGAAGGACCAAACGATTCCGGAAGTAACGCGGACGCTATTCACAGGTGTCGAGATTCTTGGGATAGGCGACAATTCAACGATTGGACTTCGACCTACGCTTGACCGAAAGGCCGACTTTCAAACCGTGATTTTGGCTGTATCGGCTGAACAAGCGATGCGTCTCAAAGCGACCGAAGGTCATGGAATTCTTTCGCTTACCTTGCGACAAGAATCCGAGCTCGACAAGCCGAATTTGTCCGTTGGCAGTCTATCGCTTGCCGAAGTGTTGGACTTACCGCCGCCTCCGGAACCTCTGCCACCGGTCGTTGAGCCGATGCCGATGACAACGGAGTTTTATCGGCGTGGAAAGCGACAGGTCAATACCTTTTCGCCGGATGGGTTGACGGTGATCGCTCCGGTCCGGGCGCGTGCGAATCAGCCTAAAGCAGATTTGAATGTTCCTTCCAATACACAAAAAGTACCGCCCTATGACGTTCCCAAGGATGACCTTCCAAAGAGCATAGAAACGCGAGACGGCCAAGATCAGAACAATGACCGCAAGATGGAATTCGAAAAGAGTCCACGGCCGACTGAACCGAATAGGAATCGGCAACCGAATAGCCTTACAAAGCAATCGATCAACCAAACGGCCTATCAAAATAGTTTCTGAGAATGGATTTACTTATCGATCGTCAATCAAAGGGTGGTAATCGTCTCCATCGAGAATGGTTGACGCTGGTGCTTTCTGTACATACAAAACTAGTCCAGTCATTGGAATGGGCTGGAGCGCGTATTAGCAAGGAGCAGATGGATCGTCAACTTCCAGCCCTCGTGCATCAGATTTGTAACTTGGAAGCGAAGCACCTTTCCGATGACGAGAAAGAAGAATTGGTTCGGTCGGTGATGTCGGAAACGATTGGACTTGGACCGCTCGATTCCTTGTTGAGCGATCCCTTGGTGAGCGACGTACTGGTCAATAGCAGTGACGAGGTCTTCATTGAGCGCAGAGGTCGACTGATTCGAACGCCGATATGCTTCGCGAATGATGACCATTTGTTGCGAATCATTCAGCGAATTGCCGGACGGGTCGGTCGTCGGATCGACGAGAGTAGTCCGATGGTCGATGCTCGGCTGGAAGATGGGTCTCGCGTTAATGCGGTCGTTCGACCCCTTGCGCTTCATGGTCCAACATTGTCGATCCGACGTTTTGGCACCAATCCGATCGGAATCGATGATCTCGTTGGGCACGGGTCGATCTCCGAAGAGATGGTCGATTTTTTGAGACAGGCCGTTGTAGCACGAATCAGCTTCCTGATTTCAGGCGGTACCGGAGCTGGCAAGACAACGCTTCTCAACGCAGTTTCGTCCTTCATACCGCGAAGTGAGAGAATTGTTACCATCGAGGATGCGGCCGAGCTTAAGTTGCAGCATCCACATGTCATCTCCTTGGAAACGCGACCAGCTAACACAGAAGGAAGTGGTACGGTATCGATTCGCGACTTGGTTCGTACGAGTCTACGAATGAGGCCGGATCGAATCTTAGTTGGCGAAGTACGCGGTGACGAAGTCATCGATATGCTGCAAGCGATGAATACGGGACATCCAGGTTCGTTGAGCACGATTCATGCCAACGGCACCAAGGACGCGTTGGCACGTTTAGAAATTATGGTGGGGATGTCAGGGCAGGAACTGCCGTTGCCTGTATTGCGAAACTATGTCACGGCCGGCATACGTCTTCTGGTGCATGTCGAGCGACTCCACGGCGGCGTTCGTCGCGTGATGCAGATTTCGGAAGTTGTCGGGATGAAGAACGGTGAGTATCGGCTTCGTGAGATATTCGGTTTTCGCGAAGACGGAATCAATGACGATGGCGAATCGTACGGTGAATTCTATGCGACCGGTTACTTGCCTCGATTTATGAAACGCAAGACCGAAGTGGGCCGGAAGGGGAAATCGAATCAGAAGTCGATAGTCTTGCCGACTCCCATACTTTCGTCACCGATTCCAGAGTCCCCGAGCATCGATTCGGCGGTCGTTGCCTCGCAGAGCAGCGTTAAGCGACCTCGCTTTACAATTGTTTCAGCGGTGGTCGAGAAAACCGAGAATTCGTTGGAAGAGCAATCAAATCCGACTACCATCGATGAAACAGCTCCATCTTCCAGGTCGGAAGATGCTGAATTCTCAGAATCGTCGAACCTTTCGGATGCGACCTCCGATTCACTGAAGCCGACTCTGGATGTTCCATCTTCACGGAATGAAGCATCGACCCATGCGTCTACCGCTTTAGAAAAATATTTGAAGCTCATGGAATCGTCGTCTACGGAATCGATAATCATAGGGATTGCGGACGCCAATACAGAATGGTCGATGCCCATCGTTTCGCCCGCAGTAGAGCCCGATACTATGAGCTCTTCACGAAGCCAGGTGGATAGTATTATTGGTTCCTTGAGGTTTGGTCAGATGGATGAAGCCATTGATTCGATGGCAATGTCTCAAGCGACGTCGAGGAATAAGCTGTGACTCTCGACTGGCTTCCGGCCATTGCACTGGGTGGTTGCGCGTCGTTCGTATCGCTAGCCTTTGCTGTCCGACGTTGGTTTCCGGTTGCTCCGCTTCAACGCGAAGTCGAGCCGCAGATCAAATTGCGATTGCGAAACAGTTCATCGCCAGAGAGTCCCGATTCGGATCTTGACAATCGATTTAGTCGGTTGGTCGATGTCACCCATACCGGCTTCGAAACGAACATCGCGGCTCTGCTGGTGATCGGTGTTGGAGTTCTTGTGGGAGCGGCCTTGTTCGTGCAGTTTGAAGAGCCGATTGTTTCCATACTCGGGGCAATGCTGGGAATGATTCTGAGCTATCTCGGCTTGATTGTTCGTGCCGCCTATGTTCGATCGAAAATTCAAGAACAGCTTCCACACGCGGTGGACATGCTGGCGGGCGCGATTCGAGCCGGAGTCAGCGTTGAAGGCGGCTTGTCGCGTGTGGCTTCAAAGACGCAAGGTTTTCTGGGTTATGATTTGCGATTGTGTGATCATCGAATTGAGCTGGGGCTTCCGACTTCGAATGCGATCCGCGAACTGGCAGACCGCTATCAATTGCTCGATCTGAAGCAATTGGCGGTGGCGGTGGCGATTCACCAACAGACGGGTGGAGACTTGGCGAAAGTAATGGAGCAGTTAGCGAGGGTATCACGCGAACGGCAAGCCTATCGTAGGCAAATCAGCAGTCTGACGATCTCCGCGCGCCTGGCAGCCGCCATCGTTGGGTCGGCTGCTCCGGGGTTACTCCTTTATTACAGCATGCGCGGAAAAGGTCTGACAGAATTTTGGGATGATCCGAGTGGACGGTTCCTGTTGCTTCTCGCGGCAGGGCTGGAGATTGGTGGCGTTCTGTGGATTCTCGCCATCACGAGGAAACAAATCTAAGATGGCAACCGAGACGAATCTCGATATTTACAAAGGTAGCGTCTTTGGACCGTTCACGCCGACTCTGGCTCGCGTGATCCCCGATGTTCTCGCATATCGAACCGATCGAGATTTGCTGCGCTGCGGGTACTATCATCCGGCCGCTTATGACAGTTATTTGGCGATCCGAAATGTCCTTGTCATGGGGACGGTCTTGTCCACCATGTGCTGGGTGATCGTGGTTTCGGATCTACCTCGTTTTGCGTGGATGGCTTTCATCGTTGGGTTGGTTGCTACTTTGCTGGCATATGCGATCCCGCGCGTTTATTTATCACTTTCTGGGGATCGTCGCGCAGATCGCATCTTCTCGGACATTCCAGACGCGATGGATACGCTGGTGATGGGAATGACGGGAGGACTGTCGCTGGAACAGTCGCTTACGCGGACGACGGTCGAGCTCAAGTCAAACGCGCCGGAGCTGGCGCGCGAGTTTGAAATTATTGGTCGGCAAACATTGGCTGCTTCTTTGGAGCATGCCTTTCTCCGTTTTGCATCGCGCATGGATATCGACGAGCTTAAGGCGATGAGCGATACGATTCGACATGCGTCCGAAATGGGAACACCTGTTTCACAGTTGCTGCAGCAGCACGCGGATCAACTAAGGCAAATTCGATTGCAGCGAGCCCAGCAACGCGGAAACACGGTCGCTCTGAAGATGTTGTTTCCCACGATCTTTTGCCTTGCACCGGCGGCTTTCATCGTCATCCTGTCTCCGCCGCTACTCGAACTACGATCGTTTCGCGACCGGGAAAACAAGTCGAAAGGAGCCTTGTCCCAAGAGTCACTATCCGACAACCTGAAATCGCGGAGGCCACAAGCGAAGTAGCCGGTTGCAATGCGTTCGAACATTCGATGGCGCATTGACAGGTCTTGAATATTAAGATTTCTGGCTTCATGGGTTTTTGATCGATCTTCACTTGACCCTTACAGCCAACTGAAAATAAGGTGCTTCTCAACCGACGATCGGGCGAAGCACGCGAACGAACATGGCGCCGATGTTCAAACAATACCCATCTTAAAATTGGCTCCCGGAACGTACCTCGAAGTCCTCCCCCCCTGGGACTCGTTCACTTCCGGGAGCCTTTTTATTTTCTTCTCCAGGTATTCGTCGCCTTCGACGACTTGAATGTTAAGTTTTTAGCATAGTTGTTGCTTTTCAGTGTTTTGGCCGCATATGCCCTTGCTGCGAAAATCCTAAATTCTTAAGTTCCTCTGAAACGCATCGTATAGTCGACGTCATCCACCCTTTTGAAAGCAATCATGCCCTTTTAACGAATAACAGAAAGTCAGTCACATCGGCCAGCGATCGCCGATTGGGTCTTTTTGGCTTGCATGTTGATACTTGGTACGAACACGGATGTCGTCTATTCCCAAACCATCTCTGCTCCGCAATCCAACGCGATGGGGACATCGTCGAAAGAACGCGGGCTGATCAAGGAAGTGCTTGGCCCCGATCTGACGCTTGAAATCGAAGAGAATCATTCAAAACTCATTCGCACTGGGCGGCCGATGATTCGAGCGTCGATTGTCGACCCTACCATCGTCGAGATTACTCAGTTCGACACGATGAACTTCGAAATCATCGGCCTTAAAACGGGGTTTACCGACCTGACGCTTTGGTTTGGCGAACCGGATAAATCGACGGATGTCGAGATACTTCGATATCGAGTTCGGGTCGCTGCCTCGACAGACGTTGAGGAACAGCGTCAATTGGCATACAAGGAACTCGAAGAGATGATCAATGAGCTTTTTCCGAATAGCTCTATCGAACTCATACTCGTCGCGAACAAATTGCTTGTGCGAGGGCAGGCGCGGGACAGCGAAGAAGCCACGAACATCATGTCGCTGGTCCGACGCCGTGGTTTCAATCAAGGTAACAACGTGAATAACTTCAATTCAGCCCAAGCTCCCCAAGCGTCTGCAATTGGAAATAACCGCAACGCAGGAGCTTCTAATGCGTCGAATATCATCAACATGCTGAGAGTTCCAGGCGAGCAGCAAGTCCTCCTGAAGGTGCGCATTGCCGAATTGAGTCGGTCAGCCCTTCGTGAGCTTGGAATGGACTTTAGCATAAAGAAAGATAATCTATCAATATCGAGCGGCCTTGGAAATTCCGGAAATCTGGTGGCGATTCTGGACGGTGGGGAGGTATCGCTGATGCTCAGAGCTCTGTCATCGAATGCGTACTCCAAAATACTTGCTGAGCCGAATCTTGTAACGCTTAGCGGACGCACAGCAAGTTTCATCTCGGGTGGTCAATTCGCCGTTCCGACAGCAGTCGGAATCGGTGGCGTTCAAGCGGCAACGACTTTCTTTCAGGGGTTCGGTACACAATTACAATTCACGCCGACCGTATTAGATAAAGATCGAATACGACTGAGGGTTGCTCCTACCTTCAGTTCCATCAATTCTGGAAACACGGTCAACGGCATCCCGGGTCTCAACACGCGATCGGTATCTACCACCGTCGATATGCGCGAAGGGCAATGGTTGGCGGTTGCAGGCTTGATAGAAGGTCAACAGCAAGGGTCCAAAGTGAGAGTACCTGGAATAGGAGATGTGCCGATCGGTGGTATGCTCTTTGGAAAAAGCTCGGTCAAACGCGACGAAACGGAATTGCTCATTTTGGTCAGTCCGCAACTGGTCCATCCGTTGGATGCGGAATCAATCCCTTCGATACTGCCGGGTATGGATGTCCTTGAACCTGACAATCATGACTTCTTTGTTAAGAACCAGATCGAATCGATTAATGCAGTGGACTTTCGAAGTACGGTTCAGCCAAACGTTCATGCTCGAATGCGGCGCGACGCGCACAACGCAAAAATGGGGACGCGTTATCGAGCTGCCCAGGATTACTATATCTGCTCTGACCACGGATTCGCAGAATGAAGTGCTTCGTTCGACGCCCGATGAAATTGATACCATGCCTACCCAACGCAAAGGATGATCGGATGATTCCCGTGGCAAGATTGCCCGTTTATCAACACAGAATCATGACGCTATGCATTTTATTGGGGTGCAGCGGTTGCTCTGATTTTTGCGGTTGGCATTCGTATGGATGTCAAAGTTCGTTGGTTTCGCCAAATGGAATGATTTCTCGAGGGATTTGGGGTGAACAAGAGGATCGGGCTGAGGCATCCAAGCTGGTTATTTATGATCACGAGTTTAAGCTTCGCAGCGACCGGCTAAATATGGCTGGTGAGGATCACGTCAAGCAGATTGCCGCCATGATCCATTCGGGAGTACAGCTTCCAGTCGTTATCGAACGATCGATGAACGACAATTCCAAGGGAAAGCATAACTATCCGGTCCATCCCAATCCTGAACTCGACAACCAACGTCGCGAGATCATTGTGGCTTCATTGAACCATTTGGGAATTGCGAATGCCAACGAGATGGTGGTTGTCGCGCCAGCCTTTGCCGAAGCGGCTTCTGGAACCGAAGCGGAGAACGCCTATGCAAGCGGCTTGACCGGAAGCCGAAGCAGCGGAGCTTTTGGGGGCGGCTTTGGAGGTGGCAGCGGTGGTGTTGGCGGCTTTGGAGGTGGCGGCACTAGCAGCGATAGCCAAGGTGCGGATGCGGGTGCTATCGCTGGATCGAACTCGAGCGACTTTGAATAGGACTCACCCATGATAACCGGTCGATTGGCCTACGTTTCTATTGCGGTCTCCATCGCGATCGTATGGATGAGCGGGGGCTGCACAACGCTGACGACAAATGGTCCGACATTGGCTCAGTTCATGGACAAGAGGCCCACTGACGATCAGCTCGCAATCGCCAAGCTCAAAGAAAAGCGTGGCGATCTAGAAGAAGCCCAGGAGATCTATCGACGTATTCTGAAGGCCGACCCGAAGAATACCAAGGCCCTCCATCGATCAGCCGTTCTGTTGACAAAGCAGAATAAGCTTGACGAAGCAAAATCGCTCTTTGAGAAAGCTTTAGATTTGGATTCCTATTCTGTTTCGTTGATCAATGATTACGGTTACCACTGCTTCCTCAAGAATGATCATGTGAAGGCTGAAGAACTCTTCATTCGAGCGCTGGATTTGGATCCAGACTTCGTACCTGCTTGCACTAATCTCGGGCTGACATTAGGAGAACAAGCCCGCTTCGACGAAGCTCGACTAGCTTTTCAGCGAGCGACGGTTTCAGCGGCGGAAATCCATTGCAACATGGGTTATGTATATACACACCAACAAAGCTTTGAATTGGCACGCAACGAATTCAATAGTGCGCTCGATATCGAACCCAATCACGTCGTCGCAATTGAAGGGTTGCTGCAAGTCTCGCGCAGGATACCTGGTCAGGAACCAATCACAGTTGTCAAGACTGTTGGCGTCCCGAGGAAAACCGAAGAGACCGATGCCGTTCCCGACACCCAAGAAACTTCAAGAGAGGGCGGTTCTAGAATGCTTTCGCCCGTCGTTCCAACTCCAACTACTTTGCACACGGCCAATCATCACTTCGACGCTAAATAAAACTGATCTGTGTTGCCGAAAAAGGTTGACCTTTGGCTATAATAAGAGTCGAAATTCTACACCCAATCTTACTCAAACTGTGCGTCAGAAAACGACAATACCACGGCTTCTGTTTGCTTCCAGTCGAAGGAAAACTCGGTTGCATTTTGGAGCACACGTCCGGTACGTTCATCGCGAACATCCTTGACTTCATGGGAAAATCTTAGCTTGATTGACAATGTTTCGGCTTTCAGACCGACTGAGTTTCCACCACCGAGAGAAGTGCCTCGAATTTCTGGATTTAGGCAAACAAAGAGCAATATGCGTCCGGTCGGTAGGGTCCAGTAGACAATTTCATATCCGTGTTCACTTTCACCTGCCTCGACGATGCGCACCCACGGCGAAGAGTCTGCACTGAGAATGTGCCTCATAAAAACGTCTCGTTTCTTCGCTGCTTCAAAGCCAGCCACGCGATACGCATTATACCACTGCGGCGAGAGATTCATCAGAACCGCGTAGCCGCGTCCGACGTTTACCACATGATCGACGGGCATGGTACGCACGGCTTTGTGAAAACCGCTGCCGTCCTGGAGGCACGAATTCTTATTCGTTAGGAACTCATCATAGGTTTTCCAAGAATAGTTTGCATCCTGATCTATCTCGGTCCACAGTTTTTCGCCAAACAGATCTGACGCATGCATCGAAGGATCATGCTTCACGGCAAACAAATCATCCAGTGCACCACCCGACTCGCGACCTCGGCCGTGCTGGTCCCATAGGCCGGGTAAATAATCAGCGATGACTGTTCCGCCGCGTTCGCAGAAGCTCCGAATAGCACGCGCCTCCGCATCGGACAGTGCGAGGCAAGCTGGCAAGATCAAGACACGATATTCATCGGGCACTCCGCGCTCGATAACATCGACGTAGCTTACAAAGTTGTATTGAAGCCCTGAGTCACGAAGCATATTTTCCCAGGCTCTTCGGACGTGCGCAGCGCTGCTCAGTCGTTCATCTGCGTTGCGATTGATCCACGTCTTTCCATGTGCCTCGGCGTCGAGAATCCAGCCAAGTTGGATCGACGGTTGACTATAATAGATAGCAATGCCATCGTGTTTCCACTTGGCGTCCTTCATCAGCGGGCCAATTTTATTCCCGGCTTCTAGGAGAGCGGGTGCAACTTGTTCGTGCCATGGCTTGGGTGTCGAACCATCGAACCATCCCTCGACCCAACCGATATGCCCCCGGTTACCGTGCGCGAGATAATACCATGTCTGCCAGATCGTATCTTCCACTGACTTATGAAAAAGGGTGGTCACCGAAGGGAGAGCATTTTCCGGATTGAACGAACGTATAATGGCTTGCGACGAGCCAAGATTGTAGCTTTCGATGAACTGCACCTTGCGCATGAGCTTGGCATAGTCATAGCCACCAAAAGGACTTGGCATTTGCCCCCCAACGAGTCCGCACGGCGTGGCCGGATCAATCGCATTGGCGTGCTCGACAAGCTGACCAACGAAATTGCACCAGTGCGAATCATTGAAACTCCACTGATCCATCAATGGGCTAGCATCGAACTCCGCTACACTCCACTTGGCGAGCTTCGTCCGAATATCTTCGTAGCTTACCCAGTGCTCTCGCTTGGGTACAGCGCTGGCACCATAGACTGCACTGAGCCATCGCGGATATTCCTTTGGATCGTCGGTTATTTGCCACATCGTCGGATGGACAAAATGTCCCCACGAAGGCTCATCGTCGAGCGCATATGCTGCGCGTTGCGATGATGCTTTCACGGCACCAATGTTTTTTTGAAGCAGCTCTTCAAGTTGTCTCTTTGTCGCGGCGTTCAACGGTATCGGTCGCACTCCGACGCCGTGCAATGCATCGAGGTGCGGTTTCACTTTATCGCCGTCCCAAAGATGCAAAAGACCTTTTCCGGCTGCGTGATCGACATAGAAACGAAGTTTAAATTTTTCGATCCAGTCGATCCGCCCTGTTTTCGAACCTTTCGTACCAACTCCATCGCGATCGATGAACGCACCGTTGTATCCGTGCTCAACGCTCCAACGCCCCGAATCGTCGTTGTATCCAATGCCCCATTGATGCGTCCATGGCATAAAAGTCCAGCTCGGAAAAGCTTGGGACGCCCATGCTTTCTCTTGCTTCACTCGCCGAAAATCGTCCGACGTACGAATATAGTCTTCATACGTATCGATCACCTGGGCGAAAAGCGATGTCGAGGCAAGACTGACTGTCGCTAGAACGAGAATAGCAAATAATCTTTGCATGGATGTAGTTCGTTTAATGCCGAAATAAACGTCGTGTTGAACTTTGATCGCGATCCCAACAAAGCTCTTACTGCCATTGGCCAGAGTCCTGTGTTGACATGATACTTTACCCCGTACTCATCCGAAAGTCTATTTCCTCCGTTTATCTTTGCTGAGACATTTCGAATCGGGCATGGCGGGCAAGATCGCCCTCCATGCTTCAAGCTGAGCAGTTAGCTTCCCAACGACGTCAGGGTGATCTTTGGCAACATCACTCGTTTCGGCCCAAACCTCCTGGGAATGATATAGTTCGACACGTTTGGAATCGTCGCAGACTAGTTTCCAATCGCCGTGACGGACCGCCCAGCGCGGCCAAGTTTCCGGCTGGCTCTCGAGGCCTCGCCAGTTCCAGAAGATCGGTTTGACTCGAGATTGTTGCTTGCCAAGCCATGTGTCGAGCATGTTTTCGCCATCTTGTCGATATGTAGAGGGTAGATTGATCTTTGCGGCGGCACAAACGGTAGGCAGCAAATCGACCGCAGCCATAGATGTCGTCTTGTTCAGGTGTCTAGCAGGCACATGCCCTGGCCATCGCACGATGAATGGCACGTGGACCCCGCCTTCGAATAAGCTCCGCTTTCGGCCTCGAAGGCCACCGGTCGTCCCTACACGGTAGTAAGTGCCGTAACCAGCTCGAAGTTCTTTGGCCGTCTCCTTGCCAGTTTTCTCTGGACCGTTATCGCTTGTAAAAATGACGAGAGTATTGTCGTTCAGATTGAGTTCTTGCAGCGCGGCGAGCACACGTCCGATGCCTTTATCATCATCGGCTACTGCGGCGGCATAGGGTCGATGTTGTTCGTCAAGGTGTGCATACTCTTTCATCGATTCGTCGGACGGGATTTGTGGTGCATGGGTTTCATGGATCCAAAGGTTAAGATAAAAAGTTTGGCTCTTCCGCAGAATCTGTGGGTCAAAATTGACTATTGATCGTTACGAATAGAAAACCGAAGTTTCAACGGACACCCGTTTCGCATTGGATTTTTGGGGCATCACTCCGATGTCCAAAGTTGAAGAAAAGCAACCCACCAGACGATCAGTCCGGCGGGTTGCCGAGCGCCTTTGACGCATCGGAGCCATCCCTTGTAAATCCATCCGCCAAACTCATTGCACCATCCAA
>JAWXCK010000260.1:0-12246 GCA_034408855.1 Pirellulaceae bacterium
CAGAAAGCGAACCTTGGTTTTTGTAATCACTCAGTCCAGTGTTTTCCTTGTATTTCACGGCTAAAATCGATTGCGGATCACGAAAACCACCCACAGTTTATGCGGAAGAGCCTTTTTTTATTGCTTTGCGGCTGCGTTGGCTGTACCAGCCGATTCGAGATACGCGATGATCTCGAAGATTTCGTCTTGCGTATACTGGTCTAAAAGTGCCTTCGGCATAATGGATGCCGTCGACTTGGTCATTTCTTCGATATCATCGCGAGGAATCACGAGCGGAGCCTTCGTTTCTTGATTTACCAAGAGCGTCACCGAATTCTTGTCTTCGGCGATGACGATACCGGACAGCGTTTGACTATCAGTCGTGAGGATTAAGTGCATGGCGAATTTTTCGTCGATCTTGTGGGACGGTTCGATGACTTCGCGAAGGACGGCGAGTTTATCACCCTTCCATTTAGTAAACACATCCGTCAACTCTGGACCGAGAACGCCTCCCTCGCCTTTGACCTTATGGCAACTCGCACACGACGCTTCGGTAAAGAGGCGTTTGCCGATCTCAGCACTCCGGCCTCTTACGCCGTCGGCTAACTGAGTTTGCAAATCGTCGACTTTCCAATTCTTTACAAACGATCGATTGTTACCGATCGGGTCTTTCGGCTTAACAGGATTCTTGAGCCATTCATCCAGGTCATCGACGACGACCATGACACCGTACATTCGCAGCCAATGCTGAGGGAACGTGCAAACGTAAGGGTATTCGCCAGGAGTCTTCGGGGCGGTGAAAGTCAGTCGTTCTTTGCTAAACGCAGGAACCGCAGGCATTGCAAAAAGGACGTTTTTCGACTTGGGGACATAAGCCATCTTTTTCCAACCGCCGTCCGGACCGGCTGCTAAGCCTTCTTCGGCAACTTCTTTTAAGGTTCCGGGAGCAGTGATGACTAAGTTGTGGGGCATCAAATCTTCATTGTCGAGAATAATTTGAACCGAACGACCTGCCTCGACAGCAAAGTAAGGTTGGTCATAACGCATTTCTTCTTCGACCGTTCGCAGCTTGATCACTCGCACCGATACGTCGCTAAGCTGTTTTCTCGCCGACGCAGCCGAATCCTCTGGAAGTTTCACCAAAAGCTGATCGGCAAGCGTCATGGCATCGATGAATTCATCGGTCGTTCTATCGGCCGGTTTCGTCGACTCAGCATGATTAATCAACACGTCGATAATATGCTGGGCATTCTTAGCATCGCGTGCTTCTGCAGGAGTTTTTAGCAGCGTTCGAACGGCTGCCGTTTGGATTGGCTTTTCACCGATCAAGGGCGAGACCAATTGGAATGTTTCCTTCGGCAAAGTAGAAATGGTTCCTAAGGTCTGCACCGCATCGCGTCGAACCAACGGCGAATTCGATTCATTAACCAACGATACGACGGCGTCACGAAGTCGATTGCGATCTTCATCGTTGGGCACCAATGCAACACCTGCCAGCCAATCTCGAATATCAGACTCGTTGCTCTTCGCCGATGGGAGATTGGATTGGCCTTGTCCTGCAACAATCAAAGCCGCAAAGCCAAGCGGACGCAGCGTAGAATTCTTAGATTTCGTCGCATTGGTGAGCGACTCCGATTGGTTGGCCAAGAGCTTTTTAGGTTGTTTTAAGAGCAAGTCGGTAAGTTGACTGGCCATCTTCTTTTGCTGATCGGTCTTGCTTTCAAGCTTCGTCAGAATCGTCAGCAGCTCGGAAACGGGGTTGCTCTTTTCCATTTCGGAAATCGCTGCCAAGGCTTCGGTTCGTTGAGCCAACGGAACGCCAGTGCGCGTCAGAATGGCTCGATAGACCGGCAAGTACTTGCGATTCTCGGTGCTTCGTTGAACCGCCAGCAACTTAGTGTTTCCCAAACGCCCCAACTGGTATTCAACGATCGCGGTTTCCTTACTCAAGAAGAGTTGTGTAGGACTAAGTGCTCGCATCGTTTCATCGAGCGTATATTGCAGCATCTCATCCATCGGCTTGGACAAGATATCCAACGCGAGTTCGACCGCTACATCACCTTCGGAAAAACTCAGAGCGCGAACGGCTTCCAAGCGAACTTGTGAATGCGGATCCAAAATTCGCGGTTTAATCAACACGAATGCATTGGGAAGTTGATCCATCCAAAATGAAAGGACGCGTACCGCCGCCGAGCGCGCGCGATGATCTTTGGCGTCGAGAAGTTGCTGTAGTAGGTCTGCGTCGACGACGTTATGGGTCTGACATAACCACAGCGATTCAAGCAAGAGATGTTCATACTCGGGATCGCTTTTATCAAGCCGCTTGTTCCAGGCTTTCATGGCTGCCATGACATCCACGGTTTTGCGTTCGGCAAGCTCGCGTCGTACTCGATAGCGAGTGTTGTTCTCGGGCAATCGAAGCAGGTCCAACAAGGCAGGAATGGGTTCACCGGCAATCTTCGCTGGAGCGACCAACGGGCGACCTTTGTACGTGATCCGCCAAATTCGACCGTGAATATGATCGCGATTAGGGTCTCGAAGATTGTGTTGCAAGTGACCGATCAAAGCGTTATGCCAGTCGACGACGTACAGAGATCCGTCGGGCGCGATCTGGACGTCGACCGGACGGAAATTTCCATCCTCGCACGAAATGATGGCTGGAACTTCCCTGCCGACAAACCCGGAATCTTGTTCTGAAATAGCGTGATTGAGAACCGCTCGATCACCGATACAGTTGGTGACCAAGAAGTTGCCTTGAACATCGTCCGGGAAATGCCGGCTCGATACGAACTCACATCCGGCGAGCGGTCGCGTTCGTTTCGGATAGAGCGTCGGGAACTGATAGTTTGGATCACCGCCGATCAATTTGGCAACTCGTTTATGTTGACTGCCGCCTGGATGCTTCATCGGATAGTCAATTTTGCCGCTAATCGGTGCTGCCCAATAACTAAAACCAGGTGACGCGTCGCCGATGAAATCCTGTCCCCACTTGTCGAAGACATGCCCCCAAGGATTGGCAAAGGCAAACGACGTGTAGGCTCTAAACTTTTGCGTTCGAGGATCGTATCGCCAGATTCCGCCCTCGGCTAATCGATTCAAACCGTATGATGATTCGACTTGTGAATACTTGAACGTTCCTTCTTGAAAGTAGAGTCCTCCGTCTGGTCCCCAGCGAAAGGCCGCCAGTCCATGATGCGAATCGGCTGAATCAAAGCCGAATAACTGACGCGTTCGCTCGTCTTCGCGATCGTCTCCATCATTGTCTTTCAAAAAGAGAATATCCGGTTGCTGAGCAACGTAAACGCCGCCGCGACCGATTTCAAAACCGGTTGGTTGATGAAGTCCGCCAGCGAAGACTTTGCACTGATCCGCCCTTCCGTCACGATTCTTATCTTCGAATATCAGAAGCTTGTCATCCATCGGCGTTTTCGGTTGCCAGTGCGGATACGAAGCCATCGTCGCTACCCATAGCCGTCCTTGATTGTCGAAGTTCAATGCGACCGGATTGGCAAGCTCCGGAAATTCCTCCTCGGAGGCAAAGAGATTGATTTCGTAACCTTCAGCCAACTTAAATTTCTTCTGTTGTTCGGTTGCTTTCAAATAATCGAGCGAACCAAGTTTGCCAGCTTTCGCATTCGGATCGCTACCTCCGCCAACATTCGTTTTAGGTACAATAAACGGAAGCGTATTGCTATCGTCGATGGTTGCCGGAACGGGCTTGCCGGCAGCCGTCGCCCATATTCTCGCATCTCGATTGGCCGTCATCTGGTCGAGAATTTCGCGCTCGCGTTCCATCACTTCTCGATTGCGATACGTTCCATCCGATCCCGCTTCTCCCCGCGCACCATAAATGGAGTAACCATTGACGGCTCGATAGCGATGCCACCAATGAAAGTTTTTGTCATCGACGACCGCTTTCAATTTCGGATCGACCTTCGCAGATTGGCCTTTGTCAAACAAGCCGTCGTTGAGGATCTCTCCCAAGGCCGCATAGCCTGCTCGATTGAGATGAGAACCGTTCAAGGTCAATCGCTCTTTGGAGTTTTCAAAGAGGGCCTTGGTCGGTGAAAACAGATCGACGAATCCAACTTCAGTAGCTTTAGCGACCTTGGCGAGCGCAGCCGTGTATTTTTCGAGCCGGGCGTTATGCTCCTTGCCATCGGGCAAATTCGGGTCGTGTGAGTTTTCGAAAGCGATGGGCGAGATGAGGACAATCTTAGGCGCACCGTTGCCGCTATAGTTTTTCGTCTTTGTCTCCTCGACTAACTTCTGCATTTCCGACTGAAAGGTAGATAGTCCCGACTCACCGGCAAACGATTCGTTGAATCCAAAGAAAAACAAAACCGCCGATGCTTGACTGTATTTTAGATGAACATCCGGCGCGCCGAAATTTTCCGATCGAATGCGATTGAACGGTTCGTCGCCCGGAAAGCAAAGATTTCGCACCGTCAACTCGAGGTCTGAGAAACGTTGGTGCAGCAGAGTTTCCCATTCGTTTTGGTGCTGCAATCCTTCGCCAAGCGCATTGCCGACGAGACAAATGTGCTCGCCTTTGGTAAGCTCCAGTTCTGCTGCCGCTCCCCAACTACCCAACGCTATGACAAGCAGCAGTGGCGTAAGCTTCCAGCTTGCGATGGAAAAAACGAAAGACTTACGCCTAGCATGCAATAGGAGATTTGCTTCTCGATCGATCCTAAGTGAGTTCATAATGTTTCGGCTAGCAATGAGAGAAAGCGAGTGTGCTGAAAAAACAACGTGGTAACATGGCTTCAAATGCCCGGTAGTTCTTGTAGTTTAAAGACGCATTTTGTTGATAATCAGGCAATCACACAAGTGCCTAGCCTAGGGTTGTATATCAAGTCGGGCTGCGGACAGCGAATTTTTCGCTATCGTGGAAACGGTTGCCAACCTGCTAAAATCTAGCCAAACTATACAAGCCAACTCGAAAGAAACAGTCAGCGGACGCTTAGAATAATGATCCAAAACAATCAACAGTCATTGTCCGTCGGTGTGATCGGTAGCGGACTAGCGGGTCTCGCTGCCGCATGCACACTGGCAGGTCGAGGGCACTCCGTTACCCTATTTGAGAAAAATGAATGGGTGGGCGGGAAAGCTGCGGTACTAAACCAAGATGGCTTTCGATTTGATATGGGGCCAACTATCTTAACGTTGCCTTCGGTTTTGCATCGAATTTTTTCAGATGCTGGAAGGAAACTTGAAGACTATATGCAGCTCGTCCCGCTCGATCCCCAATGGCGATGCTTTTTTGAGGACGGAAGCGTTCTCGATCTGGTGGCCGACACGAAACGTATGCAAGAGAACCTCAAGAGTTTCTCCGATGTGCCGAAGATAGCGGAAGGTTATGAACGATTCATGACCATTAGCCAGAAGCTGCACGACGTTTCGAAGAAGTTTTTCTTTTGGCGAAGTATCGGCGGAATCGGCGATACGATGGAAATCGGCGGTGCATTTTCACCAAGCGTGCTTGGCGACGTACTGAGCCTTCGGATGGGGCGATCTGTTGCTGGCCTTGTTCGGAGCTGCGTACCGGATGCACGAGCGGCACAAATGATCGATCATTTTACCCAATACGTAGGCTCGTCACCGGAAGCGTCGCCGGCGGTTTTGTGTGGAATCGCTCACATGCAGACCGCCGAAGGTGTATGGTATCCGATGGGTGGAACCAGAGCGGTCCCGGAAGCTTTGCAACGACTGGCGATCGATCTGGGGGTCGCCATACATTCATCCGCCGATGTTCAATCGATCGACCAAGAAGACGGACAAGTAAAAGGCGTGCGTTTGGCCGACGGACGTATATTTGCTTTCGACGCGATTGTTTCCAATTGCGATGCCGTCCGAACGCATCGAGAGTTGCTTAGCGACAGTCCTGTACAGCGTCGTTTTGATGCTCGACGAAAATATGAACCAGCTTGCTCGGGAGTGGTGCTCTATCTGGGATTAAAGGAACGCTATCCGCATTTGCTTCATCACAATTTCGTTTTCTCACGAGATCCGCACGAGGAGTTTGACTATATCTATCGTCGAGGTGAACTCGCTCCTGATCCAACGGCATATGTCTGCGCTCCATCGTCAACCGAACCGGACGTCGCACCAGTTGGTGGAGAAGCCTTGTACGTTTTGGTGCATACTCCTTATTTGCGAGAAGGACACGATTGGAATCGTATGTTGCCTGAATATCGCGAAGTCATCCTCAATAAACTTGAGACGACTGGCGCGATGAAAGGCATTCGCGATCGGATCGTAACCGAAAACTCTTTGACTCCCGAAGGAATTCATAAACGCTATCGGGTGCTCAACGGCGCTATCTATGGCTTATCCAGTCATGGAAAATTCCTAGGCGCATTCAAACCGGCCAATCGTAGCCGCGAACTGCGTGGACTTTATTTAGCCGGCGGAGCAGCTCATCCGGGGCCGGGGATGCCGATGGTGATGATGAGCGGTTGGATTGCCGGAGATAGTCTCGATCAAGATGTAACCGCCGGATTATTTAAGTCGAAACGATAAGAATCGGATTTATGCCAAACGTTTACCCGGTATCACAGCGTTGGCTCATGGATGGTTTCTGTTGGTATGCGACGCGAATGGTTCGCAAAAATTTTTACTTTTTTGGCGTCGACTCGTCGGCGATGCGATCCTTCGCAAGCAACCAGGATGTACCGTTGATCGTCTATGCGAATCATCCCGGATGGTGGGATCCTATTGTTGCGATGTTGCTTTGTAAGAAGTATTTCAAAACGCGGGATTACTTTGCACCCATCGATGGCGAATCGCTAAGAAAATACCGCGTTTTTCGGAAGCTTGGTTACTTTGGAATCGAAGCCAACTCGCGAAAAGGATCGACAGAGTTTTTGGAAATGGCTTCGCATGTGTTGAAATCGAAAAACCGGTCGCTTTGGATCACTCCCGAGGGACGCTTCACGGATGTTCGGGATTATGTTCAACCGCTTATGCCTGGCTTGGCGCATATAGCCGCCAAGACAGATAAGGTTCATTGTATCCCGCTGGCGATCGAATACGTTTTTATCGAAGAGCGGCAGCCGTTGCTGCTTTGCAAATTTGGATCGGTGATCGCCGATTCTGGCCCAATCCGCACGAGCAAAGACGAGTGGCAGTCGCGACTGACAGAAGCTTTGCGACGCACGCAAAACGAGCTGGCGAACAATGCGATCGCTAAAAACTGGAATGCTTTTGATGCCGTCGTTCGTTCCAAACGTTGTCGTCTATGAATTTTTTCTTGATCTATTCGTTTGGCATCCTTTTTCTGGCGGCTCTACCGGCCTGGATGTTCATCCGCAACCTAGCGATTTTTCATGTTGCCACCGCCGATGAAAACTTCATGATTCGAGCCGCTCAAGAGCGTGTGAGCGTTTTGATCCCTGCCCGAAATGAAGAGGTATCGATCGGTGCGGCCATCGATCATGTCATGGCCAATCGTTCGATGGAGTTTGAGTTGTTGATACTCGACGACCAATCGGAAGATAGCACAGCAGCCATCGTTCGCCAACGCATTGCTATGGCCTCCTCGACCATTCGGCTCATCGAATCAAAGCCATTACCGTCGGGATGGAATGGCAAGCAGCACGCATGCTGGCGATTAGCCGAGTCGGCTCAGTTCGATTGGCTTTTGTTTTTGGACGCCGATGTACGGCTGAGTGAGCAAGCAATTCAGCGCATCATCGCCGAAGCATTGCGATCCGATGTCGCGCTGCTGAGTGGCTTTCCGCATCAAGAGACGGGTACGTTTGCCGAAAAGCTCTTGATACCCTTGATGCACTTCATCTTGCTAGGTTATCTGCCGTTGCGGCAACTTCGCAGCTCGACGTCGCCGAGTTTGTCAGCCGGCTGTGGGCAAATGATGCTCGCGCGACGAAGTGCCTACTTGGCTTGCGATGGCCATCGTGCAATCCAGGCCTCACGACACGATGGGATACAACTTCCGCGTGTCTTTCGCCGACATGGATTATCGACCGATATTTTTGATGCTACCGATATTGCAGCGTGTCGCATGTATCTCAATCGTCGAGAGGTCGTGCTTGGGTTATTGAAGAATGCCGACGAAGGAATTGCCAATCAAAAACTGATCGTAATTTTCACAGTGTTGTTAGCAGGCGCGGCGATACTGCCGATCCCATCATTGATCATCGCGTGCTCGACGCAGCAATCTTTGCTGACGATCACTGTTTTAGCTGCCGCTTGTTTTGCCTCCTATGTACCAAGAGCCATTGCCGTCGTTGCGTTCCAGCAGAGTTGGCTTGCCGCAATCCTCCATCCGATAGGCGTCGCTTGGTTTCTAACTCTACAGTGGCTAGCATTTTTCAAGAGCCTGCAAGGCAAACGTGTCGCTTGGCGCGGACGAGCGTAGCTAGGTGGCTAGCGGCATTCGTCGAACCAACTGAATATCACAAATCCGATGTTCGACGACATCTGACTTAACCCTTTGCGAGCTTAGCGCCTTTGCGTGAATCCAATCGAACAATGACCAATCGACACGTCATCTGAACAATTCAAAAAATCTACGCCAATCGAAAAGCCGAAGTTATTTTTGACTTGTCCCTTTCCAAATGCGGAAACTAATCTCCGAGCAAAGCTTTAGCGTCGTCTCGCTACCCGACGCTTGTAGATTTTCAGTATTTCCGTCCGGTCTGTCGATTCCTTTTTTCTGGCCAAGCAAGCGAGTTCATAAGCGGCCAACTTGCCGTATTTGTTCCAACTGAAGCTAATCTTTTGGCGTTTGGCGTCTGCGGCGATCCATGAGGCGCAGTAGGCAAAATATTCGCCGTTTCCCCATCGGTCATCGGTACTGCGTGCGATGTGAACGCCAACGGCACCGGTCGTATTCCGCGTTGTCATAAGGTTCTTGGTAGGGCCTGCGGCAGACGTTCCCAATGTTTCGCAAAGTTCCGTATATCGCTGCTGAGCCATTTTCTTAGCGTTGCGTTTGCCTCCATATTTTTTGTCGGCAAAGAACTCGCTTGTCTTTTTTCCTTTGCGGCAAATGCGTACCATGTAACCATGGCTTCCGCTTGTTTCCAAATCATAGCGAGTGATCCCAGGCCCAATTCGAGCGGTCGACAATTTAAAATCCCTTTCATTGGTGGGTAGCTAGATAGCGATAATAAACCAACAGATCGAGTCTTTGCCGTCGAATCGGGCGTACCGCATCAACGCAAGCATGGTAAAATGATTCGTCGCCAGATACTAAAACTCGATCCATGTGGAGTAATAACCGAATGACGGCGCGCAACTGTCTTGTTTTCTTTGCAATGCTATTCCCGACCGTCGAAGCGTTCGGCGGAGCGACGGCTAGCCAATGGGTCATTGTGGTCAATGGCCAATCGGCTCGCTCGCGCACGATTGCCAATCATTATAGCCATTTGCGCAACATTCCGTCGCTGAACATCATTACTTTGGAGGATGTCCCGGCCGAGAACACGGTCTCGCTCGACGTTTTTCGAGAACGCATCTTAAAGCCGCTATTAAAGGAAATGGAAAACCGGAAGCTGTGGTCGCATATTCAAGGCGTTGCCTATTCCTCCGATTTTCCAACCGCCGTCGATCTTTCAGCCGAACCGAAACCGATCGGTGACAACGCCGAGTATCTTACGCCGGTAGCCTCGATCAATGGCATGACCTATCTCTTTCGCTTTGTTTTAGGTGAAGGACAAAACTACATCGCCTATGTCAACAACTGGTATGCCCAACGCCCGTCGGTGGGGATCTTTACTTCGCCTACTGGCCAAATCGATAGCGAGCTTGAGCTCAAACTGAAAAAGCTTCGCGACGAGCAAGAGTATTACAAACTGGCCGATATTCTCGACGATCAGTTGCGAAGTCAGCCGCATCAATTCCCGGTCGCCTATGCGGCTGCTCAAGCCTGGGCATTGGCAGGTGAAAGCGCTAAATCACTCCAGCGGCTTCAACAAGCCATCGAGACTGGCTGGAGCTATTCCAAATACACACAGCAAGACAAGACGCTCGATTCGTTGCATGAATTCAGTCGCTATCAGGCTCTCATTCGAAGTTGTGAAGACGATCCGTTTGACTGGACGCCTGTATTGGCGTTCGATGCGAGAAAGTTCTACAGTCCTAATGGGATAGGTAGTTTCGCAATTAACTCGGGAGTCTCGTATTTGCTGTCGTTCTCGCTCGCGGTCTGTACGACTGGCGGTAACACCCAGGAGGAAGTCATCAAGCAATTGACAACATCCGCTGGTGCCGATTACACCTATCCAAAAGGCGTTTTCTATTACACGAAAACGGAAGATGTTCGAACGAAGTGTCGAGAGGCCGGATTCAAGGTTGCGACGGATCGCTTGAAAGCACTTGGTTTTGAAGCCGCGATCACCGACCAGAAGATTCCCATTTCTAAGACCTGCTTGGGGGTTATGATGGGCGAAGCGACGTTTGCTTGGGGAGTTACGAAGTCGAAGATCGTGCCCGGCGCGCTTTGCGATAACTTAACGAGTTTAGGCGGAGCCATGGAGACATCGCACCAGACGAAGCTGACGGAATTCCTTCGGCATGGAGCGGCTGCTTCCAGCGGAGCCGTTACCGAACCGTATTCGGTTCAAGCTAAGTTTCCTCATCCGCTGATGCACGCAAGCTACGCGGCTGGCTTAACGTCGGCCGAGGCATTCTATTCTTCGATTACCGGTCCCTATCAGTTGCTGATTGCTGGCGATCCACTTTGCCAACCGCATACCGTTCCGCCCCGATTCAAAGTTGTCGGCCTCGAAAACGGTGCTCAAATTGCTGAAAGTGTCCAAGTCGAGCTCCATCCGAGCGATGAAACGAAAACGACTAAGCCGCAGCATATCTCGTTTCTCTTGGATGGACAGTTTCAGGGGAAACTTGGTTTTCCTGCTCGAATGAATATCTCAGGACAGAAGCTACCGACGGGAGCACACGAGTTCCGATTCATCGCGACCGACGATACGCGACTGGAATCTCGATGGGAGCAAGCATTCTGGATCACCTCCGGCCCAGACTACAACCAAGTCAAGCTTACAGGACCAGAAAGTTGGAAAGCGTCAGACAAACAGCCGCTGGCTGTCGAGGTCTTCGGCAGCGATTCGGATGCGGTCATCGAAATCAGGCATGACAAAGACTACCTCATGACCGTTGAAGATGGTAGGACACGATGCGAGGTTCCGACCGATAAGCTGGGTACCGGCCCAGTCCGATTGCAAGCGGTTGCAACGATCGGCACGACCGAGGTCGCCTCGCTTCCTATCACCGTCATGATCGAATAGCTCGCTGCTATTCGTGAAACTTTGTTAACAACCAGTTTTTTCCTCTTCCACGAAAGTTCGATCGTAATGCGTAGTCTCATTTTCGCTATTAGTTTAGCGATCGGAGCCAATGTTCTTGCCGAAACGCCGAATCTCGACGCGCCGCCAGAACCTTCAACACTCAAGAATATTTTTAATCGCATCAATCTGGTCGGTTGGGAAGGCGACCCGCGTGTTTGGACGGTCAAAGAAGGATTCATTCGCGGGGCGCTGACGCCGGAGAACCCAATATCGAGCAACACGTTTCTCATTTGGCAGGATGGGATCACCAAGGATTTTGAATTGCGTCTTCTCTTTCGAACCGAAGCGACGGGAACATCGAGTTCGGGAATCCAATACCGTTCAAAGCATGTTGCTGATCTGAGGGGGAAGAATCGGTGGATAGTGCGCGGATACCAATATGAAGTCCGAAACGAGACAGCGCTACCGAACGTCGCAGGCTTCCTCTATGACGAAGGCGGAAAACGCGGTCGGATGGGCTTGGCCGGAGAAAGCGCTTCGATGGAAAAGAATGGAAAGAAGATTGTAAACGCGACTTTCTTAGACGCAGAGGGTTTTAAAACGCTTATAAAACCAAGCGAATGGAACGAGGCGATCATCATCGCGAAAGGCAACAATCTTAAGCACTATCTCAACGGAAAGCTCGTCTTGGATTTCACCGACAATAACCCGGCACTTGCTGCGACCGAAGGATTGCTCGCGCTACAACTTACAGCGGGGAAATCGATGTGGGTCGAATTCAAAGACATTCGGCTTGGTGAGATTAAAGCCGAAGAAAGAGTCGATGAAAATGAAAAAGCGTCTGGCACGCCAAAATGATCGTTGGCATTTTATTTCAGCGGCAGAAAAGAATTTAGGCTCTTCCGCCAAATCTGTGGGTCAAAATTGACTATTTATCGTTACGAATAGAAAACCGAAGTTTCACCGGACACCCGTTTCGCATTGGATTTTTGAG
>JAWXCK010000261.1:0-62410 GCA_034408855.1 Pirellulaceae bacterium
CGCCTGCATGAAGCTGGAATCGCTAGTAATCGCGGGTCAGCATACCGCGGTGAATGTGTTCCTGAGCCTTGTACACACCGCCCGTCAAGCCACGAAAGTTGGAAGGGCCCGAAGTCAGTGAGCTAACCCGCAAGGGAGGCAGCTGCCGAAGGCCAGTTCGATGATTGGGACTAAGTCGTAACAAGGTAGCCGTAGGGGAACCTGCGGCTGGATCACCTCCTTTCTAAGGATATTCAACATTACGCTGGTAACAGCGTGTTGTTTACCGTGAGACAGGACTTACGAATGTATTTTATAAGAGGTCATCTGGCAGGCGGCTCAATCGCACCTGCTACGGATTTTTAATAGAAGCCCGGCGTTCGGAAACGAACGCCGGGTTTTTTTATTGGACTGTGGGGAAAGAGGCAATAGAGGGCAAAAGAGACAAAGGACTAAAGGGACGTCAGGGACATAAAGGACGAAAAATGTTTGGGTTGTTGCAATTTGAACGCCGAAGGTGTAATTTTGTGCACTGCTAATTGAAAATGCTAATCGGAAATCCGTTTGCACTGAATTTTTCGTCCTTTTTGTCCTTTTTGTCCCTTAACCCTTTCGTCCCTTTGATCGGAGCGCTCGCAATGCCCGGTTTTATCCCCAAACATGGCGGCTACCAAAATCTCCTTTCCTATCAGAAATCGGTATTCGTCTTCGACGCTACCGTCTATTTTTGCGATCATCACATCGATCGCCGCAGCCGCACTCATGACCAAATGGTCCAGGCCGCTCGCTCCGGTAAACAAAACATCATCGAAGGAAGCGCCGCTTCAGGAACTTCCAAAGAAACCGAAATAAAACTAACGAACGTCGCACGCGCGAGCTTGGAAGAATTGCTCGAAGACTATCGCGATTTTCTAAGAACCCGCAAACTCGATGAATGGGAATCCGACAGTCGCTACACCAATCGACTCCGAGAATTAAACCGAACGCCCGATGCCAACTACGAGACGTTTCGACGAGCCATCGAAAACCAAGATGTTTCGATTTCCGCCAACGCCATCATCGGATTGATTCGCGTAACGTGCTACCTTCTCGACAAACAGATTGCAACGCTCGAAAAAGCTTTCATCGAAGAAGGCGGCCTCCGCGAGCGAATGACGCGAGCGAGATTGGACTACCGAAACCAACACCCACGATAGAGTCAAAATGCGCATCGCGATTCACGCCCTCCTCCTTTCGTCCCTTCTGTCCTTTTCGTCCTTTGTGTCCCTCGCCGACATAAAACCGGAAACCGAAATCGCAGAATTTCGCTTCACCGACGAGCAGGGACTACCGATACCCGGCGTTCAGATCTTGAGCATCGAAACGGAACAACCGAACGGAGAAAGAATCGTTGTTCGCGCCGGCGACAAAAAAAATCCAGGTTGGTCATTTTCTACAAGCGATGCGAAAGGCGTTATTCGCTTAGAGGAAATACCGTTGCGTGCCACCGTGCTCTTAAACGTGTTTCATCCTGATTTTCTGCCGCCAAGCCAAATCAAAATGATCGGCGGCAACGCACCCGTGACATTTGAATTACGTCGAGGCGACACCACCCTCAAACTTGTCCTCTATGACTTGAAGGGTAAGCAACTCACGAACGACGATATCCCGCTCGAAATTTATTTGCGATCCAAACCGATCAACTTTTCACTGCATCGAGTTTGGACAACCAAGGGCGAGTTTTCGTTTCGGATACTCAATGCTCAATACGACAATTTCCGAATCAGTTCTGACGAGTTCGTGTTGACGCCGCAGTTAGGCGGAGTACCGGGTGACGAAGCCCTTCTCGATTTCTCGGACGGCGATTCACGTACTCTTGTGATTCTCGCACGTCCAAAACTCAAGGCTACTGGTCGCGTTATTCGCGAAACTGGAATGATCCCTGAAAATACGAAAGTTTCCAACGACGTGGAGAATCTTTCGATCTTTCCCGAGACCGGAGATGTGCGTGTTGTCAGCACCAACAAACGCTGGTTTTTAAAGGAATCGGAAGTCGATCTAAACGGCGACTACGAAATGGATGTCGTTGAAGGAGTGAACCAAGTCTATTTAAGCGCTGCCGACGGTTTTTATACGGTGCCGTTTGAACAAACGTTGGAAGTAACGCACGATAGCCAAAATCGAATCGGAGATTACGAGCTACGACCGATTCCATCTTTGATTGGCAAAGTTGTCGATGAAGCGAGGAATCCACTTCGTTCCATGATCGTTCGAACGCAGACCGAGTATTGGTTTGATCATGTGGTCACGCAAACGGACCAGTTCGGACGATTCGAAATCGAAGTCCGCTTTTTGCCGTTCGATCACGTTTCGCATCAACTACGCACTAACCTAAAATTATTAGCTTTTGATCCGTCTGGACTTCGCGCGGGCACTATTGAAATAGACATTTTCAAACAGAATGCAAGATCTTTTGAAAACTTAGAAATAAAAACTTCGGAGCACTCTATTGAATGGGTATCAAAACAAACTCGGATGAGCGATTCAACAATGGCCAGATTTGCAAAAGCGATCGAACCATCTCGCGAAAAATTCTCACAAAGCGTTGGTCAATCGATTCCAAACTTGGCAAACGGTTCGTGGCTCAATACGTCGGCCAAGAGTCTCGATGATTTTCGTGGCAAGTACGTGTTGCTCGATTTTTGGTTTATCGGTTGCGGTCCTTGTGCAAGTGAACTTCCAAACCTGAAATTGCTTCAAACGGTTTATGGTGATCGTCCGTTTACGATCGTCAGCGTTCATACAGGGCGGAGTGAAACGGTTGAAAATGTTGGAACTTTTGCAGTGGAGCATTCGATGTCGTATCCAATAGTTGTCGACGGGCCCGAGTTCGAAATCCAAAAAGAGTTTGAACCTTTTGGATTAGCTGGTTTTCCGTCATACATCCTTATCGGACCCGACGGGAAGGTCGTTTTCACAGATGCCTTTTTTGGCGGACTTTCCTTGCGAAACAACAAATTCGAAATCCTCCGCGAACATCTTTGGCAAACTCGCGTGCTGCGATAGGCTGTTACCAAAACTCGGCAGAATTTGATTGAAATCTTGAGCTAACGCAGGATATAACGAAAGGTTATTCGTTTCTGGCCAAACAAAAACTGCAGATCTGCTAGCCGATGACTGAAAAGGTTGTTAGCAATTTTGCAAAAAGGTACATTATGTTATCCCCCGCTTTGTATCGTCGAAGTCGATTTCTCCGCCGCTCTCGCTTATCGCGGTTCAATTTAAAAAGAGTCCTGCAACTCGAATATCTCGAAGCTCGATGTCTACTGGCTACTTGGTCAGGCGATATCCCAAATGGAACGATTTGGACGAACTCCGAAGTCCATAATATTGTCGGAAGCATCCGCGTTCCAGCCGGTGCGACACTCACCGTCGAACCCGGTACGATCGTAAAAACGAACATCTTTGCTGGATTGAGTATCGCTGTCGAAGGGACATTGAGCGCCAATGGAACGCTACTTCAGCCGATTGTGTTCACATCCATGCGAGACGATACGGGGCTCGATGGCATTCTTAACACCGCAGATGACCAGGACACTAACGGAGACGGATCTAGCAACGGAAACAATGGCGACTGGAACCAGATCGAATTCAAACCAGGGAGCACTGGAAATATTCTCAATCGAGTACAAGTTCGATATGCAGGAGCTGGTGCCCTGGGAGCGATTGTCGTCGATCGCGCAAGCCTGTCACTCACCAATAGTATCCTGCATAACTCGGTTTCGTCGGGCGTACGAATACAAGCCAGCAATCCGATTTTGACATCGAATACGTATCGAAATAATTTGGTGGCAGCCATCAGCATGGACCTAGCGTCCAATCCGACGATCAGCGGTGTTACCGTTTCGAATAACGTATCGAATGCCTTGATTTTGGACGCCGGTGAAATCGTCGGCAATGGATTTTGGGATGATCGAGACATTGTCTATCGGACCACAGGCGACGTGACCGTACCCGTCGGCAGCAGCTTGACGATCGGGGCCGGCCAAGTCGTGAAATTCCGTGAATTTGTCGATGACGATCTGATTGTCAACGGCACATTGATCGCCGATGGTACGCCCGCATTACCGATTGTCTTTACGTCGAATCGCGATGATACCGTTGGTGGCGATACCAACAACGAAACGAATGGTTCTGCCCCCGGCAACGGAAACTGGGGAGCCATCCAACTTCAATCAGGCAGTACTGGCAACGTCCTCGATTATGTCGAGGTCCGTTATGGCGGCGGCAACCGCGCCGCTGCATTGATCGCCTCGGCTCCGATGAGCTTGACAAATGGGATCCTCCGCAATTCGTCGAGCGCCGGTTTGCGAGTTCTAGACGCATCGATAACCGTGAACGAGTCTCGGTTCGAAAACAATTTTGGCGTGGCGATCAGCCAAAGCACGGCAGGCGAACTCAATGGATCCGGAATCAGCGCCAACAATAATCTTTTGAATGGTATCGTCGTTGACGGTGGAATCTTAACTTCGAATCGCTCTTGGTTTGGACGTGGCATTCCTTATCGGCTCGGGAGTGATCTAACGCTCTCTGCAGACGGTGTGATCAACATCGGCTTGGCTGTCGTTTTCGATATATTAGAAGGCATCGGCTTGCTTGGCACAGGAACCGTCAATAACTCGGGAACGATTCGTAAGTCTGTAGGATTATCTACGGCGATCATTGCGGCGAAGCTTGTGAATGATGGCCGAATCCAAGTGATTAGTGGCAGCTTGAATTTGTCTGGCGGTTTAGCCGAGAATGGCAACGCTACGCTTTCTGGGGCCTCGAACGCAACGCTTTCGATCGGCACTCATTTTTTGGGCGATACTCAGAATCTCGCCGTAAGCCCGCCATTGGCAACCGTTTTATTCAACGGAACTGGAACGAGCGTTGCACCACAATTGTTCGAAGCGATGAGCGGTGACAAGGGGAATGTCAGCGTCGGCTTCGATCAAAACTTGGCCTTTTATTCATTAGCGTTGGCCAATAACACCTACGTTAAGCTTGTCGATAGTTCGAACAACGCTCCAGGAAGCGGTGCTGAGGCTGTTTACACTAGCAATCTTGTGATACCGACTGGAACCACGCTCGATCTAAATGGGTTTCACGTTTATGCTCGAATCGCCAATATCAACGGCATAGTCACGGGCGGTAGCGTTTCGATTTTGCCTGATGGCGGGCCATTGGTATTCGACTCGATCACGCCGGGTCGGATCAACGCAATCGGAGAAGCAGACGACTGGACGATTTTTGGCCGGGCAGGCCAGTCGGTTACGATTGAAATCAACACGGGCAGTGGCGGGACGGTGGCGCCGTCATCGCCTCCGTTGAATTTTGTTCAAGTCGACCTGATGGATCCTAACAATAATCTCGTCGGTACCTCCTCCAGCACTGCGTCGGGGCTCGACGTAACGATTGCGGGAGTCACACTGCCAATCGATGGCACCTATCGTATCCGACTAAAAGCTCCTTTGACGCAGAGCAACAGCGTCGGCAACTATGGCATCACGGCTTGGAATGCCTCTGTGAACCAATCGCCTTTGGAACTTGGACGAAAATTCATCGGTTCAATTGACACACCGTTTCGTGTCGACCGTTGGACTTTTTCGGGGACGTCGGGACAAGTCGTCAAGTTTATTTTGATGAACGCGGAATCGCCGTCGATTCAGTTTGATTTGACAGGCCCGAGTGGTTTTACTGCGTTTAGCGGCGCGTCGACAAGTTCACCTGACATTGTATTGCCGAGCAGCGGAACATATTCACTGACCGTCCATAGTTCTCAACGTCAGATCGGTGCTTATGCATTCCGCGTTGATCAGTCGACGATCACCGACGTGACGCTTGGCACGCCATTGAATGTGCCGCTCTCCGGGGATCACAAACGCAGCTATTCCGCTTTAATGTCCCGCAATCGCAGCAACTGCTAGTCACACTGGTCGATGCGGCTGTTGCGAATCGAAACGAAGTCTACGTCAAATATGGAACGATACCGACTCGATCGGATTTCCAATATCGTTTCAGCGCTTTAGCTTCGGCGAGTCAGTCGGTTAATGTTCCCTCGGCGGCACCGGGGACATGGTACATCCTGGTCTATTCAGAGGCCTCCCAGGAGTCAAGTAACTTCAATCTGCAGGTCATCGGAGCCAATGTTCATTTGACAAGCGTCACACCGGATCATTCTGGAAACGCAGCGGATGCTGTTTTAACATTGCAAGGACTCGGATTCGACAGATCGTCGACGGTGAGTTTGGTGTCGTCGAGCAACGTTGTTTTTCAAGCTAACATGACGAATGTTGACTTGCCAACGCAGATCACGGCGACCTTTAGCGCTGGGAGATTGCCACCGGGAAGCTATGCCGCGCGAGTAACACTTGCGAACGGATCAATCTCGACGCTACCAAACGCCTTTACCTCGCTGATCGGAGGAGAAGCGAAGCTTGAAGCAAATATAGTTGTGCCAGACGCGATCGGCTATCACATTCCGGCCGTGATTTATGTCGAGTACAGCAACGCTGGCAATTTAGCGATGCCGGCCCCTATTCTTTTGCTTCGACCGACCCAAAAGCACGCCGACGGTTCGATCGATGCCAAAGCGTTTTTAACGTTGGATCAGTCCATCGTCACCGCCGGCTTTTGGACTTCCGCTCTGCCCGCTGGTTTTAGCAACTCGATCCAAATACTAGCAAGTGGTAAAACGCCTGGGGTCCTTCAACCAGGAGAAACCGGACGTGTGCCGGTATATTACGCCGGATGGCAACAGCCTTGGGATTTAACGTACCCAGACTTTACATATCAGTTGATTCCTTTTACTGCCGATGATCCTTCGCCGCTGAATCTATCGAGTTTGAAGAACGACCTGAAGCCCACGAGCGTCGAGTCGAGCGCATGGGATGTGATCTTTTCGAATCTTGCGTTGTTGACGGGCGCAACGGTTGGCGACTTTGTTCAAAGTTTGAATCGAAATGCGGCGTACCTCGGTCAACTCGGCGAGACGGTAAGCGACATAGGTCGCTTGTTGGCGTTCGAGGTCGCTCAGGCTGAAGGGATTGGAATCCTTCCACAACTGGGAGGCACCATCGACGCAGCGGCAATCGCTCCGGGAATCCCCGTTACCTTCAGTCGAACTTTCGTATCGAGTATTTCTGGCCGTTCACAACTTGGTCTATTGGGGCGAGGGTGGGCTTGGAATGGTCCATGGGAGACGCACTTAAGCGTTTCAGCAGACGGAACTGTGACTGTGGATGGTCCAGACGGCTATCAGCGACGGTTTCAACCAGACAGCCGCGGAGGTTATCTAGCAAGTAAAACAGATTACGGGACGCTGACGGCAACAGGCGGTGGAACTTTCAAGATTCGAGTGCAGCATGGTGTGATCCGGGCATATCTCGCAAATGGCCGCATCGACTATGTACAGGACGCCAATAGTAACCGAATCACCGCAAGTTATACGGGTAGTCAGTTAACGAACCTGAAGCATACATCGGGTGCAACACTGACCATTGCGTACAACAGTGCCGGTCGAATCGCAAGTGTCACAGATTCAGTTGGGCGTGTAGCTACGTACACTTATGATGCGAGTAACGAGCATTTGCTAGCCGTTACAGGCTACGATGGTCGGACATTGACGTATCACTATAGCACGCTCGATGGTCCGGCAAAACTCAACGCGCTTTTGGGGATAACGAACCCGGATGGCGTTCGCCAGACTTTTGGCTATGACTCGCAGGGGCGAATCAATGAAGTTTACTATGACAATAATTTAGAGCGAGTTACGCTTAACTATGGCATCGGCGGCGCGGTGACGGCAGTCGACGCTCGAAACGCAGCCACGACATACTACTTTGACGATCATGGACTGGTGGCGAAGATCGATGCCCCACTTGGTCACTCTGTTTATTATCAATATGACAATCGATTTCGTGTAACCGAAGCAATTGATGCCGCTGGCCAAATTTATCAATATGCCTATGATGCTCGGGGAAAGGTTGTCCAGTCGACCGATCCGCTCGGCCAAACTCGCTACTTTAGCTATGGCGGTCCCTTTAACCATCTCACCTCGGTTACCGACTCGAAAGGTAGTATCACCCGCTACACTTACGATTCGAACGGCAATACGACGAGCACGATTTACCCCGACGGAAACATTGAGCGTGCCTCTTATAGTTCGGTCGGGAATATTAACAATGCCACCAATCGACGCGGGCATTCCATCGTGTATTCGTATGATAGTGCCGGTCGACTGCTCGCCAAAACTTATGCCGACGGACGGCAAGTACTGCGAACTTACGATGCACGAGGCCGCTTGACGACGCTCACCGACAGCAGCGGGTCCATTACGCTTGCATACAGCGCCAACGACCTTTTAACGCAGGTTACTTATCCTGAAGGTCGATTTTTAAAGTACACCTATGACGCCACAGGGCGACGGACCAAGATGGAGGATCAGACAGGCTTTAGCACAAACTACGTCTACGATAGTGTCGGTCGACTAGCTGCCGTGAAAGATGGCTCGGGCGCTACACTCGTCACCTACAGCTTTTCAGTGACGGGTCAATTGGATCGCAAGCAAAATGGAAACGGCACTTATGCGACCTACGAATATGACTTAGCGGGACAGCTCACACACCTAATCAACTTCGATGCGACCAATCAAGTTACCTCGCGCTTCGACTATAGCTATGACGCGCTGGGCCGTCGAACAACTATGAGTACACTCGATGGCGCTTGGAGTTATACCTATGACGCAGTTAGCCAATTGACCCGCGCGGTTTTCACGTCAAGCAATCCAACTCTCATTCCAAACCAAGACCTGTCGTATCGCTATGATGCGGCAGGCAATCGAATCAGCACCAATATCAATGGGACGTCAACGGACTATACAACCAACGTGATGAACCAATACACCTCGGTTGGATCTGCCGCATATTCGTACGATGCGGATGGAAATCTGATTCGCAAGTCTGAAGATGGAATCATCACAAGCTATGTTTACGATGTCGAAAACAATCTTCTGAGCAGCACATCGCCCACCGAATTGTGGACCTACCAATACGATGCAACGGGGAATCGTGTGACAACAACTCGCAATGGTGAGTTCACGCGTTTTGTCATCGATCCTATTGGGCTGGGTGATATCGTTGGCGAATACGATGCAGCCGGCAGTTTGACGCAACACTATGTACATGGTGGTTCAATGATAAGCCAAATTGATAACGCAGGTACGGCAAGCTTTTTCCAATACGACGCGTTAGGCAATACCGTCACCGTGTCGAGCGCCAGTGGCGGCGTGGCGAATAGCTATGCATATCTTCCGTTTGGCGGTAGTTTGAAAAAGAGCGAAAGCGCATTCAACCGATTTCAAATCGGCGGGGCGTTCGGAGTCATGAAGGATGGTTCTGATCAAACCTTTATGCGAGCTCGAAACTACGACGCGAAGCTTGGACGTTTCGTCGAAGCAGATCCGATCGGTATTGCAGGCGGATTGAATCTCTATCGATACGGCGATAACAATCCGGTCTCGAATGTCGATCCCGCCGGACTTGGTCCAGGCGCGGCCGTGCTTGCCGAGATTTACAGTCTCACCGAACTAGCGGCCAGCCGTGGTCTTACGCATGCAGCGGAAGCGATATTCTATGCAGCGGGTAGTCCGACTGGTCCGGGTACGGCCAACGGAGTCGTTTTCAATACTCAACAAATTCTTAGCGGACTTCGAGGCCTGATCAGTCGCGGTGTCGTCGGGGCGGTATCGAACGGCGCAAGTATCGCGGCACCGGGTGTCACTGCTTATGCTCCAGGCGTCACGGTGTGGGCAACTCCGGGAATCACGATTGCGACTCCTGGCGTTACGGTACTCGCGCCGGCGGCAACTATCGCGGCACCTGCGGCGACTGTCGCTGCGCCTGCTGCGGCTGGAATCGGCACGGCGGCCGAGCTCACCATCGGCACCGAAATTGCGGAGATCGCCGCCGTCGAAGGTATTGGAGGTGCTGGAATAGCGGCGGCCGGGAGTCTGCTCGTCGCGTCCGGGATAGGCGGTGCGATTGTCGGTACGGTCATCAATGAAGCGGTGCTTTCCACAGAAACACGCGAGATTATCGGCGATACCCTGCTGGGGATTTGGGACTCTGGTGGCAGACTTATCGATCTGATTCGAGGTCGCGATCCCTACTCTCGCAATGTCGCTTCACGGGATCCCAATGACAAGCACGGTCCGTCAGGAGCCGGATTGCAAGGTTTCATCGCCGACCGCAGGCAAGCATTCCAATATCGCATCAATTTTGAGAACGATAAGTCGGCGACGGCTCCAGCACAGCGAGTCACCATCACCGACCAACTCAGTTCGAATCTTGACTGGAGTACCTTTGCGCTGTCCGATCTTGGATTTGGCGATACACTCCTTACCGTTCCTGCCAACAGCCAACACTATCGAACTGTGGTCCCGATGATCCTGAACGGTATATCGTTCAACGTCGAGATCGAAGCTGGACTCCGATCGCAAACCGGAGAAGTCTTTGCTGTTTTTCAGTCGATCGATCCGACAACAGAGTTGCCGCCGGATGTTTTAGTCGGATTCCTTCCTCCTGAGGATCAAACTGGACGGGGTATGGGGCATATCAGTTATTTCATTCGCCCCAAATCCAACTTAATGACCGGTGATTCGATCCGCAATATAGCTCTCATCACCTTCGATGCTAATCCAGCTATTTCGACTGATCAGAAAGACCCACACGATCCTGGTCTTGGTATCGATCTTACGAAACAGGCACTGAACACGATCGACGCCGGAGCACCGAACAGCAGCGTAACGCAGTTGCCTGCTCAATCGCCTACATCGTTCATCGTCCGTTGGTCAGGTGCCGACGACTCCGGTGGTTCAGGAATTGCAACGTATGATATTTATGTTTCTATCGAAGCTACTGCGCCGGTCCTATGGTTGCATGACACCATTTCGTTACAGGCGAATTATACCGGTGAAGCCGGTAAGTCTTACGCTTTCTTCAGCGTTGCTACAGATGCTGTCGGAAACCGCGAAAGTGTTCCCATTGTCAATGATGCAACCACAACCGTCACGACTCACCGATGGCAGAATCCAATAAATCGTTACGACGTAGACGGCGATAGCTTTGTTGCGGTCACTGATGTCCTCTCGCTCATCAATAATATCAGACGTTTCGGAACGCGCGCGCTCCCAGTCGAGCCGACTAGCATCCAGTTACCTCCTCCCTTCGTTGATATCGACGGCGACAACAATGTCACCCCGACAGACGTGTTGCAGCTTATCAATTATTTGAGACGGATCGCACGAGGCGGTGAGGGTGAATTCACTCAAAATGAAATGCATCGACTATCCTCTATCGAGCAATCGACAGATTGGGTTATGTCAGTCGACGCCTGGATGGATGAAAATTCATTCGTTCAAGTATTTTCCAAGAAACGTCGTCCAAAGTAATAACCAACTTCCGGCTTAAATCTCGATGACTTTGCCGACCAATCGGTTTTTGTCCGCACAGCGATTACTTCGACCTGGCATGTATGGAATGATCGTCGTTTCGACTACCGAGCAATAGATTTATCGACCAAGACCGAAATTGCGGACGCGGCTTCCGTCAATCCAACGTGCTGTAGGTTGCACATGATCGCTACCGATGTTCCCGTTTTAGGAACGAGCAACATCACGGTTGACGTTCCCGACTGACTGCCTGTATGCGACACAATCTTGCGGTCCGATTTTTCTTCGACTTTCCAACCTAATCCATACCCTGTCGAAGTCCCATCCGAAGTTTTTTGAGTTGTCCACATTTGGTCGCGTGTTTCATCTTGCAGAAGCCGGCCCGTGTTCACCGCACTGACAAAGCGAACGAGATCGGAAGCTGTCGATAGCAAACCGCCGCCGGGAATCTTCATGCTCGTATCGTGGAGGGCCGCGTTGTAAAGCTCGCCACTTTTCAATCGATGTTCCGACGGTAATAAACTCAAACTCTCTTCCGAAGCCCGAATATATCCACGGCTCCGGTTAGGAATTATTGCAAGCGAGTCATCGACGACCGTGTTCGACATCTCGGCTGGTACGATAATCTTTTCGTGAAGCAACTCTACAAAACTTCGCTTGCGGGCGCCTTCCGCAACCGATCCCAAGAGATTGTATCCGAAGCTCGAATAGAGATATTTTATACCAGGTTCGTGCAGTAACGGATCCTCGCGAAACGTCGCCAAAGCTGCTGACAAATCAAAAAAGTGCTTTGTTGAACTCGACTCTTGCGAGTTTTTGTAGTGACGGACGCCGCCGAGATGACCCAGCAATTGGCGCGATGTGATCGGCCATTCTTTTCGCGGATATTCAGTGCAATATTGGCGAATATTTGCGTCCAGGTCGATCGACTTTTCTTCGACCAAAGACATCAATACAACAGCGGTTAGCGATTTCGCAATCGAAGCCGTCCGGTATTTGGTTTCGGCTGTTGCCGGTATCGAGTTCTCGACATCCGCTTGCCCGTACCCTTGAGATAACCAAATTTGATTCTGTCTGCCGATGGCGATCGACAAGCCGGGAATTCCGGCATTTTCGATGAGATTCGATACGATTTTCTCAATTCGCTGAGCAAGTTCGCGCGACGACGCTGCGGGTTCTTGTAGATCGGCTCGCTCGACGACGGTAGTCGAAGCTTTCGAAGGAAGTTCGAGCGACTGTTGTCTTGATTGTTGCGCATCAGTAGGGCGTGCCGCGAAGATGAGCGAAAGCAACTTCCCAAAATCATCTTTTGAAACCTTTTTATCGGGCAGAAAGGTATTCACACGATGACAGATCACGATATTCCACGCGGGAATCACCAGTAGATACTGGCCACCGACGCCGCGAGCAGAAAAAGATCCGTCTGGAAGCGTTGCGTTAGGAAAGTGTTTTCCATCGGCAGCTACCCACCACATGTATCCGTAACCGCCGGATAATCCGGCATCCGAATACGAACTCGTGCTTTCGCGGACCCAATCTTTTGGAACAAGCTGTTGTTCTTTCCATCGTCCGCCACGGAGAAAGAGCAGACCGACTCGCGCCAGATCGCGAGCGCTCAGTTCAAATGGATAGGCTGGATGGACCGAATCGTCACCGGTTACGTACTTCGTGTGCTTGTTTCGCGAAAAATCTTCCATTTGAAGTGGAATGGCGAGTCGGTCCTCAAATTCTTCAAAGACGCTGCGACCTGTCCGATTTTGGAAGATCGAACCGGCGACGTTAAAATCCCAGTTGTTGTAGTACCAAAACGTATTTGGATCGTGACTGCTGCGGGCAGGGCGCGCGGCCGCCATAGCGGCGGTTTCATACAATGCTGGATGGTAGATTCCTGACCGTGCTTTCAAGACGTCGCGAATCGTTGCTTGTTGCTCGGTATCGGTTAACGACGGCTCGTTATCGTTAATGCCAAGCTCCTGCATAGTTTTATCGAGATCGATACGGCCGCTTTCGACATGTCGTCCATACAGCGCGCTGAGTAGGCTTTTTCGAACCGAATGACACAAAAGCGGCAGATCCGTTGGGCCCCATTCATCGACAATAACGCCATCGTGAATGATCATCAACGCCGCCGTATCAAGCGCTTCACAAAACGCTCGAGCCTCAGAGAGTTTGTCGATGGACCAACCCGCTTCGGTCGGCGAAGGCCATTTATTCCAGGATCGGCCAGGAACATTTTGCGAATCTAAGGCTGTCCCATCGCTGCTCATTGCGGCCAACAGGATCAAGCAACTCGCGAATGTTGTTAACAAATGCAAAGCGCGAGCGATCATCAGTTTTTACCGTTCTCAATAAGATACTTTGGCAGAAGTTCTCGATCTAACTCGGACCCGCATCCAGGTAGTTTGGAGAGATGCACCACACCTTTGGAAAGTCGGACTCCCGACGCGGGCTCATCGCGAAGGAGCACAGCTCCATCGAGATCGGCAAAATCGAGAAGTGGCAGCAATTGAGCCGCCCCGCTGATACCGATGGAACTCTCGACCATGCAGCCGACCATCGTTTTCATTCCCAAAGATCGAGCATGCTGCAACATGCTCAAAGCAGGCGTTAAACCACCGCACTTGCAAATTTTGACGTTGACGCCGTGATACAAACCATGGCAAGCGTCGACGTCTTGTTCTTTCTGGCAATCTTCATCGGCAATCACCGGCAAGGCCGATCGATGGAAAACTTGCAGTTTGTCCTCTCGCGAAGCGTGAATGGGAAGCGGCTGCTCGATGAACTCGACGCCAAGCCCCGCCAACACCGACGAATTGGAAATCGCCTGTTCGGCTGTCCAGCCACAATTCGCGTCGACGCGAAAGCGAGCCGAAGTATGCCGACGCAGTTCGCTTACGATCTCCAAGTCGTGAGCAGTACCAAGCTTGATCTTGTAAATGCTCCAGCCTGGCTCTTCTTTGAGTTTAGTGACCATGGCATCGATGGTGTCGATCCCGATCGTAAAGCTTGAATCTGGTACATCTTTCCATTCCAGTCCCCAATCTTGCCAGGTTGGAATTCCTAATTGCTTGCCTCTAAAATCATGAGTTGCAATGTCGATAGCTGACAGTGCAAACCTATCGTTCCCAATAACGGCTTGTAGAAGTGCCCACCGTTCCGTCGGCGATCGGTGCGCGCTATCATTGAGCAGCGCGCTAATGCACATCAACGATTGGGTCATAGAGCTGAATGTATGGCCATAAAAACTATTTTCGGTTACTTCGCCATAACCTCGGATGCCGTCTTGTTCCAATTCGACAATCAAGCTTGGCTGACTGGTCAGTGTTCCCCTTGCAATGGTAAATGGATGCTTTAGCGGCAATCGCACTCGATGCAGAGTCATCTTCATCGCGCGAGTACCTCGTTCCGAAGTTGGATACACGCTTGAACCAGTTTGTCTGCACCAGTGCGATAAACGTCGCAGGCTGGCAACTGGTAAACTTTTTCCGCATTGGCGATTTCAGCATCCGCCTCGCTTGCGGTCAAGTTGCGGGTATTGACGGCGATCCCGATCAACTTACAGGGATGCCTCAAATTCGACAGAACTAAAAACGCCTCGATTTGCTTCTCTAACGGAGGGATATCAATATTGTTGAAACCTTTCACTTGCTTTCGTCCAGCTTCGTAGCAGAAGATCAAGCCATCGGGAGCGCACCCATGCAATAAGCCTAACGTCACTGCTGAAAACGCAGGGTGAGAGATGCTGCCTTGACCTTCCACCAGCAAAAATTCGTGCGCTTCGTTTTGCTTGACAAGTTCCTCGGCAGCTCCGTTGACGAAATCCGCAACCACACAATCAATCGGAACGCCCTCACCGGAAATCATGATCCCCGTCTGACCGGTGGCAAGGAACTTTGCGTCTTCTCCAACAGCTTTTAGTCCTCTTTCAACTTCGACGGCGGCTACCATCTTTCCGGTGCTGCAATCGTGTCCAACAGAGTGAATTCGGATGTTCCCATGTCGAAACGATGGACACTGGGCCGTCTCCTTAAAATGATTGCGCCGCACGTCGACGATTTGACTGCCCGATTTAAGAGCCGCCGAGACGTACTCGTCATCTTCAGAAATAAAATCGTGCAAGCCGGAAACAATATCTAACTTGCGCTGCAGCGCCTCTAAGATCAGCGGACGCCATTCAACAGGAAGTTTCCCCCCCGGCGGTGCAATGCCGATATAAATCGAATCGACATCCGAAAGGCTAGACAACCCGTCAACGACAGGGATGTCGCCACCTACTCGAAGCAATTCCTGTGCGGTTTGCCCCGCCCCTGATTTGTCGATGACGGCAACAACATCTGAGGTGCGATATCGCAACAGACTCATACCTGTTTTGGCGACAAACGGATTAGAATAGCCATCGGTCAGGATCGCAATGCGGCGATGTTTTCTCAACACGGAATAATCAGATATCGACTGGGCGTGATTCATAGTTCTTGGAGCAATGAAAGAAAGGACATTGTTACGAAACGGTAGTAGCAAGCTCGCGGGAATACTTCGCTACGGTGTTATCACTATGAGGTTGCGATAGGCAACAGGTCCGTGGTCGCCTTGGATGATAAGTGGGCCCGTGGTTGCTTCATTCTCGAAGGTACTACCGCGAGTCGGACCGGTTACTTCGACGTTCTCGTGGATTACTCGACCGTTGAAGACAATTTGAAGGAACTTGGCATTCTCAATTTTTTTACCGGCATCGTCAAAGCGAGCGGCTCGGAAGTTGATGTCAAAGCTTTGCCACTCGCCTGCCGCCTTGCTCGCATTTGCGCTGGGTGTAGTTCCTTCATACCGTTCATTTCCTTTGCCGCGTTTTATATCCCATCGCTCGTAGATAACGCCGCAATCATGAACGCCAATGCTCGCTTTTCCAAAACTATCCAAGACTTGCACTTCGTAACGACCTTGTACATAAATTCCGCTGTTAGAAGCCTTGGGGATGTTGAACTCGATGTGAATCTTGGCGTCGCCATGTTCTTTTTTGCTGGTGATGTTCGCGCTCTTTCCTTCGGTATTGCTCAGCATCACCCCTTGTCCGGCTTGGACGGTGAACGACTTAGGATTTTGAGCATCGATGGCTACCGATCCGACCACTGACCAAGCTCCTAGAGGTTCGCGCCAAGCGCTGAGGTCCTTGCCATCAAAGAAAACAATTTCTTCCGCTCTGGTATTCTTCGCATTGAAAAGCACCAAAGCAAAAATAACATTTCTCAGCGAACGCCACGTAATAAACGCTCGTTCCCAGGCTCCTGCCTGGCAACGCACTGCTTCCGAGGTTCCGCCTCGCATACACGTTGTTGGCACTCTTGAAACATTGACATGACGGTAGACAGGAACGCTCATCATTGGGTTTCCGGTGGGAACGATTTCAGATGGGATAGTGCTCATAATACCTTAAGTAGCTCGGTGGCGAGGCCGTCTAGACGCACTGGTTCGAAAAACTCGTCGCCTCCATGCTTGCCACCTGGAACAATATCGAATTGAACGGGAATGCTAAGTTTTTCATAGGCCGTCGCAAGCTCCTTCGACTGCTCGATTGGCATTTGCGGATCGGCATCGCCGTGAATGAGCCAAAGCGGCGGATCCTTCGCGTCGACATGCGCTAGAGGACTGGCTAATCGTGCAAGGTCGGGGCATTCGTAGGGTTGTCCGCCTAGAAGCAACTGCAGTGCCGGAATTCGAACGCTTAAACCATGTTCCGTAGACTGAGAGAGAATCGACTGGAGATTGGATGCACCGTAGAACGACACAATCGCTTGAACAGTAGTGTTGGTTTGAGTTTCCGTTCCTACCGTTCCATCCAATTCATCGACACCATCTGATGCTCCAACCAAACCGGCAAGATGGCCACCGGCGGATGCACCCGCGATGACAAAACGCTGACTGTCGAATTGATAATCTTTTGAACGCGATCGCAGAAACCGAATAGCGGCTTTGATGTCGTGAACCAAGGCGGGGAATCTTGCTTCTGGACTCAGGCGATATTCAACGCTGGCGATGGCGAATCCGTGATCGAGCCATCGAGTGACCGGAACATTTTCTTTGGAACCGCTGCGCCACGCACCACCGTGTACCCAAATAACTACCGGATTGGCTGCCGTCGCTTCTTGTTTCGGATCATAAATATCCAGGCGCAACGTTCGTTCGCCAAGTTCAGCATAGATGACATCGCGATGCGTTGGTTCGATGGCGGATACGATGCTGCAAAAAACAAAAAATGTCGCCTTTACCATTGCAAATCGGAAGACTTTATCGCGAGTGAATGCGCAAGAAGGTAACAGTACGAGATTCATTGGGGACTCGATTGATTTACAATCAGGAAGTTGAATTTCGCTGAATTTCCACGATATTTTTGGGTTTTCCATAGAATTCCTTGGCATGCGCGCAATCTAAAGCTATTTTTTCGAAGCGTGGAGATCCGAGATTTCCGATTGTAACGCATTGCACGATTAAAAGCCTATTCCCCGAGGTGATGTATGGGCAAGATTACTTGTAAAACGAGTCAACGCGCTGAAGAAGTGGACGAACAACGCCCGCTGCGCATCTTGCTTATTGAAACGAACGAAGAAGACAATCAGCAATTCCGTGCAGCCGTTGCCAGTTGCCAGATGAATGATTTTGTAGTGACAAACAATAACACGCATGAAGCTATCGTACTGGCCGGACAAGTTGAATTCGATATCGTAGTAGTAGGATCATCTCATAGCGCAGCTTCGATTTTGGATAGCGTCTCGCAATTCCGAGAAGCCTGCCCAAGCATTCCACAAATCATCCTCACCGAAGCTGGAAATGAGCAAACGGTACAGGCCTTGATCGATGCCGGAGCCCAGGATTACCTTGTCAAGCCGATTGCAAATGATTGCTCAATTCGGCAAAGGATTCTGTATGCCATCGCCAGGCACGCGATGAGTATTGCCGACCGAATTGCAATCCAGCAATTGCAAGCCACATCCCAAGTGGACGGTCTGACCAAACTCTTGAATCGCACGGCCTTCAATCGTGAATCCGAACGCCAAATGGCAATTGCCAACCGCAATGGTACGTCGCTATCGGTCGGGATGATCGACGTCGATTTTTTTAAAACAATCAACGACAAATATGGGCACATGGTCGGCGATCAAGTGCTCGTCGGCTTGTCGGCTCTGTTGACTCAAAGTTCGCGAGTAAGCGATATTCCATGCCGTTTTGGTGGTGAAGAGTTCTGCGTGATATTACCGGACACCGATGACGAACAAGCCTTTGGATGGGCAAGTCGTGTTTGTCGGACGATCCGCGAATCAAAGATCGATACCAAACATGGCCCCATTTCAGTAACGGTCAGTATTGGAACGGCGACGCTTGCTAAAGGAGCGACGTCCATAGATGACGCACTCGATAAAGCCGACGCAGGCTGTATCGAGGCCAAGGGTCGTGGTCGCAATCAAGTCGTGGTTGTCTCTTCCAACAATTTTTTCGATCCGTCAAAATCGGGCAAGCACGTTCCGCTCCTTGAACACGTTCGAGCCAGCGACTTCATGTCGGCAATCTTGCTGACCGCGCATGAATCAACTTCGATAACCAAGGCCGCGCGGTTGATGATCGATTGCCGTTGCGAAGTCGTACCCGTAGTGACTTCCTCAGGTACGTTGAGCGGATTGCTCAGCAACGAGGAAATTGTGTCGCACATCCTTCGTGGCGGACGATGGGACGATGCGATTGAATTGATTGCAGGTCAGACGGTGACATTTCCCGAAAATACGCCCTTTAGTCAAATCTGGGGATTGTTTCAAAGGCTTCCCATTCGGCGAGCTGTTGTCACGCGCGGCGACCAGCCGGTCGGCATCATCAATCGCGGACAGCTCTTGAGCCGACTGGCGCCATCGCTCGAAATGATCGAAACGCCTTCGGTAGCTTGCGACGTACAGACCGAAAGCTTGCGACTTCTCTTCGATGAAGTCAAGCGGACGGCCGATCGCTATCTCCATCCGAATTCCGATGGAGCGAACATCGCTGAACAAGATTTTTCGATTGTCGTTGCCGCGTCGCAACTGCAAGAGCTCGCGTCACAACTCCTTGAACTCTCCTCGCCAACTCAGAATCGACGATCGCTCGAACAGAATCGACGATCGAAATTGGCGACTTCCTCGGCGTCGGCGCTCCTTAATCTATAGTCCGTGGTTGACGAGCATTGCAATGCTCGTAGGCGATTTGCGATTTCCTTGATTTGCGAATTGGACATCGACTTCAAGTCGTTTTCACAAGTAGATAGCTCCATCACACGGAACTTTGGCGAGACTGGACTCGGTTTGTCGATTTCTCGCCAGTTGGTCGAATTGATGGGCGGAGTGATCGGTGTTAGAAGCCAAGTAGGCGCAGGCTCAGTTTTCTGGTTCGAAATCCCCGTTGAAATTGTTCATGAGCACAGCCCGAGTAAAAGCGTTGTTTCCATTCAAGACGACGATAATGCGAATGCTCGCGCGCTCGTAAGAAGACATGCGGTTCTCGCAGATACGACGACGCCGATCGCCGTGGAGCACAATACAACGCTTCCATTGATCGTTTCGCTAGACGCGACTATTGCGTCAAATAATCAAAAAATCAAGGGTAAGATCCTTGTGGCTGAAGACAATCGAATCAACCAACTGTTTATCGCTGGACTGCTTAAGCAGTTTGGATGCGCATTCGATTTGGTGGACAATGGAGAACAAGCAGTGGCGGCGGTAGAGCAACGACAATATGACCTTATTCTTATGGACTGTCAGATGCCGGAAATGGATGGCTTGACAGCAACTCGCGAGATTCGCGTACGAGAATCGACCGGTTTGCTATCCGGAAAAGTACCGATCATCGCGCTCACAGCCAATGCCATTAAAGGCGACAGAGAACGCTGTATCGAAGCCGGCATGAATGACTACATAACCAAGCCAATCGATAGCAACAGGCTGCGAATCGCAATGAGCGACTTTCTTTGCAACGTCGACAAACAGAACGTGCCGGTAGCCGGCAATGCCTAGCTTTTCGTACTCAGGCAGCGACGGTACTTGTACCAGCCGCTTAAATCAAGCGATCTAAGAAAAGCGTTGCGATTCCGAGTACGAAAAAGAAGCCGCACATATCAGTGACGGTGGTCAGGATCGGGCCCGATGCGATCGCTGGGTCCATGTCAAAGCGTTTCAGTACCAGTGGAATTGCGCCACCGATCGAGACGGCCACCATCGTATTGAGACATAATGCAGCTCCGACTACTAGTCCCAGATACACATTGCCTTGCCATACATAGGCAACTAATCCAATGAGTACGGCGAGCGACAGGCCGTTGATGATTCCAACCGAAAGCTCTTGGATCCAAACGCGGAACAATTCATTCGGTCGAACTAAGCCGAGAGACAGCTCTCGAAGACTCACCGCCACCGCTTGATTGCCACTGCAACCGCTCATGTCGGATATGATCGGCAAGAATAAAGCCAATGCGATAACCTTGGCCAGTGTATCTTGATAGACGGCGATGACACTGGCGGCCGCAATATTGAGGAAGATGTTTACGCTTAGCCAAGCCAATCGCCGACGAGCTCGACGCAGCACCGGCATGGTTCTCATTTCCTCACCGCCGACGATCCCCTGCGATTTAAGAAAGTCGCTGTCTTGGCGATCACCCCACGCCTCTGCAACTGCTGCTTGTTGGACAACGCCCAGCAACTGCCCATCGAGGTCCGTAACCGGCACACCTAAGTAATGATGGTTTTCAAAAAAATCGGCCAAGTCATCGAGCGGCGTGTTATCTCGCACCGAAACGGGCGTGCGAATCATGAGATCGGCGATCGGCGTTTCGCGGCGAGCCAGCAGAAGGTCGCGAAGTCTCAGCACCCCGGTCAAACGATTCTGGTCATCGCATACGTAAGCATACTGCACGTCATAGTCTCGGTATTCGTCAGCTCGATCACGCATATCCTCGATGACATCGCCGACGGACCCGCTTTCTGGAAAGCGAAGGAACTCGGTTACCATCAAGCCCCCGGCCTCGTCGTCGTCATAGCGAGCCAACATCCGAGCATCGGCGGCTTCGACGACGTTCATCTTCTGAAGGATGGCTTCGGCCTGTTCTTCACTCAATTCGCCGATCAAATCAGCTTGCTCATCGCTTGGCATTTGATCGAGAATCGCAGCCGCTATCGCTGACGGAAGATGTTCGAGCAAGTCGATCGACTGCACGTCTGGCAACTGCTCGATCAGATCGGCAGCGCTCTCCGCAGAAAGCTGAGTTAATAACTGTGTCTGCTCGTCTTCCGAGAGACGCGATATCGCAAGTACCAAGTCGCTAGCCGGAAGTTCATCGAGAAATTGCTCTAAATTCTCGGACGATGGCTGAGAAGCCAATCTCACAATCTCAAGCCAAGGACTTTGACTCTCAGTTTCTGTCATTTTGATATCCAGAATTAGCAAATATGAGGCGTTCAGCCGACTGTGGGATTAGATTTTCTTTTCGAGCCGCAAGTAAGCGCCAAGTTATCTTCGCTCGCGGAAGATGGCAAGCGGGACTAGATCGCAAGCTGGAAGCTTACGCCGCCTATACAAATAAGTTATCATGCTTGCGTATCCTTCCCCTCGCCTTTTCAATTCCCACCATGAAATCACTTCACAACTTTCTTGCGTATTTGATCTTCGTTGGTTTGGTACCTGCTGCTTTAGCCGGACAGCCAAATGTCCTTTTCATTGCTATCGACGACCAGAATGACTGGATCGGTCATCTTGGTGGCCATCCGATGGCGAAGACACCCCATCTCGATGGGTTGGCCCAGCGCGGCACGACCTTTCTGAACGCACATTGCAATGCACCGCTTTGCAATCCGTCACGCACAAGTCTGCTGCTCGGCCTGCGACCGACGACGACCGGTATCTATGGTCTCGCGCCCTGGTTCCGAACCTTGCCTGAATGGAAAGATCGCGTGGCATTGCCACAGCACTTTGCCAATCATGGTTATCGGACCGCTGCGACAGGAAAAATCTATCACGGTGGAACTGGCGGAGGCGGTCGCGGTAAGAACAAGGCGAAGGACGATGCTTCCGCTGGAACTAAAGCGGCACCTGAGTTCCAAGTGACTGCTCCGCTGGGTGGTGTCGGTAGTAAGCCACCGAGTAAACTTATCCCGCCAACTCCGATGGGGAACAATCCGCTGATGGATTGGGGCGTTTGGCCACTGGACAATGACGACAGTACTAAAGGGGACTATCAAGTCGCTACCTGGACCGTCGATCAGATCAAGAACGCGCCGAAGGATCAACCCTTTTTTATCGCGGCGGGCTTTTTCCTGCCGCATGTACCGTGTTACGCAACTCAAAAATGGTTTGACCTCTATCCTGATGATGACACGGTGCTGCCGACCATTCTCGAAAATGATCGTGACGATACTCCGCGATTCTCGTGGTACATTCACTGGGATCTTCCCGAACCACGTTTGAAATGGGTTAAGGAAAACAACCAGTGGCGCAATCTTGTAAGGAGCTACCTCGCTTGCACCAGTTTCGTCGATTCGCAAATCGGACGATTGCTCACCGCGCTCGAAGAAGCCGGGGTCGCCGATAACACGATCGTCGTCGTTTGGGGAGATCACGGTTGGCATCTTGGCGAAAAGGCGATTACCGGAAAAAACACGCTCTGGGATGAAGGGACACGCGTGCCGCTCATCTTCGCGGGACCGGGCGTGAAACCAGCGCAGCGATGCGCTCAGCCAGCGGAACTACTCGATATCTATCCGACCTTGATCGAGCTTTGTGGACTCACCTCGCGAAACGATCTTGAAGGCCTCAGTCTTGGTCCTCAGATTCGCGACGCATCGACTAAACGTGAACGACCAGCGATAACCAGCCACAATCAAGGCAACCATGGAGTGCGAAGCGAACGATGGCGCTACATTCACTATGCAGACGACAGCGAAGAGCTCTACGATATGCAAGCCGATCCGAATGCATGGACCAATCTCGCCGCAAAACCGGATTTAGCTGCCATTATTCAGGAGCACAAAAAATGGTTGCCAAAGATTGATCTTCCTCCTGCTCCGAATAGCGCCAGTCGCGTCCTTACCTACGACAAGTCGACGGACGAAGCCGTATGGGAAGGTAAGACCGTCAAGCGAAGCGATCCAATTCCCGAGTAAACAGTGTACGGTCTTTGTCGTCTAACCCTTTGTTCTTACCATCGAGACATAACCATGAAATACGCTAGTCTCTTTTTATTATTGTGCTGCGCGAGCTTTGTGCCCAGCGATAAGCTGCTGGCTGCGGATGCAAAATCGCCCAACATCCTATTCTTCTTCGCCGATGACTGGGGACGCTTCGCCAGTATCTATGCCGAGGTCAACGGAAAAGGAACATATAATGACCTCGTTCGCACTCCAAACTTCGATAAGATCGCCAAACAGGGAGTCCTTTTTCGGCACGCCCATGTGAATGCACCGTCGTGTACTCCGTGTCGCAGTTCGTTGCTTTCGGGGCAATACTTTTGGCGCACCGGTCGCGGCGCGATCCTGCGTGGAGCCGTCTGGGATTCATCGATACCCGCGTATCCACTATTGCTTCGCGACGCTGGTTATCACATTGGTAAGACCTATAAAGTTTGGGGGCCGGGCACGCCAAGTGATGCTCCGTATGGCGGTCAGCAATACTCGTTTCAGAATGCGGGCGGGAGTTTTAACCAGTTCTCACAAAACGTTACTACGCTAGTCGCCGGCGGAACATCGATCGATAATGCCAAAGAAGCAATGTACAGCGAGATTCGCACGAACTTTACTGATTTTCTGAAGGCCCGCGAATCAGGAAAGCCTTTTTGCTATTGGTTTGGTCCAACCAATGTTCATCGTTCATGGATTCAAGGGAGCGGCAAAAAACTCTGGAACCTCGATCCCGATTTGCTTAAAGGAAAATTGCCAAAGTACTTGCCCGATGTAGCGATCGTTCGCGAGGACCTAGCCGATTATTTTGGAGAGATCGAGGCTTGGGACGCGGGCATCGGGGTTTTATTGGCGGCTTTGGATAAGACCGGAGAGCGAGACAACACGTTGATCGTGATCAGCGGCGATCACGGCGCGCCTGGTTTCCCGCATGGCAAGTGCAATCTGTACGGATTCGGAACCGGGGTTTCACTGGCGATCAGTGGCCCAGGTGTCTCCGGCGGTCGCGTCGTCGATGACTTTGTTAATCTTCCAGACCTCGCACCGACGTTTCTCGAAGCGGCTGGCCTTCCGATACCAGAAGTCATGACCGGTCGTAGCTTGTGGCCTGTGCTCAAGTCGTCTAAGTCAGGCTTAGTCGATGAAAAACGCACGTGGGTGGTTACCGGTCGCGAACGCCATGTCGAACTAGCCCGAGCCGATTATGCTCCCTATCCTCAACGCGCGATCCATACTCCCGATCATTTATTGATCATCAATTTTCGTCCAGATCGATGGCCGCTCGGCGATCCGTATCGCTTGGATAGCGATACGCCGCCTTCGGAGCAGGAACTCAAGAGCAACACGCGCGTGACGCATCCGGATGACGATGCAGGACCGACGAAAGCTTGGCTGGTCGGTGAACGAAAATCTGTCGAGTGGAAATCGCATTACGATTGGGTCTATGGAAAGCGACCCAAGTACGAATTGTATGACTTGAAAAAAGATCCAGATGAGTCGAAAAACGTCGCTGACGACCCGGCTTATGCAACGATCAAAAAGAATCTCGAAAAGCAGTTGCTCGATGAATTGATTCGCACCGGAGATCCACGGATGGTCGACGACGGCAAGTACTTTGAGAATCCGCCGCTGGCCGGTCCGTTGCCCGATGAAAAAGAATTTTGGAATAAAGGGAAAGCGGCAACCAAAGCAGGTAAGAAGAATAACAATACTAAAAAAGCAAAACAGGAAACAAAATAATGCGATTCAACAGATGGTGGCGTTTGTGCTTCACACTTTTTGGAATTCTTGGAATGGGTACTGGTTCGCCGCAAATCATCGCGGCCGACCTTCCGAACATCCTTTGGATCACAAGCGAAGATCATGGCCCCGAAATGGGTTGCTACGGCGACAAGCTCGCTCGAACACCGAATGTTGATGCTCTTGCGGCCAAGGGAATGCTCTTCAAACGAGCTTGGTCAGTCGCACCAGTTTGTGCTCCGGCTCGAACGGCGATCATTTCCGGCGTCTATCCATCCAGCAATGGTGGGCTGCATATGCGGTCGATGGTTTCGATGCCGTCAGGTGCTAAGATGTATCCACAATACTTGCATGCGGCAGGTTACTACTGCACCAATTGCAGCAAGACCGATTACAACTTGCGAGAGCGAGGAGAAGTTTGGGACGAGTCGTCGAACAAAGCTCACTGGAAAAATCGCGCAACCAACCAACCGTTTTTTGCGATCTTCAATTCGACCAAGAGTCACGAGAGCCAACTTCGCACGCGACCGCATACGCAGATTACCGATCCAGCCAAAGTTCGCGTGCCCGCTTATCATCCCGATACCCCGGAGGTCCGACAGGATTGGGCTCAGTACTATGACAAAGTCAGCGAAGCCGATGCCGACGCTGGCAAGCAACTCAAAGAGATAGCCGCCGCAGGACTTGCCGAAGATACGATTGTTTTTTACTACGGCGATCATGGAAGCGGGATGCCACGCAGCAAACGTTGGCCTTGCAACTCGGGTCTTCATGTGCCGATGGTTGTTTATTTTCCTCCCAAGTGGCAACATCTTGCTCCCAAAGAATATTCAGTTGGTGGCCAATCGGATCGGATGGTCAGTTTCGTCGATCTCGCGCCGACGGTGCTGAGCATTGCCGGTATCAAGCCGCCCGAATCGATGCAAGGACACGCTTTTGCTGGTCCACACCAAAGCGTACCACCAACCTTTATCTACGGCGAGCGAGGCCGCATGGATGAACGAATGGACTTGGTACGAAGCGTGACCGACGGTCGTTTCGTTTACTTACGCAACTACTTGCCGCATGTTTCGCAAGCTCAACGAGTCGCCTATCAATTCGATACGCCGACGACGCGAGTTTGGAACCTCGTTTTTACTTCAGGTAAGGCGACGGATGCTCAGTCGATTTTTTGGCGAGTCCCCAAGGATGCCGAGGAACTATACGATTTGCAATCGGATCGCGATGAGGTGAAAAACTTGGCGAAGTCACCCGAGCACCGTAGCGTACTCGAAAAGCTTCGCAACGCTTCACGCCAACATATCCTAGATGTTCGCGACGTCTGCTTCTTGCCGGAACTTGAACTCCATACTCGCAGCGAGGGCACAACGCCTTACGATATGGCTCGCGATTCGAGCAAATATCTATTGGAGCGAATCTTGGCCGCTGCTGAGCTTGCTTCGAATCTCGCCTCGACCGATGCTCAACCGCTTGTTGCACTGATGAGCGACAGCGACAGCGCAGTGCGTTACTGGGGTGCGATGGGGGTTCTCATTCGTGGCAAAGAAGTTGTAACAAAAAATGAGTCGACTTTAGAAAAGGCGCTCGCCGACGAATCTCCCTGCGTTCGAATCGTTGCCGCTGAAGCCCTCGGTCTTCATGGCAGCGATTCATCGATCGGCAAAGCATTAGCAGCCCTGTCGAACTTGATGAATCCTGAATCCAATGGCGTCCTGGCGTCGATGTCGGCGCTTGCGGCTATCGAAGGGCTGGGTGCGAAAGCTTCGTCGTTGCATTCGTCGATCGGTTCGATGAGTTCCAATGGTGCTTCGCCGGATGGACGTTATAACAGCTACGTACCGCGACTCATGCAAAACATTGTTCCTGACCCTACGCCCGCCGAGGGCAAGGCCAAGAAAAAGAATAAGAATAAGAACAAAGAATGAGATAACGACAAATGAATTGGCACAACGGTTGCGCCGCCAATCGACCGGCTGAAAAAAGCGATACAAAGACGCGCGCACCGAAGTCCTAAGCAGATTCGATTGGCGGCTGCAGTAATCAGCCGGAACGCGTTAGCGTCCGGTTTCCAGCAATCGAGCGAACCGGGTGCTAATGAGAGCATGCCGCTTAGTACAATCATAACCCGAAGCGTGAGCGAGGGATTGCAAACACGTTGCGACGGGCCACCGGAAATCCCTCGCTCACGCATCGGGTTACGAACAAGCCGTTGCTACTAACGCTCGAACTTTAAGCCATCCGACTCCAATCGATGGGCTTTTGCAAATCGATCGTAGGGACGTCCGTTGAAAGTGCTTCGATATACTTCTGAGCGGCACCGGTATTAAAGAGAACGACGTGTTCTTCGGGCTTGATCCAACCTTGCTCGCGAAGCATTTCGGATGCTCCAACACAGGCAGCCGTTTCTGGGCAAACCGCGATCCCTTCTTCTGAGATTGCGAGATTCATCCATTCGCGAATACGATTTTCATCGACCGCGACCGCGCAGCCATTGCTCTGGCGAACCGCATCGAGAATCATGAAATCGCCGATGGCGGCTGGTACTCGTATACCGCTGGCAATCGTTGCAGCATTCGTATGGAGTTCGGCAAATCTCGCATTGCGATCGTAGGCGGTGACGATCGGGCAGCAACCCTTCGATTGAACGGCAACCATCCTCGGCATTCGTTGGCTTTTTAGCCAACCGATCTCAGCCAGCTCATGAAAGGCCTTCCACATTCCGATCAAGCCCGTCCCTCCACCAGTCGGATACAGAATCACGTCAGGCAGTTGCCATTGGAGCTGCTCCGCTAATTCTAACCCCATCGTCTTTTTCCCTTCGATGCGGTACGGCTCTTTGAGCGTTGAAAGATCAAACCAGCCAAACTGCTCTTTGCCATCTCGAACAAGCTTGCCGCAATCGTTGATGAGTCCGTTGGCGACGAATGTTTTCGCGCCTGCCGCGATGCATTCGAACTGATTGATCAGTGGCGTATCATGTGGCATGAAGACGTAAACCTCCATGCCAGCTCGTGCGCCATATGCAGCGGCAGCACCGCCGGCGTTTCCTGCTGACGTCAAAGCCACACGCTGGACACCAAATAATTTGGCCATCGAAATGGCCATAGTCATTCCTCGGCTCTTAAAACTCCCGGTCGGTAGTTGCGATTCGTCTTTGATCCAGAGATTCCTCAAGCCCAACGTTTTACCCAAGCGTTCGCACGGCAAAAGCGGCGTCAACCCTTCGCCGAGCGAGACAATCGATTGCGAGTCCTCGACGGGCAGTAACTCTCGATAACGCCAAAGCGATGGATCACGATCCCGCAACGATTCCTTCGACCACGAGCTTGCAATGGCCGGTAAGTCGTACCGGACCCACAGTGGGCGGTCGAGATGCGTGGTTTGAAGCATTCTCGCAGGCAGCTTGGTCCCATCGATCGCTGCTTCTAGGTGCGTTACGAAACTAAACAATTAAAAGCCTCCCAAAAAACGAGTTCCCCCGGCGTGACGTCTTGCCATTGTAGCTCGAAGTCCGTTCAACGACATGCGATGCCATTGTCAGCTACTGGACAACGCAGTTCTGGGGTATGGGTAAATATGCCGTTGTGCGATAGATCCGGTTTTCGTGGAAGGACCCGGGCCTAGCGGCCATCGGCGATTTTATGCCGACTGACAAACCGTGCGGCCCTAGGATGCGGTATGATTTCAATGAGCTGTTTGCTTTCTTACTTCGGATCGAGAATTGTTTTGCCAAACGATCGTGCTGACCAACCATTAAGGCCGCTGCGCAGCGGTGTTATTAACTCTGTTGCATATTGCAACGGTGTGCGTGTGGCGGACGTTCCGGTCGCGGATTTGGGTGATGCTTGGCGGCATTCAGATCGCTTTTTGTGGGTTGGGCTGTACGAACCCAGCGAACAGTTGATGGAGCACATTCAAGAAGCCTTCGGTTTGCATGACTTGGCGATCGAGGACGCTCACAAAGCTCATCAACGTCCTAAACTTGAAGTGTACGATCATTCCATGTTCGTCGTCTTTCGCACGGCGCGACTTTGCGACGAAGGCGAACATCGCATCGAATTCGGCGAGACGCACGCATTTTTGGGACCGCGATATGTTATCACCGTACGACATGGTTCGATGAAGTCGCATGTGGATTTGAGAGCTCGCTGCGAAGCCTCACCTCAGCTTTTGTCCAAAGGCGGCGGTTTTATCTTGCATGTGCTGATGGATTTCATCGTTGATCAGTATTTCCCAGTCATCGATGCCCTCGAAGCAGAACTGGATGAACTGGAAGAGCAAATTTTTAGCGGCAAGTTCGTTCGGAGTGTTACGGCGCGAATCTATCATTTGCGTCGCGATCTACTTTCGTTAAAGCAAGCGGTGACTCCGCTCATGGATGTTTCTGCTTTGTTGTCGCGATTGGACTCTGAATTGATTCCAGCCGAATCGCGCCCGTATTTTCAAGATGTTCACGATCACGTTATGCGCATCGCTGATTTGATCGATAACCTTCAACAACTTTCGCATACGGCTCTCGAAGCCAACTTGGCATTGATCTCGGTCTCGCAGAACGACGACACTAAACGACTTGCCGCTTGGGCCGCGATTTTGGCGGTGCCGACCATGATTGCTGGTTTGTGGGGAATGAATTTTAAGTACATGCCTGAAACCGAATGGACCTACGGCTACCCTGCAGCTATAGTCATCATGTTTAGCATTTGCGGCTTACTTTACGGCTGGTTCCATAAAGTGGGCTGGCTATAAATGCTCGTGTGGTTGCGAGATCGTATGGTATAATAATTGCCTTTAATGATGCCAAATTTAAACCGAAGCATTAACTTTTAAGCGGAGTCTATCAATGAGTACGTCAACAGCCGTAAGAGTCCTTCCGGAAGTGGAAGCGTTTCTCAGTCAAAGTCCGTTCGCCAGCTTTGTCGGTGGTAAAGATTTTTCGGCGTCGTCTGGAAATCTCGTCGCGACAATCGATCCAGGTTCCGGTGACAAGATCGCAGATATTCACGATCTTGATGCATCCGAAATCGACCGAGCCGTTACGATCGCAAATAAAGCGTTTCCCGCCTGGTCTGCGATGTCGAACAAAGATCGAAGTGCGATTCTATTGCGATTGGCAGATGCTGTCGAACAACGCAAATCGATCATCGCGCAGATCGAAGCTCTCGAAGCGGGAAAGATCGAGGCTCAAGCTCAAGGCGACGTTCAGAACTTTGTCGATACGCTTCGATATTTTGTCAAACTCGCTGGCGACGTCCAGACGCGTACGAAACTTAATGTTCCTGGTCATGATGCGTGGACTTTTAAACAGCCGTGGGGAGCGTGTGCGTTTATCTTCCCGTGGAATTTTCCGTTTTTGCTGATCGGTTGGGGTATTTCGCCAGCATTGGCCGCTGGCAACACCGTCATTATCAAACCTGCCGAAGATACTTCGCTTTCGGCAATCTATCTCGCGCGATTGGCGACGGAGGTTGGGGTTCCAGATGGCGTCATCAACGTCGTGACTGGTCGTGGTGCGACGGCAGGGGCCGCTCTTTCGAACAATGCCAACATCAAACGAATGTCGTTCACCGGTTCGCCAGAAGTCGGTCAGATGGTGGGCGAAGCCTGTGGCCGCAATCTTGTTCCAGTAAAACTTGAATTGGGTGGCAAAGGTGCGGCGGTTGTATTCGATGATGTCGATATCGCCGATACGGCTGAAAAATTGGTCGGCGCAATTACGTTTCATAGTGGTCAAGTATGTTGCGACGCAACACGCTGGCTTATCCATCGTCGAATTTACGACAAGTTCGTCGAACAGTGCGTCGATCGGCTAAAGGAAATCCGAATCGGACATCCGCTCGATCCAGACAGCCAAATGGGACCAGTCGTCAATGCCAAGCAATGTGCGCGAGTTTTGAGCTATCTCGAAAAGGGAAAAGCGGACGGCGCAAAGGTCCTTTACGGCGGCGGACCAGCAACCGTCGAGGGCTACCAAGGAAACTATGTCAAACCTGCTTTGTTAGCCGGTTCACTCGATAATGTGGCGGCGCGGGAAGAGATTTTTGGACCGGTCGCTTACTTGGCCGTTTTTGATACCGAAGAAGAAGCTATCGCGATGGCCAACGATACCGAATACGGCTTGGCGAATAGCGTTTGGACAAAAGACATTGCTCGAGCATCTCGCGTCGCCGAGTCGATGGTGGCTGGCAATAGTTGGATCAACGCTCACAACGTCTTCGCGCATGGTGTCCCGTATGGCGGCGTCAACAAAAGCGGGGTCGGCGGCGGCGTTCTCTCGATCGAAACCTTGATGGACTACTATCGAAGTACATCCGTCGTGCGACCGTTAGCATAGCGAAAGCTAGGCAATCAAATTCTCGCCACGGTTCTCGGCTTGTCGGATGGTCACTGGCCAGCCTGGGAACTGATTCGACGACTTGCCGTCGGTCGGATCGATCAGAAAACGGAACGACTCGACGATATAGGCTTTGTTAGCCGTATCGAAGGTGATAAAGCCGAAGCCACTTCCCTTCTCATGAGCTTTGTCGTAACGATTGGGTGCTTTGCCAACCAAGGGATTACCGACCGCATAGACGTATACTTTGTTTCCAAAGCCATCTAGGAATTCGCCGGTGTTCTCTTGGCCATGCTTCGGTCGATTCTTATGTGGCATCCCCAATTCGTCTGGTCGCCACCAGCGGGGATAACCTGCCGCAATGGCAGGAGTGCAGAACGACCAGTTGCTATCGCGTTGTTTCGCAACACCGTATTGAGTCAGCGTCGTCAAGTGTTGATCGCCATTGATGTGCAGTGCCATCGATGGACGCATGATTTCGACAGCATGATTGCGTGGCGTTTGCGGCCATGCGCCGGCGTCGAGGTCGGCTTTTAAATAGCCGCCATAACCGCCGTGATGGGTTGCGACTCCGGCGAAGACGGTTTGACTAAGTACTGCTTTGAGCGTGTGACCACGCCAGTCCTGCGCCCAATGTTTCAGAAAAGCTTCTTGTCGCTCGCCGAGCAATACCAACCCTGGCTGATCGAGAGCAAGGCAATCGAACGTTTTATCCATGACATGGTCAGCTCGACCGCTACCGGTTTCAACGCGATCGGGTCCACTTTTCCATTGTCGGTCAGCGATAATCGCAAAGCTTACACCGCCATAGACCATATCGCCGTAATAGACGCTGATGTCCTGCAAGCATGGTGTCTTATCAAAGGGATCAGGATGATGAGCAACGTTTGCTTTATGAACAACGTTGACCATCTTCGCCGGTTCGCGATAACCACCTTTCGAAGAGGCACCGTCGTCGATTCCCTGCATCGGGGCACCGCCTTCCCCCCAGATGTTTCCTTGAAATACATCGTGATCATCGGGCAAGCACAACGTCGGTCGATTCCGCATCACATTTCGGAACGACCAACCAAATTGATAGAACTTGCGAAGGTAATTGAGAATGGCCGGCTCGGCGGGTTCGCGAATAATGCCAAATCCGCCATGACTTTCGTAGATCTGATCTCCCGAAAAGAAGACTAAGTCAGGATCCAATTTCTCGACATTGTTGGCGACCGGTTCGTACGGGAAGGCATAATCATTTTGGCACGTCATCGCCGCCATCCGCAGCGGACGGCCTACTGGATTCGCTTTGATCGTACCCGTCCATTCGTTTGGCGACACGGTACCGTCGCGGTGCTTCTCACGATAAATCAACTTATATTTTGACTCGATCGCTTCATCCCACTTGGGAATGCGAAACGTCGCGACCCACGCGTCGGGATCGAGAGTTGCGTTGCCGTAAGACTTCCAATCGCCACTTTCTTGCTGAACGTAAAATTCTACAACTTGGCTATCTTCCTTGCCCATGGGGCCAGTCAAGGCGCTGATCTTCAAGACAAACCCATCGGAGCTGCGCGAGTCGCTTAACGAATACATCGACCAAAGAATGGGACCAAACGCTTGATCAGCGCTAGCCGTAAATGCATTTCCCGCCATCGTCCATGCGCTGAAGGAATGTCGAGAAGCTCCTTGGTTCGAATTTCCTTTAGCTTTTCCTTTTCCTTTCGTGCCCGCTACCCCCTCGCCGGCATAGCCGCTTACCAACGCCACGTTTCCTAGCAGCGATTCGCCGGCGACTTTGTGAGTGACTGTTCCGAGCGAACTACCTGTCTCGCTCGAACGAGCTTCAAGAGTCAGTGTCACCTGATCGCCTTCGGGCGTGCCGGAAAGTTGGAGCGAGATACCTTTCGCGATATCGGCAGCCTTATCGAGCATTGTTGACTTAGGTCCCAACACTAGCTCCTTTTCGGTGACGCCCGCGTTGATACCTTTTGCCGCAAAGCAATTGCTTCGATATTCATTGATCTCACTTCGTATACCGATACGGAAACCGGCACCTCCATCATTTCCTTTGGATTCAATCTGCCGAAGCTGGACGGACATGGCAAACCTATTGGATGGATTGACGATCTGGTGAGTAGTCGAATGAATACTTCGGTTAGCACCCATGCTTTGACACTCCGCAGCACCGTCCACGACCCGCCAGTCCTCCATCGGATTTGCCCAGTATTCGCCACCAAGCCAGACTCGATCGTAAATTCGACTCCAATCATCAGAAAATTTGCCGCCAACAACCGGTGCCGCACTCCCATTTTCAAGTGGGTTACCGATGGTGACGGCGGCACTAGCAGCGGCACTCAATTTTAAGGCGGTACGGCGAGAAATGTCTTTTTTCATATTGTTCATCGGAGTCAAAAGGTGTTATTCGCGACAGCATAGCATTCAGAAATCATCGAACGAATCTACGAAGCATTGTAACAATTGCCTGCGTCGAGGGGCCATGTCAGAGCTATTAAAATTCATGTGATCGGTCGCGACATGATCAGTCGAGAGACGCAATCGAAGCAATTGTCACCCGCAATCCGATAAATTATCGCAGCGAAAAACGTTGCCAACCAAGTAGGCGTCCGCGGCGTGACCAACGGAGCGACGTTGCCGAAGCGATTGACCGTGACCAACCGGGAGATTCTCCAATGACGAAGCCGCGGCCTTGAGGCAAAACCATGTTAGCGGATCCTGCGCAACGTTTGATTTTCCATCTGACGCCGCGTAACGGCGGCGGACATATCACATGCGGTAACGCGGAAGTCACGGTCAAAACACGTGACCGTCGAGCATGATTTGCATGTGACACGCCATTTGGGTAGACGATCCCATTGGACAGAAGTTCCAAAAGTTAGTCGGAGCCGAACACCGCAGTACGTCAAATCGTCGGTGACAATATTGGAGAAATCACGGCCGCAGGATGGGCATTGCGACTGTTGGATGCGCTGCGCAGCCGAGCGTTGCCCCCAGCGCATTAGCGGGAATACGAGGGCGTACAACGGAAGGCAAAGAGTAACGACGATGATTTCGATGACATTTCGGATTACGGTCATTCAAAGTCTGCAATCACCATTTGGTTGTGTCCGCTAACTTGTTTTTATACGACACCCTGTCGCACAAACAGGAAATGCTTGTATTGTAGCGAATTGCTTTAGAGATGCACGCTGCTGGCAGGGTGTAGTTCGAAATTGACGCTGGTTAGGATTCGGCTGAGTGGCAAAAGATCTCCTTTTTTTGCTATACTATTGCCGAAAAGATTTTCAGGAGTCCGACATGGTAGATTTCACCCGGGAACGTACTTGCGACCGGCATAGGAAGCGGTCGTTAGTCTTTGTCGCATTGGGACTAATTTGCTGGATCGCAATCTATCAGTTGGGAGCTTTTTCGCAACCTGATCCATCGAAGGAACTAAATTTGCCGCCGCAGCTTTGGGTTGACTTGCAGACCGCTAGCGAAGAGGAACTCCAGCTTTTGCCTGACGTCGGCGCAAAGACTGCTAAAGCATGGCGTCAATCGCTTGACGATGACCAGTTGGCTGTCCCTCGCAATACCGAAGCACTCGAATCATTGCCCAGTGTTGGATTCATTCGGTCGAGAAAATTAGCGCCCTATTTGATCGAATGACTCTAAGATCTACGATACTCTGAATGACTCAACCAATTTCCGGTCCGGTAGGATTCGAACTCGATAGCCGCTTTCAACCCGCAGGCGATCAGCCGCAGGCGATTGCCAAGTTGATCGATGGCTTGAAATGCGGACGAAAATCGCAAGTATTGATGGGCGTTACCGGTTCTGGAAAAACGTTCACGATGGCGAATGTCATTCAAGCTGTACAGCGCCCGACGCTGGTACTTAGCCACAATAAAACGCTGGCCGCTCAGCTCTACTCTGAGTTTCGCGAGTTTTTCCCGCGAAACGCTGTCCATTACTTCGTGAGCTACTACGACTATTACCAACCCGAAGCGTACATCCCGCAGCGCGATATCTATATCGAGAAAGATGCGTCGATCAACGAAGAGATCGATCGCTTACGATTGGCCTCGACGAGCGCCTTGGTTTCGCGGAGAGATGTCGTTATCGTCGCTAGCGTTTCTTGCATTTACGGTTTGGGATCACCTGCTGATTACAAGCGGATGGTTGTTCAATTTCGAGTCGGCTCGACGGTCAATCGCGATGAGTGGCTTTTGAAACTGATCGATATCCAATACGAGCGAAACGAAGTTGCCTTCGAGCGCAGTCGCTTTCGCATTCGCGGTGACTCGTTAGAGATTTGGCCAAGCTACGAAGAGTTCGCCTATCGGATTGAAATGTGGGGTGACGAAGTCGAGCGAATTTCCATGATCAATCCGACCAGCGGACAGACGCTGTCGGTACTCGAAGAAGTTTCCATCTATCCGGCAAAGCATTTCGTTACTTCAGAAGAACGCATGAAAGGCGCACTGGTCGAAATTCGTCAAGAGCTCGATATGCAACTTGAAAAATTTAAGAGCGAAGGCAAAATCCTTGAAGCCCAACGCTTGAACGCTCGAGTGCGATACGATATCGAAATGATGCAAGAGGTCGGACATTGCCCTGGCATCGAAAACTACTCGCGTCCGCTTTCCGGGAAGAAGCCTGGTACGGCACCGGATACGTTGTACGATTTTTTCCCTGAAGATTTCTTGCTGCTGGTCGACGAATCCCACGTTACGATTCCACAAGTTCGCGCGATGTATGCCGGCGACCGAAGCCGCAAAACGACGTTGGTCGAGCATGGCTTTCGACTGCCGTGCGCGCTCGACAATCGTCCGATGAAGTTTGAAGAGTGGGAAGCCAAAATCAATCAAGTGATTTTGGTCTCCGCAACTCCCAGCGACTACGAATTGCGATTGACCGGCGGCGAAGTCGTCGAGCAGATCATTCGGCCGACTGGTTTATTAGATCCTGTAATCGAAGTCAAACCGGCTCGCGGACAAGTTGCCAATCTGCTCGAGGAAATCCGCGAGCGAGTGAAGAAAGGGCATCGAACTTTGGTAACTGCGCTCACAAAGCGACTGGCTGAAGACCTAGCGGCTTTCTTTACCGATAACGATGTCCGCTGTCGTTGGCTGCATAGCGAATTAGACGCATTCGAACGCGTTGCGCTTTTATTGGATCTTCGCGAAGGACGCTGCGATGTTTTGGTAGGCGTGAATTTGCTGCGAGAAGGTTTGGATTTACCGGAGGTTTCTCTGGTTGCGATCATGGACGCCGACAAAGAAGGCTTTCTGCGAAGCGAAACGTCTTTGATTCAAACGATTGGTCGCGCGGCTCGAAATGTCGACTCGAAAGTCATCCTATACGCCGACAAAGTCACCAATTCGATGGAGAGTGCCATCCGCGAAACCGAACGTCGTCGCCGAATGCAGCACGGCTACAATGTCGAGCATGGCATAACTCCAAAAAATGTGCAGAGCAACATTCGTCAGAGTATCGAGTCGGCATCGCAATTACGGCAGAAAGCTCGCGATATGGTGCGGAAGGAATCGGGCGCGTCGGTGATTACCGAAGTCTATTTGAAGAGTCTCGAAGAGGAGATGTTGGCAGCCGCTGAGGGGCTTGAATTTGAACGAGCAGCTCGACTGCGTGATAAAATCTTAAGCGGCCGCGATCGAATAGGCGAGCCGATTGACGAGACAGACGATTCCGACAAAGATCGAGCGCACGTTGGACGGCAGCGCAAAACGCACTCGTCCGGCGGAGTCGGAAAACGCGTGCCTAGACCAAGGAAAAATTGACCGTTTATGTTTCCATTGCATGACAATATCCGTTCGAGAACTTTCCCATGGGTAACCTACACCCTCATCGGACTCTGCTCGATCGCTTTTTTAATTCAGTTTCTGGCTGGCCCTCAGGGCGACCGAATTGTTGAACAGTGGGGGATGGTTCCGGCTCGAGTCATCGCCAACGAAGCTCAGGAGAGCGCGTTCTCAGTCGAACGACCTCGCATCGTTGAGACAAATTTAGGACCGCGTGAAGTATTGGAGGTCCGACCGTTGCTGAGCGCCGGTGTTTCCGACTGGCTTACGTTGTTGACCTGCATGTTCCTGCATGGCGGCTTGATGCACTTTGCTGGCAACATGTGGTTCTTGCATATCTTTGGCGATAATGTGGAAGATCGGTTAGGACATTTTCTCTACGCAACGCTTTATATCGGTGCTGGATTGATCGCTGGATTGACGCATCTGTTTTCGAATCCTGCATCTTTGGTTCCTACCATTGGAGCAAGCGGCGCGATCGCAGGGGTGATGGGTGCCTATATCTTGCTCTATCCGAAATCGATGGTCGAAACCATTGTCCCGATCCCGGGAATCTTTTACACGATTGCGGTTCCCGCGCCTATATTTCTCGGCATTTGGTTTCTCATGCAGCTCTATCAAGGTGCCAGCAGTGATGCAAGTTCAGGCGGTGTCGCTTGGTGGGCACACGTCGGTGGCTTCGTTGCCGGTTTTGCGGCGGCTGGTTTCCTTGTCATGACGCACGTAGCTAGTCCGCCCGTCGAAGCGGATCGAGTAAGTTCATGGGGTAAACCTCCAACAGGAGGTTTTTAAAGCCCGCATGTCTGATGTACCTTGGCCCATTTCCTCAATTTGTTCGATCGATAAATATCGATCCGTCAGCGATCAAAGTCATCTTGTCGAACTTTTCGGGAGCGAGCACCCGGTGGCTTGGATTACCGGGAGCGCCGCCGATCGAGTGGGACGAGCGATCGCTAAACGATTTGCCGTGCGGGGCTACCGAATTGTCTTGCACGCCAACCAATCGATCGAAGACGGAAAGCGACTGGCAAAGCTTTGGAATGATCTCGGCATTGAGACCATGCTCGTTCATGGTCCGATTGAAGACGAGGCATGCGTGCGCAACTGGATCGATCAGATCATGGCTCGATTCGGACGCTTGGATGTGCTAGTCCATGCCGCCGCAGTATGGGAACCGATGACGCTGGAAAACACCACGAGTAAGCTGGTTATTGAACAGTTGATGAGCAACACACTCGGTTCGTTCCTGTGCAGCCAGCATGCAGGACTGGCGATGACGAAGCAATCTACTGGCGGTGCGATTGTTTTGACGGGGGATTGGGCGATCGCTCGGCCATATCAAGACTTTGTGGCCTATTTCGCCAGCAAAGGAAGCATCCCAACGCTCACCCGTACGCTGGCCGTCGAACTTGCGGATCGAAATCCGCGTGTCCGTGTCAACGCTGTCTTGCCTGGTCCGGTAATGTTAGCTGAAGGAACGCCCGATAGGACGCAGCAAGCTATTCTTCAAGAGTGTTTGCTGCAACGGGCTGGTACCGCAGACCATGTCGCACAAGCCGCCGTCTTTCTTGCCGAACATGAATTTATCACCGGAGTCTGTCTCCCAGTCGACGGCGGACGAAGTATTTACGCCGGAAAAATCGCTGACGCCATCGCCCATCCATCATTGTTTAATTAACGTCCGTTGTATGATTATTGTCCAATGTTAAATCGCTCGCACCCCGATTCGCTGCTCCTAAATCGCACTTTTGTTTTTTTCGTCCCTTAGGTCCCTATCGCCCTTTTTACTAGAATCGTTCTTCGCTTTCAGAAAGTTCCATCCGATGTTCCTCCGACTGATGAGTTCGATTCTATTGATTGCAAACTCAGGAATCGCCAACGCCGAAAGTTCCTGGCGAAGCGAAGTTTTGCCGATCGAGCTCGGCGTTGGCTATGCTGTCCTGTCGATCGATATTAGCGGAGATGGTCGATTAGATATTGCTATCGTCGATAGCAAGCGCATCGTCTGGCTAGAGAATCCAACCTGGAAAACACATGTGATCTATTCAACACCCGATGCAGCCAACGACAACGTTTGCTTTGCACCGCACGATGTCGATGGCGATGGGCATGTCGACTTCGCCGTCGGGCATGATTGGCAATTCGGAAATAGCGACTCTGGAGGCAAAATTGGTTGGTTGCACTCGCCGTCAGATCCGCGACAACCTTGGACTTACTATCCGCTCGCAGAGGAACCCACCACGCATCGAATGCGATGGATCGACTGGGATCATGACGGGCGTCAGGAGTTGGTCGTCGTACCGTTGAAAGGCAAAGGGACTAAGCCACCCACTTTCGCAGAATCGGGAATCCGGTTGCTTGCGTTTTCACCATCAAATAATAAAGCAACCGAGCCATGGCCGATGAAGGTCATCGATGACTCGTTGCATGTCATGCATAACTTGGATGTTGTCGATATGAACGGCGACGCCGAACAAGAATTGTTAGCCGCTAGTTTTGAAGGCGTGACGCATCTCGAACACGCTGGTGATCATGCGAAAAAGACGTTGCTTGGGAGCGGCCAAGCTGGAACTGCACCGGCGATTGGGGCCAGCGAAATTCGATTGGGAACTTTCGGCAACAAGGAGCCTTACATCGCAACGATCGAACCTTGGCACGGAGATAAAGTCGTCGTCTACACCCAGCCTGTTAACCGCGAAGCTGCTCTTTGGACTCGGCACGTGCTCGATGAACAGCTTAAGTGGGGACATGCTGTCGCTTGCACGAACATCGACGACGATGACGATCAAGAACTGATTATTGGCGTTCGCGACAATTTAGGCGAAGAACATCGGTCAGGCGTCAGGATTTTTGATCCAAAAGATCCCAAAAATGGAAAGTGGGAGCGAAAACTCATTGAACCTGGACAAGTCGCAGTCGAGGATCTAGCCGCCGGTGATTTCGATGGTGACGGCGATCAAGATATTGTCGCAGTCGGCCGCGCAACCCATAACGCAGTGATTTACTGGAACGATCGCTAGACGAATTCGTGTTCGAAAAGACAATACTGAAGCTCGTCAAGCTCGTTTTTACGCTCGTTCCCAGGCTCCTGCCCTCTCCGTTATACATAAAACAGCGAAATAAGTTCTTGGTCGCCAATCATGGCGCTGGTGTATAGCCTTTAGGCGACTCTTCCGCCTCGATCGGGCGATATGCATAGTTGCGGCTTTAGAGACCGTCCGGCTTAGGTTGGCTGGAATGCTGGCAATAAAAATGGCTTTTCTGAATTTGTGATTCTCACTACAAGTACAGAAGTCGTATCCACAAAAACAAAAAAGCCTTAGGCAAGGATAGCCATGTACGCTACAAAAAAGTAGCCTTTCAAGAAACACCCATTCTACCAGGTTCAAATGAAGACGTCGCTCTCGAAGAAAAATTTAGGGACGATACGCACGTCCAGGCCGTCTTACAGATGATGGCTCAAATCGATATCGACGAATTGCGATGCGTCTAACATGGTACGAGTTTCGAGATCGCGCCGGTAAATTCATTGAGAAAATTCATCAGCGACTGATCCATATCGCACTCGAAGAAAAGATCGTCGATCCTACCGAATGTTGCCTGGATGGAACCTTCACTGCCGCTGCAGCATCGCGTCACAAAATCTTCAACTTGCGCCAGATCAATCGACGTATTTCAAAAATTAAGAAGGTCATCGCTAATCTCGATGATCCAACGCAACCACACTCATCCCGTCCGCTCGATAAAATCCCCGGTTGGATCTCACCGACCCGCAACGGACGCAAGGAACAAGTGAAAAGCTTGCGTGCTGCGAAAGCAAAAATCCTGGAATGTATTAAGGAAAACCGTACCAAACCCACGCATTATCAACGTGACGAGGGGAAGATCTTCGTCAGTCCCGCAGACGTTGACGCGGTGGTCGGCAAGGATAAAAAGAAAGTAGTTCGTCCGCTTTACAACACGCAGTACATGAGTGGCACGACAAGCGATGTGATTTTCGCGTACCAAGTTTGGGCCAAGAACAACGATCAAGGTACGTTGCTGCCTATGATTGAGAAGACGCAATCGATAACGAATGATGGTTTGTCAGTCGTGCATGCCGATTGCGGTTATTGTTCGATCTTAGATTTGCAAGATTGTGCTCTAATTGGAATCGATTTGTATGCTCCGGTGCAAGACAACAACGGACTGGTGGCTCGAAAGGCGGCCGATGGTAAAAATCAAATACCGGCGCAGGAATTCCGTTTTGACCAAGCGACCAAATCGCTGACTTGTCCAGCCGGTCACGCAATGAATTTTCGATCGGAAGTACAAGTCCCACGTGCTGACGGACGTCATGTGACTGAACTTCGTTACAAGCAACTAAGCACGCATTTTCGTGGTTGTCCGTTGGCTGGTTCGTGCCTCCAGCCGGGTGTGACACGACGGACTGTTTCCCGACTGAGGGAACAAGAATTGCTTGACGCCCAGCAAAAGAAGATGGAAACGTAGCTTGGTAAACACAGCGCTCGATTGCGTAGCCAGCAAGTAGAACGTCGCTTCGCTGATGGTAAGCTACATCGCAACCAAGACATTCAAAATGGACGCGGACTAGCTCGCATCCGAGCTGAGGTAGGACTATTGGTCGTTGCTCAGAATATCCTGACACTTTACAACCTAAGAAAACGCGGCAAACTATTACAAATCTAAGCCGGACGGTCTCTAAAGCCTGTACACCAACGCTACGCAATAAATTGCTTGCCGCAGCACTTTGGCTACCGATCTCGATGTGTTTAACGAAGAGGGCGGAGCCTGGGAACGAGAACGTCAACCCTCTGCCTGGCTACACACTCACCGGTGCCGAAATCTTTCTAAGTTTGACCGCCGCGTCGGCAACCTTTGCGACTTCGTCCGATGTAAGTTCGCCGAGCATCGGTTGCATTGGGCCGGTAACAGCAATACCAGCCGATGACACAGCTTGATGCAATACTCGAATAGGTTGTATTCCGTTGCGCAGATCTTCCAGACCACAGAATTGCCGACGGATCGCTTCTGCCTTAATGTAGTCAGTCGCTTGAATGGCTCGCAGCATGTCCATCGATAAGCTTGGGGCGACGCAGACGCAACCGCTGGTGTAGCCAACGACGCCAAAGTCTCGCATGTGGACAATGGCTGGCTGCTCGCCGATCCCGCTGACGATTTTTTCACCTGGTATCATTTCGAGGATCTCACGGAGATAGTCATCTTGGAGCGGATCGTCGTGAACGACTGCGTATTTGATCCAACTAATGATGCCATCCTTGACCATCGCTTGCACGGTACTAACCGGCAACCAACGATCGTGTTTCAAATAGAGCACGATCGGTTTTCCATAGGCCTCGGCAAAACGTCGGATACCGGTTGCAAGGCCACGATGATCCGCAATTTCTCGCTGTGGCAATACCATCACCGTCGGGTAATCGAAATCGCGAAGCACATCGACCTGATCCATCATCGTCCCGTACGCTGGGCCTACCGACGGGACGACAAGTGTTTGATCGGCGACGTTTTCCGCAAGCATTGCAAGAAGCTCGCCATATTCTTTCATCCGAATGTGATAGAGGACTGCATTGCCGCCGTACAGGAGCGTCGATACTCCACCCTGCTCGAGGTACTGAATCAGCTTTCGATTTTCGCTTGCCGAAATCTTGCTATTCGCATCGCGAGCCAACGGTGGAACAGCGACGACACTGCTGGCTAAACGAGCAGACGTGATAGATCGGGTATCCATTTGTAACTTTCGTCAAAAACTAAGTGAAAAATGTCGGGTAAGCTTCCAGCTTGCCAAAATTCATTGGACGCAAGCTGGAAGCTTGCGCCACGCCGAAAAAGAATAACGGGCGATTAGACAGCTTACCTTCCGTTGGCTCACCTCAAAAGATGGCAGGCTCACTTCCAGGGTTTCTTCCAACTAAAAAGTCAAAATCACACCCTTGATGGGCTTGAGTTACGTGCTTGGCAAAGAGATGTTGATAGCCTCGCTGCCACTGCGATACAGGTGGTTGCCAAGCTTGTTTACGTCGAGCAAGCTCGTCTTCATCGACGTGTAGTTGCAGCAATCGCCGCTCGACATCCAACTCGATTTCGTCACCGTCTTGAACCAAAGCAAGTGGGCCACCTAAGTACGACTCGGGCGAAACATGGAGAACGCAAGTACCATAACTTGTACCGCTCATTCTGGCATCGGAAATCCGCACCATGTCTCGAATACCTGCCTTGAGAAGTTTATCGGGTATCGGGAGCATGCCCCATTCGGGAAAACCAGGAGCACCCAAGGGACCAGCCGATCGCAAAACAAGCACTGAGTCGGGTGTTACCGGAAGATCCGGAGCATTAATTCGGGCTTTGAGGTCAGGATAGTTGTCGAAGACGACGGCTAGACCGCGATGCTTGAGTAGTCGAGGATCGGCAGCGACGGTTTTTATCACGCAACCGTCCGGGGCCAGATTTCCTTGAAGAATACAGGTACCACCCGTTGGCCAAACAGGTTCTTCACGTGTCCGAATGACTTGGTCATCCAGTACCGATGCACCTGCAATTTGATCGCCTAATGAAGTCGAAGAAACCGTTTGACAGCTCAAGTCCAACTGATCTTTCAATCGCGAAAGCACACCAGCCAGACCACCGGCGTGATGAAAATCTTCCATCAGGAATCGTCCAGAAGGTCGCAAGTCGACGAGGACCGGAACTGTTTCTGACCAGTGATCGAAATCGTCAAGCGTGATGCGAATACCGGCTCGACCTGCCATTGCGATGATATGAACAATCGCGTTGGTTGAACCGCCAATGGTCAGTTGCGTTACGATCGCATTGTGAAACGATTTTTCATTTAAGACACGACTTGGAGTCAACTTCTCCCAGGCCATTTCAACGGCGCGACGTCCGGTAGCGACGGCTAAGCGACTGTGATCGGCGACAACGGCTGGGATCGTACTGGCTTGAGGAAGCGACATCCCCATGGCCTCGGCAACACAAGCCATCGTCGACGCCGTTCCCATCGTCATGCAAGTACCGGCTGAACGAGCAATGCAGTTTTCAATGTCCTTCCAATCGCTCTCGCAAAGATTACCTGCGCAGCGTTCGTTCCAGTACTTCCACGCATCCGATCCGCTGCCAAGGGTCTGGTCTTTCCATCTGGCTTTGAGCATCGGTCCGGCTGGCAAAAAGATCGAAGGAATATCCGCCGAGATCGCGCCCATGAGCAGTGCTGGTACTGTCTTATCGCAGCCACCCATCAAAACGGCCGAGTCGATCGGATGGCATCGCAAAACTTCTTCGGCTTCCATCGCCAAAAGATTTCGATAAAGCATCGTCGTCGGCTTCATTAACATCTCGCCGAGACTCATCACCGGAATTTCAACGGGAAAACCTCCGGCCTGAAGGATTCCACGTTTCACCTCTTCGGCCCGTTGTGGAAAATGAGAATGGCAGGTATTCAGATCGCTCCACGTATTAAGCAGTGCCACAATCGGCTTGTCGCGATAATCGCGATCGTCCAGTCCGATCCCTTTGAATCGTGAACGATGACCAAAGCTTCTTAAATCATCGGGTGCAAACCACCGCGAAGATCGTAAACTGCCTGGATCACGACCAGCCGAGTTTGAGTTCGAATTCTGAGTCATCAGTATTAAGAATGCCTATTCCAAAAAAGCTTACCCCACTTTTCAAGTCTGACAAAACCCTATGAAAGAATTGACTTGACGACGCGGCCATGCACATCCGTCAATCGGAAATTGCGTCCAGCGTATCGATACGTCAATCTTTCGTGATCTAATCCTAGCATGTGAAGCAAGGTTGCGTGAAGGTCATGCATGTGTACTTTGTCGACAATGGCCTTCTGTCCAAATTCATCGGTTTCGCCGTATGCAAAGCCAGGCCGAATACCACCGCCAGCGAGCCAAACGGTAAAACCTGCCGGATTGTGATCGCGACCGGTTCCATTCTTCTGAGCGTAAGGCGTTCGACCAAACTCACCACCCCACCATACAATTGTGTCGTCGAGCAAGCCACGCTGTTTTAGGTCCGACAGCAAGCCTGCGATCGGTTGATCGACCGCCTTGGCATGATCAGCATGTTTCGGAAGATTCGAGTGTTGATCCCAAGCTGGATTTGCTGAATTGTCGCCGTAGTTCACTTGAATGAAACGAACCCCGGACTCGCAAAGCCTTCGCGCCAACAAGCACTTTCGTCCATAGTTATCCGTCGGGTCTTCACCGATACCGTACATCGCCAGCGTCTCAGCACTTTCATCGGCCAGATCGAGCACCGAAGGCGCGACGGATTGCATCCGCCACGCTAATTCATAGGACTCGATTACCGCTTCCCATTCCGAATCCTTCCCGCGTTCCTTCAATTGTGCTTGATTGATCGATTGCAACAGATCCAATTGCTCGCGCTGCGATGATTTGCTGCCGTTGGTCGGCGTCAAGTTTCGAATCGATAGTTCTTTCGAAGATGGATTTGCCGAGCCAATCGGCGTTCCTTGATAAATTGCAGGCAAGAACGCATTGCCGTAATTGCGAGGGCCGCCATTACCCAGGGAAGGAGAAATCGAAACGAAGCCTGGCAAATTCTCATTCTCAGAACCTAAGCCGTATAACACCCAGGAACCAAATGACGGTCGGATAAAATTCGTTGAACCGCAATGAAGAAAGAGCGTCGATGGCCCGTGAGCAACTCCGTCGGTATGCATCGAGTGCACGAAGCAAAGATCATCGACATGGGCGGCTGTCTTTGGAAAAAGTTCCGAAACCCAGCGGCCACTTTCGCCGTACTGCTGGAACTTCCAAGGAGAATTCATGACTCGCTGCTGTGCTCCCAACTCACCGTTTCGAGCAAACTCTCGAGCATCATCAAAACCATGCATCTCGCCATCGCGCTGGACCAGCACCGGCTTGTGGTCAAACGAATCGACTTGGCTTACCCCGCCTTGCATAAAAAGAAAAATAATTCGCTTGGCACGCGGTGCAAAATGCGGGCCGGCGATGCTTGCGCCCGAAGCGAGAACGCCTTTAGGCTGACTTGAAAGTCCAGCCGCCGCAAGCGAACCGAAACCGCAGGCCGTACTTCGAAGCCAACTTCGGCGTGAAAACATATCGGAGGTTTCAAACATAGCAATACTCAATGGTACAGACGTAACTATTCCGGAAATCGGAAATCGAGCGATTGAAAAAGGCTTTGTACGATCATCGTAAGTTGTTCGAGTCGCTCGGCATCGATCGACGGCTTGTCGGCATCCAAACGAGACTTCGAATCGTCCGTTGCGACATAACCAGCGATAGCCGAGAGCTCGACGGTCGTTAACTTTCGGCCTAAAATGCGCATGCTGGCATGTTCGAGTGCTTGATCGAAATCGTTCATACTCTCTTCGAGCAACAATTCGGCCGTTTTCGTGGCTTGCTCGCGAACCCATGGATGGTTCATCATCCAAAGGGCTTGCGATGCGATGGTACTTCGATTGCGTTTGCCGACGACCGTACTCGGATCGGCTACGTCAAAGGCTTCAAAAGCATCCGAAACCGCATTTCGGAGAACTGGGACATAAATACTTCGACAGACGTCGTTATGCACGTAACCATAATCCGACTTGAGGCTATCTGGCATCCGTCGCCCATACATCGAAAGATTGAGTTGCCCACTGATGCAAAGCATCGCATCGCGAATCGACTCGGCATCTAGCCGCCGACGATGACTTCGCCAAAGCAGTCGGTTGTCTGGATCAGCTAATTCGCTCGTCGCTATCGTCGCCGATGATCGCTGATAGGTTTCGGATAGTACGATCTCCTTGACGAGTCGTCGAGTCGACCAATGATTGCTAAGCAGTTGCTTGGCTAAGTAGTCCAGCAGTTCTGGATGTGATGGCGCTTCGCCAGTCGTTCCTAAGTTATCGACTGTTTGTACAATTCCCTCGCCCATCATCCAGCCCCAAACGCGATTTGCAAAAACGCGAGCGACCAGCGGCTGCTCGTCGGCTGTCATCCATTGTGCAAGTGCCAGTCGATCAAAGGGCTTGTCGTCGCTCTCTGCTGGACGAGGTACATTGACTAACTGCAAAGTGCCGCGTGGGACAACCTTACCGAGATTGTGAACATCGCCACGAATATGGATCGCCAAATCGCTCGCGTCTTTGCGCAATCGCATCGTCATCGCCATCGGACGTTTTTGAAGCAAGGCTTCCTGCTTTTTCTTGGTCGCCTCCATTATCTTCAATTCGGAAGCTATCGATGTTGTCGAACCACTTTCAGAATCCTTCGTCGTCGACTTAGAGGCTCTTTTATAGGCTTTCCCAACTAGCTTTTCTGTCGCGGTTGTCGCTGCCGTTGTCGTTTCTGGTAAGAACTGAATGGCGTCGGCGATGACATGTCCGTTCGCACCCTCGTTGGAAACAATCACAAACGCTTGACCGTCCTTCTCGAATCGATAGCGGCCCAGCGAGATCCAAAGACCGTCGATAGGCGGCGTTGTCTGTTGGTTGATTGTTAAATTGGCTTCACCGTCTGCGCTGAATACACTGACCCGTGTATTGGTTGCTCGATTGTCGCTCGGTGCATATGCCAAGCGAAGTTCGTAGCTCCCTGGCGTCAGTCTTTGCGGTTCAAAGGATACTGTTTTGTTGCCTTGCTCTTGGTTTTGATCGTGAATGTAGCCTTCGCCAACGTAGACCGAAGTATGGCTGCTCGGTTGCCACGTTCCAATCTTTTCCGCTTGTACGTCGTCGATCACAATGCCAAGCAGGTCTTTGACCGCAACGACGGGCGTCGTTCGTTTAGTATTGGCCGTTAAGAGCTTGCGATGCTTGTCAATTTCCATCGTCAATTCCGAAACATGCGAAGCAATTTCCGCAAATTCGTCTTCTTCGTCCTTCACCGCTGGCAACGGACCTTCAATCCACTTTGAAACATTTTCATGATCGAGGACTTGATGAGTCTTGAGAACTCCCGCCAGTGCATAGTAGTCGTGCGTTGGAATCGGGTCGAATTTATGATCATGACATCGGGCGCACGCGATTGTCTGTCCTAAGATAGCTCGACCGATCAAATCGAGCTGCTCGTCGATAACATCCATTTCGAGCTGCTGTTTGTCCTGTTCTTCGAGATTCGAATTTCCAAGCAGCAGAAATGTTGTCGCAACGATCTGACGCTGGCGAATCTGCAAATCCGAAGACGACATCAAATCGCCGGCAATCTGTTCTCGCAACATCTCGTCGAACGGGCGGTCTTCTGCGAAGCTCTGGATAATATAGTCGCGATATCGCCAGGCATTTCCCATAACGAAACCACGAAGCGTCAGCGACTCGGCGTATCGAGAAACGTCGAGCCAGCGACGCGCCATGCGCTCGCCGAATCGCGGCGAGGATAGCAATGAATCGACAAGCCGTTCATAAGCATCCAGCGACACATCCGATTCAAATCGCTCGATTTCCTCGGGCGTCGGCGGAAGCCCATGCAGATCAAACATCAGGCGTCGAATCAAGACAGCTTTCGAAACCGACGACGTTGGTTCAACGTTAGATTGTGCGAGCTTTTCGACAATGAATGCATCGATAGGACTTGCCGCATCGTTTTGAGGAATCGATGCTTGGACTATCGGCCGATACGCCCAATGCTCGTTGGCTCGTTCGAGAGGCAAGGCCGTGGATGGCTTCGGCGGCTGAACTTCGGGGCGCGGGTCGATCGCTCCTCGACGAATCCATTCTCGAAAATCATCGAGAACTTTTTCAGGAAGCTTACCATCAGGCGGCATCTGAAGCTGCGGATCGTGATACTCGATGGCTTTGACGAGCAGGCTTTCGTCCGGCTTACCTTTTACAATCGCAACTCCGGTATCGCCGCCACGCTGCCATCCCGCCGCCGAATCGAGCGACAGACCACCGTTGATCTCCGTCTCCGCAGCATGGCATTCGAGACAATGCTTGACCAGCGCAGGTCGAATCCGGCTCTCGAAAAATACTTCGTTCGACTTGTCGGCTTGCCCGAACGCAATCTCGATGCTCGATACGCAAAGAATGGCAACAACTAAAACGAGTCGGATGGAACAAAGTTTTGGCATGGGCAGTGCGATAGCGATCTTCGATCAAAAACTTCGCGGCGGGGCAGGGTATTCGTAAGAAATCGTTGGATGCAACCGTATTCGACGATCCACCAAATTGATTTCTATGATCTGAGTCTTAGTATACACGATAAACGTCTCCGCGTTTAAGCCGAGTTTGCCGACAATTTCTCGCTTTTCTCGCTGAGGAACGGGTCAAAAATGACATCGGGTTTTTCTAAATCGGGTGGCACGCCCTAAGTCTTCGAAGGGCGTGGTTGCGTGTTTTCCGGAATTTCTGAGCCGTCAGCACACGACGTTACACAGGCGAACTAGCGATCGATATTCAACTCGACTATGATTCGCATTTGCACGAAAATGACAGATGTCACTATCCAACATTTCTTTACCGCTCGCGAAGTGCGAACTGCCCTCCGAGGTCCAAGCCTTCATTCTAGAAGCGGTCCGTCGCGTCGAAGCTTTCATGGCCACACGTCATACGCCCGTCGTCGGATTCTACCCGAGTTGTTTCGAGATGGTTTATCGGGCACTCTTTGAAATTTCAGAACGGCGGTTGAGTGCCGGAAACGCTTTTTGCGAATGGGGAAGCGGGTTCGGTGTCACGGCCTCGCTCGCCGCAATGCTCGGCTTTGATTCTTATGGCATTGAAATCGATCCCGAACTTTACGAGGTCTCGGAAAGTTTAGCCGAACAATTCGGCATTCCGGTAACCTTTATCATGGGAAGTTTTATACCGGCAGGTTCGGACCGAATCATCGACCGCGCCTATACGAATTTCGACGGGGATCTTATGCTCACCCCTCACTCTGATGCTACCTACGAAAATCTCGGATTGGAGGTCGGCGACTTCGATCTGATATTTGCTTATCCCTGGCCCAAAGATGCAAAGTTAACAGCTTCGCTGTTTGATCGCTTTGCATCCAGCGACGCGCTGTTGTTAACCTACAACGGATTGGAATCGATGCGACTTCAACGCAAACGGTGACGCTTAGCGCCTGTGGCTTACTCGTAAACTCTTTTATTTCCGTCTGCGTTTAGATCATTGTTTTTCGCAATGCAACAACCCAAAGAGCAAAGGCAGTGCAAAAAGATTAACCAGGGTAGCCGTCGATAGGCCGCAAAGAATAACAATGGCCATAGGATATTCGATTTCTTGTCCCGGTAGATTGCCTGTGTAAACCAATGGAGCTAAAGCTAACGCCGCCGTCAGCGCGGTCATCAAAATCGGTGCCAATCGCTCTTCGGCTCCACGCATGACAAGCTCTCGCCCTGGCATGAGTCCTTCTTCCGCTTCAAGATGGCGATAGTGGCTGATCAGCATAATGGCATTGCGGGCTGCGATACCAACAATCGTGACGAATCCGACTAGCGAACCTAGCGACATAATTCCGCCACTGGCATAGACCCCGATCACACCGCCCAAGATGGCCAGTGGCAACATCGAGAGCATGAGCAAGACAAGGCTCCACGATTGGAAATCGACATAAAGAATCACGGCGATCATCAGAATCGCGGCTACGGAAAGCAAAAGGAGTCGTTGCCGCGAAGCTCGTGCTTCGGCGTATTCACCGAGAAACTCGGGGTGATAGCCCGTTCCAAAAGCAACATTGGTCTTGACGGCGTTTTCAATTTCATTGGCAACCGACGCAAGATCTCGACCGGACACATTACAAGTCACGTCCAAACGGCGCGAAGCACCTTCGCGTTTAATCTCATTGGGAGCCGGAACGATCGTGACGCTAGCGACGCTTTCCAGTGGAACTTGGGCACCGGATGGAGTATCGATCATCAATTGCCGGATGGCGGTAGGGTCTTTGTGTATATGATCTTGGCCGCGTACAAAAACACCGAAGATTCCTTGATCGCGGTAGATTTCGCCGACTTGCATGCCGTTGACGAGCGTTGTGACGCTTCGCATGAGTGCCGCCGGTGACAGACCAAACTGAGCGGCTGCTTCAGGTCGCATCTCGATGGAAATTTGCGGTACTAAAACTTGCGGTTCGATTTTCAGAGTCGTCACACCTTCGATCGGCTTGATCTGCGCCGACACATCGGCTGCAATGACCCGCAACTGATCCATATCGGGTCCAAAGATGCGTACCACGATCGCCGCGCTGGTTCCGGTGAGGACTTCTTTGATACGTTCTTTTAGATAAGTTAATAGGTCGCGATACAAGCCGGGATAACCGTCAACGACGCTTTGCACTTTTGCGACCGTTTCATCGTAGTCATGCTTGTCATCGATACTGATCCAAAGCTCGGTAAAGTTGGGGCCAACGACTTCGTCTGCAACGGTGGCTCGACCAATATGTGAGCCGAAATTCCGAACACCAGGAATGTTCATTAGCTCGATGCTAGCTCGCGTTGTAATCCGGTCCATCGCGTCGATACCTACTCCTGGCTTCTCGACCCAATGCATCAGAAAATCTGTCTCGCGAAAGTTGGGCATTAGCTCTTCGCCAAGATATGGAATCGTGCACGCGATCGACGCAAAAACGACAGCGAATAAACTCAGCGTCGCCATTCGAAAGCGGAGCAGTTGTTCAAGTAATTTTCGATAACAACTTTTGAGCACTCGTACGACAGGACCATCTTTGTGCCTTGTCCTTGCTGATGAGGGTAGGAGCATCAACGACATGGCCGGAGTTACAGTCAATGCCACAACCAGAGAGGCGAGAATCGCAAGGATGTACGAGGCAGCCAGGGGCCGAAAAAACGACCCCGAAAGGCCTTCAAGAAAAAAGACCGGCAGAAAGGCTAGGACAACAATGATCGTGGCGTAAACAACCGCGCTGCGGACTTCCATCGACGCGTCGAAGACGACCTGAAATGCCGGGAGCGGTGTTGCGGATTTCGCGTTCAGTCGCAGCCGACGCATGATATTCTCGACATCGATAATCGCGTCATCGACGACTTCTCCTAGCGCGATTACTAAACCTGCGAGGACCATGGTGTTGACCGTTCCACCTCGGAGATACAACACCATGATGGCTGCGATCAATGAAAGCGGAATCGCAATCGCGCTGATGAAAGCGCATCGCCAATCGAAAAGAAAGATCAAAAGAATGACAACGACCAACACGCAACCGACCAGCATGGAATGGCTAAGGTTTTCAAGCGAACGTTCGATGAATGTCGCGGGTCGGAAAATGGTCGTGTCATACTGAACTTCGCCCATGCCAGGTTTCAATTCGTCCATGGCCTTTTCGACGCCGCGAGTTACGTCGAGCGTATTCGCCCACGGCTGCTTTTCAATAATCAAAAGAAGCCCAGGTTGGTTGTTGATAATCGCGTTACCGATGGGTGGCGCGTAGTCGATTATTACATCGGCAACATCTCGGATTCGAATCGGGCTTCCACCTGCCACTGGCATCGAACCGACGGGCGAGTTCGCTCCCGGGCGGAGCGAATTGATAGGAGCTATGCCGGGCAGTCCGGCTGCTCGATAGGTTAAAACCATATCGCCAAGTTGCTCGGGGGTGTAAACCGCTGGAATCTGGCGAATCGCAAGGCGTTGGTTGGGTGTATCGACGAACCCGCCGGCCCCGACGGATGTCGCATCCCGTACCGCTTGCAGCAAAACATCCAAGGTCACTCCATGGGCACGCAGTCGATCTGGGTCAGCGATGACTTGCAGTTGAGGCTCTTTCTCGCCCCAAACGGCGACGTTGGCGACGCCGCTAACCGACATGAGTCTCGGCCGAATAGTCCACTTCGTGAGAACGGTCATCTCCATTTGGTCTTTTGTGTCAGACCATAACCCAATCTTCATGCAGCGACTAAGCGAAGAAAGCGGCGGCAGGATAACCGGAGCTCGAGTGACTCGCGGTAACTGAGTTGCAACCAATGCGAGACGTTCTTGGACGAGTTGCCTAGCCATGAGCAAATCGGTGCCATTGTCAAAGATTAGTCGAACGCTCGATAAGCCCAGCACGGACTTCGAGCGAACGGCCTTCACGAACGGGATACCATTAACCGCATTTTCAATGGGGACACTGATGAGGCTCTCTACGTCTTCGGTTGAGATGCCAGGGGCCTCTGTTTGGATTTCAACGAGCGGAGGCGCAAATTCTGGAAAGACATCCAACGGAATGGAATCGGTGGTACGAACGCCAACGACGATCAGGCCGATTGCGATCATCAGGACGATAAATCGGAACTGCAAGGAAGCGCGAATTAGCCAACTCATGATTGAAATCGCCTATTTCCCTGCGCCGAATTCGGTGCCAAACAACTCGGCAGCGCCATCGCCGACGACTTGCGTGCCAGCCTTGGGACCTCGTTCAAGCATCGCTTGCTCGCCATCAAACCATAGAACGCTTACCCGCTTGCGTTCATAGCGTAGCGATTCTTTAAGCGTATAGACCCATGTTCCGCCGTGAATATCGTAGAGAATCGAGGAAGCAGGGACGATGATCGCTTCAACTTGATTTTCCATCGGCAGTTCAATGCCTACGCGTTGCCCTGGCCTAAATAGCGATCGACGATTCGAGACTTCAAAATAGAGATCGGCCGACGAGCTACCGGCGTCGGCAGTCGGTGGTGCATCGATTGCAATAGCCGACTCTGCTTCGGAACTTGCAGAAGTGGCGGCTGATTCTCGCCGCTTCCCGTCTAAAGTAACCACGCGTCCCGAGACTTTGGGCTGGATTGACAAAAGCAGATCGACAAAGATCGGAACTCGCACCCATACCTTGTTCGTGTCGAGCACCTCAAAAAGAGCGGCACCGCCAACGACTTGTTGGCCAGCCGAAACATTCAAGCTTCGAATGACGCCCTCGACAGGCGCTCGCAATGTTAGCTCAGTCGCAAGCTCATTTACCGTTTTTTCATCGAGCGTGCCCAAGATTGCTGTCAATTGCGTATAGCGTTCTTCAGCAGCAGTTAAAACCGTGGTTGCAACAACCGCGAACGCTTGCGCATCATCGAAAGCTCGTTGGCTACCAGCGCGGTCCTCAAGGAGTTTTTTAGCGCGATCCAAATTGATTTTGGTAGCCGTCACGTCTGCTTTTCCTCGCTGAACGTCTCCCATCGCCGTGACCTGCGCAGCGACCAACGTCGCTCGCGCGCCCGCCATGGCAACTTGTTCTGCTGGCGTTGGTACGTCGCGTTCGGGCGACAGAATTGGTGCCAAGGTCAAAACGATATCGCCTGCTTGGACTCTGGCTCCTGGCACAGGAAAGGGTGATTCGGAAGTTGACTTGACGATACCGGCAACCGGTGCGGAAATCATGATTGATTGGCCGGACGGGATAATCACTTCTCCGCCAAAGGTGCGGTATTGCTGGACAGGTCGCAACTCGGCCGCAACCGTCGTGATACCTAGTCGAGCTTCGGCTTCGGGCGTCAGCGTGATGATTGCCAAATCGCTTTCATGCGGGACCATTTCGACTTTGGCAGGTGCAACTGGCTTCGCCTTCGTCGCAGCTTGAGGAACACATCCGGTCGCAATCAATGCGATGCTTAACATGGAGATCGACGAGCTGCGTCGATCTAAAAAGTTGGATTGCATAGTCCGGAAAATCGCCATGTCGTAGTTGTAGTTCCTGAAGTTCGAGTCCTATTGTAGTCACTTAAAAGCTTTTTAGGATTACAAATGCGTGATGAATCGGTATTCATTTGAATCGAAAATCGTCCGAATTCGCCTGCGTTTGGGGGCGATGTAAGTGGCTCGACACACTTCCTCTTGATTCGCGACGGCGGAGCGTCGCGCCACAATGGTTGAACTCGAATTTCTCTCGACAAAGCAGTTGTTTTACGATGCGTCAGGAGGGGTTGTTTGCGATAACATTTGCTCGACATCCAATGGAGCGGCTGTCAAGCTCCGTCCTACACTTCGCTCCAATTCCGCATAGGCACGGCGCATCACTGCTCGTTGATCTAAAACTCGAGCTCGCGCATCTAGGTATTGCGTGTTGGTCTGAAGTACTAATAAATAATCGGTTCCGCCGCCCGTAAATCCTTTTTCCGCGATTTGGATCGCTTCGGATAAGTTCGGAAGGACATCGCGTTCCAGAATTCGCAAGTTCTCTTGAGCTTGATGGAGTTGGCGAAAAGCGACCCTGACATCCAGGTAGATCTGATCATGAATCGCGTCCCGAGTATGCAGCGCTGCATTCAACTCCCAGTCGGCTCGAAGGATACCGCCCTGATTGCGGTTAAAGATCGGCAAGTCAAATCGCAAGCCAGCGCCTGAAAACGTGCGATCAAAAAGACGACGGACATCGACAACGCTATCGACGCGCCAGAAAATCCATCGCGAAAGTCGCGATCGCTCACATGCTGCGGCAACCGACCAACGCGCTGCGTGATAATCGGGGCGGCATGCTAGAGCGGTATCGATCAACTGCTGCTCGTCCATCGATGGAAGCGTGATCGGTTCCATGTTCATCGGGACCAGCGTCGCGACAGTTGACGGTATGCCAATGAGCGACGCTAGTCGGGCTTGGGCTATCGCGAAGTTCTGCTTCTGAACTCCTTCGATCGCGTTGGAGTTCAAGGCATCGACCTTCGACGTAATGGTTTCAAGTTCGCTAATGTCACCGTCTTTAAATCGATCTAGCGTAAGGTCCGCAATGCCTTGACGAATGCGAACTGCCTCAGATGCAAGTTGCAATTGCTCGTTGGCTAAGGCAAGATCGGTATAAGCAAGTCGAATGTCGCGGGCGACGTTGAGCCCGTTTTGAACGAGCTGGTCGCCTATTCGACGATACTCTCGATTAGCTACCTTTACTCGCGTCGGTCTCAAGAAATACGATTCGATGGGACCAAAAAGCGTATACTGCCCTTCTTTCGGCCCCGATGGAAAGTAGATGAGGACTTGCGGGTTTGCCAAGAGACTCGCTTGAACTGCATCGCCGCCAGCCATCCCAAGCTGAGCCAACGCTGCTTGAAACAGGGAATTGTTGGCTAAGCCTGTCGCTACCGCTTCGGGTTCGTCGAGTCCGTCTTCGAGTACGACACCGGTGGGAATGATCTCCGAACACGGCTGGACTTTTTCAATGCCGATTGCCGTTCGGCAATGAATCGCTTTGGAAACATAGCTCGAGTCGCAGCATGCAATTGGACTTTTGCAACCAGCCAGTATGAGTAGGCCACTGAAAACAGTTCCGTGAAACCATGTCGACGAACGAACTAGTTTTGAAATGAGTTGGAAAAATTGAGGAACCATCATTCTGCTCGATTGCTAGCGTTTATCGGCACGATGAATACGATCGACACCATCAGAGTATTCGGAACGCTAGATTCGATTCGATAAGCTTCTTGGCTTTTGACGGCACTGATTTGCTACGCGGAATAACCCGTTCGCGAATACTTTTCTATTTTTCGCGGATCCTGCCAACAAATATCTGCCTTGTACCGTCATCAGCGATGGCGGGAAAGAGAAAAGCGTCACTTGTCCGGTTCCAGCATGGCGAGCCGTCGACACGAAGTTCGCCTGATGTGTAACCGGGATGAGGAAAGCCTTTGGTCTGTACGCGAGCACAATCAGCACGACGAAATACGACGTAAAAATTCTCGACTCCTTGCCGGTCACCGACAACCAACCATTTACTGTCTGGCGACAATGCGACGTCTCCGCCAACCTTCGGAAATGCTTCCGAGCCACCTATTGTTTCGACGATCCTTTGCTTATCCACATCATAGATCACCATTTTATTACCCGATGACCCAATAACTCGGCTTGAATCGAGCCATTCCGGATGCCCTCCGATGTGTTGATGCTTTGTCAATTCAGTTCCATCGGGGCGGATGGACACTGGAACATCAATACGCGTCGAGCGGTTGTCGAAGTCGCCTCGGATATAAAAATAGATCCGACTATCGTCGCGACTCCACAGCGTGTGGTTGATGAATAGTTCGCTGCCTTGCGTATCCACCGCCTTGGCTAATTCGGCAAAGGAAACCAGCAGTCTCTTTTTGTTCGTGGTCGTATCGACAATAAATACACCGTCGTTGTCTGGCGCGGACTCTGTGGGGTTCCAATCGAACGCACCCGGATAGCCCGTGACCGGACGAAGCCGAGCCATGCGTCCGTAGTTGAGTCCGAGAAAGTATCCGCCATTCTGAGCGACGCCCGAATTGCCAATGGGCGTATCGTCAAAGCGATATTCGTGTATCCGTTGTCGCGTCTGAATATCGTACCGGACCGCAAAGACCTTTTGAGTTATTGGATCGCGATCATTGAAAATCAGTTCGCGCGAAGCGGCCTTCGGATTCCAATAGAACATTGTGCCCTGCTGAAAATTCCAAGCACGCGACTCTTCGATCTTTTCGACGCGATCACCGTTTTGCGTATCGATCAGTACGACATCCGCTGGCTCCCCGGGATGTGGCATCCGATCCTGAAATGAAGTTCGCAAGGCGACAATGTAGCGACCGTCGCCATTCCACGGAATATTTTGAACATGTCCAATGTAGCCAAAAAAATGGTGGCTAGGACCGTTGGTAAGCTGGCGAATGTCGACATCGAATTCGGCTGCCGAGGCAGTAAGGGCGAAGGCAATCATGAGAACAGAAGCGAATCGCATGAACGAGCTCCAAAAATATCGATGTAAGTTGGCCAAAGATACGAAGGAAAGGATTACCAAGTCGGGTAAAGATTTGAAAACTTAACCAAGCACTGGGCCACTATCGCAGCACCTTTTCGCTTTTGCGGTTATCCTAGCAACATTCAAGGATCTTTACCATCTTTCAGGTTAAAGCCATCACTTACCCCTGGAACTGCAACTTCAAAGTGAAATGAAGATTAAATCGATGAAGGATTCGACGGGTGCCTACTTTTTCCGATCCATTGCGAGATGCTTGTGTCACTGGAAGAAATCAATTCGTATCGCGATCGTTGTCGCAAATGTCTGGTCGAAAATGGATGTTGTTTTCGCTGACGACTTGCTTCAGTTGGACAACGGGATCGTTCAAGTCGGCATCGATCGAGAAAAGGGAGCCGCCATTACGTGGCTATCTTGGAAAGACTATCCAAAGAACATCGTCAATGTAGCTGACCCTGGGCGGTTGATCCAACAATCGTATTACGCAGGTAAGTCGCTCGATCGAACTGCAGAGGGTCAAAGCAAAGCTTGGAGTCCTTGGTCTTGGAATCCGATCCAGGGAGGCGGGATCGGTTCGTGGGCGAGAGTCACCGAGTTTCGTCGCGACGACAAGTCGCTCTTCGCCGAGACGATTCCAAAACTTTGGGACATGCCCAACGAAGAGGCTGAAGCGATCATGCGACAATGGACGTCGTTCGAGCCCAATTTTCCAGAGGTGATTGTAATGCGTTGCGAGCTAATTTCGAAGCGGCACGAAAACGATCGTTGGGGAGCTGCGAAAGAGCGCCATCAGGAAGTCCCGGCTTGCTATTTTACGCGCAATTTCGAACTCGTAAAAAGTTATCTCGGAGATGGAAAGTGGAGAGACGAATCGCAACCACCCGGACCGCCGTGGGGGAAAGCACAACCGCCGCTCAAGGCGATGGCGTTTTTCGAGAGTGGCGGCCAAGGAGTTGCAATCTATAGCCCCGTATCGACACAAGCATGGAATTTCGGACCACACGGAGTCGGGTTGTCCAGCGATCCAACCGCCGGTCCTTGTATGCACGTCGCACCAATCGATCTGGTCCGACTTGGCCCACGATCGATCTACCGCTATCGTTATTGGATCGTCGTCGGAAGCCAAGAGATGCTCGCAACGCGACTTGATCAACTGATAAAAATGTATGCGAATGAGCAAACTGAATTTTCATTCTGAATGACATTGGCTCACGCCGCAGCATTGCTTTTTTAAGGTCGGCGATGCTAATGAAGGATCGATAAATGTCCGGATTTCAATTGTCGCTGCCGTCGCCAGACGGTGGATTCCACGCTCTGGCGAGCGTAGCTACGACAGTTATTTGCCGCTCGGTTTTAACAGTTCATTAAAAACAGAGATGAGTTGGTTGGCAAAGTGCTTCGAGTTAAGAAATTTTGCGTGCGAAATTGCTTCGAGAATCTGCTGCGAAAGAATTTGCCGACGTTGCGGAGTCGATCCCAATTCGATCGCTCTCGCAACGTAATTCTCCATCGAGTCAACCACCAAATGCTTGGCAATCTCCGGTGAGAGTTCCTCGACTATCGCGGCAGAGAGTGCCGACCGCCGCTGCTTGCCACAGCACGTTATGGTTGGAATCCCCGTTTGGAGGGCTGCGACGAGATGCTTTTGATTCGCAGTTGGAAAGCTATCGAGGAATACGTCTGCATGCACCAAGACTTGTTTGATGGAATCGAAATCAGGATAAGGTTTCATGGCGAGCATCCTCAATCGCGCTGGATCGACCCCGTGATTCGAAAGGACGTTGCTGGCATACTGGTAATAGTGTTGAATAGCGACGTCCGCGAAGTCCATACCGTGCGTCGGTTCGAACGGGAGCATCATCAATGCGGCACTGGGTGTTTTAGCCAGTATCTCAGCCCACCGAGCGAATAGCTCCGGTGTGATTGCGAGCATATTCGCAGTCGAACAAAACACGACTGCATTCGGTGGCAAGTTTAGTTGCGACCGATCGATCGGCGGCGAGCTACCAGGATCTCTATAGTCGGTACTCAAACAAAAGCCGGAGCCTTCTAGAAGTAAGGGCGTTTCGGCATACGATCGCGACGAATCGTCCGCAGAACTGAACGCTCCATTTCCATTTTCCTGTGAGCCGTAGGCGCTAGCCTCGGGCACCGACCCTGGAATTTGATTAACTGAAGAGCCCGCGGCTAGCGCCGACGGCTCAGTTTCCACTGGACCATCCGTTGATTCTGCGTACGAACCGGTGAAACAGCCGTCCAAACGGACGATGCCCGTCGTTGCCGACGAATTAGCAGCAATTTGAACGCGAGCTAATCGATGCAAGGCGAGCATCGTAAGTCGAATATCAGAAACAAAATCTCCGGAAATTAAAAAGAGATCGAGTTCGTCCTCGCGAATAATTGGGACTTGTAGGTCAACATCCGAAGGCAATACGCGATTCGTTCGCACTCGGCTGATGCAATACTGTTCAAATGGGCTCGAATGAATCTTTGTGTAGTAGAGAAATATGTCGAACTGATTGCCCAAATGTTCGAACCAAGCCAACGTTGCTAGGCTGCCGCCCTTCGAATCGAATTGGGAGGCGAAGATCCCCAAGCGTGGTTTGCGACCGACTATGAGGCTCGCGGGAAATTCCACGTCCACTTTGAAATCGAGATGCCGCAGAACATGTTCCGCGATACTCGCGCGATGAGTTTGAAATGACTTGAGATTCCAATCGGTAAGCGGCAATGGATGGAATAGATTGTGTTCGACGAAGAGGATCGAAAGTTGCGAGTGATAGGGACTCGAAGGTTCTTCGGAAAGGCAATTCGCAATTCCCTTGACGGTGTGTTGGATATGCCGAGCATACGCTTCCGTTTGGCCGATGTGCTGAAAAACGCTTTGAAATCTGGAACTATAAAGCAACCAATCGCAACGCAACCAATCGGGCATCGCTTCGATCGTGATATGGGACGGCAATTTGTCTGGAGAAACGATAAGCATCGCAATGATAAGAAATCGCTCTGCTTCAATCGAGTATCGATGCGAAGCAGGGTTGATTTCGAAATCGGGTGACGCGGGCAATGCTGGTAGTTCACCAGAAACTTGAGTTGCAATGTCTCGTACATCGATCGAAAGCAATTTGTTTTGAATTTTCCCCCAGGCGCCGCGATACGCATATTCTAGATCCGTTGCATCAAGACGATTCCAGAAGTCAACCATCCAGTTACGAATCTCGGCGATCCCCTGAACATATTCCGAATCTCCAGGCTGCCGCTGATACTGCTGGACAAAGTGCCCTATCCTAGCTGCCTCGAACTCTTCCGGCATTTTGGAAACATTTGCAACGTCAAGCTCTGTCCTTTGATTTGGAATCAAGCGACGCTTTAACCTCCGACGAACGGTTTGCAAGAACCGAAGCAAATCATCCTGCGACTCCAAATGCTGCAAAGGGTTGCCTGGATAATCCCAAATCGTCTGAGCGAGCCCGACGGGATGATAGCGCATGACGGCTCGCGGTTTATAGCGGTTAATCTCTGTTAACGTAGAACAGAATGGACCACTACCTTTGCCCACAATTGCAATGCATTGGTTGCTGACACTCGATAGCTCTCGCAAATTAAATTGGCCGCAGTTGAATACATTGGGCAACTCGCATTTCGGATCGGCGGTCGAATAAAAGTTGAACTCAGGAAACGCATAAGCTAGGTTTGGCAAATCGAACTCGAAGCTCGAATGCCCAGAACGAGTTGCCCCGTTTTCGACAAAGATGGCGTTCTCCGCGACGGTTACGTCTACGACGGCAAAATCTAGCATCGGTACATAATTGCTAGATATTTGTAACATTGGAAAGCCGAGGTCTCGGACTTGCCGATTGTAAATTTCTACGACCGCCTCCCATTGATGGCTGTTCGTATCGGGATAGACACCAACCCAAAGACAAACTGGAATATGACCTGGCGGGCAAAGGTGCATCAAACTTGGTCGCTGCGGACCGGTGAATTTATCATCGCGAGGATCGATCACGACCTTAACGGGCAGATCCTCGACGATATGCGCTTGATTTCTCCAGCAACCCCACGTAATTTGCACGTCATGAACGGCTAGGATTTGGCGAACCAAAGGGCGAGTCAGCGCTAGGTCACCCGCATGCCAATTTAGCCAAAAGAATAGCTTGTGCATCTCGAATCATTTCGCAAACCAAACGTAATAAATCAGGCTCTTCCGCAGAATCTGTGGGTCAAAATTGACTATTTATCGTTACGAATAGAAAACCGAAGTTTCAACGGACACCCGTTTCGCATTGGATTTTTGA
>JAWXCK010000262.1:0-6877 GCA_034408855.1 Pirellulaceae bacterium
CGTAAAACGCATCGGTTCTACCGAGCGCGAGTCTAAGCAACGCTCCCGTTGCCGAATTCTAAAATGTGTCTCCTTGTGGGAACGCCGGCAAAGGTGGTTGTCTGCGCCAATTTCGAATGATTTGAATCGAAATAAACAAGCAGGACCAATTTTGCCAGCAGTCCGTGCCGATGTTATCTCAAATCGAGGGGCAGGAAATCGAGACCGCACATAAAAGTGTCGTGTCCCCATGTTTCCTGCCACCATGTTTCCCCCCAATTCAGAAAGTGCATCCAGAACTTGGACATCATCTGGACACGTCTATCAATCTTGGGCTCGAGGTCAGCTACAGCCCTGACGTTGTTATAGATTGGTTGTTCTGAGTGTCGCGCCGAGAATTGGCGTTCGCCAACCAGACCAGACGGGGGTTTAGGCGACCGATTGGGCGTCAACCTGACGGGCGGGCCATCTTGGGAGATTGGTCGGTTTGCAAGTAATCCGTCGTTTTCAAGTGAGGGAAAACTTGACTTTTTACGAAAACATCCTATATTTTCGTATAATTGACACTTTTCCCGAGCGTGAAAATGGACGTGAAAACGAAAATAGATCCGCAATTCATGCTTGATCGGCTACGCGTAGGTGAGCTATTGCTGCCGCCGCTCGTCATCCGAGACGCGGTTTTTGAGCACGATCGAGCGATCGACGCATTGGTTGACGTTGCTTTCATCAAGGATGTTTCTACCGAGCGATTCGCAGTGGAATGCAGGACTCGGTCTACGACAGAAGATTTCCGAAAAGCCATTCACCAAGCGACGGACAATGCGAGACGTTTGGATTGTCATCCGCTGATCTTTCTTCCGTACTTGTCACCGGATCGATTGGCAGAACTTGAGGGTTTGGCTGTCAGCGGTATCGATTTGTGCGGCAATGGAATTGTCTATATTCCGAGCCGTATCTGTGTAGTGCGGACAGGGCAGCCTAATCTCTATCCGGACTCACGACCGGTCGCGAATCCTTATCGTGGTCGATCGGGAATTGTCGCCCGGATGTTGATCGACAAATCACAATGGGATACGCTGAGCGAATTGACCAGCGCAATCGAGAAGCAATCGCAATTGAAAGGCCCGTCGCTTTCTCAAGTCTCCAAAGCGATCTCTGCATTCGTTGAGGAAATGCTCGTGATCAAAGAAGGGAACACGATCAAGCTCTCAGACCCGATTCGGATATTGGATCAACTGGGCAAGAATTGGCGTCGGAATCCACCCCGTCGACAGCGCACCTATCGAAGCTTGGAAGGCAAGCCGAAACTGAGCGAACTATCGAGTTCGACAAAACTTGCTTGGTCACTTACCGGCGAGTCCTCAGCGACTCGTTATTGCACGATCGCTCAAGGTGGACCATTGAAAGTGGCCGTTAGTGATTTGAAGCTAGCAGAATCGCTGCTTTCGTTGACACCAGAAAACGTTCCCAGCTTCGCGGATATCGTGCTGATGGAAACAAACGACGACGAAGCCTTTTTTGCCAACGAGCAAGACCAAGAAGGCATTCGCTTCGCCAGCCGAATTCAGACTTGGCTTGAACTTCATGCCGGCGACGCTCGCCAACGCGAAACTGCCAAGGACCTGTATCAAGCAATCATCAGAGAATCGAAGGCGTAGCAACAACCATGGACGATCTTTTGTGGCCACACTTTTTGCCGCTTTGGCGAGACCTGGGTGCCGCTTCTTCAACCAACATTCTCATCGCCGGTGGATACGGACTATTTCTCAAACAGCAATGGCTTTCTAGCGCAGCGAGTTTACGCACGGTAGTGCCGATTCAGAACTGGCTGGATGCGACACCGCGAGTGACGAAAGACGTCGACTTGGTCCTCGCACTTGATCTCATCAAAGATGCCGGCCATCAGAAGTCGGTCATCACTGCCCTGAATCAGAATGGCTTCGAAGCAAGTGACCGTGCACATGAACAACGCTGGAAGTTCATCAAGCGTCTTCAAGGCAATCAATTGATCGTCGTAGAAATGCATGCTCCACGACCAGATCCAGGCGTGACTGGAATCACCGCCACGGACAAACGCGTCAAGCACAAACCATCGCTGGGGGAACAGGGCGTTCACGGCCGAACTAATCCACAAGCAGTCGGATCAGAACTGCATCCGTTCCAATTCGCCATTGATGGTATCGACCTGAATGTCCCCAACCCGGTCACTTGGAGCATAATGAAGCTGACCGCAACCGGTGATCGTTGGGCGTCATCGCAAGATCCGCAGCTTGAGGAAGAGCGGCGAGAATTCAGTCGCGTGCAGGCGGCAAAACACGCTCAGGACGTGTACCGAATCATTGGCATGATGACGATGGAAGAACGTGATCGTGCAAGCGTAGTAGTCGCCTCGATAGTCGGAACTGACGCGTTTCTTATCGAGAAGCAATGCTGGCAGAATTTTTTTGCAGACAATCCGATACCCGCTGTTCAGCAACTTGGGGCGAAATGGCTATCGGACGATGCGATAACTATTCGACAAGTGCTATCAGGGTGGTTCGGTAGATAACCATCGGCAGAACATTGGTTGCGTGCCGCATGGATATCCGACATTGCCTCCGGCTCAATAGGCGTCGAGAACTGCGACTACGCGCTTGCCATCCGTTTCGAATACCGCAGCGAGGCCAGCCTAATAGAGTGTATTTTCCGACGACCGATCGATACGACGGGTAACACTTGGGGACACCACTTATTTTTTGGGGGGGTGGTTGCGAACAGGATTGGAAATTTTTATGCTGGGGTAATTCCGTACTTTCTTGGATCGGTCATGCGTAGGAGTGAATCATGGCGAGATTGGCTCGTGCTGAAAACGGTCCGCTCTTGCTACCTCATAGGTTTCGATGAGCGTTCCGGCAAGAATTTCGATCACCGAAAACGCTGGCTCGAAGAAAAACTCAAGCACCTTGCAGCCAATTTCGGAATAGACCTTCTGGCCTTCTCGTGTATGTCGAATCACTTTCATCTACTGCTCAGGTCACGGCCTGACGTCGTTGCGACTTGGGACGATACCCAAGTTGCGCTGCGTTGGTGGCAGTTGTGCCCGACCAGAAAGGTTAAACTGGAAATCAATAGGTTGGCCTTGGATGCCTGGCACCTGTCGGTCCAACGAGCTTTGCGATCTCCTCACTCGGTATTTATTGTCCGACATGAGGTGAGGGGCAAGGGATCATGCAGCCACCTCCATGACCGCTCCGCCGACGCTGCCGGAACCCTCTGGTGGTTCGGGATTTTCGCAATCTGAATCGAGTAGTTCCCAACCGCACGACCAAATCCAGGTGCTGGTGCAACCGCTACTGGAGCTTCCTGGCAGCGGTTGGCTTGGTGGCTCTGATCCGGAGTCGCTCGGTCGGCTTCCGTCGCATTAGTTGCCGAACCGAATATTGCCGGGTTTGGCATCGAAATAGAAAATGCCAATACTATGGAGTTCGTCGAGCAGATTTTGGACGCTGTCCCATTCAGTATCGAACAAATCGGCGGTTTCCTCGCGCCAGTCTCGAAGAACTTCGGCAGAGAAATCGGGTGGCCGATCGACGTATGCCTTGGCAAAGTCGAGAATGCAAGCTGGGAAGACAACTGTCATTTCAACGATTTGTTTGGTATCATCGAAATCGACAAGGATTGGAACGGCGAAGCCTTGAAGATCGACGATCGAGCGTTCCTGGAGTCGCAAATACGCGTCTCGTTCACGGACGTAAGAGTCTCGGCGCTCAAGAGCTTTGATTGCGGTTTGTTGATCGGACTCCCAAACCGCCCCATCATTTCCGTCCCCAAGAAACCGCATCAGAAACCGGCCACGTTGTTGAGCGTAGTCAGCCGCAGTAGCCATCAATCGATTTCGGAGATCAGACATGCTCAAAAACGCTTTATCAAATGGCTATTCATCTCAAGTTCGCGGCTGGCTGTTCATCGACGGCGTCCAACTTGGTCTAGCCCAAGTTGGTCCCGACTTCTGCATACTTCGTGAGCCGCTGTCGAGTCAATTATCAATCGCCGACCCTCAGCAAGCCAAATTGATCATCGAAGTCGACGGCAACCAACGGACCGTCGTTGTCAATTTATCTTTAAATCACTCGTCATCTCCCCAAAAATTGCATTTTTCGCCAGTTAGTGGCAGCGATGCCGAGATCAGGCAATGAGGCCGCGTGCGGTTGAACGCGGAAATGGCTAAGCGACTCAAACCTTGCATTTCAAGCTAAGACTCCAATAAGGCCACACGCATCTTTGGAATGCGTTAACCATCGTATCTTTCTTTGCATCGCATTCAATGCCATTCGTGCCAAGCACCTATCTTTCCTCGGAATTCCTGAAGTTGCCCGAGCCTGGAACATGCCTGGAACCAGTCGCAACCAAGCGAGCAAATGGCTGAAGCGAGGTGAGACCGCGTGCATCGAAATAGTGCGAGACCTCGTGATGCCTGAGCTGAATCAACAAGTCGGTCGAGCACTGAGCACTGCTAAAAAATCGTGATACAATCAAAATTGATCTGCTTTCCTTTTGGCATTCCATAGAAACTAATGACAGACGATTCAGATAGGAATGGTAGGAGAATGGAGTCGCTGAGCACAATCGGATCGAGTTTGCTTCAGCGAATAAAGGCATTTGATAACGCTGCTTGGAATGAAATGGTTACGAAGTTCTATCCGCTAGTCTATGCATGGTGCCGCAAAGCTGGTCTTGGCGAGCATGACGCCGCAGATGTCTGCCAAGATACCTTTCGAAGCGTGGCCACGAGCATCGCCAATTTTCGACGTTCGGATTCAGGTGATACTTTCGGTGGTTGGCTGCGACGAATTACTCAGCGTAGAATCATTGATCATCGCAAGAAGGCGAACGAAGCGATTCCGGCAACTGGAGGAACGGATGCAAGAGTCGCTTTGGATATGATCGCGGACCTGTCGACTAGTTCCCAAGGTACGGCGACTAGCAGGCATTCGGAACTACAGAAAGTGTTGGAATCGGTTAAGCAAGAGTTCGAAGATTTGTCCTGGAAGGCGTTCATTATGACAACGGTTGAAGAGCTTTCGCCAAGCGAAGTTGCTTCCCTCCTCGGCGTATCTAGAAACGCTGTCTACCTGGCAAAATCCCGAATCTTGAAGCGGGTCCGGGAGATGCTTTCCGATTATGAGAAGGGCATGTCGTCTGAACATGGATAGACCGAGTCGCGAAAAATTGCAGGACTTTATCGCGGGCAGAGTTTCAGAGGACGAACAAACTGCTATCGAAAACTACCTTGAGATACATCCCGAGGTTTATGACGAACTTGACGATGGCTCAGAAGACCAACTCGTCCAGCGAATCCGTGCTGCATCGCTGGACTACTCCAGTGAGCATGCGTTCAATTTGGGATTGGACCGCTCTAAGACGATTCACATGGCACCCAACTGCTTTACAGTACCTTGTGTTTATGGTGACTACACTCTGACCGAAAAACTCAGATCTGGTAGCACAAGTTCTGTGTTTCGAGCGATTGATAACAGGAGCAATCAAGAGGTTGCGATCAAGATTCTGACACTGGACCCGTTGATTGGCTCAAATGCATGGGACCGCTTTCAACGAGAGTCGTCGATGGTATCAAAACTTTCGCATCCCAATATTGTTCGCTTGATTGATTCGGGCATCGTAAACCGAAGTCCGTTTTTTACTATGGAGTTTCTCTCGGGTTTCGATCTTTCCGAACTTGTTTCACGCGTTGGCCCTCTTGAAGTCGGCTCAGCATGTGAGATCATTCGCCAAGCATCGCTTGCATTGGAAGAGATATCTTTAAAAGGCCTCGTGCATCGTGATGTGAAGCCATCGAATATTTTCCTGACTGACGAGGGGATCGTGAAACTCCTCGATTTAGGAGTTGCTCGCTATCATAAAAAAACCCCGGACAGTTCGCTCACGGATAGTGACCAAGTCGTTGGTACGATGGATTATATGGCGCCGGAACAGGTATTCGATAGTCGCGAAGCGGATGCAAGGAGTGACATATATGGACTTGGATGCACCTTCTATAAACTGTTGATAGGCGCAGCTCCGTTTTCTGGCAGAGAATTCCAGAACATGTTTCGAAAAGCGGTTGCACATCCGACGAAAGAGATACTTCCTCTCCGCAAGATTCGTTCCGAGGTACCAGAACGCATCGATGCGATGGTGCGAAAGATGTGTGCCAAGGCTCCTATCGCGCGACAACAATCGTTCCGCGTTATCGCAGAGTCCCTGTCGGCAGAAAACAAAGGTGTCAGGAACCGTTTATTGGCAGAAAACAAAGGTGTCAGGAACCGTTTATTGACATTTGGGGATAGCTTTGGTATTTTTCATGGATCATGGGACGACCAAAGAGAGCGGCAGATGGTGGGTTGATTTATCACGTGCTCAATCGAGCTAACGCGAGACTTCCCATTTTTGAAAAGGATGCTGATTACGAAGCATTCGAGCGAATTCTGGAGTTGGCAGTCCAGCGGACCGGTACGCGATTGCTGTCTTACTGCTTGATGCCCAATCATTGGCATCTGGTTGTCAACCCTGTCCACGATGGAGAACTGTCGAAGTTTACCGGCTGGTTGACACTGACGCATACCCAGCGGTGGCACGCTCATCGGCATTCAACGGGTCAAGGGCATGTTTACCAGGGGAGATTCAAATCATTTCCAATCCAAGATGATCAGCACTTCATCAACGTATGCCGCTATGTCAAGCGAAACGCACTTCGTGCTAATCTAGTTGCCAATGCTCAAGATTGGCGATGGAGTAGTCTCTGGAGGTGGCATCAGGGAACGAGCAAGGAAAAACAGATTCTTTCTCCGTGGCCAGTTCGTCGAAGTCCAAGTTGGGTAGACTATGTCAACGAGCCGCAAAGTGAATCAGAACTCAATGC
>JAWXCK010000263.1:0-29053 GCA_034408855.1 Pirellulaceae bacterium
GCTCACGAAGCCCTCTAAAGTGCATTCTTTCCAAGATATTTAGGATGGAGATCGTCAGATTCCCTTGTTTTTTCGCTTCCCCGACGTGTGAACGGTTACAAGCAGTTTAATAAGGAGATCGATGATGAAATTGTTGCGTGTTTGTGTTCTAACAGCGGTTGTCATTGTAACAATCGGATTTGGACGGGAACTTTTTCGTGCAACTTATGCCAGCGACTGTTTTGTAGAAGTCGAATCTTACTGCGACGATGTGAATACTGGAACTTGCGATGATTCGAATACTTGCTCAAACGACGGTGATAGCTGTGGTGCGTTCACGGAGCAGAATTACAGTTCGTCCGATATTATTACGACTTTGTCGGCTTCCCCAAGTGGACATGCTGCGGGTTCTGCTTCTTACCTGATATTCTGCTCGTCAACGTATCTCTGCTACTGTTCCGATAGCGGGGACGTCGACGAGAATAACAATCCTATTCTTTCCTGTTCAGAAGATTGGGATACTCGTGCGGGTCAAACAATGATCAATGCTTGGGTTGACTACGATATGCCTTGCCCCTGACGACAACGGAGATGACGGAGACGGAGTTGACGGAGACGGAGGAAATTGAGTTTCCAGCAAATAAAGTTGTCAAGAAAAAGTCGTGAGTATTTTGATTCGGACGTACGATTAACGCCGCAGTTCTTGTGGCAATGCATTTAGCGTAAATGATACATCAAATATCAAAAGAAGTTTGTCGTTTTTATGATTCGCCACTATTGCATTTTTGCCGTGCTTTTTGCTTGTGACAGTCGCTTTGCGTTATCGAATGACAATGGTGAATCAATTCACCTTGCGGCGTATGAAAATAATTTGGCCATGACGAACTATGACGTCATAATTGAGCACTGGTCGAATTCGACACCAAATGACAAGTCGGACAAGACCGCTTTTCCGTCAGTCGATCGAACGAGAAAAACACGTTTGGTAATAGATAGAGTCTTAAAAAAATGCTACTATGCAACGCGCACAACGACAATCGAAGAATTAGGGCCAAAACGTTCGTCGACAAGTTCTTCGGATTTGCGATTCTACGAGGATGGTGTTTTAATACGGCCGTTTCAAGCAACGAGTTGGCTGCCTACCGCTACGAAAAGGATGGATTTTTATTCGTTTTTATCGGAAAACCATGTTCCGCTTGTCGAACATTCGACAATGGCATATTTTCCGTACATTGTCCGAACTGGATCAAAGGATTTTGAGAATGAAATAAGAAACAACGCAACTGGTGCGAGAAATGCGACCTCGAAAATCCTTCCCGACGGAACGACCTTTATGACGACCGTCGGCGATCGAAACGGTGTGAAGCATACGCGATCATTGGTGTTTGATGTAAATTGCTTTGTACCACGAAGGCTTTCGACGGAAACCAAAAAAGGCGAGGAAATTCAGTCAAGCTATTCTCATTCAGTCGAATACGAATCGGCAAAGGGACTGTTTCGCCCTATCATGTTCAGTCTCGATCGTTCCGAAGTCGTTTCTCGGATTGATCCGAATACAAAGCAGCTGAAGAGGATTAAGATGGATGTCGTTGCAACGGTCACGGTAGAATGGCTTCAGTTCGTTGAAGCAGAGTTGCAATTTCCCGATCGAAAAAAATGCACGGCTACCTTTCCGGATGTTTTGCCACTTTTAGAGATTTCCACTCCCACTAAAATTTCGAGTCAACAAAGAACCAAGTAGAATCTCAATGAGCTTCCACCTTCTTCGATGACGGATTGTGCGAAGGCTAATCGATGATTCTCCCTTCTGCTTATGCCGATGCTCATACTCGCCGTATGTATTCCTCAAAGCGATCGTCGTCGATATTTCGGCCGCTGACGACTACGACAATATCTCCGTCGCCCTTTAGGTCGATTGATTCGGAAAGCAAAGCGGCGATGGCAATGGCGCCCGAAGGTTCAGTTCGCAATCCATGCTTTTCATAGATCCAACGCATGGCTTCTTGGGTCTTGGAGTCGGGCACGACGCAGCAACTCGAAATGCTACGACGAAGGATTGGCCAGTTGCGGACGCCGACATCGTACGACAATAAACCGTCGCAGATACTCTCGGGCTTGACAATGTTCGTTCTCGATTGCGTTTCAATGGACTGCTTAAAATCGTCTGCCCCGGCGGGCTCGACGGCGATCAGTCTCGCGTTTGGAAAGGCATCGGCGAGCGACAATGCATGGCCGGCCATCAAGCCACCTCCGCTGACCGGGCATAAAAAATGCGAAAGTGTGCGCTGTTGGCCTACCAACGACGAAGCGATTTCCAATCCTCCTACCCCGTTTCCCGCAATAACCGCGTTGTCGTCATAAGGCGAGGCTTGTACCGCATTCTCTTCGAGCGCAATCTGCTTGACCATCCGTTCGCGATCGCCCGTCTCATGATCGCGGGCGATATCGTAGGTTCGTATTTCGGCACCAAAAGAACGCGTCAATTGAAACTTGATGCGAGGAGCGTTGTCGGGCATAACGATGATGGCTCGTTTTCCATACTGGCGACAGGCGAACGCTAACCCAGATGCAAAATTCCCGGACGAGCATGCCGTCACCGCGCGATCGCCAATGGTGGCCTGATTGGAATCTACCCAATTGAGAGCTCCCAGAACCTTAAACGAACCCGAAGGCGTCCATCCGTAGTCTTTGATCCAAACGTATCTCGTCGGAGGCAGCTTCAGGGCTTGTTCGAGCGGGTACGAACGAATGAGAGGAGCTAGCGACAAATAGCGTCGTATGACCGATTCGGCTCTTCGTACATCAGCAAACGTTGCAAGTTTTAGTTCATTCATGGTGGAGGAAGCTGTCTTTCCATTCGTACGCTGTGAAATGGTATATGCACTAATGCGAATGTCCCAAGGCGTGTAATTATCCGTCTTTGTGAGCCGTCGGCGCATGCCGCGGGCCCGTCGATATACTGAGTTTTCGAGCGTTCAGCCCGACGCTAGCGCGTTCGGCTCACAACTTAGTACAGTTTCATGATATATTGTTCGAATCTCCAACACAGCCATAGGAATGCGGGATGACTCCGAGCGAGCTACTGTGCCAACTCATCTCGATTCCGAGCGTTAACCCGATGGGGCGAGTGGTCAAGGGCGATATCTACTATGAAACGCGATTGAGCGATTGGCTGGAAGCCTATTTTCAAAGCATCGGTGTTCCGTGCGAACGGATCGAAGTGTCGCAGGGTCGAGCGAACGTATTGGCGCGATATTCTTCGCCAAACTCGAAGCGGACGATTTTGCTGGACGCCCATCAGGATACTGTTCCGGTCGATGGCATGACGATCGATCCGTTTTCTCCGAAACGAGAAGGTGGAACGATTACCGGACGCGGTTCCGCCGACGTAAAAGGGGGAATGGCGACGATGCTGCACGCCTTTAGTCGGCTTGTTCGAGAGCGTCCTGCTTTGTCCCACAACGTGGTGATGTCTTGTTCGTGCGATGAAGAATCGACGTTGACGGGTATTCGCGACTTGGTGACCTACTGGCAATCGCGAAAAGGAATTTCGAAGCTGCTCTTGACGCCTCCCGATTGTGCGATCGTAGCCGAGCCGACGGATTTGCATGCCGTGGTTGCTCATCGAGGTGTGGTGAGATTCAAAGTTCACGCCCAGGGTCGAGCTTGTCATAGCAGCGATCCGACACAGGGGAAGAACGCGATTTATTCAATGGCTCGAGTGGTGCGCCGGTTAGAAGAAATCGCGTCCGAGCTATCTCGCAACGTGCCGTCGCATCCGCTCTGTGGTCAAGCTACGCTGAGTGTCGGTCGGATCGAAGGTGGTATCAGCGTGAATATTGTTCCCGATCACTGCGTGATAGAGATCGATCGCAGAATTGTTCCGGGCGAGTCACCAGCGGCGGCTTTTGCGAAGCTCAAGAAAGCAATTGCGTCGATCGGCGAAGGAATTGATTGCGACGAACCTTGGATAACCAGTCCCGCATTAGGAAATGAAAACAATGGAGCGATTGCCGATCGACTGTTAATTCAAGTTGCCAAACTGGGCCTTGTACGAAAACAAGTCGGCGTGGCCTATTGCACGAATGCATCGACGATCAGCGAGACGGGGATACCGTCGGTCGTCTTTGGTCCCGGTTCGATTGCACAAGCGCATACAGTAGACGAGTTTATCGAAGTCGATCAACTCGACAAAGCGTCAGAAGTATATTACCAGTTTTGTTGTGATGATCTGAGATAGTTTTAATTCGACTGCACTAAGATTATTCATCAGCCGAAGTGCGTTAGCACCCGGTTCGTTCGAATTGCTAGGAAACCGGACGCTAGCGCGTACCGGCTGATTTTGCAAACTGCTTTTTGTTCAAACGTTGCAAGTCTATAGAAAGAGTCGGAACTATGGAGTCGAACTACGCATTTACGACCAACTTCGCGACACTCGATTGGGTCATTGTTATCATCTACCTTATCGCGACAGTCGGGATCGGATTGATCGCCAAAAATTACATCAAGGACATGACCGATTTTGTGGTAGCTGGACGCTCGATCAAGTCGTACCTTGCCATCGCTACGATGCTCGGATCTGAGATCGGTTTAGTGACCGTAATGTATACGGCTCAAAAGGGATTCAACGGTGGATTCTCGGCGTTTCATATCGGCATCGCAGCCGGTGCGGCTTGCTTTTTGATTGGGATCAGCGGGTTCATTGTCGTTCCGCTGCGGAAGACGGGCGTCATGACGATACCGGAATACTACGAAATGCGATTTGGACGTGGCGTTCGTATTGTAGGTGGAGCCATCATGGTGACCGCCGGGATTATGAACATGGGGATGTTTTTGAAAGCCTCGGCAATTTTCTTGACAGAATTGACGGGCATGGCGGACCCGGTCTCGTTGAACTGGGTGATGACAATTTTAACTGCGATCGTACTCGTCTATACGATCATTGGTGGGATGGTATCCGTTGTGATCACCGACTATGTCCAGTTCGTGCTGTTAGCCTTTGCGATGCTAGGAGTTAGCCTATTGGGGATCTACCAGATTGGCTGGGAACCGCTTGTCGAAACGGTGAAGACAGTTCATGGTGCGCCAGGTTTTGATCCGCTGAATCAAGATGGCTTTGGAATTACATACGTCGTTTGGATGTTTTTTACCTTCGGTCTAGTTTCATGCGGCGTTTGGCCGACGGCGGTTGCGAGAGTGCTTGCGGCTGAGAATGAACGTGTCGTTCGTCATCTCTTTGTTTGGTCGTCGATCGGATTCATGACGCGATTTATTATCCCTCAGTTTTTAGGAATCTGTGCCTTGGCGTGGTTGGCTAAGTTAGGACCGACGACCGGTTATTTTACGGCCGAGGGTTTGCTGACAAGCAATTCGGACGAAACATTGAAAGCGATGCCAAGGTACTTAGCATGGGCGATACCAAGCGGTGGAATTGGGCTGTTCGCCGCTGGCATGTTAGCTGCTATGATGTCGACGCATTGCAGCTATTTGCTGTGTTGGGCTACGTCGATCGTCGAAGACGTCGTGAATCCAATGATGAACGGAAAGTTGACGATGCAATGGCGCATGTTCTTAACCAGATCGATGATCTTCTTAGTAGGCGTCTTCCTATTGGCTTGGAGTATTTGGTATCCGATGGAGCAGGATCTGCTTGACTATCTTGCAGTCAGCGCTGGGATCTACGCTACTGGCGCAGTTGCCTTGCTCGTGTTGGGTTTATACTGGGCGGGAGCGAGTCGAGTCGGTGCTTATTGGGCTTTGTTTTCCGGACTATTCGCGATCGTCGGATTGACGCCTGTTCGCAAGTTTTTGCATATCACCAACGCCGAACTTGGTTTAGAAATCAACGAAGCCCAGATCGGATTGGGAACGACGGCATTGGCGGTCGCCGCGATGGTCGTAGGATCACTTTTGTTTCCTGACCGAACGGAGAAGTCATGATTGAAACATGGGAGACGATTTGGTTTTGGACGCTTATCATAGTGCTGACGGTGTTTGGGGTACTCACCATTGTTGTCGGGATCGGCGGCTACTTCGATGTAAAAACGCTGCTGCGCTCGATGAACGAACGCCACCAAGACACGGATGACTTGTCGTAGCGTTTCCAACGTCGGGCCCCGCAGCTAGCCTGGATTATTCATAACCCGACGCGTTAGCGGGGAATTCGAGTAAATCCCTCGCTAACGCGTCGGGTTACGAAATACGCACTTTTTTTGGAATAGATTTCGTAAGCGAAAATGTATCATCGTGTTAGAACGATTCCAAGTTTTCCCATGAATTATCTAGGCAAGCACCGTCGGCTCACGACTTCAACAATCCGCTAGCAGCCCAAATGCCTACGATTCCTTCGCGGTCCCGATGCGCATTCCGTAGAACGAATACCATACGGCACAGCATCCTAGAACCAGGAAGAGTGTTGCGAGACCACAGATTAACCACGGAGCTTGCTCGCGCGAATTGTGGCGCAACACTTCGGCGACTTCGACGGCTAATAAACCGAACAAAGTGGTGAACTTAATCACGGGGTTCAAAGCTACCGAACATGTGTCCTTGAAGGGATCGCCAACGGTATCGCCGACTACCGTTGCGTCGTGCAAAGGAGTCCCTTTCATCTTGAGATTGACTTCGACAATCTTCTTCGCATTGTCCCACGCTCCACCTGCGTTGGCCATGAAGATTGCTTGATAGAGTCCTGAAATGGCAATCGACATCAGATAGCCGATAAAAAAGAAAGGCTCGACGAAAGCGCAACCCAGCGTCAAGAAAAACAAGGCTAAGAAGATGACGAACATTCCGCGTTGCGCATAGGTTGTGCAAATGGCAACGACCTTTTTGCTGTCTTCGACCGAGGCCCTGGCAGCACCATCTAATCGCATGTGCTCTTTAATAAACTGGACGGCGCGATAAGCACCTGTCGTTACCGCCTGCATCGAAGCACCTGTGAACCAATAAACCATCGCACCGCCGGAGATCAAACCGAGGACAAACGGCGCGTGCAAGAGCGAAAGCTTTTCTTTATCGACAGTCAATCCGTGCGTCAAATGCATGATGATCGAGAAAATCATCGTCGTCGCACCGACCACGGCCGTACCGATCAACACCGGTTTAGCAGTCGCCTTGAATGTGTTTCCAGTTCCGTCATTTTCTTCGAGCAGTTCTTTGGCGATCTTGAAATTCGGTTGGATATTAAAGTCTCGCTGCAACGTCGCTTCGATATTCGGAACATCTTCGATCAACGACAATTCATAAACCGACTGCGCATTGTCGGTGACCGGGCCATACGAATCGACAGCGATCGTGACCGGCCCCATCCCTAAAAATCCGAAAGCGACTAGTCCAAACGCAAAGACGGCTGGCGCGACCATCAGATTTGCTAAACCAAGCGTCGAAATGCCGTAGGCGATCGACATGAGCCCGACGATTCCAATACCGAGCCAAAAGCACGAAAAATTCCCGGCGACAAGTCCAGAAAGAATATTCAACGACGCGCCACCTTCGCGGGAAGATGTCACGACTTCTGAAACATGCTTCGAGTTTGTTGACGTAAAGACTTTTACTAACTCGGGAATTAAGGCCCCGGCGATCGTTCCGCACGAAATGATTGTCGAAAGTTTCCACCACAGCGACGTATCATCGAGAAGCGAAGGGACGATTAGCCACGAGACTAGGTAAGTTGCGATGATGGAAATGATCGAAGTCAACCAAACCAGTCGCGTCAGCGGCATTTCAAAATTCATCTTGATTGCATTGACATACTTCGAATACGTCCAGGCTTCGTTGATATAGTAGGAAGCTGCCGAAGCGATGACCATCATGACACGCATCACAAAGATCCAAACCAATAACTGAACTTGGAGATTCTGATATTCGGCACCGGCAGTTTGTGGGTTGATCGCCAAAAGAATGAAGGAAATTAAGGCTACACCGGTAACACCATAAGTTTCGAAGCCGTCGGCGCTTGGACCGACGGAATCCCCTGCATTGTCGCCAACGCAGTCGGCGATCACGCCAGGATTTCGAGCGTCATCTTCGTCGATTTTGAAGACGATCTTCATCAAGTCAGCACCGATGTCGGCAATCTTCGTAAAAATGCCACCCGCAATTCGAAGGGCGGCGGCTCCGAGACTTTCGCCAATTGCAAAGCCGATAAAGCATGGCCCGGCATATTCGCCAGGCACAAACAACAGGATGCAAAGCATGATCAACAATTCGACACTGATCAGCATCATCCCGATGCTCATCCCTGCTTGTAGCGGGATGGCGTAGACCGGATACGGTAAACCTTTTAGAGACGCAAAGGCGGTTCGAGAATTGGCAAACGTATTGACGCGAATTCCAAACCAAGCGACAGCGTAACTTCCCAGAATTCCAACGACGCTGAATGCAACAATGATGCCGACCCTAAACGGTTCGAAGTGAAGCAATCCGTAGAAATGGAACACGATCACCGAGGCGATAATGACCCACAACAATGCGATGAAAGCACCCTGTTTAAGAAGGTACGTTTTACAGGTTGCATAGATAAGCTCGGATACTTCGAGCATCGATGAATGAACGGGCAATGCCTGGAGCTTACGATAGATCTGAAGTCCGAATCCCAAGCCAAGAGCGGAAACGACCAATCCGACATACAAAAGCTGGGAACCGGTGAAACCGCCGATAAACTTGACCTGATTCAAGTCTGGAAGCACCATGCTGGCTTCACCCCCGGCGGGAGGTTTTACAGGCGCGTTTGCAATTCCCGACGCCGCCTGAGCAATTGCAGAAGTCGGGGTGGTTTCTTGGCTGAATCCTACGGACGTAGAAAAGCAAACTAGGGCAAAAGCGCCGAAAGCTGCCGTCAAATGGCGACGAAGTTGAACAGAAAATAGCATCTCGAGTTACTGCCTCGTGAAGAAAGGGGAATGGGGGCAAGCCACCAAAGCTTGCAACGGTTTTATAGATTAAGCAGACGCACTGGCCGCGTACACCCCGGAATCGACTTTTTCGGCAAGATAAACCGCCTTTATTTGCTTTTAACCCAAAGTTGCGTCCGTCTGAAGCCTAACCATGCGTTGATAGAGACCTTCCTCGGCGAGCAGCGATTGATGGGTACCGCTTTGGATAATCGTTCCTTCATCGAGAACCCAAATCTGGTCGGCCGTCGCAACCGTGCTCAATCGATGAGCGATGACGAAGGAAGTTCGATTTTGGCGCAATCGCTCTAAGCTTTTCTGGATAAGTCGTTCGCTTTCGCTGTCGAGGTTACTTGTCGCTTCGTCCAGAATAAGAATTTTAGGATCCGCCAAAATGGCTCGCGCGATTGCCAGCCGTTGACGCTGCCCACCGCTGAGTTTCACGCCGCGCTCTCCGATCAGGCTGTCGAAGGAATGTGGAAGTTTCTCGATGAACTCCGAGGCGGCGGCAACCGCTGCCGCTTCTTGAATGTCGTTTCGAGAAGCACCGCGTCTCCCAAAAGCAATATTCTCGGCAATGCTGCCGTCGAACAGAAATACGTCTTGCTCGACCACGCCCAGTAGCCTTCGATAGCTGTGCAGTTCCAGTTCGCGAAGATCCTGTCCGTCCAGAAGAATGCGACCTTCGTCAGGATCGTAGAACCGAGCGATCAAGTTGCATAACGTCGTCTTTCCTGCCCCGCTTCGTCCCACTAAGGCAATCGTTTGATTCGGTTCGATCGTCATCGAAATGTTTTTCAAGACCCATACGTCGCTACCTGGATATTTGAAGCTAACGTTTTCGAGTTTCATGGCACCTTGAACCTCTGATTGACTCAAGCGACGCGCGTCGGAACGGTCGGGTAGCTCGGTCGGACTTTCCAAAACATCCAGGATGCGATCGAGACCCGCCAGGTTATTCTGGAATTGTACAGCGCTTCCAGTCAACGTTGCCAGCGGTCCAAGGAGCATCGTGAGGTAGACCAAAAACATCATCAATTCGCCGAGAGTCAGTTCTCCTTGAAGAATTTGCCAGCCGCCATAGAGCAACAGTACGGTCGATGAAAGCGGAATTAGTACTTCCCAAATCAGTTCAATAATCCGAGTTCGCCACCAAACCATGAGTTGCTGCCGGACCAGCAGATGATTGCCCTGAACGAATCGATTGGTTTCCGTCTGTTGCCTGGCAAAGGTTCGCACGACGCGAATACCGCCAAACGATTCCGTAGTCGTCGAGTCAACGCCCTGTCGTTGCTGACGTACATCTCGAAACAATGGTCGAATCGAATAGATATACCAACGATGCGAAAAATAGACGATCGGAAGCAAGAGCACGCCTGCAGCGAGCAATCGCCAATCGACGAATACGAGAATGACCAAGCTGCCGGACAATTGCACGATCGCTTGAGACGGGTTGTAAAGCATACTAAAAATAAGATCTGCGACTCCCCCAGCATCTTCCCGTAACATGCTCGTTGCACCGCCGCTTTTCAATGTGTAGATCCGATGAAGCGGTAGATGAAGGATGTGCTTGAAGACGCGTCTTCGAATCATCACCGCCGCCTGATTGACCGCTTGCGTGGAAACCCAGCGACCCCAAAGCCGAATTACGGTTTGAAACATTGCGATCAAAATCGCGATTCCAGCAACCGCCCCCAACAGTCGCATCCCCGTCAAATCGCCAAAGCATTTTGTCAAGAGTGGACTGAGCGGCAATGGAGGAACGGTCAATACCGAATCGATAGCGACCTTGGTCGCAAGAGGCGGAACGAGACTTAGCAACGTCGAAATGGTGAGCGTCGCAAGGCCGAACAACACCTTACCGCGAAAGCCTTGCAGCAATCCCCAAAAAGCAGTCAAAAGCTTCCAGGAAGATCGATGAGATCGTTCAAGGGTGTCGGTACGAGCCTGACTATGGAAATCGCCATGTTGTCCGCGAACCGGTATTGATTCGCGCCGCCGAACTTGAACCTCTTTGAGGTACTCTTGGAATCTTCGGCGGCTCGATGTTTTTGACATAAATTTAAGGCCGCCTTTGTTCGACTGTCCCAATTTGCGTAATTTTCCGTATTTGTGAGCCGTCGGCGCTGGCCGCGGGCCATCGATGAGCGGTGTTTCCAAGCGATCGGCGCGACGCTAGCGCGTTCGGCTCACGACTTCGTAGAGTTGAAAAAGCGTCCTCGCTTAATTTCATGCCTAACTGCTCGCACTACGATAGCTCAAGAGCGCACGCTTAAACACCCATCGACTTGCGAACCAGGCTATAACGGTCGCCACGATTGCAAAGCATGCAATCCACCAATCCTGATTCGCCATCGGAACCACCGGTTGCGCGAGAACACGCGCCGGTACGTTGATGACGACCAAGACCGGTATGATGAATGTGAATACCGTCCACAATGGCAAGCCCCATCCAGGGCGATAGATATCGCTCGGATAGCGAGAAAAATTGGTAATATAAAACCAAAAATCATACAGGCTTTGATTGCGACCCAGCCAGATACTGGTTGCTGCTAGGCACATCATCAAGCTGTAAAGCATCACGACACCGCAGCCGACAAATAAGAGATAAAGTGGGACGGTATACCAACTGAAATGCCATTCTGGCGACGACCGCCACGGCAATGTCTGAAGAGCATATGCAAGCAGCATGCATCCGACAACGAGATTCGAGAGTGCCGACCAATGGATTTTTCGAAAGGAGACAAGAAACTGGGTGTCAATCGGTTTAAGCAAGGCAAAGTCGAGACCGCCGGTGCGAATCAGTTCGCTAAATTCTTCAGCGTTGGGCATCAAAAAAGCTTGAATGATCGCATTGATGATCCACGTTGTTCCGAGAAAGATAAAGAACTCGGGCTTCCGCCAACCGCTTTCCAGTCCGATCGAATCGGTATGTTGAAAAATTAAAACGTAGAAGCCAATATTCATCAGCGTCCAACACGTGCTCGATAAGCAATCGAGAAAAAAATTGGTTCGAAAGGTCATCTCGCGAATCAAGCTATTGCGCGCGAATGTCAGCCAGACCTTTAGATAGGACGGATGCTTCATAGTAGGTGTTTGCTCGACTAGATTCCGTTCCAACTCATCCTCCATATCCGCTATATCGGCGAAGACCTGCCGAATAAAGATATCGCGACAATACCATAAACCCGATCGTCCAACCGAAGAGAACGGCCATGTCCAACCAAAGCTGAGCACCTTGAACTTTGCCGAGAAAAACGGCGGCAGGAAAATAGGCCAAGTATTTCAGCGGCAAATACTGAACGATCGATAGCCATGGCTCGGGCAAAATATCTAATGGGAACATGTGGCCTGAAAGAAAGAAGCTGAAAAGCATGTAGACGAACAGCAGCGATGAGATCTCCATAAACCAAAATCCTGCCAGACCGATACAAGCTTCGAGAAAGAATCCTAGAACGAAACTCATCAGCAACGAAAGGATGAAGGCGAGGAATTGCATTCCACTGGGAAACCCGTCCGTAAAAAAGCTGCGGCACAGAAAGAAGACCAGTGCGAACGGAAGCGTTGCGACGGAGTAATAGGCAAGTTTATGGGCTACCCGCGACAAGAGTAGATAGCCGATCAAATCGACAGGTTGCACCAAGAAGCGTTTGATCTCTCCTTCGCGGATCTGCCGAGCAATATTCGATGCGAGACCCGGCATGCTTGAAAATGCTCGCCCCAACATCGTAAGCAGGTAATAGGCCACCATGTCTGGAAACGTATAACCGACCAAGGTTGCCTTTTCGGGCTGCGTTGGATTGATCGATTGAAAGATGGCCCACCACAGAAATATCTGCGTGATGATAGGCAGGAATCGCATCAGCGTTCCAAGAGCAAAATCACCGCGATAGACAAGCCGTTCTTCGAGCGATATCCGAAGGATCGTCACCCATATCGACAATCGATCGATTAAGCGTGGCATGAACGCGAGTACCTTTGAAGTTCCTGTCATATGCAAATTTTTCGATCGATTCCCTTATATTCGACTCGTTTAAACCGTGTATTTCCGCATCAATATCCGATACTTTGGTTCCATTGGCTAGCCTGAATTATTCTTAACCCGACGCGTAAGCGAGGGATTTGAGCAATTTCCTCGCTTACGCGTCGGGTTACGAAATACAGCGTCCGATTTCCCAGCAATAAATGTGAACCGGGTGCTAACGCACTCCGACGGATGAATCATCCTGGCTAGCGCCATCGGCTCAATCACTGATGCGTAATGGTTATATACTGACTTGTCGGAATAATCTGGCGATGACTTCTTCTAGCGGTGGATCTTCGACGGCCACGTCGTTGATCACGTAATCGTCGAGCACTCCTGCAAGTGTCGCAGAGATTTTTGCTCGCTCGCATTTCAATCTAACGCGTGGCAGTTCGATCGATTGAATTTCACCGTATCGTTCAAGACCTTCGGCACCCTGCCCTTCGGCGAGTACCAGTGTAACGACCTTTGTGCCACTGAACTTATCGATAATCCCAGACAAGGATCCATCGTATTGTACTTGTCCTTGCGCGATCACGACGACGCGTTTGCAAAGGGCGGCAACATCCTTCATGTAGTGGCTCGTGAGCATAATCGTGATCTTGCGTTCGGCCTGATAAAAACGCAGAAACTGTTGGATGTTGTGCTGGGCAATGACATCCAATCCGATCGTTGGCTCATCGAGAAACAAAACCTCGGGCGAATGAAGGAGTGCCGCGATCAATTCCATCTTCATGCGTTCACCCAACGATAGTTCGCGCACCGGGCGTCCGAGCAAATCCTTGACCGCCAGCAGATCGGTTAGCTCGTCGATCGATCGACGAAATTCAATAGCGTCGATCGAATAAATCTGTTGGTGCAAGCGGAACGATTCCTGTGCTGGCAAATCCCACCACAATTGATTCTTCTGTCCCATGACCAAAGCGAATCGACGACGATAATCGAGGCTTCGTTCCCAGGGAACATATCCCATCACCGTTGCTGATCCCGAAGTCGGGTAGATGACGCCCGACAGCAGTTTAAGTGTCGTCGTCTTGCCCGCGCCGTTGGGTCCTAAAAAGGCGACGAATTCACCTTGTTCGACTTGAAGATTGATCGACCGAACAGCATCGACGGTTCGATATTCGCGTTTAAAGAGCCCTTGAACGGCCGCTTTAATTCCTTCTTTCTTCTGATAGACACGATAGGATTTGACGAGATTCTTGATTTCGATGATCGACATAAATGGAATTCTTGGTTTTAGCTCGGTGCCTTCACGGCACTTTGCTCAAGCGTACTGGACATTTTAGATGGCTGATAACAAGTGGGACTACGACTTCTTCGTCGGGACTTTCTGAGACACATTCGATCAGCCATTGAATGCGAATCAGCGTCCCTTCTAAACTGATGGGACCGCGAGGAAGTTGCCATTGAAAAGCTTGCGTGCCCGTGGGAGAACTGGGCGTCCAAGTCTGTTGGATTGACGACTCGCCATCTTCATCGCCTTTGCCTTCCGTCGACCAAGACAAACTGGCCGAAATGGACCGAGGAGTTTTTGAAAGCTCCCAAACGATACGTCCTGATAAAACATTTCCAGGGCGGAAGTTCAACGAATCGCCATCCGTTTCAACTTTAAGCATGGTTGACTCCGTCACCCTTGGGCGGGTAAATCGTGATCGCGAACGTGTCGTTGATGTCAGGCCAAAATCGGATTTTTCCATGAACTTGGATTTGCCACGAGATCGAATTGCGACCGCTCTCGAAGCTGTGCATGGTGTCCTCGGGCAACCGAGCCAGACTGAAGCCACTGTCAATTTCGGATCGTTCCTTCGTTTGCACGATGGTTTGTTTGAAGAAAATGCTTTTATCAGTCCGAGTCGTCGTGCCTTGGCGATAGGTGGCGGATTCGGACCCTTCCAAAAGGATCGATAGCTCCGAGATACTCGCGGCATTCCCCTGATGAAGCCAACTGATTTCGAATTCGCTACCCGGATAGAGGTTGCGTTGGCTACAAACGACAATGGTGCGTGGATTCCAAATCTGCAATGTGCTGTAGATTGCGAACAGCAAAACCGCGATTCCGATCAGGAAAAATACCGCTAGGAAGAGGGCCGGGAATAAGTTGAAATCCTTCAGGACAAAATAGCCGACAATCCATGTGATGCCATTCCATATGATGGCGAAAAACCAGCTTCCAATAGCCGTCCCAACGCGAGAGCCTTTCGCCGAGAGCGGCAACGGTTCGTCAGGTCCTTCGTCTTCAACGGGGCATGTGCTGCTATCAAAATCATACTGCGGCTGACTGTCGGTTCGACCGTCGAAAGTGTCGCTTTTAGTCGACGAACGATTGGAAGAACGCGTAGACAAGATTTGTCGGGACGGTGTTTCATGCGTCGTTGACTTGCGTTTTTTTCCCGAGCGAGTAGCAATTCCAGCATACATGCCGACAGCTCCCACAAGGCCAAATATCCCGCCGACCAGCGCGGCTATCCAAGTGAACGGTGCGGGCTGCCTAAGTAGCACGGCATCGTTGGGATTCTTCGGATTGACGAAGCAAACATATTCGCCCCCCACTTCGAACGGGGCGATAGCGAGTTCGATCGGTCTTCGACTCCCTGTTGATCCGATGCCGAACCAAAATTTTTCACTGGTATATCGATGACCATCGACTGTGTAGTCGAAAACGACTTCGGGAGAATACGTATCATCATCCCCTGAATGGACTTTAATTTCGATCTGTCGTATGACACAAGGTGTTTGCGTCCAAGTTTGCGAGAAACTTACTTTTAGTGCTGGGCCAATGGCCATCGCCCAGACAACGCCTATACCGACAGCAAAAAAAATGGAAAAAAAGATAACGAGGAAACAGCCACCGAAGTTTGCATTTTTTGACTTTCGCGGTGGCATTCGCTATTCCTTTGAATCGATGGAGACCACGCGACGTCCGTCGGATGACACTCGTATCCGTCCGTTTGCAATCGATTGCAACGCCTCGGGCAATGCTTCGCATTCTACCGCGAAGACGCGTTGCTGGAGCGATTCGGCAGTGTCGTTATCCAGGACTGGGCAGCCTCGCTGTAGGATCACAGGACCGTGATCATAATGGTCGTCGACAAAATGAACGGTACATCCGCTCAGTTTGACGCCGTAGTCGACCGCCGCCTGGTGAACCTTGAGTCCGTAAAAGCCATGTCCGCTGAAGGCCGGAATGAGCGACGGGTGGATATTCACGACTCGATTTTGAAAATCGGCTGGAATGAGTAGATGTTGCAGAAATCCGCCCATCACTACGATCGAGGCTCCTAAACGGCGTATCGGATCAAAAATGGCGTCGCGGTAGTCTTCGGGTGTTGCGTAGTCTTTCCGACCAATGACGAGGCTCGGGATATTTGCTGATTTAGCAAAGGCAAGCCCGCCCGCATTCTTTTTCGAACTGATGACCAGGCGAATATCTACCGGCAGATCGGCTTGTTCGATCCGATCGATGAGGTTTTTGAGGGTCGTCCCACCTCCCGAGATGAGTACAGCAATCGGAAGAAGTGTTGCGGATTTTTCGAAACTCATTGAGGTAACCCACAAATGCCGGAAACGAACCGGTGGCAAGTACCGCAACTCGCTCGCTCCGTTCGACTAAAACTGCAACGTATTTTCGGGACAAATGCCTAGCTATAAAGCTGGATGGCTTTGACGATCGCTTCAAGTTCATTGGGAACGGCGATAGCTCGGTTAGCAAACGAAGCTCGAGAAACGCCGCGGCTTCCTAATACTTCGTTGAACTTCTCTTGGTCCGTTGTATGGTAAGCGACAGTCGCTGTCGGATCCTTCAATTGGTGCCCCGTCAAGATACAAACAACGCGTTCGTCGGGTCCGATGATGCCTTCTTGGCGAAGCAAACGTGCTCCGGCCACACTTGCAGCACTGGCTGGCTCGCAACCGATTCCACCGGCACCGACCTGAGCTTTGGCGTCCAAGATTTCTTGGTCGTCGACTTTGCGAACCACACCGTTGCAGAAATCGAGAGCTCGAAGACACTTATTTAAATTGACGGGTCGATTGATCTCGATCGCGCTGGCAATCGTATCGGCCTTGGCACCCCGCTTGTCAAGTTCGTCATAGTAATGACATGCCACTTCCAAATTGGACTGACCGTCATTCCATCGCAAGTTTCGGCTGTTATACAGAACGTCTAAGGTATCAGCACCCGCCGCATTGATGACCGCCAGCCGCGGAATGCGATCGATCAAGCCAAGTTTTTTGAGTTCGGAAAAGGCTTTTCCGAAAGCACTGCTGTTTCCGAGATTCCCACCCGGAACCACGATCCAATCGGGCGCTTCCCATTGGAGGGCTTCGAGAACGCGGAACATGATGGTCTTTTGCCCTTCGAGTCGGAATGGATTGACACTGTTGACTAGATATATCCCCATGTCGCGTGAAATTTCCTGAACGCGAGCCATCGCATCGTCGAAGTCACCAGCGATTTGGACCGTTAGAGCACCATACTCGAGCGCTTGCGAAAGTTTCCCGTACGATATCTTGCCGGTTCCGATAAAGATGACCGCTTTCATCAGTTGCGTAACGGCGCAGTACATCGCCAGCGATGCACTCGTGTTGCCCGTCGAAGCGCAAGCGGCACGTTTTGCACCGACCATCAAGGCATGCGTAAACGCAGCGCACATTCCGTTGTCTTTGAACGAGCCCGAAGGATTCATCCCTTCGTATTGAAGATATAACTTCCCTTGTTGAACTCCGACATACCGCGCGACAGCGTTGGCTTGTTGAAGTATCGTTTGTCCTTCGCCGACGGTGACGACTTTGTCAGGCGGCGCAAAGGGTAGCAATTCATGAAATCGCCAGACGCCGCTAAATCGCATCGGCTCGTTCCGACGGCTCCACATCTGCTGGAAATCGGAAAGTTTTTTTGGAACAGCGACACGGTCCCATTCGTAATCCACATCGACCAAATTGCTGCATTTAGGGCATTTTGTCAGAATCTGCTGGACGTCAAAGGTCGCCGCGCAGCTTGGGTTAATGCATTTCTGGAATGCCAGGCTGGCCCGCGGGTCGACGGGTGCGTGTGATTTCGTTGCCAAAGCTGAAGATTCCATCATGGCCCCATTTTAGCAACACTTTCGAAAAATGGACCCCGGCATTTCAGCCATTCTTTTCCGAATTCAATCCCACATAGACGGACTATTCCGATCATTCCGCTTCGGACGAGAGGAGGTAGAATAGATAGCATGACGAAATCGCTAAGCATTTTTCAACTCACGTCGGGGCTTTGGTCGCGATCGGCTGTTTTAGCCGTTGTCGCAATTTCGAGCGGTATGCATTCGAGTTTCATCGCCGGTCCGTCCCGAGTCCTTTCTCAAGATTCGACGGCGTTAGGCGCCTGGGCCGATCTCAAGATTACTTTCATATATGACGCATCGGAAGCCCCGCTTCGCAAACGATTTGTTCCGCTAGACGATCCAACTTGCATGCCGGAAAATTTGATGCCTCTATCGGAAGCAATGATCGTGGATCGCGAAACGAAGGGGATCAAGAATATGGTGATGTACCTTGACCCCAAGAAGTCCGAGGGGATCGCACGCAATGTTTACCCTGCCCTTCAGATGCCGCCGCTTGCGCCTGCCGTTTTGGATATTCGCGGTTGCGGTTTTGAACCGCACATTTTTAGTTCGCGAGTTGGCCAGACAATTCGGCTGACCAATTCCGATGATTACGGTCACAATCCAAATTTCGTATTCTTCGCAAACGGATTGGAGTCGCGGATGCATCCGCCAGGTCACTCCATCAATATCGATTTGAAATTAAGCGAGAAAGCTCCCACGCCGATTCACTGCAGTATCCATCCGTGGATGCGAGCTTATGTGCTCGTCTTCGACCATCCTTATTCTGGGATTAGCGATGAAAAAGGGGTGCTGAAAATCGAGAAATTACCAGCCAGAAAGCCGATTACCTTCAAGATTTGGCACGAAAGCATGGAGCGTTCCATCGCACAAGTTCAGATGGAATTCAAGCCGAAACAATGGCCCAAAGGGATCGTTGAATGGACTCTCGAACCGGGTTTAAACGATTTTGGCATCGTAAAAATTAAACCCGATCAGTTCAAACCGTAGACGATTCCGCTCGATTTGAATAGGATATTCTGCTGTCCTTGATAGAAGGCATATACTATCCGTTACGAATTAAAAATGCCCGCCAAGAGTTGCGGGCTCCCGCCTAACTGGAGATTGTTATTGATGTTATCCATACGTTCCGTTGTAACTCAATCGAAAAAAATTGCTTTCGCATCGAGTCTCGCTTTGCTTTTCACGTCGTTACCTTTCACGTCGTCAACCAAGGCGCAAGAATGGGCCGATCTGCAGCTTACCTTTGTCTATGATGCGGCGGCCGCACCTGCGCGTGGAACGGTCGACATGTCGCGAGATCCCGCTTGCGTACAAGGGCACCCAACGCCGCCGCTTTCAGAAGAACTGATCGTCGATTCGGCGACGAAGGGGATTATGAATATCGCGTTTTATACCGACACGAAAAAATCGGGACTTGAAGCCAAGGATGTTCATCCAGATCTCGCGAAGCCACCGGCCAAGCCGGTTGCCTTAGACAACAACAAATGCGTCTTCAACCCGCACGTTTTTGCCGTTCAACCAGGACAATCGATTAACGTTCTGAATTCGGATCAGACAGGGCACAATGCGAATTTCGGATTCTTTTCCAACAATGCTATCAACGTGACGATACCCGTCGGTGGATCGAAAGAAATCAAAGTCGACAAAGGCGAGCGAGCTCCAACGCCGGTGATGTGCAACATTCATCCCTGGATGACCGCGCATATCTTGATTTTCGATCTACCCTACGCTGGCGTGAGCGATGCCAAGGGAGTTCTTAAGATTGAAAAACTCCCGGCTGGTAAGCCGATTACGTTTAAGGTTTGGCATGAGAATATGGACAAGTCAATCGACCAAGTTACGTTCGGTGGCAAAGAGGTCGCATGGACGAAAGGGAACGTCGAACTAACGCTTAAGCCCGGCATGAACGATCTCGGAGTAGTCAAGATCAAGCCCGACGAGTTTAAGAACAAGTAAGCGATCACTCATCAACATCTGAGCGGATTGGCGCTAGCCACCGGTTCTTCGAAATGTCAAATACCAGCGGGTGAAAGCCCGCTGTTTTATATTACGCACGTCTTGTCCCCACGACTAACCAGCATGACAGCCGACTCAACGTCCAACGAAAAGACCGATATCTCGATTCGAGATTTCCAGAAGCTGATCCATCGCATGTATTTCGAAAAGGATGTTGCACGCGGCATTGATGGTACCTTCTTATGGCTCATGGAAGAGATCGGCGAACTAGCTACAGCCTTGCGAACTAAGAACGACTTGGCCAATCTTCACGAAGAGTTCGCCGACGTCATCGCCTGGTTGACGACGATTGCCAACGTCGCCGGAGTCGATCTTTGCAAAGCGCTAGAAGATAAATACGGTTCCGGATGCCCAGGCTGCCATCGCTTCGATTGTACTTGCCCGATTTCGGAAAAGCCTTGAATGCGAAACAACGTTCGTCCGCTCAAGTCGCTTGTGTCCCTTTCCCTTCTTACGTCCCTTTCGTCCTTTCTGTCACTTACGTCCCTTGTCCTTTCCCAAGCCCCCACCCCCACAAAACTCGACGGCTACGAACTAACCTTCCCAGCCATGGGGTCGACGATTACCCTCAACGCCTACTCTGACAGCGAAGCAAAAATCGAACGCGCCTTTGGGGCCGTCCGAATCGAAATCGACCGATTGGTCGCCATCTTGAGCGACTACGAGCCCGATAGCGAATTGAATCGGAATCATCGTCAAGCAACCCAAACAAACTCGATTTCGGAAGAGCTCTTCCAAGTTCTCAAAGCCAGCGAAGAATGGTTCAATCACTCCGATGGTGCCTTCGATGCAGCGATTGGCAATCTAACCCGTCGATGGCGCGAAGCAAGAAAACTTGGCGAGCTACCGAGCCAAACTGAAATCGACGAAGCGATGCGGCACTCGGGGTGGCAAAAAATCGAACTGAATAAGACGGAACGGACGCTGACGTTGCTTGATCCAGAGGTTCGAATCGATTTAGGTGGAATCGCAGCAGGTTACATCGTCGATCGAGCGTTCGAAGTTTTGCTCGCTCATGGTTTGAAACAAGTGCTAGTCAACGATGGCGGAGACATTCGATGTGGAGAATCGCCGCCGGGACGCGAAGGATGGCGAATCGAAATAGCCTCGATCGGTTCAACGAACATCGACAAGCTGGCCGCTAATTCGATCCAGAAAAAAGCGAAACCGAAACCAAGATCGCAAATCGACAAACTTCCACCGCTTCGTCGGATTTATCTGAAGAATGCAGCGATCACGACTTCGGGTGATCTTTGGCAATTTATCGAAATCGACGGGCAGCGCCGCAGTCACATTCTCGATCCGCGAACTGGCTATGGTGTCCCCGGTCCGGCTGCCGTTGTTTTGATTGCTCCAACATGCATCGAAGCGGATGCCGGGGCTACAACCTTGAGTGTCCTCGGGCCAACTCGTGGACTCGAATTGATAACGAAGTATCCTGGCTATGAAGCGCTCATGGCAAGTCGACCATCGAGCGACGGGTCGATCGTCTCGACGGTTACCTCTGGCTTTCCTATCGGAATTTTCCAGGCCGCTCCTGACGCTTCGCATTGAGCTTACAATACTGATCCAAACGACTTCGAAACCATTTTTTAGATCAGGACGGCAACGGGCAAATGTCTGACGACAAAAATCCATCGACCGACATGGAAGAATCCGAAGCGTCGTCCGACGGTTCGGTTCGAGCGGTGCGATACGAGTACTCACCGGATTTGCCGGGAATCCTAACGCATATCAATGCGTCGATCCTAATCACAACGTATCAAGCCGGTAAGTTGCTCGTCTTAGGGGCGCACGAAGGAAAGCTAAAGATATCGTTTTTGGATTACGATCAGCCGATGGGCGTCGCCGTTCGCAACGATCGGATTGCCCTCGGTACCCGCCGACAGATTCATTTTCTTGTACCCGCTCACGAAACATTGGGGCCGCCGTCGACTACTCGAATCAACGATGGCTGCTACGTGCCGCGATCGAGTTTTTATACGGGAAGCATTCATGGCCATGATCTCGCGTGGGGTAACGATGGTCTTTGGGTTGTCAATACGCTATTTTCCTGCCTCACGACATTGCACGAAGCCTATAGTTTTATTCCGCAATGGCGTCCGAAGTTCATCTCGCAACTGATCGATCAAGATCGTTGCCATTTGAATGGTCTGGCCATGGAGAACGGTCAGCCCAAATATGTGACTGCGATGGCCGAGTCGAATGAAGCTGCCGGTTGGCGACCCACCAAAGCAACTAGCGGCGTTGTCATCGATGTTCCAAGCGGTGAGACGATCAGCCGCGACTATTCGATGCCGCATTCTCCTCGAATACACCAAGGGAAACTTTGGTTACTCAATTCGGGCTGCGGTACGTTTGGCCATGTCGATCGAGCAACGGGTAAGTACGAATCGGTCGAATCGGTTCCCGGATACTCGCGCGGATTAGCGTTTCGCGGACAGTTCGCTTTCGTCGGTCTCTCGAAAATTCGCGAGACATCGGTGTTCGGCGGAGTACCGATCGCCGAGAAGAGAAACGAACTTCAATGCGGACTGGGTGTCATCGATTTGGTAAGCGGCCGGACGGTCGCGATTTTCAAGTTCCTCTCGGGCGTCAGCGAGATCTTTGCCGTCGATGTCATTCCCGATTTTGTGAACCCCATGATTGCCGGCGGTTCGGTCGATCGACAGGAAAGAGAAGTTTGGATCGTGCCTGCCGAATCGATGGCCCGACCGAAGATCCAACCTCAGTGGCCACTCTTCTCCGCTCAGCGCGGTTCGCTGGCCGTTTCATCAGAGGGTAGCGTCTCCGAAAATTCGGAACAGTGCGTTGCCAAGAGTCAGCAGCTTCGAGCGGCTGGCAATTTTGAAGGTGCCGCCGAGCAACTGGAACAAGCGATTGTCGCGACACTTCGTGAAGCGAGTTTTCAACGCGGAGCATCTCCCAACATCATCCGCCATTCCGCCGTGCGTCGAGCCGCATTGTTGGTCGATTTAGGGAATTTGCGTCAGGATCAAAGTCGTCAAGAATCAGCCACCCTTTGTTACCAGCGAGCGATCGAAGTCGATTCAACCTGTTCAGCCGCACTGCAAAACCTCGGTTACCTCTTGTTCAATCAAGGTGAGACGGAAAAGGCCGTCGAGATTTATCAACGCTTGCTGGCTTTTGATTCCAGCCCGCTCAATCAACTGCTAGCCAGTTCTGTCTTGCCGATCATCTATGACTCGCAAAACGATATTCACGATTGGCGAGCTCGCCAGCATCGCTTTCTGCAAGCCTTAGTCGATTCCAACTCGACCGTCGACGCGTCGAAATCGTTGGTGCCAACTTGTTTTTTGGCAGCCTATCAAGGATTCAATGACCGCGACATCATGCGGCTTCGCGGACGCGTTATTCAAGGTCGTGATTTTGTCGCCAATAGGAAAGCGTCAGTACGAACTGACGGACGAAAGCGAATCGGTTTTATTTCCGCCTACTTTCGAGACCATACCATCGGCCGACTGAATCTGCCTCGATTACGTCATGTCGATCGCAATCGATTTCACGTCACCGTTGTCTTGGCGGCTCAGCATTTAGATTCCGTTTCAAAAGAATTTCAATCGGCTGCCGACGATTTTGTTTTGCTACCGCGAGCTTTGCCGCAAGCGATTGAACGGCTTCAGCAGCTCGATCTCGATGCGCTCGTTCACGCCGATGTCGGGATGGATTCGCTATGTTCGACGTTAGCCTTTTCTCGCTTCGCGCCGGTTCAAGCCGTCACCTGGGGGCATCCCGATACGACCGGCAGTTCGATGATCGACTATTTTTTATCCAGTCGCGATCTCGAAGCTGAAAATGCCGATGATCATTACACCGAACGTTTGATTCGCATGCCATCCTTGGCGACGCTTTACGACCGGCCTGTACGGAGCGAAAGTCCCATGACGAGGAAGGCATTCGGGCTTCCAGACGATCGAAATATCTACCTTTGCCCACAGACGCTCTTCAAGTTTCATCCCGAATTTGACGAAGCCCTGGTTTCGATTCTCAAGGAAGATCCGCATGGAATCTTGGTCCTATTGGAAGGTCGCGTTTCCGATTGGACGCATCGATTGAGAACACGGATGCGTCGCCACCTGCCCGATTTTGACCACCGCGTTCGCTTTGTACCCGCCATGCCTCGCGAAGCTTTTTTAGATCTGCTCGCGATTGCCGACGTGGCCCTCGATCCATTTCATTTCGGCGGCGGAAATAGCTCGATTGAAGCCGTGGCCGTTGGTGCCCCAACTGTTACCTACCCAGGGGAATTTTTGAGAAGCCGGATTACGCAAGCGATTTACAAACAAATTGGGATGGAGCAGCTCGTTGCTCATTCGCCATCGGAATACGTGGAGCTTTCGGTATCGATCGCTACGAATCCGTCGCGTCGAAATTCGCTAAGCCGTCAACTGATCGAGCAATCCGCGTCGTTGTTCGAAAATCCGTCCGCCATGCAGGACTGGAACAACGTCCTGGAAGCCTTGTGCCATCAATTACCGTGAATTGCATCATCGGTGAGCGGCCCGGCGCTAGCCGCCGGTTCTTCGATCGTCGTTACAAACACCACTCACTAGCGAGCAATTTAGTGAGCCGTCGGCGCTAGCCGCGGGCTGATTTATTTGCCAGCAGCAAGGATTAAATCAACAAGCCCAGGGACGGTCAGTATTTCAAGGTGGGGTAAGCTTCCAGCTTGCCGCGTTGGCATTTCAATGAGGAACGCAAGCTGGAAGCTTACGCCACTTAAACAAATGACTAGCCCTGGAGCAACGGCCCGCCTATTTGCATGTTGAACTTGCAATAGGTACGATTGACTTTGTCCGCTATCTCCTTCCCTCCCCTGCCGTAATCGAGACGCAATGCAACGTCCAACCTTGCCGAGCCCTGAATCTCGTCGTCGCTTTTTATATAGTGCTGGCGGCGGTATTGGCGGATGGGCCTTGGCATCGTTACTGCAGCAGGAATCGAAATCGCTTTTCGCTTCTGATTCAGGAAGCGTCGTAAAGCAACCGCACTTTGAGCCTCGCGTGAAACGCGTCATTTGGTTGTTCATGCACGGTGGGCCAAGCCAAGTGGATCTCTTTGATCCCAAACCAGATCTAGCTCGCTTGGCAGGCGACTCGCTCCCTGAAAGCTTTGGCAATGTAAAAACGCGGCGCAAGGTTGCGAAGAACCCGCTCCTGGGTCCGATTAAGAAATTTCGTCCTCGCGGCCAATCTGGACTAGAGATAAGCGACTTCCTTCCGGAAATCAGCCAGCATGCTGACGACCTGTGTGTGATTCGAAGCATGCATGGCGATAGCGTGAACCACCCGCAATCGGTCTATCAAATGAATACCGGTAGCGTTCTGATGGGAAGACCCAGTGTTGGAAGTTGGGTGGCATACGGCTTGGGAAGCGAAAATCAAGACCTGCCAGCCTTTGTCGTGTTGCCCGATCCCAAGGGCGGATTAAAAGGCGGTCCGCCTTCGTGGGGAAACGGTTTTCTTCCAGCAAGTTACCAAGGAGTTACGATGCGCTCGGGCAACTCCCCGATTTTGCATCTGAAGCAACCTCAGGCAATGGCTTCGATCGATCAACGCAAAACATTGGATTTAGTTCAGGCACTCAATCGCGAACATCTTGCCGCTCGCGACCATGACGATGAACTCTCCGCTCGAATCGCCGCCTACGAATTAGCGTTTCGCATGCAAGTTACCGCCCCCGAGCTCGTCGATATCAGCGGCGAATCGGCCGAGACATTGGCCATGTACGGCGTCGACCAAAAGCCGACGCACGATTTCGGCAGCCGATGTTTGCTCGCCCGACGGATGATCGAACGAGGCGTGCGGTTCGTTCAAGTTTATTCGGGTGACACCAACGGATGGGACGCCCACAAAGATGTCGAGAAAAATCATAGCGAGATGTGCCAAGCGACCGACCTTCCCGTTGCTGGTCTATTAAAAGACTTGAAGCAACGTGGGTTGTGGGACGATACGCTCGTTATATGGGGCGGCGAATTTGGACGGATGCCGATGAGCGAATCTGGCAACGGCCGCGACCATAATCCTTGGGGATACACTGTTTGGTTGGCGGGCGGCGGCGTCAAAGCGGGAATGGCCTACGGTGCAACCGATGCCGTTGGCCTGAGAGCTGTCGAAAACACCGTCCATGTCCGAAACTTTCATGCGACTATCTTGCATTTGCTGGGGCTCGATCCTAAAAAACTTTCGTACTATCAAAATGGACTCGATGAACGTTTGATCGGCCCGACCGACGATGTAGAAGTCGTCCATGAGGTCCTGGCATGATCGACTCCCAACCAATGTCGTTGTTCGCTCCGCGAACAAACGCTCCGCGAATAAAACGAGCAGCTCATGCAACCCTCCTCTACTGTCTTCTTGCCTGCTGCTCGATTCGCTTGCATGCCGAAGTCACAGATAATGAAGTCTCCGTCAATCCCGAGCCCCGCCAAATCGAGGAATCGCCGATCACCGATAGCGATCGCGATCATTGGTCGTTTCAAGCGATCAAGCAACCATCTCTTCCGTTGATAATGCACCATCGCTGGCCAACCAACGGGCTAGATTATTTTATCTTGTCACAACTAGAAGCATCAAACCTCAAGCCAGCCAGTCAAGCTGATCCGTTGGTTTTACTAAGACGTTTAAAACTCGATTTACTCGGCTTACCTCCGACCGTTGAAGAGATCGATGCTTTCGAAGCCGACCCATCGGCTGATGCGTATGATCGTTGGGTCGATCGATTCTTGGCTTCACCGCGCTATGGTGAACGCTGGTCTCAACCGTGGCTCGACCTAGCGAGATTTGCCGAGACAGATGGCTTCGAACACGATCGAGTTCGAAAGGATGCGTGGCGATATCGCGATTGGGTTATTCAGTCGTTGAACGCTGACATGCCCTACGATCAGTTTGTTTCGCTGCAACTTGCTGGTGACGTCGGTGAGGACCAAACGCCGATTGCGACGATGTTTTGCTTGGCAGGCCCAGACATGCCCGATCTCAACGATCAGGAGCTGCGGCGACATGATCGACTCAACGAACTCACATCGATGATCGGTTCCGCATTGCTAGGTCTCCAATTCCATTGCGCACAATGCCACGATCATAAGAACGACCCGATTAGCCAAGCCGACTTTTATCGGTTTCGCGCGGTCTTTGAACCGAGTGTGCCAGCCTTGGAACGCGACGAACCATTCAACATCTTTCGCTCCGAAGATTCAACGATTGAAGCGAAGTTCTATTTTCGCGGCGATTTACAGCAAACAGGACCGACGGTTCGAGCGGCTTTGCCGCGGATCGCAACCGACCCTACACAGGAAATTCAATATTGCGAATCGTCGAGTCCACGTACCGAGCTTGCCAAGTGGCTGTTCCAAGAAAACAATCCGCTGACAGCTCGTGTCATCGTCAATCGACTTTGGCAAACTCACTTTGGTCGCGGGCTATTCGAGAATCCAAGCGATGTCGGCGTAGCAGCCGCCAGTCCGACTCATCCCGAATTGCTGGACTGGCTGGCGACCGAATTGCGACGAAATAACTGGAATCTTAAAGCGATTCAGCGAACGATAGTGACGTCGTCTACCTATCGACAGCAAAGTTACGCTTCGCCAAATGACGTCACTTGGCAGCAACGGCTCGACAAGGATCTTTCTAATCGACTCTATAGCCGATATCCAAGACATCGACTGGAGGCAGAAGTTATCCGTGACTCGATGCTCGCCGCGACAGGACGATTGAATTTCGAATCTGGAGGCGAAAGTGTCATGCCGCCGTTGCCCGACGAACTGCTCGAAACGCTCCTTAAGGGGCAATGGAAAACGAGCAAGGACGAAGCTGATTACTGGCGACGCAGTATCTTTATTTTCGCTCGACGCAATTTGCGGTACCCGATTTTTGAATCGTTTGATCGACCAGATGCCGGGTTCAGTTGCGCCAAACGCGATCTCTCGACGACTGCCATTCAAGCCCTTCAAATGCTCAATAGCGAACTCTCGATCGAATGCAGCAAATATCTAAGCGATCGCATTCTCACCGAAGGAGCATTTGTCGCCGATCCAAGTACGACTCACTCCATTGAAAACCTGATCGACCGGCTTGTCGCTTTGACGCTTGGCCGCCGAGCGACCGCGCGAGACCAAGCGCTATTTCAAAAATTCATGCAAGAAGTAGATTCGGATACAAGCATGAAACTGCACGCAGCATGCTTGTCGATACTCAACACGAGCGAATTCATCTACATTGATTAATTCGAAAGCTCCACTTTCGTATCGGCGGCATCCTGCCGCCGTTACATTGGCACTTAAGTTAGAGATTGGCGGCAGGATGCCGCCATTACTTTAAAAGAAGCGTTGTCCAATCAATTCGACTATCCCGAGCTACGCGATTTGCTGCCTTAGTGAGCCGACAGCGCAATCCGCAGCCCTGAATCGCCAACAGCAAGGATTTCGTTTAACCGTCAGCCGTAGGCGTACGTGAAAGGCCAAGAGTACGCCTTAAGCTAACTGCTAAACGATTAAGCCAACAGTCCGCTAGAACCGAGCATCTCCCGATGAAGTTCAAGCAGCCAACCAAAGTTAAATGGAGCGACCTTCCCGAACCATCGAATGGCGGACACACCTCAGGGACAGCCAAAGGCACATCTCACAACCACCTCAGGGACACCCACAAACTGCCATTCGAACCACCTCAGGGACACCCACAAACTGCCATTCGGGCAATTTCATGAAATCGAATTGACGACAAACGCATCCCATTGCGAGTGTCCCCATTGATTTCCCGATCGATTTTAAGCCGAATCGATCAATGCCAAAACATTTTGCGGGTGTCCCCCTGGTTTCTGCACAATCGATTTTAGCAGTGAAATACAAGGAAAACACTGGACTGAGTGATTGCAAAAACCAAGGTTCGCTTTCTGATCGGAAATGCTTACCCAAAAATTGCTATGGTTTGGATGGTGCAATGAGTTTGGCGGATGGATTTACAAGGGATGGCTCCGATGCGTCAAAGGCGCTCGGCAACCCGCCGGACTGA
>JAWXCK010000264.1:0-17312 GCA_034408855.1 Pirellulaceae bacterium
AAAATCCAATGCGAAACGGGTGTCCGTTGAAACTTCGGTTTTCTATTCGTAACGATAAATAGTTAATTTTGCCCCACAGATTCTGCGGAAGAGCCTTTTAATAACTGGTCATCTAAGTCGCAATAAAATGGGCGGCCCCTTGGCTTTTCTGGTTTGTTTACAAAATGCATAGGCAAGAAAGCCGACGAACACACAGCAGCAAAGCGGTGCAAGCCAAATTGGAGTTGCGCCCGTAGGCGTGAAGAACTTGCCGATTTCATGGCTTCCCGCCGTGCCGATGGCAAGGATCGTAAGTCCGATCGTGATATAAAATCGCTTCGTCGAAACGACGCTTTCGCTTATAAAGAATCCGAATACCGGTCCCATCATACAATACGTGCTATTCTCCGTTCGAGGATTAAAGAGCATCAAGTAGACGATCGTCCATACAAAGATCCAGATTGCCTGGCCATCACGATCGAATTTTCGCGTCGCGATCCATACCAATCCAAGTGTTCCAATGGCAGCCAGTATGCGAATCGCGGTTTGTAACGGCCCATTCACAGAAAAACCAAAGAAATGAAGCATTCCAAAAAGTTGCGACCAATCAAATTCGTTGCCTATATTGGCTGCCGTGTTCAGCATCGTGTAGCAATCGATATATTGCTTCCAAACGTATGCGGGGTACTGAAAGCAGAATGGGATAACGAACAGAATCAAACTCCCGATGACAAGCCTTCCTCGCATCGGTGCTGAAATGGCAAAATACAACAAGAGCAAAACCAACGCCAACGGTTTCACGGCGATTGCCAGTACGACGAAGGCTGTCGCCCAGTTGAATCGGTTCAAACGCCAAGCTTCGATGCTGAGCAACATCAATGCGGTCATTAGAAGGGTGGATTGGCCAATTCGCAAACAATTCATCCCCAACAAACTCGCAACCATGGCCATTCGCCATTGCACTCTTTTTTCGTCTCGATCAACGAGTTTCCCGAATCGGTAACAGCCAACGGCAAACATGGTCCATGATAGAATGCGCCATAGGACATCTCCCAATCGTTCGAACCCGGTCCATTTCGAGATCAAAGCGAATGGTACGTGCAAGATTGCGGCATGTGGAAGGTAGAGAAATCCATGTCCAGTTTCTTTGGACGTTTCGTAGATGGATTTACTTTTCAGCCAAATATTCGCAGCAGCTTCATAGTTAATTGAAACGGAACGCTTTGGCGTGCTTAAAAAGACGGCCAATCCGATAACGAGCGTGGCGGCATAAATCGAGAAAGCTTTCAACTTGCATCCTTTACGAAGCTTTGCGTTGGCTCTCGGAATGAGAAGCTTCTGTTTTTGAATTTGAGAATGGCAACAAGACTGGCGATTCCGATTCCATTTCGTTCAACATGATCGTTTTCTTCATTCGATATTCGACAACGAGGCGGATCAATTTTAGAGGCGCTCGTATAAAGTCGGTCAGCTTGAGTTTTGAACCACCGACTTCGGTCCAGTCCTCAAGCGGGTACTCGAAGAGCTTGGACGCTGCGTCGGCACCTAACAACTGCTTTACTCGCGCTAAAATCTCGATGTCGAATAGCCAGCGGTCCTTGAACTCATTGCGAAAGACCGGTGCAAGCCAATTGCGAACGCGAAAAAGCTTGGCACCGCATTGTGTATCCTGAACGGGAAGCCCCATCAATCGAGAAGCGATAATAGAAAATATGCGACCTACGATCTTTCGCAAAAAGGTTCGTTTGACTCGATGCCCCTTCAGCCCAAGCCGACTGCCGATCACGATTTCGATATCCTCGCGACGGTGGGCGACCTCGATCAGTCGTTTCGCTTCGCTGAGCGGTGTCGCTAAATCTGCATCGAGATAACCAACCAACGAAATTTCACGATCACGCCGATAGTTTGGCGAGAGGGCTAGCAACATTCCTTGACGAATCGCTTCGGCCTTTCCGCGATTTTCGGGAAGCCTCAAAATCTCAACTCGATTTGGCCCAACCGATTGACGGATACTTTCTAAGATCTCCACTGTGCCATCTCGGCTGCCGTCATCGACAAATATAAAACTGACATCAGCCGTAGTTTGCAGAAAATCGCTAAACTGAGCGACGTTCAATCGATATTGTTCGTTGTAGCAGGGAATGACAAACGTCGTATGTTGCTTCGTTTGACGCAAGGCGATCATCCTCATAATTAATCGTCGTGGAACGCGTCGGGAAGGGTATCAGATCACTAAAACGGTTCCAAGATCGATTTTTGAATAGATATCATTCAAGTTCGAGAATGCATTACAATGGACGCTTCTCATGCTCTCACCCCATTCACTCTCCCTTTGGAGTCTCATGATGCATCGACCTTTATCGTGTCTATTGCTTTTAGTAATCGTTGCTTGTCCAGTTCCGTTTTTCGGCGAGGAGAAGGGAAGTGCCCCACCTTCTTGGGTGCCGCTCTTCAATGGCACAGACTTGTCGGGCTGGAAGCCTGTCAACGTCGCCCCCAACACGTTTACAGTTCGGGATGGAATGATCGTTTCGACCGGATTGCCGACTGGCGTTATGAGAACGGACCGGATGTACGAGAACTATATTGTCGAACTCGATTGGCGACACATGCGACCAGGCGGTAACGCTGGCTTGTTTTTGTGGGGCGATGGCACTCCATCGGTCGGCATCCCATTCACCCGAGGCATCGAAGTTCAGATTCTCGACAATGGATACGACAAGCCCGGGAAAAATGAGAGGTTCACAACGCACGGCGATATCTTCCCGATTCACGGGGCTAAGATGACGCCCATTGGTCGGATCGCGAAAAACGGAGCTCGAAGCTTTCCTACCGAAGACTTATCGCGAAGCTCACCCGAGTGGAATCACTATCGAGTAGTCGCAAATCATGGCGAAGTACGACTGAGCGTTAATGGCAAAGAAGTTACGATCGGTAAGGACTGCTGGCCACGAAAGGGATATATCTTCCTCGAGTCGGAAGGCTCTGAATGCCACTTTCGGAACATTCGTATTCAAGAACTTCCATCGACAGGAGCGACTTCCGAAGAAACCGCTGTCGAGGGAGTTGGTTTCGTTCCCTTGTTCACTGGAATCGACTTTGAAAATTGGAAAGTTCCGGAAGGGGACAACGGGCACTGGAAAATCCTGAAGGAAGTTCTCGACTATGATGCCCTAAGCGAATCGCCCGGCGATAAATCCTTGTGGACGCGACGCGAGTATGGTGACTTTCAGTTGATCGTCGATTGGCGAATCAAAGAGACGCCTTATACCAATCCTAAAGCTGCGCAAATCCTCCCAGATGGCTCCGAGGCAGTCGATGCGGATGGCACACCGATCAAGTTGTCGATCCCCGATTCGGACTCGGGAATTTTATTGCGAGGCAGCGCCAAACATCAGCTCAACATATGGTGTTGGCCAGTCGGCTCGGGAGAAATGTATAGTGTTCGCCGCGACAAGAGCATGCCGCCGGAAGTTCGAGCCGCCGTAACGCCTCGAATGAAAGCCGATAAACCCGTTGGCCAATGGAATCGATTCGATATCACCGTTCGCGGTGAAACCGTCAATGTTATTCTCAATGGTGAGACGGTCATCGCGAACGCAACGATTCCCGGCCTACCCGCTCGCGGACCGATCGGATTGCAGCATCACGGCAGCAAGAAAAACGGTGAATGGACAAGCCCGCCCGCCTTGGTACAGTTCCGCAATATCTCAATCAAGGAATTGAAGTAGTGGATCTTGCTAAAGATCCTAGATACGGGGAGGTTTAACAAACTCCAATACCTTCATTGAACGGTACTGGGGTTAAACGGCGCGACGAAAAACCGAAGCCATTGGAGAACGCTGAGTGGGACAGGAAATCACTGCGAAGGAGTTTAGCGACGAAGACTTTGCTCGCTTTCGTACGTGCCTCGATTCAGAGATGAAACTGCTGAGCAAGTGGTTTTCCAACGGCACGTTCTGCGTCGATGCATTGCAGTGCGGTTTGGAACTCGAAGCGTGGTTGGTCGACCTCGATGGTAAGCCAGTTCCCGATAATCGTCTTTTTTTAGAAAAAGTCGACCGCGAATGGGTTGTACCGGAACTCGCCAAGTTCAATTTTGAACTGAATGTGAAACCGCAATACATCGCTGGGGCCGGACTTGTCGATATGCGTTCTGAGATACGCTCGACTTGGGAGCATTGTCACGAAGTCGCAAGTCAACTCGATCATCGCATCGTTTCGATCGGCACGTTGCCGACGGTTACCGATACGATGCTCTGCGTCAAGAATATGTCGTCGCTGCGAAGGTATGCAGCGTTGACCGAACAAGTCTTGCGGCAGCGCGGCGGTCGAGCCATCGAACTCCGCATCGATGGCTTGGATACACTCGTCAGTTCGCATCATGATCTCATGCTCGAAGCGGCGGCAACGTCGCTTCAAGTTCATCTTAAAGTGCCGGCAGCTGTATCCAAGCGGTACTACAACGCATCGGTAATTGCGTCGGCTTTCACCGTTGCCTTGGCAGCCAATGCACCGATTCTTTTTGGAAAGCGCCTTTGGGATGACACGCGCATTTCGGTTTTCGAGCAAGCGGTCGATACGGCCGGTCCAGAGCCGCGAGTTACATTCGGCGCTGACTACATTCACCATTCGCTTTTCGAGATCTTTGAACGCAATCATTCTCGACATCGAATCCTTTTGCCCGAGGTTCAGAATACATCGCCCGATCAGATGACGCACGTTCGGATGCACAATGGGACGATCTGGCATTGGAATCGGCCACTGATCGGCTTTGAATCTGACGGCACTCCGCATTTGCGGATCGAACATCGGCCTATGTCGGCAAGCCCCAGTTTGAATGATTTGACGGCCGACATCGTATTCTATCTCGGGTTGACACATGCGTTAGCCACGTCAAAGTTAGAGCCAGAAAGTCAGTTGCCGTTCGAAGCTGTTAAACGTAATTTTTATGCGGCCGCACAGCATGGCTTTGCAGCCCCGAACCAATGGCTTGACGGGAAAGAATATGTGTTGGCTTTTCTCGCAAGCGATCGGGTGCTGCCATTGGCCAGTGAAGGAATGGTACAGCTCGGCATCGATGCTGAGCTGATCGACAATACCGTCGAGATTCTTCGCGGAAGAATCGAGTCGCGGCAGAATGGTGCGGCCTGGCAGCGAAGGAAGATTATCGACTTTGAAGGCGACGTGAGGCAACTCACTCAAGCCTATATTCAAAATCAGTCGTCCGGACATCCGATTCATACTTGGGAATAACGATCACTACTGTCTGCCATGCTATTTGACGAATTTGACAGAATCCCCGAAGGGTTGCTCGACATCCCGGCTCGCGCAATTAAAGCCATTTGTCCTCGGCCGACTTTGCTGCATCTGGCCGGTCGCCGCGAATCCCTCGATGTTAACGCGAAACATCGAGGGAATCCGGCAAGATTGCCTTGGCTATCTCATGGCACGCTGGCCTCAACCGACGGAAGCATTGTGAAGAACAACGCTAAGGATGCCAGAAGTGAGAGACTTCCATAGATCGGTAGCAAACCAAATCCGAGACTGACCAAACCAAGCACAAGTAACGTGGCGGCCAATACTTGTCTTCCGGTCTGATGGTCCAACATCGAATGCAACCACTTTAAAAGTACATACGCGAAACCTGCTGCAATCACCAAGCAAACCGCCATCGAGAATCGACCGATCATGTGGTGGGAAAGACTTCGAGCTGCCAACTCAAGTTCGCCTCCCGGAGTCGTGAACAGAAATTCCTGACCTCGCACCGGAATATCGACATCGAGACTTGCCATAAAAGCATTCCGCTTGAACAATCCGTTCTGATCGAAACCTTCCATTGATTTCTGCTCGACATCCCGTCGGCGTCGCAAATCCGAATCGACTGGAGGCTGACTCGGCAAAGGAATCGTTGTTTGCGGCTGAGATATTTGTGTTTTAGATGTTTCCTGCTGAATGGCTGCGGAGAAAGGGTCGCTTTGCAAGCCTCGATTGAATCCTGACATGGTTTGTCCAAGATCATCAGCAGCATACCGTGTGATTGAAGCACCGGCAGAACCTCGCGGAGTTGCGTTTTGAAGAGTCATCCCAGAGTTATTAACCGCACTGTTGTTCATAGTGAGTCCATTCGCAGCGATCCCGCCAAAATTCTGTGCTTGCAATCGCTGCGAGTATTTCTCGGCTTGTTCTCGAGTATCGCCAAGCCCATCGCGTTGAATGCCGAGTTTCGCGTCCGCTTCTTTGCGAGCTTCGAATTCGTCGAGCTTTTTCAAATCTGGAATCGTCAACGCTTTGCCCGGTTCGATCTGTTTTACGACTGTCCCACCAACTGGCGAATCCTTGGTCGTGAAATTGAGCCCGAGACCGTCGACGACATTGTATGAACGGCCATTAACTTGCGTTTCAAAGAGCTCGCCAAGAAGTTCGCGATTGTCAATTGCCTTGTCTTTGCTGGGCACCGATTTTTGTAGTTCGACGACCTGCTGCTTGGCCAGGCCTAGTGCGAACGCGTTTTGATTAATCTGACGTTGCAGTTCATCCGACGGCTTAGCAGCTTGCGTATCGAAATAGGCCGAGTTCTGGATTCCGACAGCGGCTTCCAATTGATCGAGGTTACTCCGCGCTCGCACTCGGGAGTACATATCGCTCGACGAGCTAAGCAACTCCGTTAATTCAACTATCTGTCGAGTGCGAAACGATAACCAGCCCGCTTGAATCTCACTCTCATTCTTGACCAGTCCCAAGCTCCCTTCAAAATTAAACCAGCGAAAGTTCTCGGGTAACCGCAAGCGAACTTGCGATAGCTCGACATGAATATTGCGAGTTTTCATCAGCGGAAAATCAGTCTTACGCATCCGACCCGTGCGCGGTAAGCTGCCGCCGTATTTGAGCACGACAGCGTAATCAAGATCGCCTTCGGCTGTTTTTATCAGCGGAATTCGGACAAGGTTGCTCGAACCGGCAACCGACGTTGGCTTCACCGGTTCGCCTGCCACATGAACTGTCCAGAGTCTTGATTCGTTCGGAATTTCGACTTCGAGAAATGGCTCGGTCCGATTCTCAACGCGATACTCTTGAATCGCTCGATAGGCACCGAGGTCATCGACAACCAGCAGCGTTTGCGATAGTCCAATTCGGGCACTCGATGTCTCAACCGTCGAACGCCCTTTGGTTTCAAAAGTCAAACGTGGAAAACCAGCACCGATTTGATTCTCGTTGATCTTGTAGACGATCGCCGACTTACCGCCCAAATCGCGAACCCGACGTTGCTTTTGCAACTCGGCAGCGTCGAGCGGCGCAATCGATACCAAGTCGCCGGTGATCAGCTCATCGCGACTGACATTCTCAAGCGTAATTAAGCGCATCGAGGTCGTTCCGGTTTCAATGACAGGAAATGGTGCGATTTGAAGTCCAGCATTATGCAATCGGTCATGCTCGATGAAGATCGCAAACTGCCCCATGATCGAGTCCTGCAACTTAATCACGACCTGAACCGGCGAATCTGCGTCTGAATTGATCGGAGTGACGCTTTTTTGCCGTATGAATGGGGCGCGGATTCTTGCATTCTTCAAAACCGCAGGGAGTTGAAAGACGAATTCGGTAATACCTGCCGAGACGATGGTAGCTTCGATATAGATAGTCTCTTCGATAGCCCGATCGGTAATCTTTACATTGGTGACTGCAAGGCTGCTTACGCGAGGCGTCTGTGGGGACAGTACGATTTGGCCGCTGTAGCCAGGATTGGAATACGCGACGACCGTCCGCGCTAGCCGACGCTGATTCGGAGAAAGCCAGTCGCTCACTGTATTGAGCAATTTGACTTCGCACTCTTGAAGTGCGCGCGTCGTGACATTGTAAGCAGGATCGGCTTGCACGACCATTTCACCGCGTTGGTTATCGACGTCGAGAACTTGCAAACGCGGAAGCTCGATCGAGGCAGGCGTCACTACATCGCCACCACCGACATCGAGCGTACCGCGCAGAATGATTGGAAATTCGCCAAGTTGTCCGTCCACGAGAAAAATCTCGATCAATTTCGAATTCCGATCTTGGTCATCGCTTGAATTGACGACCGACCATTCGTGTTTGCCTGGTACCTGCGGCGCATCGATTTTCATCCCTTGTGGAATTCGAACTCGAACATGATGGATCGGACGTTGAGTTGCGTTGAAAAGTAGTCTCGTTTCGAGCGTCGTTTCTAACTGCGAAATCTTGATCAGCGACTGCAATGCAACCGAAGTTTTTTGCGAGAATACGACAGCCGAGATCGATAGTTGGAAGCCGGGTTGCGAAAAATGATACGCTTGATAGGTCGTTGTCTCGAATGGAGAGGCTGAACCCAATTGCTGGACTAGCCGCGATTCATCCGGTGGATCCATACGACTCAAGCCCGAAATATCGCCCGCTCGAACATCTAAAATCGAGCTGCGACGCACGGTCAGTCGTCCTTGGTGCAACATCGCATCAGGAACTAAAATCTCGGGAACCAAAAAATGCGATGCGTCAACATGTTCTTGTTTTGCATTGGGTAGTGGAACGATTTGCAGCTCCGATTGCTTTGCGATCAACACCGTCAGCGACTCGCGATCAACGGCGGCTTTTAATAGTTCGATATCGAGCTGCTGCGTGGATTCGAGCATCTTGGTCGACCAACTGCGAACGTTTTCGCCGACTACTTTTTCGATCAAATATCCTTTCGGCACTCTTAACGAAAACGACTCGCGGCGTCCACGCAAGAACTGAAAATCTGCTTGCCAAATCATGCGCAGCGAGTCCGTCTGGACATCCAACACGGCTCGCGATTCTACGGTGAGCCCTTGATCGACGACGGCTTCTGAAATTTTATCGCGCCACTGCATAGCGAGGCGGCCGTCGGTTCCCATCGCAGTCTTGATCGTTTCGTTGGCTCGCGAGGTCATGTATACTGCTCGATCGGTGACTTTCGACAATCGAATTTCGGTGTTTTCTCGTACCACGGCGATTTCTAATGTCGAGGCAGGACCAACTGGAATTTGTCCATCGACAACTCGCCAGCCACCACTCTTAGCGACCTGCCATCGAAGGGTCAGCCTAATCTCCTTCGTACCCTTGCCAGACGAGTAAAGCACAAACAAGTTATGATGTTCCGCTTGTCTGCTGGCGCTCTGTTCTGGTTTTGCCTGCTTCGCATTCGACGCAATGTGTTGCAGCTTAGCCGGCTTGCCGTCGACGAACGCGCTTTCTAAAACGCAACCGGCTATCGGAACCGGGATCGCCAGTTCGCGCTCGACATATTGCTCAATGCGAATCTTCCCTGTCATCGTCATCGAAGCGCTTCCATCCAAGGTCGTCGTATACTCAGCACCTGCCCAAGCGAATTCGGTGGGCGGTTTGACAGCTTCGAGAAGTTTATTGGGATACGCCAAATTCCATAGTCGTTCATAGGTCGCATAAGGAACCATCAATTTCTGAGATGGCGTCGATTCGACTTTGGAATTGGGGTCGTACGGAACGACGACTGCGTTCTCGGGAATGGAAGCTGTTCCGGAATGGCTCAATGTAATGAGCAAATTTTCCAATTCTTGAAAGTTCGTGACGACCTTACCTACGGTCGCCGGAACTGTCTGATTCGAACTCTGCAGCTTTTCATCGGTCGTGGTCTGAGCAAGCGTCGAGCCGGAGCTGAGCATCATCGCCAGGCCTATCGCGATCAGCATCGCACTCGTCGCCACGATCGACTTATCCAGCACGGGTTGATGGACCTTACGTCGCTGCAAAACTCGGCTACATCCGCAACAAAGTTGCTGCATCAGATAGTAGGCGACCAACGCCAAGGCCGCACTAAATGTTGCGATTTGAATCGACTCAAACTCGAAATGCGACCCGGTGACTATCGGTAGAAGGACGGCGGCGATGGTGACGATCGCCAGATAGTAGATGCGATTCGATCGCGAGTTGATTCTCAATCCGATGGCAAAGACAACCAATCCTATGACCCAGCTCAGCCAATTCAATTTCGTTGCATCGACGATGGTTAACCGAGTGCGAGTTTGTGTCCCTAGCGTTGTTAATGCAAATGTCGAGTTGGATTGCGAGGTATTACTCAGCTCGATGGCCAAACTTCGAACGCCTTCCATCGCCCATAGATTGCTACGATTTTTGGCCGGACCTTGCTGCGCCATTTTCACGCCTTCTTGATCGATCCGAGTTTGCATTAGAGAATTCTCGGCTGGAGTAGATGTCGTCGATGGTAATTCAAGGGCGCTAGCGGGCGTTTTCGATGGACTAACGTTGCTGGAAGAATCTGCGGCTAGCGCCGACAGCTCACGTGTCGCTTGTCCGCTCTTTTCTTCCATCGGTTGATTCGAGGAAGCTTCGAAATCAAGACCTGTTCCGCCAAGCATGCTTGGACTACGGCGCGCGGATTCGCGCGCATTTGTAACCGTTAGAAAATTAGTGTTACTACCGCCGCCGAGACGCCAAAGCGTGCCGAGCAATCGCGATAGGATCGATTCGAATGCCGGTGTTGCGCTGATCCCATCCGATGAAACCACACGATAGCCGCTCGGCATAATAAGTTGCCAATCGAGTCCCGCAACAGGAATGATTTCTCCTTTCGAATCGCGATCCTTACGCTCGAAGAGAACGGGCGCGTCGACATCGACGTTGCACATCAGACTCATCGACTCGGTTGGAATGGTGTAGACAACTTGTAAGTCACGAACGGTAGCGGTAGCGGACGCAGGCATCGAAATCCATACTCGGCTATCGATACGTTGCGGCAATGCCGGGTTGCCATCCAGGAATACTGACCAAAGCGTCGCCTCTTCCGGCAGTTGCAATTCGAGATACGAAGCTTTCGTTCGCAATCGATATCGAGCTGCCGTTTGGCCAACGCCGGTAGCGGAAAGCGATGTTACTATTTCCGCGCGCTCGACGATTGTCGTTGGAAGCCCGTAAATGGTACGACGCGTCAAATCGATCGAGAGCTCATCTTGGGTTCCGGCATAACCAAACGCACCGAGCAACCGACTACCTGCTTGATACTCAGCGTCGACCAATTCGCCAATATCGATGGAGCGAGGTTTTTTAACGACGCGCGTGTCAAATTCTGGATGCCCCTCGATCGCCATTGTGCCCGATTGATAGTCGACCAATTCGGCTCGAACAACCGGTAATACGATTCCAGTACGTTCACTGTCGTTAACGTTTTGAGTAAAGTCGACGGACAAGCGAACTTTACCTGCATGGCGTTCCGCAAGGTCGACTACCCAGAGCCTTCTTCCATTCGCGACACGGCTTGTCGATTCCTTAATCTGGATCCCGTCGAGTCCTTGGATCGAAATCTCGCTCGGTGTCTCTTCGGGTAGTGAAAAGCTCAGTTGCTTTGATCGAGCCTGGTCGATCAAGTAAATTAACTCTTGATGAACGCGAATAGATTCCTGTTCGACTCGAAAGAACGACATCGCGCGAGCAACCAAACGTGGCGACGTTCGCGACACTCCAATCTTCGCTGACCAATCCGTCGAATTATAGCGATAGGCGAGTGCCGTTGGGATGCCGCCGAGTCGATATTTTTCCTTCTCACTTTCATTCAGCGCGATTAGATTTTGCGTAACATCAGGAATTGCAACGAGATCATCTTTCAATTGCAAAGCCATCGCACCGGATTGAGCTATCGCGCCAACTGCCGGAAAAGCCGGAAGTTCAATCGTCTGCGTCGTCCAATTATCGAGCCATGCAGGCGGCACATGACGGGCTTGAAATATCACCGACTGCTGCGTTCCAGGCACAACTCCCTGTGGGATCAACACACGAATTCTCGTGCCAAGCTTGTCTTCGAAGCGTTGGAACTTCAATTCGCCAGCATCGCTCGAGCGAATCGATTCGATATCCCAATTCTTCGGTGCCAAAAACGAGAACTCGAATAGCTTGTCGATTTCTGGAGAAAGCGAAAATCCTCCAGTTACTTCTATTCCGCTATCAGAAACCGCGATAAGCGAGTTAGCGATCGTTGCCAATTCCGGTGGCGGCAATCGCAAACGGGCCGTCAAACGATGGTCCGCAGAAATCGCATAAAATGTTGCGGTGGTTTGTACGCGTGGTCCGCTCGATTCCTTGCTTTGCAAATTCTCGAATCTTACGGCACCTAAAGATTGACTCGAAATCGGCATCATTCCTTCTGCCTTCACTTCCGAAACTTCCAATCGCTCTTCGGTCACCCATTCGACAAATGCCGTAAAGCCTTCGACTCCCACGGGGCGAAATTGCGGAAGTTCCCAATTTTCAAGCGTCAGGTTTTTACGATCCAATCGAGCTGTGATGTCGACGCGTTCGGTGATCGGTGTTCGCATCTTGACGACGAGTACTTTTTCTTTTCCCGTAGTGATCACTTCCCATCGACTCAACAAATCGCTGGCAACACTATTCACCTCCAAATCTTCGTCGACGATGAATCGGAACTCGTCGGTCGCACCGTTGAGCACTTCCATCGTCATATTGACATGCAAGCGCTCGTAGGCCGACGTTAACTCGTCCACCAAAACTCCTCGTGCCATCACCGTGTTTTGCTCTCGTTTTTGACGATTGTTGAGACTCATCACGATCGATACGGGGCCGTTGGGTGGCACGACCTGGAATTTTGTAGTCGCGCTTTTCGGGTCAACTTCCCTCGATAGAACCGAAGCCCCCGATTGAACCTCGACATTGCCGGGAACTTGAAAGGTGACCTGACCGGCTGGGGCGTTTGGCACATGAAAATGCAGCGTCTGCTGGGCCGCATTGGACGATACTGGCATGACCATTAGCAGCTCGAATGCATGCAACCCAATGCCTTCGACGAAAAGCACGATTTGTTTCGCTTCGTTCATTGCCAACCGAGCTGGCTTGCCATCCAACGTCGCCGAACGAATGCCGACATCGGCGAAGGTAAGCGGTAGAGGATGCAGTCCCTCAGAAAGAACTTCGATGACAAGCTTCCCCGTCATCAAGGCCCTCCCATCGCTCATCATCGCATCGTAATTCGCCGATAGCAGTCCGATCTCGAGCGGGAGTTTTGCTTTTGGCTGCGCAACCGCTGCGAGCTTCAGTTTCTCAAATTCGTCGCGCGTCATGAAAACGCGTTTCACGTCGCTCCCTAAAATGGCATCCAAGTCTTCAAATGGAACAAAAAGTTCTCGGATCCGCTCGGACCGTTGGGTTTGCGCATCGAGGGTATTCAATCGGAAGCCGAACAATGCTAGGACAATGAAAAACCAACAATCGCAACGCCAATTTCGTTTATTCATGATCTGCACCTCGCATTTCGATCGCCGACGCACCGTCGATGAGCAACTCTTTCTGTTTCCACCTAATCTGCTTGAGGCAACTCACCAGGGACCAAGCAGCCCAGGCAATGCCAATGATCGCTAGCCCCGCAATGGTTGGCAAATTGACAAGTTGTCGTCCCAAGGTCGGTGCGAAGACTCCGCACGCAACCGCTGCAATAAGCACAACGGTCACGGCGACGAATTTCGTCGCAATCGGACTTCGCAAGAAAAGGATTCCAACCACAGCCAGTATGCCAATCAGAATCACCGCCAACCATTTTTCATGAAGAGCGAAAAGTCGTAACGTTCCATCGGGCGGCGGCGATGGCTGAAGAGCAGAGAAGAGGTACAGGACTCCGTCTTTTTGAAAACCCGGTCCTTGAGTGGTCGCGATTCCTTCGGATAACCATGCCTGCAAATCATCGTCGGAGCGATTTGCGAGCGGAATCGATCTCCATGGCGATTGTTTTTGCCACGTGTACTCTTCCGTCCAAGGTCCAGAGACATTTAACACCAGCATTTCATCAGGCACAAAAACGGCCAAATAAATCTTTTGTACGGCAGGGTCCTCTGGAAAAATTGGAACATCAATCTCGCGATAATTGCCTGTAACGGTGTACCTTAGTTCAAACACAAAGGGGTTGTTCGGATCCTGACCGTTCAGCGGAACATACAGTGAATCTTGATCACCTCGCTCGAGTGAGACGGGCCGACCGTTTAATCGAACCGGTTGCGAATCAAAAACGGCGTCCTTAGGCAACTGAATCGCCAGACGCTGCCGCGCGCTTCGCATTCGATAGAGAGCTTGGACCGAACGCTGATTGCTCCTAGTGACGACGGTTCTCACAAGAGCCCGCTCGATGCTGGTCCGTTTGACTTCTTCAAGTTGATATCGGGTGGCCTTGAGCTTCAACGTCCAATCGTCAACGTATTCAAAGGCGAGCGCTGCGTCATTGACCCTTGCATTCGGAGCTACATCAAACATCGGATCGATCGAACGAAGCCCCGCAGGCTCATCGGCTGGCTGCACATCTAACGCATCGGCTTTCGTAACGATCAGTTGTCCAAGCGACCGATCGACATTCATCGGAATGATTCGCGGGACATCGATATTCTGACTGCTCCCGACTTCAAGATTGACCAGTTTCTGTTCCCAGGTAAGGCGAACGGTTTTCGAGCCGATCAATTCCGATTCGCCGGTTAAACTCCATGCGACATATCCTTCGCGGACGTCGTCCGGGGTCGGTTCGATCACTGCGTCTCGTAAAAATGGATTGCTGCCGCTGATGTTGCGAACATCGGCGGCGATCGAGCTTGGGACGTCGATACGCAGCGATTTGACGCCGCTGTACCGGATTTCAAATACGATGTTGGTTTCATAAACGACGACCCCCGAATCGACACGCGTCACCATCGTCTGCTGTGCCGTAACATAAGGGCTTCGTCGCTCGACAGAGAGCTCCAACTCTTTTGGTTGATCGGTGAACGCATACGCGAGCGTCGGTCGAGTCGATTCAAATCGACCATCACGGCAAGTCGGAATGAGGGTGAACGCTTCGCTGAATCCGATCGCTCTCATCCCAGTTGTACTCGACGGAGTCAGCCGAAGACTCTCTGGTGCATAGACAATGAATTTGCCTGAGAATTGGTTGAGATAGTCTTGCTTGGCTTCAGGAAAGGAGAGAGGAATGCTTGCGGAAGTACCTGTTGGGGAACGAAGGTTAGGATCGTTCAATCGCTTTTGAAGCTGTATGTATAATCCGTTCTTCCCGATCGCTTTCCTTGCAAGATTGACAATTAATCGCTGCGGATTATCACCTTCGGTATGAAAGCTATCGACGGCGGCCGCTTGCACGTCGGTCATGATTCGTCCTTTGACCTGCAATAGTTGGTATCCTTCGGGAAGGTCCAATTCCAACTGAAATACGCCGGCTTGCTCGATCGAGTAGATCGCCATAACGTCGAGCGAAATTTGCTCGGGTTCTAAATAGCACTCGACTAACTGCTCGACATTGATGCGCGGATTGATTTTCTCGATCGACATGGTCAGTTCAAATGGGACGGCAGCATAGCGGTAGGCGAACGTCCAGGTTTGATTGGCAAGCCCGGTTGGCAACTCGGCCGCATCGATTTGCAGAAGACCATTTCGAGTCGTCGACTCGGCTCGCAATGCCGGATCGACTTGCACGACAACGATCCCTTGTTGCCTACCAACTTCGACGGCGCGAACCGTGGCGACCGAAAGTGATTCGAGATGGCTACTATCCAGAAACTTTTCAAGCTCGACAGCAATGCGTTGCGTCGCATCGGCAGGCTCAAAAAGTTCGACGGAAATGCGCTGCACCTCAACGCTATTCGATTTCTCTTTGGTGACATCCCATTTGCGAACGTTCGGATCGAAGACATTGACGACTTTGTGATCGAGTGGGACATCGATCTGCATTTGCGTAAGCTGCGAACGGCTGATCGAATAAGTCAATCCGACGCGAGTTCGCATCGCGCCTTCGGAGACTAAAACTTCTTGCTGAGTTTGCACGGAAACAAGAGCTGCCATTCCCGTCGCTCCTTCCGCCTTCGGCGTCCAGCGAATGGCGACTTCGGGTGCTGATCCGACAAAGGCGAGCAAGACCGTTTCATCTTTTGCAGGTCGTTGCTTCCCCTTCTTGTTCGAATCGCCCACCGACGGCGTGTCGTCGGTGCTCTCGATTGTGTCACCGGTATCTTCGGTGGCCGCGATCATCGGACTGACGTTGACTTTGACGCCAGCCTGAGGAATTCGGATCTTCCATCGATTCACCGGCGCTTGAGGGGCTTCGAAAGTAACGGCATTCTCACCGGGTGTTTTTTCGAAGGCTCGAGCGTAAGTAATCTTGAGCATGATACTTCGCGGCTGTTTATCGTCATTTTGTACGAGCAGTTGGTATCCGCCGTCAGGAGTCGCGGTTAACCGGGCAGGGTTTCCTTCGATCGTCGCCGATTGAATGGCCGCACCTTTAAGGCGAAGCGGAACCGAGTTCCAACCCGATTTGAGCAATTCAATGGTCAGCGCAGCGTCCACCTGGACAACATCTTTGAGCACCGTCGCCTCATTGCTGGCTTCGGTAATAATCGAATCGACGGGCGGGCCAGGATGGGGCGGCGTGACAGTAGCATCGCGAGCGGCATTCCAAAGCTTTTGGAATTGGTCGTAAGGAAGAAAGACCCCTCGCCCTTCCTTTTCAAATACGTCACGAAGCTTTGAAAAGGGAACGTAGATCGTTTGCTCTCGCTCCGGCTTTCCATCATTTGGCTGTGAATCCTGGGCCGGAACCCGATTCGCAGTGGACAGAAAAAGGAGTGTTAGAAAAGCAAAAAGGCACCTTCGGACGTTGTAAAACTTCATACCAACCTCCACCAACCAGAAAAGTAATCGCAATGAGTGTACGTTCGAATATAAACAGTCCGACCTTGGGTAGACGTTTATTTCTGTCGTTGAGTTTCCAAATCAGATCGTTTTTACAAACTTTTTACACCGCACGAAACTTCGCTAAGGTAAATCCATCGTCGCAAGAGAAGCAGAGTGTCGCCGACTGGATTCGAGCATTCCGGCAACAGGAGGCGCTGCGGAACGAGGGCGATCCTGGTGTTGTTTTAGTACGGCGACTGAACAACGCCGAGTACAACTATCGCATTCGTGACCTTGGCGACGCCGATAAGCCCTTGGCGGATCTGTAATGATAAAGCTTGAACGAACCTGAACATCCGCGAATGGTGTCGTGCAATAGAAGAATCAATTGGCGATCTAGCACTTGTTTCATGGTTGTCTCCGGCTATGCTGTCGTGCGGTAAGACACAGGCAACCAGCCCTAAAACAGCTTTGGGAATCAAGTAATTTGTGTATAACGTATAACAATGGGCTCTTCCGCAAAAACTGTGGGTGGTTTTCGTGATCCGCAATCGATTTTAGCGGTGAAATACAAGGAAAACACTGGACTGAGTGATTGCAAAAACCAAGGTTCGCTTTCTGATCGGAAATGCTTACCCAAAAAATTGCTATGGTTTGGATGG
>JAWXCK010000265.1:0-9399 GCA_034408855.1 Pirellulaceae bacterium
ATGGCTTTGGCCAAAGCCATCTGGTTGGCCATCGCTTGAAAGATTCCGTCCATAAGGCAATTCAACGTCTCGCGATAAACTTCCGTCTTGGCGTCGAGCATCCAGTTCAACTCACGCAAACTAAAGTCGAGTGGATCTACGCCGATGAGACCGGCGATACGATAGATCTCGCGATCGAGCTTACGTCCGTCGATTCGATCGCCGCTGAAATTCGATGGCTGGCTTCCGTGGCGATCTCGTCCCGCAGTTTCCGAGTTAGCCCCAGCATGTCGTGGATCGCTTTCCGCAGCTGGGGATTCGGGAAAAAATCGATGAATGCACGGCAGAAAGCTTCGCCGGCTGTTTCAGACACATCACCGTAAAAACCATCTAAAAAGTCATCGACGGTTACACCAAGTTCGAGAGCTTGCTCGCGACAAGCTGTATAAAGGATGTCTGACAATCGTAGCGAGTCGCTGATGAGCGCTAATAAAGGTCGACATTCATCGTTGAGCAACTCTCGCAGATCAACGCCGTTCCGATCTTTCACATCGCGGATGGTCCGATTGGTAATCCGAACAACCCACTCGCGGCCTGCCTGGTCGGTAAATGATGCCATAGACGTTGCTCCTTAAACTTGGCTGCGGGAATTGAGTTCGGTTTGAACAGCTCGAATAACGGATTGTGAACGTTCGATCGCAAGGATCTGATCGAGCCAGTATGCTTTGAGCTCGGTAATCGAAAGTTGCTGGAGCGTTTTTACGGCCGCTTCCTGTGAAATCTTGCCATCGCGAATGAACTGAGAAAGTTGTTCGAGCGATAATAGGCCATGGTGCCTGGTAAAATATTGCCCGTCGCGGAAGAGAAACGCACAGGGTGCTCCGGACTTTTCTCCGATGTTGGATTTCATGTATTGCCGCTTAAAGGCACTTCCGGAGCGAGCGATCAGAATCGACGCGAACGACGAATTCGAAAACGCTGGATCATCCGCCACCCGTTGGAAGATTGGCTTGAACTGGTCACAGAACGAGCAATGTTCCATCCAACCCAAGATGACCGAGTTAGGATTGGCTTCCATCCATGTTTCAAAAGTCTCGTCGGTGAGAATGGTGATCATGCGAAGAGCCCTCGTGATAGACCGTGCCATTCGCCGTTCGATCGAATAATGTGAATCGCTTCGAATGGGCTAACGGTGAAAAGTGTCGTGCTTGAAAGATTTACCAAGACCGTCTCACCATTCGTACCGGCGTTCTTCAACCAGTAGTTTTTGCCGTCCGCTGGTGACGTTGGTAAAAGTAGCGTTGCTGGCCCTGCGTTGACGGCACCAGAACATTGCTCGCCATCCCCGCCTTCACATGTTCCGGTCGATGGGATGTTTTCACCTTCGCAAACACTGTCGACTGCATTCCAAGTACATTCAGAGTAACTTTCGCATTGCGATTGATCGGACATTTCGCCGCAGCTCATTTCGGTCCAATAGCAGTAGGAATTGGCGTTGCAAGAAGCTTCCGAACCGAGTGTAGAGCAATCCCATGTTTCCCAGCTACAGCCCGTTTCGGATTCGCATGAACTTTGGTCTGTGAATGACGAACAGTCGAAATATACTAAGACCGGAGGGTCAAGGACGACGACAGATTCGTTCGCCAAAAGTGCTCGACCTGTTCCGATCACCGACGAGGCTAATCGCAACGATTGAACGAGCGTCTCTTGGAACGTTTGGATGCCCGTCCACGTATTGATCGATGAGAGATCCAATGTTACCGTGCGGGTACTTCCAGAACCGGCAACGCTCAACGTGCCATTACTATCGATGGTCGTGACACCGTCGGTAATGCCGTAACCAGACAATGTCGTTGGTTTACTGGTAATGTCGGCGAACGAATGACTATGCGACGACGGCGGAAACGTCGATGGCTTGTTGGAAATTGCGTTCCAGTCGCTAGAGCCTGGATCGCCTTGCGGACCTTCGGGACCAATGGGACCAGTCGCGCCGATGGGGCCTTGTGCGCCAGGATCACCTTGGATTCCTTGCGGTCCGACTGCCCCTTGGGGACCGACGGCACCAGTCGCGCCGATGGGACCTTGTGGGCCAGGATCACCTTGGATTCCTTGCGGTCCAACTGCCCCTTGAGGACCAACGGCACCCGTCGCGCCGACTGGACCTTGTGGGCCAGGATCGCCTTGGATTCCTTGCGGTCCCACTGCGCCTTGAGAACCAACGGCGCCCGTTGCGCCGATCGGACCTTCTGGGCCAGGATCGCCTTGCGGTCCTTGAAGTCCAGCTGGCCCTTGAGAACCAACGGCACCCGTCGCGCCAACTGGACCTTCTGGGCCAGGATCGCCTTGAATTCCTTGCGGTCCCACTGGCCCTTGGGGACCGATGGGACCAGTCGCGCAGATCGGACCTTCTGGGCCAAGTTCACCTTGCGGTCCTTGGAGTCCCACTGGCCCTTGAGAACCGACAGCACCTGTCGCGCCGATTGGACCTTGAGGGCCCGTATTACCGGTCAATCCAACTGGACCTTGTGGACCTACGTCACCATTGTCGCCTATAGGACCGGTTGGGCCTGGCGGACCTGGATCGCCCGGGCTTCCCTGTGGACCAGCTGGTCCTTGGCCAACGGTCAAGGTTGTTCGAATCGTCGTTTGATTGACTACGTTGATCGGCATCAGCGAGTTACCTCTCGAAGTACAAGGACATCGCCATGATAAAGCGGAATGACTCGGCCCGAACTATCTTCTAATTCCATGTCCCACACGAATTGGCTATTTGGATCGCCGATCGATTCACCCGCTTCGATCAAACGCGTCTGTTCATCACTGAGTCCCATTTCGAACCAACCAGTCATCGCATCAACGATCTGGCAATCGAGATCGACGACAACCGTTGCGTCGAGAGCCGCATGACGAATCTGAGCTCGGATGATTACACCCGTTAGATCAACCGGCGAATCATCGGGATTGATCATCTCAAAGCGCATCGGTCCGAACGTTGAACCTTGCTTGATTCGCAAGTCCATCCGTTCACCGAACGTTCCAATCGTTAGAATGGTCGACCAGCTCATAATTACGGAACTCCAGCAACGGTTTTCCAGTCAGGCTTGAACTGTGGATCGTTGACATAGGTCGGTGTCATTGTCACGCTGCACATCTGTGCTCCTTCGAGCGGTTCGGCGCGACTGACGCTATTGATCGAGAAGACAGCTACCAGACCTTCGGAACCCGGTTCTGGAGGCGTTGTTAACGGACCACTCATAACGGCGAATTGGATCGGTGTATCCGAGAGCCAAGCCGAGCGAATGGCCGTGTAATGAGCATCGTCCTTATCGGCGATCATCTCAAATTCGACGCTCCCGTCCTTGAGCGTTCCGACCGTCGCGCGCCAGCCACCATTGCCGCGCGTCGTCACATCGGCTGTTGCTTTATCGAGACTGAGCGTCAGATCGCGAACGTTGTCGATCTCTGTTCCGGTAAAAGCAGCGGCTGTTAAAAACGTCGAACCAGTGTTTCGGTAGAGTTTGGCAAGCATGCCCAGGGGGACTTTTTGAGAAGCCATGGTCGAAAAACTTCCTTATCGAATCGAGTAACGCCAAAGTTTCGGTAGGCGTGGAATGACTTTTTCAAAGGCTGGTCGCATAAACGGCCGAGCCTCATAGCGACGTCGACGGAAGAATCCGCCATGTTCGTGAGCGGCAGCCACCGGCCCAATCCGTGAATAGGCGGGCCCAATCAAGGCGACTTGCGACTTGTTGTCGACGTCGAAGAGGATCGAGTTGCGAATCGAACCAAAGCGAGTTCGTGGCGGTTGACCAGCCAAAGCATAATTGCTGCCAGCGCGACGACGAATCGAACGCCGAGCGATCGTTCGAGTCAAGCGAGCTGCGTCGCCAAACGTTGCCAACACTGAATCATTGACAACCTTCTTCACTCGATTAAAATTCTTGACGATCTTCACAGTTGCGGACATGATTAGCTTCGCTCCTGTCGGAAGGTCAGGTTGATGACGCTCGAAAAAACATTCCGTTGATCGAGATGTTCGGCTGCGAAGACCGGATCAATGTCGCATTCGACGCAATAAGCTAAACTCACCGGCATTCGATCGCCCGCCCGAAAGACTTCGGCAATCGTATCGACCAGCCCTGTCATCTCATCGATCTGACTATTCCATAGGCTAATGTTCGGTGGACCGAGCTTGGCTTGGACCAAGATCTGGATTTCATACTCGTGCTGGCGAAGTTTTCGGGTAAAATCCGTTTCAGAAATATTCCTGGCTGGATAGACAACGCATCGCAGCTCGGGCATCTCCTTCAAGTTCACAATCGGGTTGTACTGACGAACGCCCACTTGATTCTGGTTATTCAAGTCGAGAACGCCGTTGACTAAGGTGACGACTTCGTTGGCTAGCTCGATAATCGGAGCGATCATACGACGGGTTCCTCCGATATGAGCTTGGTGTGCACACGGGTGATCACATCGCGGCCGTCGGCGTTGCGATAAGGTTGCTCACCGCCGGGTGCTGCCACTAGATAAAAACGGACAATCATTCGATTGCGAAGGGTTGTGACTTCGCGAATGCGATCGCCATGTAGCGGTTCGTCGATTCCAGCTAAGGCCAGATCGGCCGCACGAAAGATAAAATCCTTATCCGTCCAGACGACTTTTTGGACGCCGTCTTCTTCGACTTTAAAAAGGGTTCGGCCGGTGCTCGCTTTGAGCGGCATGGGTTCGCAGCCGCTTCGCCAGTATTCGACGAGCTCGGCTGCGTGCGTCATCAATTGATCCGCCAGCCATTGAGTACCCGTTTTTAGCATGTCGGTCATAACGGCTCTGTCCCTTTTTGCTTAGCGTCGCCATACAACACGTTGCGAACAGGAATTCCGATGAGAGCGAGAGCATATTCGGCAGTTCGCCAGAATTGAAAGGCGTCGAGAATGGGATTGAGCCAATTCGTCATGACGCAATACTTGATTTCGAAGGGATCGCGATGGTGGCCATGATGATGGTCGGGCGATTGGATGACGCCTGTTTCTTGCAGCATGCGAACCAAGCTGTTGCATCGCTGATGTGCCCAAGCGTGAATCTCATTGGCCTGTGAGACCATGATGCAGACCAGTGCCAGGCTCCAGTTGCCGAAACAGGATGCCAGAGTTGCAGCGACGATCGCTGGCAAGATAGCCGTATAGTTGCGGTGCCAATAGTTACCGCGGGTAAATTCGATCGGCATCTTATGATGGAGTTGGTTGGGCTTGGCGATATACTTTCCGATGAGTGGCCATCGAGTATCGAAGTAGCGATCTTCCAACCAATGCCAAAAGCCCGACATAAAATCGGCGGCGAGCCAGCAGGTAAGCAGATAGCCGAGAGCTTCGAACATGGGTATAGCTTCCTCATCGCGTCTTCGAAAACACAACACCACCGATGAATCCGACGACGGCACCCGCTACGATGAGAAGGAGAACCAGCAATCGGTCACGGAACCAGCGAAGAATATTTTCGACGCATCCAATGCGAGGTTCACGCGGTTTAGTCGGCTGTCTTGGTTCGTCTGGATTAGGTTTGAGCCGAAACTTGTCGGGTTGCTTGGGTTCAGTAATACTGTCGAGCGTATTGCCATCGATCGGAAGATTGGGTACATCTTCGGTGGCGGTTTCTTGAATCGGATGGGTTGCGATAAAGTGAAGGTCGCGATGGTTGACCGACACTTCCGTTACGCCTGTTGGTAACGACTCAAGCGAAGTCGGGAGTCGTCCCTTCATCGCTTCTAATAAGAACGGAGTCGATTGCCCAAGTCCTTCGCCATTGCCACCCCAGGTGAGTAACCCGACCACCCGAAGACCGGCTTCGGTATGATCGATTACCGAAGAACCGGATCGACCACCGATGGCTTCGGGTTTCCAGGTAAGCACTTGCCCTTCGCGACGATTTAGCTTGAGGACTTGAAGCGATGGCCATTCACAGCGTGGGCAACCGGAGGTCGTCACCATGGCAGTGGCAACGGGATATCGATTCGCCAGCGGAATCGGAATAACTCCGTTCGCAAACTCAGAATTACATTTTAGCAACGCAAAGTCGACCGATAGTCCACGTCCATAGCCAGCGGCGATGATCGAACCTTGGCCTCGTTCGCTAGTGCCGTCCGTATTCCAACGTTCGACGCTGACAACTCGACCGCGGGCTGTTCCCGCGACATGAGCATTCGTAAGGACCAGGGCATTGCCATTGGCGTCGCGGCCAACAACGGTCCCGCTCCCACAGATCCCCGAGACCGTCACACGAACGGTCGCTCGAATAATTTGTTCAAAACGATCTTCGTCACTGGTTTCGATCGCCGCTGTCGTGGTCGTATCGATAAAGACTTTTTCCGCCAGCGGTACTAGCGTAATAACTTGGCACGATCCGTCTTTGCAAATCGGTACCGACTGGGCAAGCAGCGTCGCGACCGTATGGAAAACAGCTAACAAGCCCAATACTAACGACAATACATTCTTCATGAATAGAAAGCTCCTTAAGCAAAGATATGGCAGAGATTTAGAAAGCCGAGTTACTGATTCAGCTTGATACGGACGGTGCTATCGGCGTCGACGGCCGCTTTCACAGACTTGCCGATCAGCTTGTTGCCACTGCTTGTTGTGGTCGCACGCTGGTTGGTGTTGTCCCAATAGCAAGTGGCACCGAGTGCAATGGCTGTACTAGCGCCGGACGCTTTGGGGAAATCGAAGACGCCTTCGACCGCCAGTGATCCGAGTGCATTGGCTTCGATTGGAGTTCGAGCGACTCCGACCAAATCATTGACGAGCACAACTTGTCCGCTGGTAACGGCTGTGCCAGGCGTATAGTCGATGGCTCGACCTTCTTGAATAAAAGTGGCTTGTGGCATGGGATATGAATCCTTGTAATCGGTGAAAAATGAAAAACGGAATGTCACTTCGCAAGTTGCGAGGCAATTGATGAATTATCAGATCTCAAATTTCCCCTTTAGCTTTGAGTCCGCCTCGGAAGTCTTGCAGGGCTGTTCCAAAATCGTGGTAGCCGCGCATTTGAATGCCGAGGACATTGAAGTCCGCTTCGGCCGTTTCGATCGTCGGAGACTCTTGACCGTTTAAGAAGGCAACTTCGATTACGGGCAGGTCGTTGGGATCGGACAGGAGATACCAAGCCTTCGTCGAGGAACCGGCGAAAGTGGCATTTCCCAGATAGCGGCTGACTTCGACACGGTATTTGCCTTGATGTGGATTTGAGACGAGCGTCTTGGTGTTGGCCGTGTTATCCCGAAGTTCCATCGACTTATAGAGCTGAGCCGCAGGTGTCGAGAGCGCCGTTGGCACCAGAACAATCGCCGGAACAATTCCGATCGGTTTACCATCGGGATCGACTTGATCCATGAATGCCGTCTCAGCCAACGTCATGCCGTCAACGCCGAGCACCGTGTTCGTTCCGACAAGGTAGTTTTTATTGCCCGAAGTGTAAAACGACGCGTTGTCCAGAAAGACTTTCCAAAATACGTCGTTGATCTTCAAGCCCGAGCCACGTCCCAGCTTGCGAGGGACGGTTGTAATCGCCCCCAGATCGTCGTTGATCATGTCTCGACGATCGATCGAAAGCATCAGCCCATATGTATCAGCCTTGTTCTGATACTTATCTTCGCCAAGTGTTCCATGTTGAATCTCGCCGCCCGGTGCCACTGATTCGTATTGGTCCTTACCGATTAGTCGATAGCTGGTGATTGTCTTGAAGTCGGTGACCGTGCGTACAGAGCAAATATTCCGCCAAACGCGTTCAACCGAGAAAAAGCCTTCCAAGAGAAACTTGTTAGCGACATTCGAGAGGATGCCTCCGACGTCGATTGTAGAAAAGCCAGCTTGGATCGGCGCATGAAAGGCAGCCCGAAGGACTTCACGGCTATCGCGGAAATTTCGACCGGTGTAGCCGTTGGACCAGGCTGCTTCGAGCAAAAGCTCTTGCAGTGAGATCCGACCTTTATAACGTCGATGTGCTGCTTCCAGAATTTTGGCATCGTAGACCTGTTCGAGGTCCGAATAGCGAGCCGTCATCATGCAGGCAGCTTCAAGCGTAGTACCGGTCACGGTGTTGTCGATCGATTGAACGGCTGGGGCGGATGGTCTGTCTTCTCTCAAAATTGCAAGCTCCGTACGAGTAAGATCCCAACCATCGGCAATCGACTTGGCTTCGATTGTCGGATGGCGTCCATTGCATAGCTTTCGAACCCCGGCGATTCGACTCAATTCCTTGGCCATCGAGGCTCGAAGCTGATGGACCGGGTCAGCCTGCGGAATAATCGCTAGCTGTTGTTTCGGTCGTAATTGCGAATTTTGATTGTCGGTCGAATCGAAATCGTTAGCTTCCGTTTGTAAATTCGCAACCAGACTCGATCTAGCAACCGTAAACATCTGGCTGAGCGAATCTCGCTGCGCGGCCGTCATCGCTTGATCATCAAACTGATGAATTGCAAGCCAAGCATCAAAGGGTGTGACTTGCTTGTCCGGATCGACGCTATCGAGCACGTTTCCGTCCGTTTTGGAAGCGGCGATCTGAGCGGTGGTGTTATCGTCGGCGCCGAGCACCACGAAACTTACTTCGCCCAAGACCGACTTACGAGCAATGTTCACAGGACCCGCGAACTCTTGACCGTTGGCCATCGATGTTTTTCCTTCAGCTACGAATTCAACTTGGTCGGCACGCGCCCCAATGGACGCTTGCCATGCAAAGCCTTTATCATTCAGCGCGATGACCTGTCGAGCTTTGGGAGATTCACCCATCACTTGCCCTGCGACGACTAATTGATTGTTGAGCAACGCCAGCGAATCGGTTTGTCCGATGACGAAGTCAACATCGCGAGTGTGATCGAGCAAGATCGGCCGTCGCTGCTTGCCCATTGCCATTCCTTGGAGATCGACGACGACCGGATAGCGCCAACCGGCGAGTAGCATCGGACCACCCGTATAGGCAGTCATCGTGAATCGTCGCAACGATGGTGCGGATTCTTCACCGGAAGCCGCTTCGAACTCCACCGAGTTTGCTTGCAAGTTCAGCAATTGGTCTTGAGAATTCGCTACGATGTTTAATGGACCGTCGCTCGGAAAGGCGATCGGGCTATTCATCAGTTGTGTCACTAAAAGACTCCTCCGTAAGATCAGGTTCGGGAATACCGTTCTGAGAATCAGTCGGTGCCATAGGCATGCCAGGTAGTGACAGCCCGAGTTGCTTCATAAGTGCCAGTTCATCGGCGCGTTGGTAAAGTGCATCTTCCCAATCGCGACCTTGACGGGCATATTCGTATGCCAGCGTCGTCGTATGGTTGGCTAGTCGCGCAGCTTGCGCATTGGCTTCTTTAAGTGGATCAACATGTTCACTACCATCGAAAAAGTATTGATGGATTGGAATAAAGTTGGTCGTGCGAAC
>JAWXCK010000266.1:0-30791 GCA_034408855.1 Pirellulaceae bacterium
CAGAAAGCGAACCTTGGTTTTTGCAATCACTCAGTCCAGTGTTTTCCTTGTATTTCACGGCTAAAATCGATTGCGGATCACGAAAACCACCCACAGTTTTTGCGGAAGAGCCAATATTTTTTGTGGTGCCGATCGCGGTGTCTTCACCGGTCACTAAGATGCGATCGCCATCGGCCAAACCTGCTCGGCCTGACGCGATGATCTTGTCAGTTGGGGTCAGGCCGCGAATGACCTCAATCAACTCGTCCGTTCCCGCTTTTCCAGTCGCAATCGGTCGCTTGCGAGCACAGCCCTGGGCATCAGCGACCCAAACAAATTGCCCATCAGTCTTATCATCGATCAATTGCCGTGGAATGAGTAACCGTTGATCCGTCTCATCTATTTTGGAATCGGATACAGCATTCGGTGGTGCTAAGAATGTCGCCGATACGAGCATCTCTGGCCGAATACCAAGCGGAGGATCGTTGATTGCCACTTTGACTTCGAGAGTATTCTTTTGAATATTGGCTAAAGAAGTTGCTTGTAAGACTTGGCCATGAAGTGGTTCCTTGAGAGACGCAGTTTCGATCAGGACGGGTTGGCCGGGAATGATCAGCGGAATGTCTTCAAGCCGAACGTCAGCGCGGACTTGTAACATCTTGGGATCATACATCGTCACAACGATATTCGAGCTTTGGCCCGCTGTGGATTCGAGTCCCATTACGCGAGTTCCCGGGTGTGCAAGAATTTGCAACACCCGTCCAGAAATTGGCGCCGTCACTTTGGTTCGATTGAGCTTCAGTTCAGCTAATTCGACGGCTAATTCTGATTCGCATACCTTAGCCTTCGCGGCTTCAACCTTCGCGGTTGCATCTTCTAATTGACGCGATTCCTCGATTAAAAGTCGCAGTTGTTCAGCAAGAGCTGAAACACGAGCTCGTAACGCCACAATCTCAAAAGTCAGTCGAGGGCTTCGTTGACGTAGTTCGTTGAAAGTCGCTTCGATGGTATCCCGCTCGCTTCGCGCTTGATTCACGAGTCGCCCCGCGACAGCACCTAGCGCAGCTTCTTTACCACTTAGATTGTCATTTGCATACTTGAGTTGGGACTCGGCTGATTCAATTAAAAACGGAATCTTAGCCAACTCCGTTTCATTCTTGGCTAGAGTCGATTCCGCCTCAGCCAATGCGGCCTTGAGATGGACTGGGTTCTCAATGCGTCGTTTTGCCGCTTTTGAATCGGCTTCCATGCTTCGAAGTTCAGCTCTCCGTAACTCGCGAGTCGCTTCGGTCTGCCGGAGGGCCAACTGAGCATCAGCGTCAATCAGCTTAGCGACCGCATCACCAGCACTGACTTCTTGACCTTCAACCACCAGTAGTTGTTCCAGTACGCCTTCGGTCAAGGCTGCGACGTTTACCAATGTTGGACGCGGTTCGATCCATCCCGCAGCTTGAAAGAGCGGTGTTCCTCCTTGTTGTACTTCGGCGCGGGTCACGATGACGGGAACGATGGTCACTTCGCGACGAGGCAGGAAATGGTCACTTGAAGCATAGATCAATAGGCCAATGAATCCGATCAAGATCGATCCTGGAATGACATATCGAACAACATACGGTGTGCGATGAGCGACTGATGCGGACTCGGGCTTTCGCTCCAGCGCAAGCTGTTGCAAATCGACTCGTGTTATCGCCATAGTTGGACTATTTCTTGAGAAAGACTTTATCGGCTAACAGCGTTAAGTTGCCTGCTTCGTCGCGCTGTGCCTTGCCTGAGACTACGACGAGATTCAACTCTTTGACGCCAAGTAGCTTTCGAGCATCTTCGGCAATGGTCTTTCCCGCATCGTCAACAATTTGGACCAACGCGATGTTATCCTTCACTTGTCCTTGTTCGCAGCAATAGTCCCAAGGCGTTGGACAACCTTCTTTGGCTGCGCAATACGGTACTTTCGGATCAACCACCGTAAAAGCCGCGATACCGTCGACGAAAGGTTTGGCAGAACCGCCAATATGGCCTACCAAAACGACATGCTCGTCGCTCTTTGCCGATGACCGAGCTTCACCGACAGGAATTGCACCGGCAGGCTCAGTTTTGGTGACATAAGCTCTATTCAAAGAACTTCCAGTCGACGTAGACACCTGTTGTTGACCACAACCAACCATCCCTATTGCGAACGATCCAAAAAACGCCCAAACGCAAAATCGTAAAACCATCATTTCATTCTCCAAAAAACAAGTTCAACACACTAAACACCAGACCCTCAATTCCCCATTCCCCATTCCCAATTCCTCGTCTCTTCCTCCTCAAATTGCTTTCAAACTCTGAGCCACGGGCTCGCGCAGCGCCTTCAAAGCAGGCGGAATCGCACCAGCGACGCCCAACAGCAACCCGACGCCGCATCCAATTAGTAGCGCAACACTATCGACTCGTAGCGAAAACGCACCCATGGTGAATCGTACCGCCACACCGTTGACAAAAATCAATGCGATTACTCCAGCTATCAACGATCCCGCCGCAGAAAGCAGCAACCCCTCCTGGAGGATGCTGACTAAGATTGCACGCCGACGGTATCCCATCGCTTGAAGTGTCGCCAGCTCGCGAATCCGTCCTGTAACGGCCCCATACATCATGTTCAATCCCGCGAAGACACCCGCACCCGCAAGCAACAAGACGACCAACCATCCCAACATTCGCATCGGCTTGTAGTGTTTTTGTAGCGATTGGTAGTAAGCCGTTTCACTGATCGCTTGAAGTTCAAGGTCGGTACGTTGTTTACAAAAAATCTCGACACCTTGTGAACCGACACCTGGTTTCATCAGAATGGAAACGAGACTGAGGTCTTGCCGTTTCAGCACTTGTTGAAGCTCTGGAAGTAAACACCAAATTTCCGATTCAAAGGCGGCACCAAGTGCTGTGAACACTCCGCTGATTCGCCATCTATGTTTTTCGAATTCAATTTCGTTTCCAATCGCAAGCGACGAAGGCGAACTGCCAAGTTTGGTCGCCACCAGCCTACCGACCATGACCTCGCCAAGTTTGGGCCATTCTCCCTCTACGATCTTCACATTGCGTCGTACCAACGGAGCGACCGTACTCACGCCACGCACTAGGCCCAATCCGCTTCCTTGTGCGTCGATCGTTGTCACTCGGGTGCCAAGGTATAGTTCCGGCGAAACATACGAGACGCTAAATCGATTCTGAATTCCGGATAAGCTCGCGCTCATCAAACCAGGCGTTCGTGCAGCAATCGACGAGTTCTCGATGTTGTCTTCGGCACCCATCGAGTAAATAAGAACCGCACTGGGGTCACCGCTTATAGAAAGCGATTGCTCCAATCCACGAATAAACCCAACGACAACGAACACCAACAAGATCACTACGGAAAGCGCGCCGAGCGTCAGCACAGTCCGTGATGGGCGTCGCATCAAATTGCGAACGCCGTAGTCCCAAGGTAGAAATCTTCGACGAAACATATAGAGAGCTCGATGGCTAATTTTTGGGCTTTGAGGTATACGATCCGGTTGGTCCGACCAGGGCCCTGATGCTTCCGAGTCAAAAAGCTAAGCTATGACAAGGGTCAAAGCACACTATTCAAAAATCGCGATCGCGACTATGAGAACAGAACTTTCGCAAACAGCATTGCGGAAGATCAGATCAAGAATGATCGAAAGAGAATGCGGGCAGCTCTACCCGACAAATGGGATTGAGGCGGGTGCAAACGTCTTGCAAGGCCAGCCGATTGAGCGACTTCTTGTTCGGGACAAGCTAGAAAATGCAGTCTGATATTCTGAGCTGAAATTCCCGCGACGAAGGCATCGCTCAAGACAACTTTTGGAGCGGCAACGGCACCTTCGCAAACACAACTTGGACAGCGGCAATCATCGTCTCGTTGATCTGAGGAGCTGTCTTGATCGTTGTTAGAAGGTTCAGTTTGGTGGGCGTCACATGCATGAGCACAACATTGGCATTTCGGCGTAGTGAGCGCTGTGGAAACGTGATTGCTCTCAAATATGCCCCAGCAATTGAAGGGGCATACAAGAATAGCAAGCAGCAGAAGATAGGTGACTACGACTCGGAGCATCTCTTTATAATGGCAGAAAAAGAGCTTTAATTCAATACCATACGAGGCTCAAATAGTTCATTGTCAACCGGCTAACCATGGGATAGCATAGATTAGGTTGCACGCGGGAGACCGGGTGCAAGCGCACTCCGGCTGATCTCAGTTTATCCACATGACAAAGCACTTGTCCCATGAGGAACACCTTTGTCGTCGTTCTCAAAGATGAATAACCCGATTTCTAAACAGGCCGACTTGATAGACGAAGCAAGTTGTTTGGAAAGCATTGCGACCCCGGATGCATATTATCGAGAAGCGATCCGTGCGACACTTCTTGGACTCACCATCAACTTCGTACTCGGTATTGTCAAACTCGTCGGTGGGATTTATGCGCAGTCATTTGCACTCATCTCGGATGCTATCAATTCGCTCGGAGACTCAGTCGCATCTGTGCTGACGATCGTTGCGTTGAAGTTCGCTCAGCGTCCTCCGGACGAGGAGCATCCATACGGGCATACTCGAGCCGAAGCCATTGCGGGACTTTGTATCTCAATTCTGATCATTGCGTCCGCGCTTTATGTTGGCTGGGAGGCAGTCTCGCGGATAAATGAAGTTCATCCAATGCCTCCTCTTTGGACGCTATGGATTGCGGCGAGCAACATCGCGATCAAAGAATCGCTCTTCCGGTACAATCGACGGGTAGGACGTCGTACTGGCTCTACGGCCATCATTGCAAATGCTTGGGACCATCGAAGCGATGCGCTATGTTCGTTAGCGGTTTTCATCGGATTGAGCGTCATTAATCTGGGCGGCATCCGATGGATTTGGGCCGACGAAATCGCAGCGATGGTTGTGGCTTCCGCGATACTTTGGTCCGGCAGTCGAGTTCTCCTTGCCAGCATCAGCGAAATGCTCGACCCGCAAGCAGAGCCTGCATTCGTTCAGGAAGTTCGTCTGGCGGCCGCCAAAGTTCCCGGTGTCCGAGCCGTCGAGAAACTTTGGATTCGAAAGTCAGGTATCGAATACTTGGTCGACATACACGTTCAAGTCGATGCCGATATTACGGTCGCGGCCGGTCACGCTATCGGACATCAAGTCCGACACCAACTCGTTGCCCGTTTCGCGCGCATCCGAGATGTTCTCGTCCATCTTGAACCATTTCTAAACGTCGACGAGGTCGGCCTTAAGTCATCCACGCTTCCTTAGTGTGGATCAACGATCGTCATCATTCAAGTTGGGCGGTGATCTCTTTTAACTTGTCGCGGAATAATTGGTGGAATGTTGGCTCCTTGGTCAGTGCGGGATTCTTTGGTGAGGGCATCTGAGTGAAGAGTAACCATACCAGTTGCTTGTCGAAATCAATGTTGCACGCGGTGCCGCTGGAACCGGTGTGACCGATCGTCAGACGTTGACCATCCTTGCCGAATTTGCCGAGAGACCAGCCCAATCCGTAACCGGTGGGCGACCATTTAGGTTTCTGGTGCATCGAGCGGATCGCTTCGTCCGAAATGATCTGCTGGCCATGCCATTCACCATGTTGTAAATGCAACAGGAGAAATTTGGCAAGGTCTCGGGGCGTCGTGACGAGACTGCCGCCATAGGTCACGTAATTTGAGGCATTGTGTTCTCGAGGCTTACGAGTGCTGGTAACGATGCCGTTCGTGGTGAGATTGTAGGCTTTGGGGATGGCCGCCTTCACAACTGGGCTTGGACGGAACGTTGTCTCGGTCATTTCCAATGGCATAAAGATGCGCGAGTGAAGCTGCTCCTCAAAATTTCTTCCCGTTGCCACTTCCACTGCCCGCACAGCCGTATCGAAGCCTGAACCACTATAGCCGAACTTCGCGCCAGGTTCCCACGCGAGACCGGTTTTACTCAATCGCTCTACGACGTCTGCGAGCGTAACATCTGGACCGTTGGACCAGTCTCGCAGCCAAGGCCGACCCTGTGGAGATTCGTCGATAGGGGCGCCACCGGTATGCGACAGTAGTTCGCGGATGGTTGGCGCCCGTGATGCGGGTTCGCCAGAGTAGAGTTTTACGTTGCGAAACTCCGGCAGCCATTTACTCACCGGTTCGTCGAGTGAAATTTGGTTACCGTCGGCAATCGCAACGATTCCGGTGGCGACAATAGGCTTGGTGATTGAGGCAATCTTAACCGGCTGGGTGACTTGAAAAGGTCGCTTCGCCGCGATATCGGCCCAGCCGAATCCCTCGGCAAAAATCAGCTCGCCCTTATGAATCAAGAGAATGGAACCACCTGGGATCCGCTGACGTTCGACTTGATCTTTGAGCAGTGATCGCAGTTCCTCGCGGGATGACTCGGGAAGGCCGTGCTTGACCCAACTGCCGCGCGGAAGTTCGTCCTGGGATGATCCGACCAGACATATCATCGAAGTGGCCAGCAGTTGTGCGACGCCAAGAAAAGGTTTGTTCATAACAGTAGAACGTGCTTCCATCCATTGACACATCCCGAAAAGAGGGGGTGTTTCGTTTCGCAATTCTACTCATCTTACGACAAATTAACCAAGGGGTGCGGTGATAGCCGCAAGCCGTCGTTACGATCATGGTGACATCCGTCAACATCTGCTTGAGTCGAGGGAGCGGGATGAGCCGACTTCTAATAGAAAAATTATTCGCCGGTGATTGTAAATGCCGCCCAGAAGAACGGATGCGCAGCTCCATTACGGTCACGGCGTGTTTCGATCAATTTGAGTTGGGAATCGCGAAGCGATCGTGCCTTGTCGTTAGTTTGGGCTAATCCGGAGAAGAAATTGGCCATGAGTTTGGCAGTTTCGCGATCAGGTATTTGCCATAACGTCGACACAACAGCGCGTGCGCCGGCCAATTGGAACGCTTGTCGCAAACCAGCGACCCCTTCACCGTTTCGTACTTCGCCAAGCCCAGTTTCGCATGCGCTGAGCACGACCAATTCCGTCCCGCGAAGATCGGCACTGACAATTTCAAGTCCGGTAAGAATTCCGTCCTCTCCATCGACCTGGGAAGTATCGATGGGCTTGTTGCATCCCGCCAAGAGCAAGCCACAACGCAGCAGCGGATTTGAAACGGTTGGGACACCGTCCGTCGATGGCTTTTCCTCTTCAAAAAACCCATGTGTGCTCAACACGAGCACGCGCGGTTGATGAAGTGCCTTAAAGATCGCTTCCAGAGCCCACTGACCTGAATACACCGACGCTTTCGAAGCGGTAAAAATCTCTAGTTGAGGCAGCACGGCCTCCGCTTCGGTCTTCGTACCAGGAAGCCGTGCTGCGGTTCCGAGTTTGAATTTTCCAGAAGGCGCGACAGCTCGCAATGCGTTTCTGTCTCCCGATGATTTGCGCAACACCTGTTGTGTTGCAGTTTCAACGGCGACGGGGTCGAGGTCAAAATCGGGGTCTGCAAAAATAATTGGCTTACCAACATTGAGTCTTGCATCGGCACGAACTAAGTCGCGTCCGGTGACAAGAAATCGGATATCAAATTTCTCGATCGCGTATTCATCGTTCTCCAGTGGCAATGCACACCATGGGACAAGCCACAGCAGCGAATCGGGGCTCAGATAAATGGTTTGATTGGGCTCGATGGCCGCCAACAAAGGATAAAGTATCTTATCAGCGAGGTTTTTCAGGACGGGAGCCAGCATTTTTTCGGCATCCGGTTCGCCTTGCTCGCGGATCAATGCAGGAGCTTCTTTGAGCGCGGTTCGTACCGCCCGTACGTGTTCATCGATCTTCGAGGCATCACCGAGATCAATCACGCGAATTTTTCCGCCATCGACCGTTGGGATAATCCAAGCGACGTAGCGTTCGAGTAGCTCTTCCGCATCAATGCTTGGCTTTTTGTAGTCGTGATGCTTGAATCGCGTTATCTCTATTAGAACCGAGTTGGCCTGAAGCGCTTTTTGGACTTGATCGGTTTCAATCCACGCTCCCGACCCTAAAGATCGCCCGCCTTGTTCAGTGAGTTTTTGGGACTGGGCTTGTTCTTGCTTCGAGAGCTCATCAATGCGGCTTTGCCGAACTGAGTCAGCTTCTTTGGGTTCGCTGATCATTGTGAGCGATGCAAGTTGTTTTCGAATAAAGAGCAACGTTTTAACGACGGCGGCTAGTTGAGGATTGGTTGTATCGCGTGCAACAAGGGCTCGCTGGGCGAGCGCTTGCTGAGAAACGGCTTTTCCGTTGAGTACCCAGTTTGCCGACTGCTCGATGACCTGTTCGTTTTGCGGTTGGAAAAGAACTAGCGATAGGGCGGTATGATAATGAGGCTCCTCGGTGTACTTTAAAAACTTAAGTTGATCGGCTTCAGAAAGTGACGGCAAGACCTGATCGACGTGTCTACGAAACCCACGACGCGCAAGGTCGAAGTGCTCGACGCTCGATTCCCACTTTTCCGTAGCGGCGTCGACCTCCGCCAAGCCACTATGGGTATATGCAAGGTCAGGATGGTGTTGAGAGAGTTTGTTTTGACGAATCAGCAATGCCTCGTCTAACCGTTTTCTTGCATCTTCAAGCCGGCCTCGTCGATACTCTAGCTTACCCATTGCCATGAGGGTATAAGCTACACTCGGGTGGTCGATACCTAAACTCTTTCTTCGAATAGAAAGTGCATCTTCATAGAGGGCCGCGGCTTGCTCATAATCTCCGCGATCGGTATAGAACCCAGCCAGATTATGTTTCGTTAGGGCGGTGTCGGGATGATCCTTTCCGACTCCCTTTTGGCGAATTGCCAACACGCGTTTATAGAGCTGCTCGGCTTCTGCAAATCGTTTTTGTAGATGATATGCGATCGCTAGATTGTGTAAAACTCGGGCGACGTCGGGATGGTCGGCCCCCAGTCCTGCCTCCAAAATTTTCAGATCCTGCTTCTGCATCGATTCAGCCTTCTCGAATTGGCCCATGGCCGAATAGAGTGCCGCCAGATTGTTTCCTGTTCGGCCGACCTCAAAATGATTTGCTCCGAACTTCTGTTTTTTAATCTGGATTGCTTCTAGTAACAGCAACTCACTACGTGGAAAATTCCCTTGGACGGTGTACAGGTCTGCAAGGTTCATCAAGCCATCAGCTAGTTCCAACGCAAGTTTAGGTTGGTTCGCCCTGAGCACTTTCACACTTTCAAGCATGAAGGATTCTGCTCGAGTATATTCTCCCAATGATTTATAAACGCCCCCGAGATTACCGCGACTTACCGCGACGGCAGCAGAGTTCTCCCCATAGCTTCGAATCAGCAGTGCGAGTCCTCGCTCATGAAGTGTTTCAGCTTCTAAATACTCCGCTTGCTCCCACTTCACTGCGGCCAAATTATTGATCGCTTCAGCAACGAATTCGGTATCACCAACCGATTCCGCGATTTTGAGTCCTTGATTTATAAGCGATTCCGCTTTTGTGAAGTCGCCCATTGTACGATGCAACAGGCCTTCGGCTTGCGAAAGCGCTGCAACACTAATGTGGTTATTCCCGAACATTTGCGATGCGACTCCGCGTGCCTTCGCATATTCCACGGCCGCTTCGTGATGTTTGAATTGTTTTTCGTATTGTTCGGCCAGAGTAATAGCACTGCTAAGTGCTGCGCCTCGCGGATCTTGACCACGGCACAAAGAACCTGTCAGTGTGATGAACAGACTTAACGCAATGCAGACAAATAGGCGCTTAGACATAATGTAAATTTGCTTAGCGATGAATTGAAAGGAGCATCCGACGCGCTTCATACGAAGCGTGCTGGTGTTCCTTGAAAAATATTCCTTACGAGAAGAGATGGCCAACCCACGGGTTTGCGATTTGTCGCTACCCTACTTTGCGAAGCTATTTCGAAGGGACGTCTTTGGGAACATCCGAACGAGGAAGAGTTAGCGGATCGATCGGGAGCATTTTTTCCCCATCGTCTGAATCGGGAATTGGAGGCATTTCGCCCGGTTTCGGAAAGGCCTCTTCTGGAATTGCCTTGAGGTCTTCTTTGCGGTCTTTTTCTGCAAGCATTGAATAACCTTTTTGCTCGAGGTCATAGCGACCCCAGTAAACACGCCTCACCGGATTGTAGTAATACACGTAGCGAGGGGTTGCCGGATAGTGAACGCAGTAATGATGCTTGTAACCTTCGTAAGTCGGTTGGGGTTTGTAGTAGTAATTTGAGTAATAGTAAGTGCGGGTTGGATAGTAATTCCAGCCACCATAGTAATGGCGCCCGGCAAGGTAATTGGCTGATAGGATGCTCGATAGCGACGTGCTTACAACGAGAACTACAATGGCCGCAAATTGGATAGCACGGCATCGACGGGAAGGACGCGAGACGTTTTTCATGTTCACACCTTATTGAGTTTTATTAGGGCAAATCTTGAGGGTTATAGTATTTGATCGTCGCGGTCATAATGGGGATTGAGTCACCTTTGAACTGAGCGATCTTAACGCTTTGCTGAACAACGGCACCTTCGACAATCAGTCCACGCGTTGTAGAGTCGGCTAGCTGATGACGCAAGGCACTTAAATTGCGAGCAGGCTTACTGGGAAAGGCGCTTCGCGTGAGGATTGCGAAGTCCTCGCCATCATCTGCGAGCAGTTCGATCGAAGCCTTCGGCTCTACGGTTTGTTCTTTGAGTACGCTAATGGAGATCGTTCCAACAAACTCACCGTAATCAATCTCCTTGGCTTTGGATTGAGCTTGCGATAGGACTTTAAATTGTTGCAGTGATCCGGCGTCGAGCTGATATCCTTGTACACCGAATTCGTTAAGAGAAGGTTCGAATATCCAGGGCGAACACTGGGCGTCCGGAAGCTTTTGACGATAGAGTGTATTCTCACCGTTTACCTTGAGCACTATTCCTAGACGAGGACGGGCGATACCTTTCCGACGTACAATGAGCGATACCTTTTGATTTTCTTTAGGCTCACTCACGAAAGCGGCACCCTCACGAAACTCAATCGGTTGAGGCTTGGCGTCGTAATAGATTTCTAATGCAATCGGCGAATCCGGATGGCTCGGAGACAAAGGATGAACCTTCGAAGCGGAGGGGGTAGTTTGCCCTGCTGTTTCACTCTTGACCAACAGCGTTGTCTTTACCGCTTCGTCGGTGGCTTTGTCTTTGCGTTGATCTTGCGTCATTTCGAGGCTGCCTTGATCGAACACGCCACGAACGGTAAAGCTTTCGCCGCTTTCTTGTAAGTCCTCAAGATCAGGTTTGGCGTCAAACTTAGATAACGGAACAAGCTCCGCTCCGGACGCATCGAACATTGATAGTCCGACCGACATCGATTGAAAATTGGGATCCAAGTAAGCAACGCCAGTAATGAAGGCGTCCGGAGTAACCTTCTCTTCTCCCCAAGCCAAGTTGTACTGAACGGTGAATAGCTGCTTGCGACCCTCTTGAGTTAGATGATTTGCCCCAGTGATCGTGGATGCCGTTTTGTTAGCATTTCGAATTATGCCGACTGGATCCTGAATCTTATTGGCAAGAATTAAGGCCATCTCAAGTTTCTCAGACAATCGTAGATTAAGAGTTCCAGCACGATCGGTTGCAGGTTCGGTCCCTTTTTTTACCCGGAATTTCAGTACGCCAACATTGTGGTATCCCTTTTCCTTGAGTGTAGCGAGAACTGAATATGCCTGCTTCAGCAGTTGCTTATCCAAGTCGTCTGCTGCTTGGATCGAACTTCCCTCAAGCATGCACCCGCAGATGCCAATGAAAGCCGCAAAGAACAAGCGTAACATCGAACTTCCTAACTAGTACAGATAGACCCAATTCGGAAACAAAACTGTCGATGTTGGAAGCATAATGGCTCACGCGAACTAAAGCAAGCTTTGCAACGCAGGAACTCCTATTGCTTGGTAAAGTTCACGGATGAAAACGTGCATTTATATAACGCCATCTTTGAAGCACTCTCTGGATTTGAGTGACGAATTCTCTAAAACTCCTGACGAGCGAAATTCTTGCCGTTCTCAAAACTATTCCTTCTCCTGAAATGTTATTCTATCTGAATTCACAACATCGAGGGTGTTTTTGAGTTGACAATAGAATCAAAGCCACTGACCAAACTAACTGAGACATAAAATGATCACCAAAAGTCTTATCCGAACCATAACAAAGGAAAGACGTTGCTCGACGGAACCAACCAACGTCGTGACTCAAATTTCCATCGCAATATGCCTAGTGATTTGCAGTTTCGCTCCAACTTCATCGGGCTCCGAAGTGAAAAAGGTCTCTAATGCTGAGGTGAAAGAAATTCTCCGCAGCCGATGTTCCGATTGTCACAATGCCGAAGCATCCTCGACGGACTTTGATGTTCTGAGCGCAGAATCATTGATCAAGGCCGATGTAGTCATGGCTGGCAAGCCCGAGAAATCGAAGTTGATGGAAGTCATTGTCAGCGAAGACGAAGAGATTCGCATGCCGCAAGATTTGCCAGCGTTGTCACCGAGCGAGATCGATAGGATCCGCCTCTGGATTGCCGAGGGTGCGACTGCGTTTCCGACCGACGTCGTGATGCCTGAGGAGAACCGTCGCGAAGAAGCCTTTAACGCGATCGCCGGCGTCGATTATGTTCTCAAGAAAATCCTGACCCATCAACGCTCGTTACCGTCCAACCAACAACGCTTTGTGCGCTACTTCAGTTGCAATCATCTCCTCACACGTGGAGCAACTCGCGATGAACTGAACCTTCAGCGCGATGCCTTGGCGAAGACGATTAATCACCTTACTTACGCACGGGACCCCGTGATGATCGAAACCATTGATGGCGAGACGGCGACGCTGTTCGCCGCCGATATCCGCGAACTCGGTTGGCATCACGATGCATTACAGGCGAGCGGAAGTCAAGGCAAGCTTAAGTCTTCATTAAATGTATACGACTTACTCCTACTCGAATATCCGTATGCGATTTCTTACGACGATTCGGAGACGTATGACAAGCTCAGAACCGAGTTTATGGGGCCAGCGGGAATGGTTCGGGAAATTGCTTACATGCGAATTGATTGGTTTTGTAGTGTCGCGCCGCAACCCGCTCTCTACCATGACATCATGCATATGCCATCGAATGTGACGGACCTCGAACGCGAGATTGTTGGCGTGGACGTAGCCGCTGAGTTAAAGCATAAAAATGTAGATCGCGGCGCGGTGATCTTGTCAGGAGTTTCCCGCAACAATCGGGCGGCCGAACGTTATGCCGCCCCCCATGGTGCGTACTGGAAGTCGATCGACTACGCTACGAACAAAGGCAACGAGAACATCTTTCGTGATCCGATCCATCTTCATGGTGTCGGCGGCGAGATGATCTTCAACTTGCCAAACGGCTTGCAGGGTTACTATCTAGCCAACGCTGCCGGGAACCGGATTGACGCCGGCCCGACGGAAATTGTAACTGACAAATTTGCTGAGGATAAAGTTGTTCGCAACGCTTTGTCTTGCATTCGCTGCCATGATCAAGGTATGAAGTCGTTCAAAGATGTTGTGCGACCGGCCGTTGAGATGCTTCCAGGCAATCTTGGGTTCAGTCGACGCGAAGTCCTGGAACTCTATCCAAAACAAGATGAGCTGACTGCGTTTTTGAAGTCCGATGGCGAACGATTTTCAACGGCCTTAGAGAAAGTCTTAGGACATCCACAAACGACTGAGCCACTCGCTCCCGTAACACGTCGATTTCTAGAAGATCCATTGACACTCACGACAGCCTCCGGCGAACTGGGACTAACGAAACCTGGTGACTTGGGAGCCGTCTTTCGAAGCCGACAGTTCGCTGCGTTGGGCTTGGTTCCACTGGCTAGCCACGGAGCGGTCCGCCGCGATACTTGGGAAGACTACTTTGATCAGATAGTTCGCGAGCTAGGTTTGGGCGACCCCGTCGTACCGCTCGATGCCGTTTCACGATTCGACTATTCACCGCTTGGTCACGGACCGGATATCGAAATTTCAACAACTCGAGCCAGTCGTACCTTTAGTGCCGGTGACGAGATCGCGATCATCGTTGCGAATAAAGGCAAATCGCCGATTTTCATCGAGTTAGTCGGGACGGGGACAAAAGGTGAAAAAGTGGTCCTCATGCCAGCCGGAACGCAACTCGCTGCTGGTGTATCACTACGGTTTCCAGAACAAAAGACGATCACGGTAAAGCCGAGCCTGGGCCAAGAATTGATTACTGTCTTTGCAAGCGAAGGAGAGTTCGCCGGCGGAACTTTATTTCGAGGCAAGAACACGGCAGATCGGTTTGTCCATGACCTGAAGGAACAGCAAAAAAGCCCAATCGTTAAGAAGAGTCTGGTGATTGAAACTCGGTAGGAATACGGCACTTTACACAATGGACGAATCTCATCAAAAATGTGACAATCCCAACAGACGCGACGCCATGATGCGTTCGATGTTGGTGGGTGGCTTTATGCTAGGTTCAAGCAATCCCTGTCAATCCATCGCGAACGAGCAAACTTCAGGAGATACTCAAGTGAATCTACGTCTGTATAGCTTTATTGGAGGTAAGCGTGGAGACTGGTCCGTGACCTCATCCAAAGCGATCGTTGGTGAGCCAATGGCGAGTGTCGACAAATTATTGATCGTATCAGGTGTACCTCAAGATTTGCATGGCGACGCGGCTTGGGTGCTTCGCGGTGTAACGAGCAACGAGCGGTACACCAACCGTGACGAGAAGAAACAGTTGGTTCAAAAGCAATCGTAACTCGGACGTCCTGCGTCAACACTGTCCGCATTGATACCGATCCGAAAGAACAAGGATTGATGGGCCATGACTCAGGATGAACGCCGAGCGATATTCGAAGAGCGATCGCATCACATTTCTATCGGTTTAAAATACCTGCCGGCAATCGCACGGCGGCTTCATCATTGCCGTGATTTTTCCGAACCGGAACCTTTCGATTTAGAGATCTTTGTGCCCTGTTTAGATCAAAAATCGCGTGAGAGTATCCGATTGGGCTTGTGAACTTGTTCTAATTTACGTCACAAAAAAATCGGCTTGCAGCGCTGCACCTGACTCGACAGCATAGTCATCGAAACAGGTAACACCGATCGATCGCAAAACGTCATCGTCAATAAAAAAATTGCCAGAACATTCACGACTGTTCCGAGTGAGAATAGCATAGGCCGCATCGGCCATAATTTCGGGCTTGCGACTTCGACGCATCAATTGTTCACCGCCAAGCAAATTTTGAATGGCCGCCGTAGCGATGGTTGTTCGGGGCCAAAGCGCGTTGACAGCTACTCCTGATGGGCGAAATTCCTCGGCCATCCCCAGCACACACATACTCATTCCGAACTTAGCCATGGTATAGGCCACATGCGACGAGAACCAATTGGGCGACATGTCGAGCGGTGGTGAGATGTTCAAAATGTGAGGATTTTGCGATTTGAGAAGGTGCGGAAGGCAAAGTTTGGAAACCAGGAAAGTGCCGCGTGTGTTGATGCTGTGCATTAGATCGTAACGTTTCATCGTTACGTCGAGCGTTCCCGCCAGGTCGATAGCGCTTGCATTGTTAACGAGAATATCGATACCGCCGAATGTCGCGACGGCCTGGTCGATAGCCGTTTGCACTTGTTCCTCAAAGCGAATGTCCGTGATGCAGGCCAAGGCTTGGCCACCGACAGATTGCATTTCTTCGGCTGCCATATAGATCGTACCTTCTAGCTTCGGATGCGGCTCGGCGGTCTTGGCCGCGACCACGATGTTGGCACCATCGCGAGCTGCTCGCATGCCGATGGCTTTCCCGATGCCGCGACTCGCGCCCGTAATGAAGATGGTTTTTCCGTGCAAACTAGTCATTGTTGAGTGTTCCCTTGAAAGTGTTCTGTTGAATATGGACGGTTCGAACAAATAGAGTCGCCTTTCGCTCTGCAAAAGTAGCGTTCAATGCGACAAAAAGATGTTACCGTGCGTACAATTGGCGAGAGACCTCCAGACTGAGATCTGTCGCTCCTTCGGAGCTAAGAGAAATCTATGGTCTGTTCGGCAACCGGTGGTTTGCACCACCGGCTATGTTCTGCCGGTCCTCCGGACCTAAAGTTTGCTCTCCGAATTTCGCAACGATCAGTCTTTGAAAACTACATTCTCGCCGAGCGGCGATCGATCGATTCGAGTCCGGTTGGCGGGAACCGTATGGTCTTCGTAACCAAAGGAGAGTCCAACGAGTATGCCAACCTCAGGGGAAAGGCCAAATTCTCGCCTCACAACATCCGGGTAACTTCGCATGCTCCCCTGTGGACAACAAGCGATTCCGGAAGATGTCATTGTCAACATGAGGGTCTGAAGATAGATGCCCAGATCGAGGGCCACCGGTTCTTTGAATTGCTTGTCCATACCCAGGAAGGCGACGTGCGGAGCGTCGAACAATTCGAAATTGCGAAGCGATGCACGCGTGCGTCCAGGCTTGTCATCGCGCCCAATCCCCATCTCTTGGTACAAGGCGACGGCGCACGCAATTTGGTGCTGCCGATACGGTTCGTCAAATTTGACCGGATAGTCAAAGTCGGGGTTAGGCGCGATTCCAAGTCGGATTTGTTCGAGCATCGCCGCCCGGATGCGTTCGCGAGTCGCGCCCGATGCGACATAGACCCGCCAGGGCTGGATGTTGCAATTGGAGGGCGCGTGCTGAGCCAACTCAAAAATATGCCGAAACGTTTCGTCGGGAACTCGCTCACCCGTATAGCCACGAACCGATCGTCGGGCTCGGATGGCTAACTCGACATCCATCGACAAGCGACGATTGATTGGCCCGTTTCCCATACTTCCTCCGATTCTTGGTTGACAAGGTCGCCACGATGTCCGGCTAGAATGCAAAAAGTCGACATAGACCCGCCCCCTAGTTTACCGGATGATCGGTAAGTATCCTAGTCCTCCAAGGTGATTGGGAAATCACCTCGATCGTTTGACAACCTCTTGCCGACCGTATACTATTCTACTGAATGTTCGGTAAGTTTGCGTTTGGCGGTCGCTTTCCTCATTGAAGGCCACAAGATTATCTATGAAATCCCCAACAATTCCAGGCAAAGCAGAAGTACAGGATCGGACCGAAGAGATCTATTGCAAAGCTGCTCAGATATTTCACGATCGTGGGTACGACGCGACTTCGATGAGCGATTTAGCGGAAGCAATGGAGATTACCAAGGCGGGATTGTACTATTACATCGAAAGCAAAGAAGATCTGCTATTTCGGATCATCAGTTTTGGATTGGATTGGCTGGAAAAAGAAGTCGTCGAGCCAGCCAAAGTGTTGAACGACGCCGAAGATCGCTTGAAATTTATCATTCAGCGTCATGGTGGCGAATTGATCAAAGGCGTGCAGGCGATTCCGATCCTGACCGATGAGAGTTCTTCGTTGCCACCTAAGCTTCGCAAGCAAATTGACAAGCGCAAGCGGCTATATTTCGATCTTACACGTGGAGCTTTGGACGATCTAAAGCGACAAGGAAAACTTCGCGATGTCGATACGACGGTGGCGACTTTCAGCTTGTTCGGCATGTTGCTGTGGTTGCCACGCTGGTTCAATCGCGATGGATCGTTGAGTGCCGATGAAACGTTGGATCAATTGACGAATCTGTATTTTGGAGGAGTTTTGATGACGCCAAGCAAAGGCAAACGCACTCGATGAATATAGTCGTCTGTTTAAAGCAGATTCTTGATCCCGAAATGCCATCGCGTGATTTTCGAATCGATGCCGCTACTCGCGAAGCCGATCGCGGAACGGCCGGACTGGTCATGAATATCTTTTGTGCCAATGCCTTGGAAACAGCTTTGCAGTTTCGCGAACAGCATGGCGGCAAGATCACGGTCGTCGCATTCGGGACTTCTTCCGCCGAGGAGATCTTGCGAAAAGCATTGGCGCTTCGCGTCGATACGGCGGTCTTAGTCCAACATGACTTTGCGCAGCGACCTAATCCTTGGGTCGCCGCCCGCGTGCTAGCCGCGACCATTCGTAAGTTGGGTGATTTTGATATTATTTTGACAGGACGCGAGTCGGGCGATTGGGGTGACGGGCAAACTGGTGGTTTACTAGCCGAGGAATTTAGCTGGCCGTGTGTTAGTTTTGCAGATCAGTTGAATACCGATGCGACCAAGCCGGGGTTGGTTAAGATCCGCCGACAAACGGATCAAGGTAGCGAGACTGTCGAGGCGAACGTGCCGTTAGTCATAACGGTGACTAACAACGATCAAAACGTTCCGCGAATCGCGAAGACCCGCGACGTCATGCAAGCCTTTCGTCAGCCGCTCACAAACTGGAGCTTGGCCGATATCGGATTGGATAAACAGTCCCTCGAGGAATGCCTAACCGGTACTGAAGTAGTTGAATTGACGATTCCGATAAAACAAGCGCATTGCGAATTGGTCACCGGTGAGACGCTCGAAGAACGTATCGCGGGACTTGCTCAGAGAATCGTAGCCGTTGTTCAGTCTGCTTGAGGAGTGAAACTTGACATCCGTTGTTATAAGTTGCGTCTTTACTTGGACTGGAATTGATCGTGCCGCTCTAGGCGTCCTTGGTGCTGGGCAACGACTGGCCCAGGAACTCTCTGGTCGACATACAATCTTGATTCTTGGTTCGCCGTCGGACGATCTTGTTGCAGAGGTTGCCCGTTTCGCCGATTGCGTTCAAGTGATGAGCGATCCTATGCTGGCAAACTATCACAGCGAAACAACCTTGACGGCTCTGACAGAAGCATGCCGACAATTGAATCCGGCTGTGATTCTGCTCGGCAATGACAGCTACTGTCAAGAAATGGCTCCGCGGTTGGCTCATCGTTTAAAGGGTTCGGCGACGGGTGATGCGCTGAGTCTGAAAGCCGAGGGCGAAGCGGTGTTGGTAACGCGGAGTGTGTATGGTGGCAAAGCCCTTGCGACGTTCGCCTTGCGTCGCAAACCCGCCGTCATTTGGGTTCGTGCCCGTGCTTATGATCCGGCTCGGCCGCAGGACGCTTCGGCTGAGATTGTTCATATGCAGTTAAAGATTGAAGAAGACCAGCGTGTCGTGCTCATCGATCGTCAGACACAGCCTCAAGACGCCGCTCGACTCGAAGACGCCCGCGTCATTGTCTCGGGTGGTCGTGGCTTGGGTGGCCCGGAACCGTTCACGCATTTACAAAGTTTGGCTTCGGCCATGGGGGCACAAGTGGCAGCGTCTCGAGCAGCCTGTGATGCCGGTTGGGTACCGGCCGGTTGGCAAGTCGGACAGACTGGAAAGAAAGTCGCACCGGAACTTTACTTGGCAATCGCAATTTCCGGAGCTAGCCAACATATCATGGGGATCGCTGATGCCAAGACGATCGCTGCCATCAATCTCGATCCGGACGCGCCAATTTTTCATCATTGCCAATTCGGACTCGTCGATGACTATCGAAAGGTCGTTGGCCCATTACGTGAAAAGATCATCGAGTTGCTGGCATGAACGGTGAACTTCCCACTCGCGAAGTCTTATGGAACGTGACGCACGTGTGGATCATGTACGTCCTGTTAGTGCCGACGCTGTTGATTGCGGGTTACGGATTCTATCGACGATTTCGGTTATGGCGTCGAGGTCGACCTGCGCAGCGCTTCGACCAACCTTGGAAGCGTCTCGAATTGGTATTTCGGCACGCTGTCATCCAGCAAGCGACGTGGAAACAGCGCTTTGCAGGCTTCTTTCACGCCTTAATTTTTTGGGGCATGATCGTTTTGACGATAGCCACGACGGTCGTCTTTATCCATCACGATTTTGGCCTGCCGATCATGCAGGGCCAATTCTATCTCTGGTTTCAATCGCTAACGGTCGATATCTTTGGAGCATTGACGATCCTCGGACTTGGATTGGCCGCTTCTCGTCGCTGGTTTTTCTGTTTGCGGGACGCCGTTTCAAACAATACAAAGTCTGCGAATGTCGTGGAACTTTCGTTGCCAAACAACAAGTTAAGACCATTGTCTCAATTAGTTCATAGCTGGGAAGCATCGCTTATCCTGATCTTTCTCTTGGTTATCCTTATCAGCGGATTCCTTTTGGAAGGCTGGCGGATCGCAGCGACCAATGATCCTTGGGGAATGTGGTCGCCGTTCGGATACATGGTTGCGATGTTGTCGAAATCATGGATGTCGGTCGCCGCAATGCAATCGGCCCACGTCGTGACGTGGTGGCTGCATATGGGCTTGGTCTTTGGTTTTCTCGCATGGGCGCCGTATACCAAACTCGTGCATCCGGTGACCGCCGTTCTTAACCTTTACACCGCACCGCTGACGCCGATCGGTGCGTCCTTGCGGGCGATCGATTTCGACAACGATGAAAGCCTGGGGGTCAACTCACTCGCGGGCTTTACTTGGAAGGATCTGCTGGATCTCGATGCCTGTACCGAATGTGGACGTTGCACGGCGGTCTGCCCAGCGAATACGGTTGGCAAGCTCTTGTCGCCCCGCGATGTGATCTTGGATCTTCAGCATCTTTCGCATACGCGTGACGATTTTTCGATGTCGATCATCGATGCAACACCGGCCCTTTCGCCGGAAGCGTTGTGGGCTTGTACGACGTGTGGAGCTTGCGTCGAAGCCTGTCCGGTCTCGATTGCGCAGATGCCGAAGATCATCGATATGCGTCGGCACTTAGCGATGGAAGAAGCGGTGCTACCCGATACTATGGAAACCGCCATCGGATCACTGGAAGCTCGCGGGCATCCGTATGCGGGTACCCAGTTCTCACGTCTTGATTGGACAAAAGGTCTTCAGGTTCCGCAGCTTGCCGATGTTCAAGAGTGCGAAGTCCTACTCTGGGTTGGCTGCGGCGGTGCACTTGTCGAACGCAATCAGCGAGTCACGCGAGCCATGGCTCAGTTGCTCGAAAAAGCTGGCGTGCGTTATGCGATTCTAGGACGCGAAGAGAAATGTACCGGTGATCCGGCTCGACGGATGGGTAACGAGTTTCTCTTTCAGAATCTTGCTCGAGAAAACATTGCCACTCTCCAACGCTATCATGTCAAAACGGTGGTCACGGCTTGTCCGCATTGCTTCAATACCATTCGCAATGAATACCCAGAGTTAGGCGGGGAATTCGAAGTTCTTCACCATAGTCAATTCCTCGAACGCTTGGTCAGCGAAGGTAAGTTGTCGCCCAACGCCCAATCGGAAGCCAAAGTGACGTTTCACGATCCATGTTACCTCGGTCGCCAGAACAAGATCTTCGACGCACCGCGGCAGCTCATTCAAATATCGGTTCGTCCGGCTAGTATCGAAATGGAAAAGAGTCGAGAGAATAGTTTTTGCTGTGGCGGCGGTGGCGGGATGAGCTTTGTTGACGAGCCAGCCAACCAACGCGTTAATCGAGAACGCGCTCGACAAGTATTAGCAACGGGCGCCGACGTGGTTGCCGTGGGCTGTCCGTTTTGCATGACGATGCTCGAGGATGGTGTGACCGCCGTCCAGGCGTCCGACCTGTCGGCGCGTCCGACTAAAGTATTGGACGTTGCCGAATTGCTATGGGATGCGGTGCGAGATGAATGATGCACAGTGAAATTGCGAGCCCACCTAGTGTAGAACAATTGTCTCAACTGTTCGTGCGCTGCTAGCGATTCGGAACAATTGAGACAATTGTTCTACACTGGCCGACTCGATCGTTTAGTCTTTTCAAAAACCAAAGGGAAACTCAATATGGACCTGACATTAGCTGCTGAAGAACTTCAATTTCGCGATACGCTACGCGGCTGGCTGCAAGCCAACGTACCGCCGCCATGGACTCAACCATCGAAAGATGCCGAATCGAAGCAAGCTCACCTTGAATATTTGCGGGCCTGGCAACGGACGCTTTTCGACGGCGGCTGGGCTGGCGTTTCGTGGCCGAGGGAGCATGGTGGGCGCGGCGTTACGATCATCGAGCAATCGATCTTTCAAGAAGAACTCGCGTTGGTTCAAGCGCCCGAGCGACTGGGTGTCATCGGCGAAGGTTTGGTCGGTCCAACAATCATTGCCGTTGGAACCGAAGCCCAGAAGCAACAGTTCTTAAAACCGTTGCTGATGGGTGATCACATCTGGTGCCAAGGTTTTTCCGAGCCCAATGCCGGCAGCGACTTGGCAGCCCTCGGCACGAAAGCGGTACTCGATGGCGACCATTACGTGGTGAATGGACAAAAGATTTGGACGAGCTTTGGGCACGTCGCCAACTGGTGTTTACTCGTCGTCCGCACGGACCCAGCGGCACCAAAACATAAAGGCTTAACTTGCTTGCTGGTCGATATGAAGAGTCCAGGCGTCGAGTTTCGCCCGTTGAAGATGTTGACCGGTGATGCTGAGTTCAACGAACTTTTCTTTACCGACGTTCGCGTTCCTGTGTCGAATGTTCTTGGTGAAGTCAATCAAGGTTGGGGAGTTGCGTTGACGGCCCTCGGCAATGAACGAGCTAACCTTGGAACGGGACTGTATATGATGTTCAAACGTGATTTTGATAGGCTGCTCGAACGCGTGCAAACGATGCGACGCAGCGGACGACCGATCACCGAGGATTCGATCGTTCGTCAGAAACTGGCTCAAGCGCATCTTGATCTCGAAGTCTTCCGGTTAAATTCGTTGCGAACACTGTCAGGGATGAGCAACTCGCACGCACCTGGTCCAGAAGGCTCGATCCTCAAGTTGTATTGGAGCGAAATGAATCAGCGAAACGCGCAACTCGCGCTGGAAATTCTCGGCTTGCCCGGACAATCTTGGGACTTCGACGATGGCCGCTGGGCATTCAACTATCTTCGTTCGCGCGGCAACACGATCGAGGCGGGGACGAGTGAAATTCAACGTAACATTATTGCCCAACGCGTACTTGGCCTACCTCGCAGTTATTAAGCGTAGAAAGCAACATCAACATGGAATTCGATCTTTCAAAACCACAAAAGCTTCTACGTGAGACCGCGCACGCGACGCTCGCGCAAACTTGTCCGCTGTCGAGAGTTCGTGAAATGATGGCCAGCGAAACAACGCATGATAAATCGCTTTGGCAGACGATCGCCGATCAAGGTTGGATCGGTTTGCACCTTGATGAAAACGTTGGCGGCCTGGGACTGGGACTTGTTGAATTGACGGTTATCGCAGAAGAAATGGGTCGGGCCTGCCTACCCGGTCCGTACTTGGCGACCACTTGGGCCGCCACGCTTTTGGCGCAGTTGGCCAATTCTCAATCGATAGCTCTGCTTCAGTCGATAACTTTGGGCGAGCACACCGCAACGGTTGCGTTGCTGGACCAAGATAGCGATTGGGACATTGAACAAGTTCAGTTGCAACTTAGGTCGACACAATCCGGATGGCAACTCACCGGCCGCAAGACATTGGTGCTGGATGCCGAAGCCTCTGATACGATCCTATGCGTTGTTCGTCAAGGCTCGGAATTGGCGATTGTCCTGGTATCGGCTAGGGGATCCGGCCTAAGTCTTAAGAAAACGCGAAGCCTCGATGCAACGCGTACGCTTTATGACGTAGAGTTCGACGGTGTCTCGATTGCCGAGCATGATATCGTGGCTGTCGGCAGTCAAGCCCGCGAGGCTCTCGAACATTCCATGCGAGTCGCGACACTAGCGGCCTGTGCTGAGATGCTCGGCGCCATGCAGTGGATTCGTGAAACGACGCTCGACTATGCCAAGACTCGAAAGCAATTCGATCGGACGATCGGGTCTTATCAAGCGGTGCAGCATCAATGCGCCGACATGCTGTTGATGACCGAAAGTGCGCGCGCGGCGACCTACTATGCCGCCTGGGCTTTGTCCGCCAGCGCGCCTGATGCCGACAAGGCGGTGGCGATTGCCAAAGCGTATTGCTCCGATGTCGGTCGCGAAGTTGCCCATCGCGGTGTGCAGGTTCACGGCGGTATCGGCTTCACCTGGGAGCACGACATCCATCTATTCTTTAAGCGTATCAAAGTTTGCGAATTCCTCTTCGGCGATGCAACCTGGCAACGCGAACAGATTGCGAAGTTGATTCTTGCGTAGCCACGGTCTGGCGAACGTGGCTACCGATACGCGCGTCCCAGCCATTCGGCAACCAGGGCCGGCTTGGCTTGCCCGTCCACTTCGATCGAGACATTCCAAATGCACTCGACGCCATCGTCGAGCTCTTTCACCGCTTGTAAAGTGCTATGTAATCGAAGGCGAGCACCAGCCGGCACGGCGGCGGGAAATCGAAGTCGATTGAAACCGTAGTTGATGCTCCGAGTAAAGTCGCCTTTGATTTCAACGACTTGGGCGTGCAAGTGGCTGAGCAGCGACACCGTTAAAAAACCTAACGCAATCGTTGTCCCGTAGGGTGAATCGTGCTTGGCCCGTTCCGTGTCTATGTGAATCCATTGTTGATCCAAGGTTAGTTCAGCGAACGAGTCGATCATCGACTGTGGAATCTCCAACCAGTCGCTGGTCCCCATCTTATGACCGACAAGGCTGCGCAATTCAGTAACACCGTCAATAATTCGAGGCGACATGAACAGCCTTTGCGATCACTTCAAGAAGGTTCGCTATGAGTCTATTTTTTGCGGCGACTGGGCAGATCTTTGAGTTCACCAGCGGTGAGATCACCGCTCTTGTTGCCGTCGAGCCGATCGAAGACAGCTTGCAAACGCTGTGGAGCTTCTTCCTTGCTGATCTTGCCGTCATGATTGACGTCGAGCATTTCCATAATCGCCTTGCCATCGAGCTGCGCGCCGTCCGCCAGTGATCGTCGATTTGTGGCGGTGGCATTTGCTGGTGCCTGGCCGCTTTCTGAAATCTTGTCGGCGTTGGCTCGCGGGATGGCCAAATCAAAGTAGCCAATCATCATCTCATCCCATGTTTGATCGCCCCAAGTGACTGTCTTACTCGGATCGGGATTGCTCAGATTGTTCGCCGAGTTGTCGAAGTGGGCGACCGAATGCATCTTGGTTCCAGCCGGCAGCTTCATCGGCTCGGCCAAGCGATAGGTCGTCTGCCAACTGAAATCGTAGTGCGGAACGTCGAGCAGTGTCTCTTCCTGTTTACCTGGAAGGATTACGTCGTAACGAAAATCTTTACCTCGTAAATGCATATGTGGCGAGAACGACAACAAGAGCGCGTCGCTGGGCAAGGCCGCCGTTGTGATCTCCGTTTCGTAATTTGAATCGTAAGGTGGTATCACCAATCTTCGCGAGGCATTGGCGATCGTCTTCACTTCCTGTGTGATCGTCTTCGGATCGGCGAACCACAACGCGAGCTCGCTGTTGTCGACCTGCGGCGATCCATTGGTGGTGTAATGCACTTGGAAAAGCAGCTTGGCGTCGGCCGGAATTCGCTTGGCCATTCCGTGCGGGTAAGGCTTGGCTCGCAAACCGGGGACATAACCCGCCACGAAACCGCCGCCCGCACCATCTCGAAGCGTTTCTGTCGATAAACCACCCGCTCCACCGCGAGCAAAGACTAAGATGTGGTGCACTACAGCTCGATTATCGGGTTTTACTTCAGAGGCATAAACCCATTTATCTTCGGTGAAGCCAGGGTCGACTTGAAAGAACTGATACTTGACTTCGCCCGTCGCGGGTACTTCGAAAGGGACCTTACGCATCTTGATACGCATGTCCGGTTCGCCCGCTATCTGCCAGCCAGTTGGATACTCGACCGCCTTCGGCAATTGAGACAGATCGCCTGCTGGTGCGCCAGCCGCAACCCACTGATGAATCAGCGATTTCTCTTCATCGCTCAGACGACGTTCTTCGCTGAAGTGACCATACTTCGGACTCGCATGCCAAGGCGGCATACGGCCTTCATCGACGACCTCTTCAATCATCCCAGCCCAACCGACGGCTTCTTCGTAACTGGATAAAGTGAAGGGGCCGATCTCACCCGTCCGATGACACTCGACACACCGCTTTTGAAACAAGGCGGCGATGTGACTTGAATATGTTACTCTGCTATCCGTCTCCGGTTTGCGAGTTCGTCCGATCAAGCAGCCGACGGCTTCCGTTTTCGCTAAACTGACTTGTTTGCCAGCCAGCAGTTCATCCAATGCCGCCTTCAGTTCGCTCGACTTGGGCTCGTCCTTGATATAGCCAATTCCCCACTGGTCATCGACACGTCCTTGATAGCGGATCACCCGTTGACGGTCGAGTACAAAAACCTCGGGGGTGCGTTTGGCCCCAAAACGGTCGGCGACTTTGTTTTCCAAATCTTTGAGCAGCGGAAATTCGATGCCATGCTGCCGAGCGTAAGCCGCCATCTCGGTCAATGAATCTTGTTGATTCGGGTTAATGCCCAGAAAGCCAACCCCACGCGATTCGTATTCCTTAGACAACTTGGCAAGCCTTGGACCATAGAGTTTCGCCAGCGGGCATTCAGTACCGAGGAAGGCGACGACGACTAACGATTTATCCTTGAGTTCGGCCAAGCGTTGGTCCTTACCGCGAAAATCCGGAAGCGTGAAATCGCCGACCGGCAACCGTTCGGCACCCATCATTAAAGAGCCAAAAGCGATCCAAAACAGACTTGCTGCTAACGACATGACTCTCAACATCACTCGAATCCCTCTTATTTGCAACGCGACAAAATCCAACGATGTGTACAACCCTCAAGATGAACCCAAAGTTTCGCAATCAGCCAGCCTGTCTCAAGCCTTTTGTCCTGAAGATTTGGATACCGACCGATCGGTAAGTCTAGCGGTATGAGTGCAGTTTGTCAAGTTTGACTCAAGTGTTCCGTCGGCACGGAGTGGTCCAATCAGAGCGGGTCCAAAGGACACTACCAGCTTTCCCTTCCGCGGCGATCGTATCGTCGTGTGTCGGAATTCGAGTACCTGGAGGAAGGCTTTGCGATGAACTTGTCGGGAAGGTACGACGAGCGGATGTAACATGAGATCGCGAAAAACTTTTCCCTTATTCACCAACAGCCATACGCGTTGATTCATCGAGGCGTTGCCGCCGTCCAGATAGGCACGACCTCGTTCCCGTTCACCAGCCGCCTGATCGGTGCGTCGATCTTTGAGGGCCTTGACTTCACTCAGCGAAAGCGCGTTCTCGATCACGCAATCGCCGAATTCACGCAAATACTGCTTAGCTTGTGCCAGATCGGTGGTCGGTCCAGGCAATTCCTGGCGTTGTTGTACTAACATGCGGTCATCGCTTTTCTTTTTCAAGCGAGGGTGTCAACGAGCGGAGCTAGAAAAAATACCGAACGGTCAGTAAGCTTAGTAGTCGCCGTTTTGTTTGTCAAGGTAATCGGTAGCTTGCTGAAGGAGAGAATCAAGTATGCGAAAAGCCTCTGTATTACTGTGGACTATAAACCATGGGGACACGAACCATGGGGACACGCGCAATCGGAGGCAATTGTCGTCAATTCGATTCTATGAAATTGTCTGAAAGGCAAGTTGTGGGTGTCCCCAAGGTCTATGAAATTGTCTGAAAGGCAATTTGTGGGTGTCCCCAAGGTCTTTTCTAATTTCTACGATAACGGAGTTTCAAGAGCAGCAAGCTAACTACGCGGCCAAATGTACCTCGCGAGCTATAAAAGGTAGTCGAGTTTACCAAACCCTGCGAAAGTTGCAACCAAACCAACGTCTACTTGCAGTTACAGTGTAGAACAATTGTCTCAATTGTTCAAAGAACTGCAAGAAAACTTTCCATGCACTGGGACGCTAGAAGGATTGGAGGCATTTGTTCGGCACTGGTTGGCGCTGCCGGAACAATTGAGACAATTGTTCTACACTCGAACCCTCGCATCGCGGCATTTTTTGGAAGACGAACGACTAACTTCACGACGTCATTTTTGCAATTTCTCTGAGGCCGCTTTCGTTTCAGCAATGATTTCTTTGCGATCTTCGTTGCTAATCTTATCATCTTCGAGCAACAGTCGCGGATACGCAGCTTCGAGCATCGGTTTGGCTTCGTCAGTCCGCCCCAAGCCGAGCAACGCAATAGCATGAGTCGCTTCGGCTCGCGCGAGAATCCAATCACTTAGTTTCGCTTCGTTCGCCAGCTCCAACGCCTCGCGAGCGATCGGCTCAGACTTGTCGAATGCCTCGATCTTGTTCAACGCCCAGGCCATCGTCTGCAATCGCCCCGCTTTCGTCGCTACGGTCGATTTCGAATTTCGAAGTTCTACGATAAACACATCCGTTCGAGCGATAATTTCCTCACGATTGTCGAGCTGAATGAAACTATTCAGCAAGTACTTCAAGTCTGCGACCTTCGTGGCAGCATTGCCTTCGAAATACGGAATCGCTTCTTCAAATCGCTCCAAATTATAAAGTGACCTTCCCAGTAGCCCACGAAGTTGTGTCAGCGTTGCATGACCTCCGGGATAGCATTTCTCTAAACCTTCAACCGCCTCGCGAAGCAAAATCTCGGCATCTGCGGCTCGTTCCATCGTAAGCAGCAGCGTCCCCAGTGTCTGAATCGAATTCATAGTATCCTCGTGTTGTAGCCCCATGACTTCACGACGACCCTGGATCTCTTCTCGATATAGTACTTCCGCCTCGGCAAATTTTTTCTGCTCCCAGCACAGGTGCGCTAAGTGCGATATAAACGACAGCGTACTTGGATGCTTGTCGCCAAGTTCTCGCCGAAGTCCTTCTACCGCATCTCTCAGCAGCGGTTCCGCCTCGTCGAATCGCTTCTGCGACGTCAGGCAACACCCTAGGTTTCCCAATACCCTCAACGTATCTCGGTGTTCTGCTCCTAGGCACTTCCGCTGCCCATCTAAAGCTTCGCGAAACAGCGGCTCGGCCTCGACTTGTTTTCCCTGTATCCAATAGAAAACCGCCATGTTATTGATCGAAGCCAATGTATTCGGATGCTCGTCACCGAGAGTTCGACGGCGAACCTCCAAAGCTTCTAGAAACAGCGGCTCGGCCTCTGAATATTTGCCTTGATCCATTAGCAACGCCGCAAAAATAGTGACCGAGGTCAACCGGTTCGGATGCTGTAGTCCGAGTTCGTGTTCGCGAATAGAGAGCGCTTCTTGAAGAGGTTGAAGGGCTAGCGTCCACAATCCCAATTTCTCTGCAGTGGTTCCGATAGCGGTGAGCATCGTCGCTTTGAAAAGCGGCTGATCCTTATAGTCACTTTCGATTGTCGATAGCGCCCGTTGTAAAATATTCTCACTGAGAACACTCAGCGATACATCGACAAAATTGATGTGTTTCAAGGATGCGTCAAATTCATCGAGTGAATGATTGCGTTGATCGTCGGTCAACTTCGATTTCTCGATGGACCCTTTGAGTTGGCTCATGAGCGTCTCTCGGAGACGCGATCCCATTTTAGGAACATCGATTTCAGATAACTGACGCGATTGAAACTCGCTCAGTTGTTCAAGTTCGGCGGCACGAGCTTTTGTTTCCTCTTCGGCTTTCACTGCCCGGGCGAGGTTTTATTCGGCGGATTGGCGTTGTTTTGCTTCGCGATCTCGGGCCGCAGATGCAGTTTTCTCCGCCTCGAGGGCTAGTTCTGTCTGCTGTTCGGCTTCGACCTGTGCAGCTCGAGCGAAGATCGCTTGCTTTCTCGCCTCTTGCCAACCCCAAAACGTTCCTAGTAAACCTGCGACAAGCAGAAGCAATATGTTTGATGCGGCTGTGACTGGACCACGATGCTTCTTGATGAATTTTTTGATTCGATACGCGGCAGACGGTGGACAAGCTAGGACGGGTTGGTCGGTCAAGTATCGATCGATGTCGCTCGCGAATCGGGTGGCCGTTTCGTATCTACGGCTGCGTTCTTTGTCTAACGCTTTCATGACAATCCAGTCGAGGTCGCCTGAGAGTGAACGCGTTAACTGGCGTGGTTCGATGCTGCGCTGGGCGGCGATGGAGGGGAGTGCGTCGCTGGCGCTGAGGCGGATGCTGGGGCGGGGTGGGTCGACTTCTTTGATGATGCGGAGGACTTCTTCGAAGGCGGCTTGTTTTAATTGATGATGTTCGAGTGGGGTCGAGCCGGTTAGGAGTTCGTAGAGGACGACGCCTAAGGAATAGAGTCGGTGCGGGTGTCGACGTCGAGGTTGTTGAGCTCGGCTTGCTCGGGGCTCATGTAAGTCGGTGTGCCGACCATCATGCCGTGAGCCGTGTAGATCGAACGGTCGGTGAGCGACTGATTCAAGGCCTTGGCTAATCCGAAGTCGATGACTTTCGGAATCGGATGGCCATCGTAAAGGCAGATCAGGATGTTCGAGGGCTTGAGATCGCGATGGACGATCCCTTTGTGATGAGCGTGTTGGACGGCTTGGCAGACGGGGATGAATAAATTCAAACGCTCCTTGAGCGATAATCGAGCTTGATTGCAATAGTCGGTGAAGGGGACGCCTTTGACGTATTCCATGACGAAGTACGGTCGTCCAGAATCGGTCATGCCGCCGTCCAAGATTTTCGCAATGTTCGGATGGTCCATCACGGCCAGGGCTTGGCGTTCGGCTTCGAAGCGAGCCAGGACTTGTTTGGAATCCATACCGGCTTTGATGAGCTTGATCGCGACACGGCGTTTGACGGGCTTCAGTTGATCGGCGACCCAGACGGAACCCATGCCGCCTTCGCCGATGTTCTCGAGTAGTTTGTAGCGACCGTCGAGGATTTGACCTAGTTGTTCGGTCGATACGCGGTTCGGATGCGCGAGCTTGTGGTTTCTCGTCGAAGCCACTGGTCGGCTCGTGAGCGAGATGCTCTCGAAGTCGACGGATCATCGAATCGTCAAATTCCGGTTGCGAAGTAGTCATGATTGGGATGCTTATTGGTTCTGTAGAGCTAGATTTGGTTGTGACCCAGTGTAGAACAATTGTCCCAATTGTTCATCGAACTGCGAGAAACCTATCAATGATTTGTTACGCTTGAAATATTGGGGGACTGGAGACGATTACTCGGGAGGTGTTCCTG
>JAWXCK010000267.1:0-4210 GCA_034408855.1 Pirellulaceae bacterium
AAAATCCAATGCGAAACGGGTGTCCGTTGAAACTTCGGTTTTCTATTCGTAACGATAAATAGTTAATTTTGCCCCACAGATTCTGCGGAAGAGCCGTTTTCCTGACTTGTGTAGGGAATTGAATGGAGCTATCCATACAACCGAAATCCAAATGATGGTCCCCTCAAGAATTCTTGATGGCAAGAAACTGCCCACAGATAAAAACGAGCTTTCGCATTAGGATTGCAGCTCGCGCTCCGGATCGAAGCGTACTTAATCCGAAGCCACTGGGCGTTAGAGCGAATGTTCGCGACGAGACTCGATATAATTGCTCAGCATTCGAAAGCGACGGACTTGGTGCAGGCTGCAAATTCCGATGCAAGCCAGTAAAACGAGAAAAATGGCATGCTGGAAGAAGTTGTTTAGCATGTAATCCTCAAGGAATAACAGCACGAGATAGGAAAGCATGGTGACAATAGTGACCAGCACCACCATTCGAGCTCGAAAAAACATTCCTCCTCCTACTACCACCATGGGATACCCGATGAGAATCGCTCCTGCGGGTTGGATTTGAGTGGACATCATCGATATCAAGACAGTCAGTAATAAGGAATCTGCGCATAGCCAAAACGTGGCAACCATTGCCTCAAACCGCTTGCTTCTCGCAAAAAAACCACACAAAACGCTGATGGCAATCCATGTGAGCGTAATGAAAGTTACTTGAATGTGGTGGTTTAGGTCCTTGTTAGCCGACAAAGCGAACTGCAATTGGCCAATGATTAACGCCAACCCAAGCGCACCCAAGTGCGAGGAAATCACTGGTGATCTACGGCCAATTCGTCGAAGGCGATCGATAATAGTAGGTGGCCGGGCATGGGTCGGAAGCCCGTTCAGAAACCGTTCGAGATCCTCCGCCACCTCCTTTGCATTCGCGTACCGGTCTTCCGGCTTCTTCTCTAGACATCGCATGCATATTAGGTCAAGCGAACGTGGGATCTGCGTATTGAGAGTCCTAGGCGGAATGGGTTCGCTCTCAAGTACTTGAACGAGAGCATCCAGGACATTCTCCGAAACAAACGGCGCCTGGCCTGTTAAGCAAAAGTACAACAAGCCACCCAGACCATAGATGTCGGCAAAGACCCCAACGTTTTTGTAGTCGCAAGCCGCTTGCTCCGGCGCCATGTATCCAGCCGTTCCTAATACCTGGCCAGTTTGTGTCAGGTCCGAGTTTCTACTCGTAGACTTGGCCAAACCAAAGTCCGCAACGTAAGGTTTATGTTGCGAATCGAGCAAGATATTGCTTGGCTTCAAATCGCGATGCACGATGCCTTTTCCGTGAGCAAACGAGATCGCCTGAGCGACAGAAACAATCGTTTCGGCAATCTTGAAATAGGATAGTTGTCGCAATTTCAGGACCGACGACAAGTCAGTTCCATCGATCAATTCCATCGAGAAATAGTCGAGCCCATCGATTTGACCAACGTCGTAGACGCGTACAATGTTGTCGTGCTGCAGTTGCTTCGCGTTTCTGTTTTCCAGCAGCATGGCCTCGTGTAGTTGAGGAGAGGGCACGAGTTGAGTTCACCTACAGAATAACTCGGCACGATGTTCGTAGACTGCGGAACGCCCGAGACTACAGCCGTAGGTTGCTTTGGGGCAGCGACCTTCTCCGCTTATCACATTGCGCGAAACTTGAATACGCTTGCTCGTGCTTGGGCCTCTACAACAGCCTCACCGCCCCTCATACCCTTTTTCTCAGTTCGTTAACTCTTTGCCAAGTCTCCAGCGCGCTGGTTGCAGACATCTCCAAGTGATCCAATCGTTCCTTATTCACTATCGTAGAATCCAGTTTCGCCATCGCCAGCTCAGTTTGCGCCGCAAGCAAAACGCTGATATTAACCTGTCCTTGCTGGATTCTTATTCTTGTAACTTCCACGGCAAGTTGCAATGCTTCAATCCTCTTTCGCTTGATGGCACTGAGATCGGTCTCGCCTTCCAACCCTGGTGGAAGGTCTTCAGTGCCGAAGTTAGCGGGGATCCCCTCTTGCCCGATTGCAATGGTTGTCAACAGAAAAAATGTTATAAGCGTCCGCATCAGGTTTCCTCCAAAGGCTTGAGCATTAAATCTTCCCGAAAATGGCGAAAATACGAGTTCATTTTTAGACCGATTTAAAACCAATCGCAGCTCCCAAACGGCTATTTTGAAGTCGTTCCATTGCCAGCGGCTGTTTTCATATAACCGAAATCCAAAGGACGGAACCCTCAAAAAATCTTGGTAGCAAGAAACTGCCCGCCGATAAAAGCGAGACTTCGAAATAGGATTGAAGCTCGCACACGACGGATTCTTCCGAGTTACAATTTCGAAACCTGGACACAACCGTGATTCGATCAACGACTATTGATCGATTTGAGCAATCGCTGGGTCCATGCGTTGCGAAAGGCTCCGTGCGCGTCCGACTTATCGCAGATCTCTCGAAACGTATCGAAAGCTGGATATGCTTCACTTCTCACACGAAGACCCGCAATGCGCCCGGCATGATATCAGTAGAAACCGGCGTGGTGCATTTCATTTCACCGTCCAGGTTCAGCAAATCGCGGCTTTCCGACGTAATACTGAATGATCGAACTTGATGATACTCGACGCAGGGCAACGACACGTGTGAACCATCGTATATCTTGTTCAGCATCCTAATTACTTGCCATCGGGATGCGCGGTGCACGACGACCACGTCAATCTTTCCGTCACTAATATCCGCGTGAGGAGCCATTTGCATGCCCTTGCCCGTGAACTTGGTGTTGCAGGCGATGACGAGTACGAAGTCGCCTTCGACCGGTTTATCGTCAAGCACAAGTTTTGCGTGATATCGCTTGGCGCGCAGGACGTGTGACAACGCGGCCAGGGTGTAACGTGAAGCGCCGATTGCTCGTAGCCGCTCTGCCGTTACATTGATATCTGCGACGGCGCCCCAACCAACTATATTTACACAGTAGGTAACTTCGTTTGCAGTCGACACCCGCATCACATCCAACGGCTGAACATCACCTGTAACGATCCGCCGAACTGCTTCGAGCGGCTCGACACATTGGAGGTGCTGCAGAACTGAATTCCCTGTCCCTCCCGGGATGACTCCAAGCGGAGTCGAGCTCGGATCGTCCCGCTGCATTAGCCCGCCGACCGCTTCATGAATTGTGCCGTCACCTCCGACCACACAAAAGCCGTCGTAAGACTCCAAGTTCACCGCTGCTGCAATCTCTTTTGCATGTCCCGCATGTGTGGTCACACGAACATCCAATTCCGCTCCTGCAGCGACGAAAATAGGTTTGACCGACTCTAGAATCGCCACCCCTCGGCGTGTTCCTCCCCGCGGATTAACCACGACCAAGAATCGCTTAGCTGACATGTCGGTTACCTTCGCTGCTACGGATTTTATACTCAATCGCCCAAATCCTGCCAGCAATTTGGGGCGTTGTCAAGTAATCGAAAGCGGGTTGCCGCCGCCGGATTTGTCAAACGATGCTCGTACGGCTCAATTTCCCAGCAGCCGGATTCGATTCGTTACCGATCGTGCAGATTCGGTGGGGAATGAATTGCTGGTTCAAGTACTCAAGGAAGACGAAAGATTGCGTAACTGCAATTTATAAGGCAACTACCAAAATGATCTTTGGATAGGCGCTCCGCGTGATGTTCGAAATCCACGATCGGCATAATCCGGACAGGTTTTGACGATCGTCAATGAAATGATTGACATCGCGTGGATGAGCTGCCAGATTAGGCAGAACGTCCTAAATTTTTTGCCGACGGCAGTATACTTCATACTTCTTGTTCCTCGACTGAAATCGCGCAATCTACTATGCCAGTGAGGCCCTAACGTAACATGAAGAGAAACCCCTGCTGCCCACCACAGCAAGGCGATGCCGGAACACACTCTAAGACGTGCTTGCTATCGGTGCTGACTAGACCATTGAAGCACTACGGAGTATCGACCGCCGCGTCTTATACGGCCTTGGTGTCAGCGGTCATTGCAATACTCATTATTATAGACATGGAATTGAGGTACCCGGACCATGAATTTAAGGCTCTTCCGGTAGAAACTGTGGGTGGTTTTCGTGATCCGCAATCGATTTTAGCCGCGAAATACAAGGAAAACACTGGACTGAGTGATTGCAAAAACCAAGGTTCGCTTTCTGATCGGAAATGCTTACCCAAAAAATTGCTATGGTTTGGATGGTG
>JAWXCK010000268.1:0-5036 GCA_034408855.1 Pirellulaceae bacterium
AAAATCCAATGCGAAACGGGTGTCCGTTGAAACTTCGGTTTTCTATTCGTAACGATAAATAGTTAATTTTGCCCCACAGATTCTGCGGAAGAGCCGTTTATTTACAGCCGAAGTCCAATCTATTAAGATAGGACGCTGGTTTGCGTATAAATGTCGCCGTTTTCAAGTTCCGTTGCGTTTTAGCTTTAACAGATGCGATGTTGCCGGATCGCAAGCAGGTACTACGAGCATGCAACCTCAATTACTGACGGCTAGATCTTGACCGCGATCCTCGGAATATCGGCTTTCTATCACGATTCTGCTGCCGCTTTGGTTGTCGATGGAGAAATTATCGCGGCTGCCCAAGAGGAACGATTCACGCGAAGGAAGCACGATAGCCAGTTCCCACAGTTTGCGATCGACTATTGCTTGGAACAAGCCGGGTTGCAGCCGGAAGAGATCGACTATGTAGGCTTCTACGACAAGCCTCTTACGAAATTCGAACGAATACTTGAAACGTACTTGGCGTTCGTTCCCCGAGGCTACCGATCATTTCGACAAGCCATTCCGCTTTGGTTGAAGCAAAAGCTGCATTTGCCTCGCGAGATGCGAAAAGGTCTTCACAATCGTTATCGTGGTCGATTCGTTTTTACCGATCACCATGAATCGCATGCTGCGAGCGCGTTTTTTCCATCGCCTTATGACGAAGCGGCAATCTTAACTATCGATGGTGTCGGTGAATGGTCGACAACGTGCATCGGAGTTGGCCGTGGCAATCGCATCGAATTGCTTCATGAGCTTCGATTTCCGCATTCGCTCGGCTTGCTGTATTCGGCGTTTACCTACTACACCGGTTTTCGAGTGAACAGCGGCGAATACAAGCTGATGGGTCTTGCACCATATGGTAGGCCGATCTTCAAGGATTTGTTCCTAAAACATCTGATCGATCTCAAAGAAGACGGTTCGTTTCGTCTCGACATGAGCTATTTCAATTATTGTCAGGGGCTGACGATGACATCTGAAAAGCTACACAAGCTATTCGGAGCACCGCCGCGAGCACCCGAGTCGGAACTGACTCAACGGGAAATGGACATCGCCGCGTCAGTGCAGTCAGTAGCCGAAGAAGTTGTACTGAGAACGGCAACGTATGCCCATGAACTGACACGTTGCAAACAACTGGTGCTTGCAGGTGGTGTTGCGCTCAATTGCGTCGCCAATGGCAAGCTACTTCGCGAAGGTCCCTTTCACGATATTTGGATTCAGCCGGCGGCCGGGGATGCAGGATGCGCACTCGGTGTCGCGACTTTCATTTGGCATCAGTTGCTGGATAAGCCTCGCATAACGGGGACGCTTGATAGACAAAAGGGTTCCCTCCTGGGGCCTAGTTTTAGCGACGAGCAAATTTCGCAAATGCTCGACACTCACGGAGCGATTTATCGTACCTACAACAGCGATGAAGCGCTTTGCGATCGCGTTGCAGGGTTGATCGCCGGCGAAAATGTTGTTGGGTGGTTTCAAGGACGGATGGAGTTTGGTCCGCGAGCCTTGGGGAATCGGAGCATTCTCGGCGATGCCAGAAGCCAAAAAATGCAGTCGGTGATGAACTTGAAGATCAAGTTTCGCGAATCGTTTCGCCCCTTTGCGCCCATCGTTTTACGAGAGTATGCCGATCAGTATTTCGAGTTCCCCGCCAATCACGAGTCTCCCTATATGCTCCTTGTGACTCCGGTTCATGAAAGCATTCGAACAGACCTCGGCCCAGAATACGAGAAAGCCTTTGGGATGGATAAGCTGAATCATTGCCGCTCACGTTTGCCTGCGATCACCCATGTCGACTATTCGGCCAGATTGCAGACGGTCGATCGAGTTCGCAATCCACTGTTGCATAAATTGCTAAGTGCTTTTCATGCGAAGACGGGCTGCCCCGTCATGATCAACACGAGCTTTAATGTTCGAAGCGAACCGATTGTCTGTACTCCCGTAGATGCGTACCGTGGTTTTATGATGACCGAAATGGATGTCTTAGTGCTCGGCCGCCAGCTCGTTCTGAAATCAGAGCAGAAAAAGCTAATTTCAGAGGAGAAACGAGCTGAGTATTTAACGCAGTTTCAATTAGACTAATAACTCAAACCGAATGATTTTCGTATGGCATTGATTGAAGCGAATTGGAATCCGACGAATCGACAACTTCAGCAATTTGGTGTTGTCGGCGCTATCGTTGTGCCTGTTGCAGGTTGGATGTGGGGGGCCAGTCCCAATGCAATCGCCGTCATGGCTGGCGTTGGATTCTTGTTTGCTTGCCTAGCAGCCGCAGCTCCACGTCTGATTGCCCCCATCTTCGTCGGGCTTATGTTGATTTCACTTCCGATCGGAGTGGTAGTCGGCGAGATAGTGCTCGTCCTTGTTTACGGTCTCGTTTTCGTACCGATTGGAATTGGATTTCGACTCGTGAATCGCGATCGATTGAAGCTTAGATTTTCAACGAAGAGCAAAAGCTACTGGACGCCAAAAGCCCAAGCAAAATCCGTCGCCAAATACTATCATCAGTCCTAGCTCCCGCGACTGTCGAACTAGACAGTGTCCCGTAAACAGGAAACGATAATGACCGACGATAAAGACTCAGAATCGAACGAATTCGAAAAGCTCAGCACCGAGAAACCAATGACGTTGATCGCTGAGTTCGTGATATTCATCAAGGAAAACAAAGCATGGTGGATGATCCCGATTCTGGTGGTCTTGGGATTGATCGGCGTGCTCGTGTTACTTAGTTCAACCGGTGCGGCTCCATTCATTTATACGCTTTTTTAGGCTCGCTCGAATAGCGACGCCAAGTCCAAGAATAATGTCGCAGATGACAGGAGCGATTGTCCGCATTGCAAAGAAGGTCCACAGTACTATGGCATGATTTACGATCTGTACAAGTTCGACGTCGATTTAGCCGTTTCGATGGTCCAGGATGGTCGAGAACCGGTCGAGTTGGATGAAGAAGATGTCAAGCACTCGTTGGACTGGTCGAATATTTTTCCACAGCACTTGCCACACGTAGACCTGAAGTATCCAGGAATTGTCGCTCACTATTGGTATCTAGAAAAAGATGGAATACTCCTGCATGGTCATGTATTGATCGACGGTCATCATCGGGCAGCCCGAGCATCGCAAGAAGGAGTTCCGTTTCACGTCTATTTGCTGACCGAAGAGGAAAGCAAAGCGATCACCGTTCGAGCTCCTGAACTTGAACGAATCCACGCCATTCAATCAACCTAAACTCATTCACTCTTTTTGATAGGCCATCAGATGTCGGCACTCGTTGATATCGTTGACGATCCAAAGCCGGTCTATCTGCCGTCGTTACGCGATAGCATCTCGATCCAGAAGCGCGGTCTAAACGCCTATACGGTTCGCGATTCGTTCAGCCGTTCCTATTTTCAGGCTGGCACCCAGGAAGCGTTTTTGCTTGATCGACTAAAGCAGCCGATCACGTGGGAGCAGCTTCAAAAAGATTTCGAGTCTGAATTCAGCGAGAAGGTTTCGAAGGAAGATTTTGACGATTTTCAGCGCGTGCTTCGAGATAGACGATTTTTAGCATTGCCCATTGAAGCGGAGCAATTGTCGACGTCATCAAAGGCAGTATCCAATCCGTTAGACGAGGAAGATGATGAAGGCCCTTCGAAGCAAGGGACTATCCTTTTCTATCGCGTTCCGCTAGCCGATCCAGACCGCTTTTTGGAAGCCTTTACCAAAGCTTTTCTGATTTTCTGGTCGCGAAGCTTCTTGATTGCGTCGGCCATGTTCATGCTCGCAGCGTTACTTGTTCTCGTCGATAGCCGAAATGAGCTCGTTGCGACCTTTCAATCGGCATTGCGTTTTGAAACGGTTGTGATGACGGTTTTGGCCATTCTTGTGGCGACCGCCATTCACGAAACGGGACACGGCGCAACATGCAAGCGATTTGGCGGCTCAGTGCATGAAAGTGGCTTGTTATTCATGTTCTTTATGCCGTGCCTGTACGTGAATGTATCGGATGCATGGTTTATCTTGGAACGATGGAAGCGGTTGGCCATTACTTTCGCCGGCGGTTATTGCGATCTATGCGTCTGGGCAACTAGTGTGTTTGTTTGGCGAGTGACTCAGAATGGGACTCAGATTAACTATTTAGCCTTTGTTTTGCTATCGACTTGCGGTACGCGAGCGTTACTGAATTTCAATCCTCTAATGCGACTGGATGGATCTTATTTACTCAGCGATTTGCTCGACTATCCCAACCTGTACTCACGCGCAAGAAACTATTGGATTGGGACGCTAAATACGCTGCTTTGGGGAGCTCCCAAACCAGAGGTGCCACCCCGGAAATGGCTTACCCTGTCGTATGGATTTATCACATGGTTTTTCGCCATCGGATTTTTGAATTACATCGGACTCAAGCTAGTGTCTTTGGCGGGAAATCATTTCGGGATTGTAGGATTGTGTTTTTCTTCGGCCATGTTGCTTTATGGACTGCGTCGCGTTTTTCGTGGGTTTTTGGGAAGTGAGTTTATCATCATGTTTCGAAAGCGTTTGATTAGAACCAGTCTTTAGCTAGGCGGCATCGCATTGCTGGTGATCCTCGCCTACGTCGTACCGATCAAGCATTATGCGACCGGCGATTTTGAAGTTCGTCCGGCCCATCATGCCGAGATATCGAGTCCGTTTCATAGTTTCATCGCCAGGGTCATGGTTGAAGATGGACAGTTCATCGAAAAAGGGAGTGTCTTGCTCGAGTTGCACGCGCCTGAGTTGGCAACCCAAATATCAGGAAAAGAATTCGAATTAGAACAATCGCGCGCGACGCTCAACAAATTGGAAACCGGAGCGAGACCCGAAGTAATCAATGCTTTAGCTGAGAAAGTAAAATTGCTTACCGATTGGTGTAACCTGGGCGACAAGGAAGTTGAAACATCGCAAGCCGCCTTAAATTTTCGGCTCTTCCGCAGAAACTGTGGGTGGTTTTCGTGATCCGCAATCGATTTTAGCCGTGAAATACAAGGAAAACACTGGACTGAGTGATTACAAAAACCAAG
>JAWXCK010000269.1:0-6034 GCA_034408855.1 Pirellulaceae bacterium
GCGATGTGGGTACTACATGTTCGTGATGTTCATGCTGACGTTTTTGGCGGCGGTGTTGAGTTGGCATCTATTCGAGACGCATTTCCTGATGTTGAAAAAATGGTTCAGTATAGGTTAAAAAGGCGTCAAAGCGTGACGATTGTAACAGCGTTTCAACATACCCGATGCCCGTTTCCTGTGAATGGAGGCCTTACAATGGCTAAATGCCAGCCCTCTTGGCGATACGTCCTTCCAACTAGGTAACGGACTGTACCTTTTGAGAGTTTCGCAGGATGCGTGTAACGACACCAATTTTTTTGTTGGCAATATCGCTCGCCGCGATTAGCTTCGCTCAGGAACCGAGTGCTCGGTTCGACAGTATGCAAATGCGTACGTCGGACGTTTCACTAGCTCCTGGATTTCAGAATAGCGGACTGGCCCTGGATGCGCTTCAGTCGATGGCGCTCGCAAACAACCCGACGCTACGACAAGCGAAGGCTCAAGTTGATGCGGCTCAAGGCGCAGCGTTGCAAGCCGGTTTGCCACCGAATCCGCATGTGGGCTTCGTAGCCGAGCAGATCGGAGTAAATGGTACCGCAGGCGAACTACTCGGCGGCTCTGCTTCCCAGGAGTTTGTACGCGGCGATAAACTCGGGCTGAGCCGCGCCAAGTATTGCCAACGAGTTCAAATTGCGATGACGAATCTACAAGCTCAAGAGCAACGAGTCCGAAATGATATTGAGATCCGATTCTACCAAGCACTTGCCGCACAAAGAATGATCGAGGTGGCCGAGCAAACGATTGCAACTGCCAATGACAATGTGCTGACCCATCGTGAAATGCTCAACATGGGCCAGCTTGGTGAAGCAGAAGTACTACAAGCAGAAGTGGCTTTACGGCGGGCGTCGGTAAACCGGCGACAGGCATACAACGACATTGACCAAGCGAGGCGAGAGTTAATGGCCTTTGTCGGCGTCCCCGATTCGCCCAACACAGGGTTGATTGGCACTCTCGATACGGACCTCGGCCCGGTTGAATGGGATACGGCGTTGTCACAGTTGCTTGCCTCCAGCCCGGAAGTCGTTGCTGCGCAGCAAAAAATCCGCCACGATGAAATCGTTATCAGACGTGAATTGGCCGAACCGATTCCCAACGTGACTGCCGGACTAACAACGGGATACAATGCAGAAACGCAACAGGCGGTCGCAGGCGTGTCAATCGGAATGCCAATTCCGATATTTAATCGCAATCAAGGGACGGTCCGCCAAGCTCGCGCTGACCTCAGTCGATCGTATGCCGAAGTGGAACGACTGCAACTTGATTTACAAAACGCCTTAGCAAAGCAGTTTCGAGACTACGTCTCCGCTTGGGAGCAGATACAAGAATACGAGCAAACCATGCTTCCAAAATCACGCAAGGCGGTCGAGATTCTCGAGCAGAGTTATCGCGATCGACGGGCCCCCTGGACAAGCGTGCTGGCGGCAAAACAAATGCTCCTAAGCCTCGAGTCCGAACAGATACAAAATCAGTTGTCGTATCGCATGGCGGACGTTTCAATTCGTGGAAACCTCCTATTGGGCGGATTGACCGAGCCGAGCGGACCGATGACCGGCGGGCATATTGACGCCAATAACCAGCCGCGATAATCGTAACCGACATATACCGCGATAAGAAACATTCAATTTAGCAGGCCGACCCATGAGTAGTTTAGAGAAACGACGTAATTTCTTGGTCGGCGGAGCAATCGCAGCCAGCGGACTCCTGGCCGGGCGAGTCGCTTCGGGGCAAGACAAAAATGCTGGTCACAGTGCCCATGAAGGCATGAAGATGCCGATGGCCAAGGGTGATGAGAAGCCCATGGATGACATGAAAATGGGCGAAGCGGAGTACCCGCGAATGCGTCCCGGTGTTGGTGGTCCTGTCGGTAGTCCAACGGACCGTGGCAAGCTGGTCGCTGGTTTACGAGATATGTCGCTTCCGCCAATCCCGATCCACTCGCCCGATTTGAAAACATTGCCGTGGAAGTTGGTGGATGGTGTGAAGGAGTTTCAGCTCACCGCCGAGCCAATCCGCCGCGAACTGTTACCCGGCTTATGGATGGACACGTACGGTTACAACGGCGACATGCCTGGTCCGACGATTGAGATCAATCAGGGCGATCGAGTTCGAATTGTGGTCAAGAACGAACTTCCGGAAGGGACGTCGATGCACTGGCACGGCTTGGAAGTACCAGTTGAGATGGACGGCGTGCCGCACTTGGTGCAGTCGCTGATCGAACCTGGCAAAACCTTTGTATATGAATTTGTGGTGCATCAAGAGGGAACCTTTTTCTACCATTCGCATGTGGGGATGCAGGAAACCATGGGCATGGTCGGTTTGTTCATCGTTCATCCGGCGACCACGCACCTGCCCACCGTCGACCGAGACTTTTGCTTGATCGCTCAAGAATTTCAACTTCGGCCGAATTCATCCGTCCCTGATACGTTGGCGATGGAATGGAATTACCTTACTTTCAACGGTCGCTGCGGTCCCTACACGACACCGATGCTATGCAAACTTGGCGAACGCGTGAGGATTCGCTTTGTCAACTTTAGTGTCATCGATCATCACCCTCTCCACTTGCATGGACATACTTTTTGGGTAACGGGCAGCGAGGGTGGCCGAATTCCCGATCCGGCTTGGGTTCCAAGTAACAACGTGCTCGTTGGTGTTGCTCAAGCTCGTGAAATCGAATTCATTGCCAATAACCCTGGTGACTGGATTTTGCATTGCCACATGTTCCATCACATGATGAACTCGATGACATCGCAAGCTGGCCCGATCACTCGTCAATTCTCAAAACCAAGTCAATTGAAAGTTCCCGGCTATCCGCAGAACATGCTGGGCATGGAAGCGATGAAGTCGGGGGACAAGAAAATGGACGGGATGGATATGGGTGGAATGAAGAAGGACGACATGAAACCGTCTTCGCCGTACGCAATGGACATGAGCTGGATGGGCATGATCGAAGGTCGGCGAGAAGCGGTTGGGATGCGAGCGGGTTGGTCCATGGGAATCGAAGGATTATCGACCGTCGTGCGCGTGTTGCCTCCCGAATTGTATGACAAGATCACGCAAACCAACGAGCCGATCCCGTCCAACACCAGCACACCTTGGGGACCTGGAGATACCAAACCGATGGACCACTCGAAACATGGCGGCATGAAGATGTAATCTGTCGCTATGGAAACTGAATCGAAATCATTTGATACACTTCTTCGCGAGCTAATTCTGCGATGGCGTGATGACTCCGGTGGAACCTATCGCAATTGGTTCCTCTGGGAAGAGCGGATCAAGAACTTTCGCTCCATTCGCTGCGGCTTGTCGGTCGTTGTTGAGCAGATCAACGCTCGCACATTTGGAACCGCGTATCGCGAATCTTCGTTGGAAACGGTTGTTCATTCGATCGCCGAGCAACGACAGATTTTTCGTGGTGCCGATCATGCTTTCTTATGGAAGCCCAAGCTTCGGATTCCTGACATTTACGAAAGCGAAGCAAATCAACTTGCGTTTGGTCGTTTTCTCGATAGCTGCCTTTGCTGTAGCTCCGGTGATGATTTGATGAAGTCGATTCAGGCTCTTGATGCGCGGAAGATCAAGGGCTTGGGGCCAGCCGCCGCGAACCTGCTTTACTTTCTTCATCCGACCCTGGCCGTTCCTTTCAACACGGCGATTGTAAAAGGTTATAACTCGTTGATGGCAGCCAAGGTCAAGCTGGGCAGTTGGGAAGCATACCTTGCGATGCGGGAGGGCGTCTTACGATTGAACCAACAGTATCGAACATTGCTGTCCAATGACCTCGGCGCGATCGCGGGATTGCTATTCGACATCGGCACCGGCCGCTATGACGCGCCACCGTGTGGCGAGGATTCCGCAGCGATGCTGGCATGGGAAGCTGATTTGAATCGCGTTCGAGCGGAGAGCGCGGCTTCTCAAAAATTGCGTGTTAAGTCGGACGAGCAAGACCGGACGCACACCGAGATTCAAGGATGGCTGCGAGATCTCGGCCACTCCCTCGGTTACGCCGTCTGGATCGCAGCCAACGACCAAAACCGACCTTTTCGAGAAGGCAAACTCAGCGATGATTGCCTCGGAAATCTGCCTGCCGAGATTGGCAATAGCGCCGCGGCCGACGCGATTCGCTTGATTGACGTTCTTTGGTTGGACAGCAATTCTAACGGCGTCGCAGCAGCATTTGAGGTCGAACACACAACTTCAATCTATTCTGGGATCGTTCGGATGCTAGATCTGGCAATGAGACCAGCCAAAGCCGGGCTACATGGGCTTTTTCTCGTGGCTCCCGATGAACGCGAACATGAAGTTCAAGCCCAAATGCATCGGCCAGCTTTTTCAGCACATCCAACAGCTAGGCATTCGTTACTTGCCCTACAGCGAACTTGAAAAGCATCGCGATGCAATTTCGCGGTTTGGCCGGGGCCTGAAGGCGATCATGGCAATTTCGAAATCTTTATCGTGAAACGCAAGGAAACACGCTCCGACTCCCGACACGACCACCACCCAGTCCGCAGCTCCGACCGCCAGAACAGCTTCCTCTGGCAATGGAAGCTGCACCTCGGGCGGTTCCCACTGAGAATCGTGGTCGAGGGGATTCCGAATTTGATACCTTGTCGATTCGCTAAACGGGGTGGGCATTGTCCGGCGTTTTCAAGCAAATTACGCGCGGTCCGATGCCCACCCGGTTTAACGATACTGGTCGGTATGCAAAAACAAGCAGCCGCCCTGTAAGGCGGCTGCTCGATGTTTTGCGTAAATCTTGATCGAAAGCTTCGCGACTAGGGTCGATAGTAACAGTGCAGCCCGGTCGTACTGGTTTCATCGTTCATCGAGTCGTTCCTTGCTGGCCGATTTCTCGATGTGCCCTCCGAACTCGAACCGCATCGCGGATAGCAGCTTGTCAGCAAACTCCGCCTCGCCGCGCGAACTGAATCGCGAGTAAAGCGCCGTGCTGAGCACTGGCACGGGGACCGCTTCATCAATAGCCGCCTTGATCGTCCATCGGCCCTCGCCGGAATCCGACACTCTCCCGTCAAACTTCGCGAGCGTCGGGTCCTTGAGCAGGGCGGACGCCGTCAAATCCAGCAGCCACGAGGCTATCACGCTGCCGCGCCGCCAAACTTCCGCGATATCGCGAAGATTGAGATCGAATTGGAATTCCTCAGGGTTGCGCAGCGGAGTCGTTTCGGCATCGGCGGCCTGTTTGCTCTTTCCGACGTTGGCATGGCTCAGGACATCCATTCCCTCGGCATAGGCCGCCATGAGTCCATACTCGATGCCGTTATGCACCATTTTGACAAAGTGACCCGCGCCGCTGGGTCCGCAGTGCAGAAAGCCTTGTTCGGCGGTGCCGTCAAGCTTCTCACGCCCGGGAGTGCGCGCGATGTCGCCAACCCCGGGTGCCAACGTCTTGAACACCGGATCGAGACGCTGCACCTCCTCAACCGGGCCGCCGATCATCAGGCAGTAGCCACGTTCCAGGCCCATCACGCCCCCGCTCGTCCCACAATCGATGTAGTGAATCTGCTTGGCCGCGAGTTCCTTAGCCCTGCGGATGTCGTCCACGTAGTATGAGTTGCCGCCGTCGATGAGGATGTCGCCGGGTTCGAGATGGGGCAGGAGATCGGCGACGAGTTGTTCCACGACCGCTCCCGGCACCATCATCCAGATCGCTCGCGGTTTCTCCAACTTCTTCACGAGGTCCGCAAGCGAAGAAGCACCGATGGCCTTCTCTTTCACCAATTTCTTCACGGCTTCGGGCGACCTGTCATAGACCACACACGAGTGGCCTCCCTGGAGGAGCCGCCGCACCATATTGGACCCCATCCGACCCAGTCCGATCATTCCAAGTTCCATGTGATTCTCCTTTTTTTAATTCTTTGGCTCTTCCGCAGAAACTGTAGGTGGTTTTCGTGATCCGCAATCGATTTTAGCCGTGAAATCCATGAAAAACACGAAACTGAGTGATTGCAAAAACCAAGGTTCGCTTTCTGATCGGAAA
>JAWXCK010000270.1:0-30730 GCA_034408855.1 Pirellulaceae bacterium
AAAATCCAATGCGAAACGGGTGTCCGTTGAAACTTCGGTTTTCTATTCGTAACGATAAATAGTTAATTTTGCCCCACAGATTCTGCGGAAGAGCCAATTGATTGATGATACTTGATCGTGACCCGCAAAAAGTCCGGAGAAATCGCTGGATTCGGATAAAGTTCATTCGCAGGTGTTACTATTCGCATTCATGTGAAAAGAGAGCCGCTTCGATCCGAAAGTAATCGAGGACGTTAAATGTATTCCGTGACGAGCGTTCGCGAGAGCGTAACTAGCTTTGCATGGGACGGAGTTTAAGCGCGATTCGATAAACAACAATGGTATTAACGTTAATCTTGCGTTAAACTTTGATGAAGCCGACGACTATGTTAAGTGAAATTCATTACTATTTCTCGAAAAAATAATATTTCCTTAACGCAATCATCAGTGCTCCGAAGATAGGGTGCTCGATGACGTGCGTTCTGAGCGGCGCGAGTTGATCACGTTCGAGTACGATGAGCAATCGATCGACGAGCCACGGGTGATGTTTGAGAATTCCGCCACTGAGAGCGAGCGAATAAGAACGCGATGTAAAGCTGAGTCGTTGAGAGACCAATCGAACGGATTCGATCATCGCGACGACAGATTGCTCGACGATCGCTTTCGCGACAGCGTCGCGATCTGCGTATTCGAGTATGATCGTTGCAAGATCGGCGACTAACGGGCGCGGAATTTGCGATTGATAAAGCCAAGCGACGAGCTGTGTTGGTTCGCGGATCTGGATTCGTTTCATCAGTGAGCGTTGCATTTCTGTAAGTGCCGATGACTGGTCGTGTGTTCGACAAATCGATCGAAGCCCTGACAATCCAATGGCAAAACCGCTTCCGTCATCTCCCAACAAATATCCCCAGCCACCAACACGCACCGCACCATCGTTTTCATCGCAACCACTGGCGATCGAACCAGTTCCGGCAACGAGCGTGATGCTACGTTTCCAATCGTCTGAGGCAATTGATGAATCAAACAAGCTTTGTTCATACTTCGCAGCCCATCGCAACGGTTCGATGTCATCGGTGACGACAATTTGTGATTTCTTGTATCGATGAACTGCCCAATCGCGGATGAGGCCTTTTTCTTCAGGTCGACCGGCACCTGCCAAGCTGAGACAGATCGCACCGACCGCGGAAAATTCCAGTTTGGCCTGTTGAAAAGCTTCGCATATGGACTTGTCGATATTGCAACACGCTTGATCTATTCCGACTGCCCGCACATTGCCTGGACCCGAACTACCAGATCCGACGATTTGCAGATCAAGCTTGCGAAGCTCGGCAACTGGAAGTACGCTCGCGATCGACGCAAGCGTCTTGGAACCACCGCCGTCTACACCGAGAATGAGTTTTCGATCATTATTCGATTGCATAGTCACCGAGAAGTGTCCGAATCATCTCTTTTACGACTCTAGTGCCGTTCGGAGTTTACCGTTGGCTTTGTTAAGTAACTCGCGAGCTTCGAGTGGGTTGACCGATCGCAAGGCGGCAACGATCGCCGTTTTTACCTCACCTGAACATTCTTTTAGCTGCTTTTCTGCGTGAATTTCATCGAGTCCCGTGATCACCGATACGATTCGAATGCTTCTGGCTTTGAGTTTAGTATTCGTCGCCCTCAGATCGACCATCCAATTGCCATACGTCTTTCCTAGTAGGACCATAGTCGTCGTCGTTAGTATATTCAATACCATCTTAGTGGCGGTACCTGCCTTGAGCCGCGTCGAACCACTGATCACTTCTGCTCCGACAATCGGTGCAATGACGACATCGGAACAGGGATCGATTTCAGTATTATGGTTGCAGGTGAGGCCGATCGTAAACGCACCTATCTTTTGCGCATATCGCAAGCCGCTAATCACATACGGCGTTCGTCCACTTGTCGCAATCCCAACGACAACATCGCGAGCCGACAAAGTATTTTGCTTTAGGTCGACCACTGCCGCATTTTCGTCGTCCTCGGCACCTTCGATCGCCATCGTCAAAGCTTTGGCACCGCCGGCGATAATCCCGATAACCTGTTCCGGGCGGGAATTGAAAGTCGGCGGGCATTCCGATGCATCCAAAACTCCAAGTCGGCCAGATGTGCCTGCTCCTAGGTAGAGCAACCTTCCTCCTTGAGTCATTCGAGTGGCAATGACTTGCGCGGCAGCGGCAATTTGTGGCAGTTCGACCTGTACGGCGAGTGCAATCTTTTGATCTTCAGCATTCATTAGCCGGACAATATCCATGGCTGAAAGCCTATCGATATCGCGACTAATCGGATTGGATTGTTCGGTCGTTAAATGTTGCATGCCATCGCAGTTTGAAAAATGCAGTGGTGAAATCGACTATGATAGCGGCTAGAAACAACCCTATCATAGTCGTACTCAATAGGCGAGCATGATTGTACCTTTAGATTTCATCGATATTGCAATCTTGATTGTCGCGTTCGGATCGGCAGTCGTTATCGGATTGCTATTCCGTGGACAGAACACGTCGATCGACGCTTATTTGCTCGGCAATCGGAATTTGCCATGGTGGGCGATACTCGGTTCGATCGTAGCAACGGAAACCAGCACAGCTACGGTGCTCAGCGTACCTGGGCACGGCTATGGCGATACGGGTTTAAGATTTCTCCAGCTTGCGTTGGGATTTATTCTTGGAAGAATTCTCGTCGTTGTCTTTCTGCTGCCAGGCTTCTTCGACGGCAAATTACTCAGTGCTTATGAGGTCCTAGGCCGTCGCTTCGGGACGTACACCAAGAGAACCGCGTCGATACTTTTTTTGGTCACGCGAAATATGGGGGACGGATTAAGGCTCTTTCTTGCCGCGATGGTTCTTGAGAAAATAGCCGGTTGGCCGTTGGTGTGGAGCGCTATTGTCGTGGGCGGGGTGACCATTCTCTATACGTACTTTGGCGGGATGCGATCGGTGGTTTGGAACGATTGCGTTCAATTTGTGATCTACAACATCGGTGGTATTGCAGCCGTATTTGTCATCGTTGCAAACTTGCCGGATGGATGGACGAGTTTCTTCGAGTTCGCACACGATCGAAATAAGTGGACCATGATCGACGGGACGTTTTCTCTTTCAAACCCATTCAATCTATGGGCGGGGGTCATCGGAGGCGCAGCGTTGTCGTTGGGTTCGCATGGTACCGATCAACTCATGGTCCAGCGCTATTTGAGTGCTCGAAGCCAGCGCGATGCAGGACGTGCAATCCTTTGGAGCGGTATTATCGTCTTTGCTCAGTTTGCTCTGTTTCTTCTGATCGGTATGTTGTTGGCTTGCTTCTATTCGAACCAAGAGACAATGCCGATACTGAGAAACGATGAGGTCTTCACTCATTTCATGCTTCATTCGTTTCCAAGGAATACTGGGCTAATAGGATTGATGCTGGCGGCCATTCTAGCCGCCGCCATGTCTACCTTGTCAAGTTCGCTGAGCGCATCGGCATCGGCGGTCGTAGGCGACTGGTGGCTTCCCAATTATGAGACGCCTCCATCGGAAAAATTTCAAGTTGTGGTGACGCGCTGGCTGACATTCGCTTTTGGCATTCTTCAAATCGGAATCGGTATCTGGGCTAGCACATTCGATAAGAGCGTTGTCGAAAACGCATTGACGATTGCCGGTTTCTCCGCCGGAATACTTTTGGGAGTTTTCGCCTTGGGAATTGCCTCGGAGAAAACTAGCGATCTGTCAGCGTTTGCCGCCGCACTTGCTGGACTAACCGTTTTGTTGATCGTTCAGTTCGTTTTGCCTATGTGGGGATGGAAAGTTGCATTCCCATGGCTGCCTGTTATCGGAGCGCTTACGACGTTTGGCAGCGGTTTTGCATTCAGTAATCTGCGTTCGACGGATTCTAAGGGAAAGTACAAATGAATCGCGATTTAAAAGCCAGTTGTTTCATGTTGACCTTTGTTTGCAGCTTAACGGTCATCGTCGGCGCGGGGATTTCGACCGCTCATGAGTTGCAAATAGCGTCCCCGGAAGACTGCGGGATGAATTCCGATCGGTTGGTATCGATCGAAAAGCTGATCAATGAAGCGATCGATGATAAAAAGTTGCCCGGCTGTGTCGTCTGTGTTGGAAGACTCGGAAAAATCGCATACCTTAAGTCATTCGGCAACAAACGATTAGAACCTTCGATCGAGCCGATGACGATCGATACGGTTTTTGACATGGCTTCGATTACCAAGCCGGTGGCGACAGCGACCTGCGTGATGCGTTTGGTTGAAATAGGAAAGCTTGGATTGACTGATAAGGTTTCGAATTACTTTCCGGACTTTGCGAAGCACGGCAAGGAGAATATTACCCTCCAGGATTTATTGCTCCATCGAAGTGGGTTGATTCCAGACAATGCGATGTCGGACTATGCCGATGGCCCCGATCGGGCATGGGATAAGATTTGCGATTTGAAATTGACGACTCCGGTTGGTACGGCGTTCAAGTATTCCGATGTCAATTTTATCGTGTTGGGTAAAGTTGTAGAACAAGTAAGCGGGCAGAAACTCAATGAATTTGTCGACGACGCCATTTTCCGCCCGCTCGGAATGTCGGAAAGTGGATTTCTTCCCAAGTCAAACTTGCGCGAACGAGCAGCCCCAACCGAGAAGAGAAACAAGGAATGGATGCAAGGCGAAGTACACGACCCACGCGCCTTTGCTTTGGGCGGGGTCGCGGGACACGCAGGACTCTTTTCAACCGCACAAGATCTCTCCATCTATGCTCAGATGATGTTGGGGCAAGGCACTTTTCGACGTGAAGGGGATGCAAATGTCCGAATCCTTTCACCTGCAACCGTCGCGACGATGACAAAAGCCTATGAAGTTCCTGGCGGACTAAGAGGGCTGGGCTGGGATAAACGGTCGAGCTACTCGATCAATCGCGGCGATCTTTTTTCAGCATCTGCCTTCGGGCACGGCGGGTTTACCGGCACCGTGCTGTGGATCGACCTCGAGCTCGATTGTTTCTTCATTTTTCTGAGCAATCGAGTTCACCCGAATGGTAGTGGAAGTGTGAATCAACTTGCTGGTCGAATCGCAAATATCGTCGCTAGTTCAATCGAGAAAATTCGACCATCCTATCCTCCGGCAACGGCGAAAGTTCTGCTGGGGATCGATGTGTTGGAGCGTGATCACTTCAATGCTCTGGCCGGTCAGCGAATTGGGCTCATCACGAACCAAACCGGTCGAAATCAACATGGAATGAGTACCATTGAAGTGTTAAAAAAGGCTCCTCATGTTCAATTGATGACCTTATTCAGTCCTGAGCACGGCTTCGAGGGCAAGCTCGATATCGCGAAGATTGCGGATAAAACGGATAGTGCTACTGGCCTGAAAATTCGAAGTCTCTACGGCGAGACGCGGCGACCTACGAAAGAGATGTTGTCTGATATCGACACGCTTGTTTTTGACATCCAGGACATAGGCGTTCGTTTTTATACGTACATTTCGACGATGGGAGAAGCCATGATTGCAGCCGCCGAAAATCATCGCCGCTTTGTTGTGCTTGATCGTCCGAATCCACTCAACGGTGTCGATGTAACAGGTCCGATGCTCGATGCCGGTTCTGAATCGTTTGTCGCCTTTCATCAGCTTCCGGTGCGCCATGGAATGACAATCGGCGAGTTAGCGAAGATGTTTCGCGATGAGTTAAAATTGGAGCTCGATCTTGAAGTAATTGCTTGCGAAGGTTGGCAACGACCGAGCTATTGGGATTTGACGGGGCTAACATGGATCAATCCATCGCCGAATATGCGCAGCTTAACGCAAGCGATCCTTTACCCAGGTATCGGGCTATTAGAGATGACCAATCTTTCGGTGGGGCGAGGTACTGATACGCCTTTTGAAATCGTAGGCGCACCGTGGATCGATGGCCGATCGCTCGCCATAGATTTGAACCAACAATCGCTTGCTGGTGTCGTTTTTATTCCGATCGAATTTACGCCTGAATCGAGCAAATACTTAAACGAGATTTGTCGAGGCATAAATATCCAAATTACGGATCGCAAGATATTCGAACCCATTCAAGTGGGCTTGGCGATAGCAGAGACGCTTCATCGATTGCATCCACAAGCCTGGCAAACTCAGCACCTCAATCGACTGCTTGGCCATCAAGCCACATTGCGTTCGGTCTTAACACCAACATCCATCGCAGATCGCAAAGCGGCGATGAACGAGGGCGTCGACGAGTTCCTGCGTCGCCGGCAAGCGTTTTTAATTTATGGAACTCCCTAGTTCGAAAGGACGGTAACAGATTGCTTGGCAACGCAAATTCGCTATCCGCGACGAATTTCAGATCCCTTAAAATTGATCTGGACGCGATAGACAACTTTCTCGCGAAGTTCGATCAAACCAGTATTCGAATCGAATCGCTCTGGAATATTGTGAATGTGTTTATCCACGACGGCATGAAAGCCGCGTTCGGAAAAGATATCGATCAGCATGGATAGCGCCAGTGGCTTGTGCAAAAGGGCGTCTTCGGTGTTGACTTGTGATCTTCCCGATAAAGCGTGCCGAACAATGATCGGCATGAACTTGTCCCGGATCAGATCGACTACTTTCGCAAACAGTTCGCTATGTTCAAGTTCGTAGCTATCCAATCGATTGACAAGCTGTTGTCGGGCGTGCAGGACGATGTCTTTAGCTAGCGGAAGTGGACGCAATCGATCGAAGGTTCGTTGATGCAATTCCAATGAGCTTTGATAATCCAACTCCCTCAGGATGTTGGATTCAACTTCATCGATAGAACCTTCGGCGTTGATAAAGTGATAGTGATAGATCTCTTTGAGCGACTTCAACGCGTCCCAAGTTTGTTCTTTAAATACTCGATAGCGTTTTCGTGCCGCGTCTTCATTCAAATCGGTGGACCGAAGCGACATGACAGTGCCAACGCCCGTCTCCTCGACCTCACGATTGTGCTCGGCGATTTTGCTTCCTCGCAGAAGCTGTCGAGCAATACTGGTTTTTTCGGTGACGAAGAGGACCATGGCGTGAATAGTTGGACGTCGAAAGTTGATGGCATGCTTAGTGTCGCTGAATTCGCTATGCAACTCGTTGACTTTTTCGACAAGCAACTTCAAGCATTCGACTTGGACACGAGTTCGCGGAAAGCCATCGAGTACGACACCGTCGCGGAATTCTTCATCGAGCATCCTCCGGAACAAGATACCGATGACTTCTGTATCGCCGACCATGCCGCCCTGATCCTTGGTCCGTTTGGCATCGGCACTATTCAAAAGATCGCTCACCACGATGGGATTGCAGGTGAATCCGCGGGCTTGCATGACGAACTGCGTGTGGGTACCTTTCCCGGAACCAGGGGCACCGCCGAGTAGAATCAATTCTTTGGGAAACCGAAGATTGGTCCGACCGATTTCCTCTTCCAGCTCTTCCCATGCCGTCTTGAAAATCAATTGAGCATCCTTGATCTCAAGATCAAGAACCTGTTTCGGTTGGGTTTCAAGATTGGCCATCGATCGACGCTTAGAAGAAGGCGATTACAATTTGCAAAGGTAAAGAATCGCTTCTGTAAAGCACTTATGCAAGACGGGAGAAACGGTTTCGGGCGGTTTGTCGGTTGTTCGTAGTCCCAGCTTCAGCCTGAATTTGGGTGCATTGCCTATGGCCTGATGTGCTGCTTATCCGCCTAAAGGCGAGACTATAAACGAAATGTAAAAGTCCGAGTAGAATAATAGCCCGTCGCATGGTAAACCATTTGCAACGATTTCGGCATGTGATGTTTGGAGTTCATCCAATTGGAAGCAGCGCGGATGCATGGTGCGACAAACAGCGAAGCCATTTTAGGGAACGAGGTCTTAGATGCGGAAGCACTTTCTTGGTTTAGTCATATTGTCGATTGTACTTAGCTTCCTGGCCCTGATTCTCAAGCCGTCGCTGCTTTGGAGTTGGATCGTGTTGGGACCGCTGGTGGCGCTCGGGATTTACGATTCCTGCCAAGTAGCGCAGTCTATTCCGCGTAACTTTCCAGTTCTCGGTCGTATGCGGTACTTGCTCGAACTGATTCGCCCAGAAATCTACCAGTACTTTGTCGAAAGCGACACCGAAGGCGTTCCTTTCGATCGCGATCAACGTTCCTTAGTCTATCAACGTGCGAAGAAAGCTCGCGATACCATTCCGTTTGGCACGAAAAAGAATGTCTATGCGACAGGCTACGAGTGGATCAATCATTCGATTGCGCCGATACACCTCGAACCAGAAGATATGCGTGTTACCATCGGTGGCCCAGCCTGCAAGCAACCCTATTCGGCAAGTCTATTCAACATCTCTGCGATGAGTTTCGGCTCGCTGAGCAAAAACGCTATCTTGGCATTGAGCAAAGGTGCCAAGTTAGGTGGCTTTGCGCATAACACTGGCGAAGGCGGTATTAGTTCGTATCACCTCGAAGGTGGTGCAGACATTATCTGGCAGATTGGAACCGGTTACTTTGGATGTCGCAATGATAATGGGACTTTTTCGGAGAAGCTGTACGCCGAACAATCTATCCATCCGCAAATAAAATTGATCGAATTGAAACTCTCGCAAGGTGCCAAGCCGGGACATGGTGGAATTCTGCCGGCTGCAAAACTTACTCCCGAGATTGCAGAAATTCGCAAAGTTCCACTCGGCAAAGATGTTCTGTCGCCGCCAGGGCACTCGGCATTCTCAAACCCGATCGAATTGCTTCAGTTTATCGCGACTCTTCGCGATCTCAGCGGCGGGAAACCGGTTGGCTTCAAGCTCTGCGTTGGCAAGCGCCGCGAGTTCTTGGCAGTTTGCAAGGCGATGGTGCAAACGGGAATCACGCCTGACTTCATCACAGTCGACGGGGGCGAAGGAGGAACGGGTGCTGCGCCTCTCGAATTCTCGAATCATATCGGCTCGCCATTAATTGAGGGCTTGATTTTCGTTCACAATGCGCTGATCGGATACTCCGTTCGCAAACGTATTCGAATTATCGCCAGTGGCAAAGTTTCGTCAGGCTTTGATTTGGTAAAGCGACTATCGCTCGGAGCCGATGCATGTTCATCCGCCCGCGGCATGATGCTGGCTCTCGGTTGCATTCAAGCGCTTCAATGTAATAGCAATCATTGCCCGGTCGGCGTTGCTACACAAAATCCTTGGCTGATGGCTGGACTCGATCCGACGAATAAAAGTGTGCGGGTATCGAATTTTCATCGCGAGACAATTAAGAGCCTATCGGAAATGCTCGGTGCGATTGGTCTGGAAAGCCCAAGCGACTTGCGTCCATGGCACGTGATGCACCGCGTTTCACCGACAGAAACGAAGCACTATGGTGAACTGTATGATTTTTTAGACGATGGCGAGCTATTGCGCGAACCATTACCGATCACTTATCGACGCGCCTGCGAAGCGGCTTCCGCAGAAACGTTTTCGCATGTTTAGATGCACTCGCTTACTTTTGAATCGTCGAACCGATCCAACTTTCCAATTCCTTCAAATCGAGAGCCCCCACTCGATTTCCGATAATCTCTCCGTGATCGAACAGAAACAACCGAGGTATACTCAGCACTCGATAGTGTTCTGCAAGCTTTGGGTGCTCGTCGACATCGATATCGACGACGGCTATTTTACCACGCATAGTTTTCGTTAGTTCTTCTAAGGTCGGTTCCATCGCGCGACATGGACCGCACCATTGTGCCCCGAATTTAACGAGTACGGGTGTTGATTGGTTGACGACTTCGGATTGGAACCATGGGTCGTTGGGGGCCACAATCTTCGGCGACGCCGTACTTCTAAATTCGCGAAATACCATGACGCCGATGAAAATCGCAATGATCCAGAACCAGGTATTTTGCTTCATTAAAAAATTGCTATTTTGCATTGAATGCGTCGATTAAAACGCCCTCCTTCGGTGAACTACGATTTATTTTTTCGTACTATCCTCAAGTGCGTTCCCACGCATGAGCCTGGGAACGAGCGTATCAGCGAGACGTGTTAGAATTATAATCAGATTCTAAGGTCAAGGTTATGCAAGCAGATCCTTGATAACATTGGCCGGAGTGACACCGGTTAGGCGATAGTCGAGGCCTTGGAAGCGAACGCTTAGTCGTTCGTGATCCAGGCCAAGTTGATGGAGTAGCGTCGCATGGATATCGCGAACATGCACTGGATTCTCAACAGGTCCGAATCCAAATTCGTCGGTTTGGCCATAGATTTTACCAGCCTTGAAGCCGCCTCCGGCAAACCACATCGTAAAGGCATCGATGTGATGGTTGCGGCCAGTCGATTCACGGACTTCGCCCATCGGAGTACGACCGAACTCGCCTCCCCAAACCACAATCGTGTTTTCTAGCAAACCTCGTTGCTTGAGATCTCGAACCAAAGCCGACGATGACTGATCGATATCCCGGCATTTTTCGGGAAGATGCTTTTCGATGTTCTCGGTCGGGCCACCATGATGATCCCAGTTGGTATCGTAAAGCTGCACAAATCGGACACCACGTTCGACGAGCCGACGAGCCAACAAGCAGTTGCGAGCAAAGGTTGTTTCCTTGACGTTTTGGATGCCATACAAATCGAGCGTATCCTGGCTTTCGTCGCTAATATCCATCAATTCCGGTGCGCTGGTTTGCATTCGGTATGCCATTTCATAAGCATTGATCCGCGTGGCAATCTCATCGTCGCCCGTCTCGACAAGGCGCTTCAAATTCAGTTCGCGAACCGCATCTACCAGTTGCCGCTGCTGTTTATCGTCGATCGAATCGGGCGTAGACAGATTGAGAATGGGTTCGCCTTGATTGCGAAGTGGAACGCCCTGGTAGGTGCTCGGAAGGACACCGCTTCCCCAAAGCACGGCTCCACCTCGCGGCCCGCGAGGCCCGCTTTGTAACACGACGAATCCTGGCAGATCTTCGCATTCGCTTCCGATGCCGTAGGTCACCCACGCACCCATACTCGGTCGGCCAAATTGCCCGCTTCCGGCATTCATGAAGAGCTTGGCGGGTGCGTGATTAAACAGATCGGTCTGGCATGTCTGAACGATACTGATTTCGTCGACGATTTTTGCGGTGTAGGGGAGTAGGTCACTCACCCAAGCTCCGCATTTTCCGTACTGCTGGAATTCGCGCTTGGTACCTAGCAGATTGCTTCGATGACTGCTGTCCATGAAAGCAAAGCGTTTGCCAGCGGTGTAACTGTCGGGTATCGGCTGGCCATTAAGCTCTGTCAGCTTGGGTTTGTACTCGAGCATATCCAGTTGCGATGGTCCGCCAGCCATGAAGAGAAAAATAATATTCTTCGCTTTAGCCGGAAAATGCGACGCTTTGGGCTCGAGCGGATTCCGAGTTTTCACATCGGACTTAGCGGCATAGTTTTGCTCGGCCATCAACGATGCCAAAGCCATCGAGCCAACTCCCATCGTGCATCGACTAAAAAAATGTCGGCGAATCATTTGCTGAAAAATGGAATGTGTTTTCATGGCAACTATTCTCGCGTGATGGTTTCATCGAGGTTGAGCAGTGCACGTGCGGCTGTAATGGTGTCAAGCTGCTCCAGCACCACGAGTTCGTCTTGATGAGGCAGACGTCCCGTGCATCGGCGGAAAGCATTTTGCAAGCCATCCTTCTCGATGGCTTTCTTCATAACCTTTGCCAGCTCGAAAAAACTGGCATCGTTCATCATCGTCAACGACTGCAGCGGAGTATTGCTTCGGTTTCGACGCGTGCAGGCACTAAATCCGTCGGGTGTATCGAAAACGTTCAACGACGGAGGCGGGGTCGCTCGGTAAATGAACGTGTAGATACCGCGTCGATATCGGTCTTCACCTTTGCTGACAGTCCAAGTGCGTTTGACTTGACCTTGACCCATAACACCTTCGGGTATCGGAGGAAAAACCGGCGGGCCGCCGATTTTTAGCGATAACTTGCCGGTTATGGCAAGCGCGACATCGCGTACGATCTCTCCGTCCAGCCTCAGTCTTCGTTGGCGGCCGAGCAAGTAATTGTGCCGGTCTTTTTCATGAAGTTCGATTCGATCCTTCGACGACTGTTGATACGTTCGCGAGGACACGATCAAGCGATGCATCGCCTTCATACTCCAACCGCGATCAACGAACTCACAGGCCAGCCAGTCTAATAGCTCTGGATGCGTTGGACGCGATCCCAATAAACCAAAGTCGTTTTCAGTTTCGACGATGCCGCGACCAAAATAGTATTGCCAAATACGATTTACAATAACGCGAGCGGTGAGCGGGTTTTCACGACTGGTGATCCATCTTGCAAGATCAAGGCGATTGGCCTTTTCTGACGCACTTGAAAAAGAATGAAGTACTCCAGGAGTTCCAGGCGTCACTTCGTCGGCAGGACGCGTAAAATCACCCTTGATGAAAACGGTAGTTGTTCGCGGTTGAGCTAACTCTTTCATTACCAAGGTTGTCGTACCTTTGTTGATAATTTCATCCAGTTCGACATAGCGTTCGTTGGCGTCACGGAACGATTCGACCGATCCGAATCCAACCGCAAACAATTTGCGGTTTTGAGCAAAGGTGCGTTTGTCGCTCGATACAGCCAGAATTTTTTTGATGTCAGCAGCAAGAGTTTTCTCGAATTCGGGCGACAACTTTTCTTCCCAAGCGTCGAATTCAATGGCTTGGTCCTTGAAAATCTTCGAGAGTCGGGCTTCGGTTTCTTTGAATTCAGCCGTGACCTCACGAACATTGATTTCTGGATCGTAAACTTTCATCGTTGGCTCATCCTGATTGTTCAGGAATGCGAAGAGTTGATAGTACTCTTTTTGTTCAATCGGATCGAATTTATGGTCGTGACACTGCGCGCAGCCGACCGTCAAACCCAACCAGACTGTACCGGTCGTGGCGACGCGATCGAAAATGCTATCGATTCGGAATTGCTCCTTATCGATACCACCTTCTTGATTGATTTGAGTATTGCGATGAAAGCCTGTTGCAATTTGTTGACTTTCGCTAGCCGTGGGAAGCAGATCGCCAGCAAGCTGTTCGATCGTAAATTGATCGAACGGCATATCGTCGTTAAAAGCTTCAATTACCCAGTCGCGAAATTTCCAGATCTGTCGCGGAGCGTCGATCGAATAGCCGTTGCTATCGGCATATCGAGCTTGATCCAGCCACCAGCGTCCCCATCGTTCGCCATAGTGCGGACTCATCAAAAGTCGCTCGACCAGTTCACGATACGCCGCATCGGGGTCCTTTTCAGAAGCCTCCAAAAAAGAATCGAGCTCGTCGAGTGTCGGTGGGAGTCCTATCAGATCTAAACTTACGCGTCGAATCAACGTCGAGGCATCCGCACGATCGGCCGGGATTAACTGCGATTCAGCAAGCTTCGACTGAATGAATCGATCGATCGGATGTACGACGTCTGAAAGCATTGGTGGGTCGATGCGTACGGGCTGAACGAACGACCAATGTTTTTCATACTCGGCACCTTCGGCAATCCAACGTCGTAGAATTTCTCGTTGGGACGCAGAGATCTTCTTGCCTGAATCTTCTGGAGGCATGCGCTCATCGGAATCTGTCGACAAGATGCGAGTCATCACGACACTCGATTCTGGCCGACCTGGAACGATAGGTGCTATTCCATCTTTCGCAGCGGTTGCGCCGTTTCGAGTATCCAGTCGCAAATCGGCTTCACGCGACTTTGCGTCAAATCCATGGCAAGCAAAGCAATTCTCTGCCAAGATCGGAAGAACATCTCGATTGAATCGAATGGACGACGCGCCCGGTGCCTGTTTCGGGTTATCGGTCGATTTCGATTCGGCAGCATGCGCAGACAAGTCGATTGCGAGTAGGCATAAAATACCGATGCATAACCGGCGAAACCGATTCGGTCGAATTGGGTAGTGTTCTGCAAGAAGTGTCATAGGCTTTTACATTATTATAGCAGACCGAGTGCTTTGCCAGCGAACACTTTTCGCGGAACGAAAAGTGGCCTTTTAGCGGGTTGCCCAAGCTGGCGTGCCGAACCAGTCGTGCATTTCCCTGGCAAATGGTGCCACGACTTCGGGTGGTTCTGGAACCACGCCACGATCGCCTGTTTCCGTAATCCATGTGTCGAGTGCTGATCGCAATCGCAATAGCACATCTCGATGCTCGGACGCATCGGATTCGATCAAGTTGTTGATCTCGTGCCGGTCGAGCTGCGTGTCGTAAAGCTCTTCGCTCGGTCCGCGACGCTGCATCAATTGCAACGGTGCTCCACTAAGTTTTCCTTGTGCAAGCATTTCTCGCATCAAAGGATAAATTGGAAAACACTTTTCTTTGTATCGATTGAGCGAAGCGAACGTGGGACCATCGGTATAGTTTCGAATGTAATGATATCGAGCATCGTGGACCGATCGAATTCGCTGGACCGTTTCATCGAGTCGGTCTCTGGCGGCAAACGCGAATAGTCGAGGCGGTGCCGTGAGATCCCCTAAAAAGACGCGACCTTGCATCAAGGGAACCGGCGGTACGCCAGCTAATGCAAGCGTCGTTGCGGTGACATCGATCAGGCTATGAATGTCGTTTTCTACAGCCCCGACACGATAGTTTCGAGGAGCTGGAATTGCCTTTGGGAATTTGATTATCATTGGTACGCGCAAGCCGCAGTCGTAACACCAGTGGATACCACGAGGCTCCAATCGACCGTTGTCGCCAAAGAAGACGATAATCGTATTGTCCTCCATGCCATCGGCTTTCAATTGCGCAAGCACCTTTCCGATCCGAAGATCCATTCCCGAAACCGAATTGAGATATCGAGCCCATTCCTGTCTTACGATGGGATGGTCGGGATAGTAAGGGGGCGGCGATACGGACTCGGGTTTGGCATACTGAACATGTTCGCGCTCACCAACCCATTCGACTCGATCTTTTTTATAGGTTTGGCGATCATAGATGTCGTATTCGGATTCTTCAGAATTCACGACTGCAAAAAAAGGTTGGTGCGATTTCAATACACTCCACTCGTGCGAACTTTCGTCGTAGATCGGGCCTTCGTTGACAAAATTCAAATCCAATTTGCCAGTGCCGACGCTCTGCCCATTTACTGATTTGATGTTTGCAGTGTAATAGCCAACGTCACGCAAACGCTGCGTAATCGGACGTACTCCAAGCGGCAGTCGAAAGTTATCGCTGCGATGTGACCGCATCGGATGCGTATCGGTCGATGTTTGATACATACCCGTAAAGAATGCGGAACGACTCGGGGCACAAGTTGGATTCGTCGCAAAGACCTGCGTGTATCGGACTCCGTCGGTCGCCAGCTTATCAAGCACGGGCGTGTGTACATTTTTTTCGCCGTAACAACCAAGATCGAGCGACAAATTCTCGCCGACAAGCCACAGGATATTCGGTGGCGACGCTTCGCTGCATAGCGAAGTTCGGAATACTAAAACGGCGGTCAGCAACCAAAAGCAAAAGATCTTCATAGACGATTGATTATAGCAAAAAAGCAAATCGCATGCGTTCAGCTACTGTTCAAAGCACTTCACGAACGTACAGTGCACTAAATCGAATATCCGTGTTGCGTTCCCCTTCAAACGTTGTTCGGATGCGAATGCGCTCGGGCAAGTTCTGTAGGAGATTTGTCCCACGCCAAAGGATCGGTGATTGGTATCCATCCTGTCGAACAATAGCCGCATCTACTCCTGAGTAATCTGGCAATGGTTGCTCGTGGTCGCTCAACAGTTCAATTTTGAGCGTGGCTTGATCGCTAAGTCCTGACGCATTTGCGTAAAATTGATAAGCTTTTGATTTGATCGGTATCGAAGCTGTGACGAACTGGCTGGTGATCTCCGGCAATTGATAATCACCGGGCCCCTTACCCTTCAACTCGACGACCAGATCCGCAAAGCGGTCTCGTGGCAAGGTGGCGATTCCCACGCCACCCCGTGGGGCACCGCGAGCGCGCGGGTCCCAAGCTCCGTAATAGATCCATGTTTGGTCGCCGACGTTTTCAAAGCCTTGGCCTTGCAAGAGTCCACCTTGATCCCATTGACCGTCTTCACCGAGTTTGAGGAATGTCCATTCGTGGGATGGTTCGCGAAACTGCAGGCCGTCATTGCTGACAACGAAACCGAGATCAACCGTGATGTCGTTCCATTCTTTAGCACCATGCCAGCGACCGTAAACGCCCAAGAGGACATTGCCTCGATTCCAAACGCTTATCCCTTCGTGGCACTGCTCGCCTTCAAGACTGCGGCCCGAGCCAAGCAAAGTATGTTGGGCATCGCGTACAAATCCTATGCTGCTCGTCTGCGACCAATTCACAAAGTCGGGCGAACGATACATTCGTGTCACACGGCCGTGGTATGCTCGAACATCATTCATCGCATTTTGACCGCATGCATAGTAGATTCCATCCCATTTGTATAGACCACCTGACGGTTCGAAATGTATCGCCGGCAATGGCAAGTCGTCTTTCAAGAGTTCAGCTTGAACGGGCTTGGCATCGACGAGCATTTTCCAATCGAGCCCGTCCTTGCTGGCAAACGGTGCGAGTGAACCAAGTCTTGAATTATGCCGAAAATAGATATGAGTTGATATTTTGTAACGATGTTCTGGATTGGGATCTTCGGGTTCATGGAGCACCTTTAGATTGACAAAACCTAGTGGACTTGGCTCGGTGCGAATCAAATTGTTATTCTTATTTCCGTGATAGGTAACTAATCCTAAATCCGGCTTCCGCCAATTCACACCGTTGTCACTCTCCGCATACGCAGCTCGCCATCGGGACGTTGCAACTCGATTCTCGGCATCGTCGTCATAGGCGACGTACCACATCCGGAACTTGCCGTTTTCTCGAATAACAGAGCCATAAAACTGGACGCCCATGGCGTCGGGCGTGCCGGGTTGACCTCGCTGTACGACGGGATTGCCGGCATGTTTGGTTGGCGATCGCATTTCGAGTCGAAGATTTTGGCTATGCGGGATCGAAACTTGATCGAATGCAAACAACGTAACGCTTGTCGATTCATCGAATAGATCCGCAGCGTCGGAGATATTCGAGACAAATATCAGTAGAGCCAACACGACCAATAGATTGACTCGGTGCCATTCGATGGTTGGGGATTTGAGTTTCCAATTCATATTTGCGCTATCCTTATCGATTGTAGTTGCGGCGTAAGTCGTGCGGCAGAAAAGACGGTACCTCATTCACGTAGGCGAGTCTCTCCGAGACTCGCACAGCGTCTCGGAGAGACGCTGCTAGGTGGTGTTTCCTCACGTCAAAGGCAAAAAATCATTTACTTTTCGGGTGCCATACTTAGTACGGCGGCGATGATTTTGTCTTCGATTCCGTCAGCAAATTTTGCTGGTTGGTCGTAATAAACCATCGCCGTCGCCCCTTCGTATCCGCCTTCTTCTAAAACCCGTTGTGAAGGGATGTAGCAAGGCGCGTCATTCGAATACGCGTTGACCCAAATCCGTGACGAACGCCATTCGGACTTCAATCGAACTTGATAGTCGATCGTCACCTCGCCAGGAAGGAAGACCATCGCAAGATCGCTCCCGAACTGCCAACAAAGAATGCGATACGGTACGGCCGTTGAAAGCTGTTCGTCTCGATCGAGTCGAGCAAGGTTTTTCTGAGCCGAATAGGAAACCTGATGACTCGGCGAAGCGGCGAGCGTTTCCCATTCCATTCGAGTTGGGAGTGGAGCGAGCGGCAGTGAAATGCTCGTTTCACGTGCTGCCAATTCACCCCTTATTGTCGCTCGATTGCTTTTCAATAATCGCGAGACTTCGGTGGCGACTTCGAGGCCGTGCTGCGATGCCAGTTCGATAGTACTACGGGGATTTGGGTTTTGGTCAGCTCCGCATCCGATGCTGATCATCGCGATGACCCCAGGATGTTCGCGCTCGATGGCTTCCATCGCCGTTCCGGGCCAGTCGCCGTGAATGCGGTTGATGCTAAGCGTGGTGGCATGACAAGCATAATTCGCCAGCACGCCGCGCAATTCACCTGTCGGACTGTGCACAAATAAAGTCGGCAACGCATGATCGACGGGCCCTCCCCAGGCAACGCGACGATTGTTCGCAAAACGCACTTCGCCAACCGACCAGGATAGTCGCGACGGTTTGCGATCGGCAAGCGCGGCCAACGATATGGCTTCCAGTTGGTCGGTTAAACTCCGCGTGTAGCGATCGATATTTGCCTGGTGTAACGGAGGAATGTCTGAACTAAAAATATTGACAAGAGCTCCGGTAAGGCACGGTGCGCAATGCGTATGCGAAAAGCAAATCGCGAAGCGTTCGGATCGGATGCCTGCCTTTTTTGAGAGTCGACTTAATACCTCGGTTCGCATGGAATAGGGAATACCGCAGTTGTCGACGGTTACGATCAAAGCCGGTCCCTCGGTATCGCTGCCGATCGCCAACGCTTTTGCCCAAATTCGTAGCTCGACTCCTTCGGATTCCTCGCGACGACTGCCGTAGCCAGTGAGTCGTACTGGATAGTCGGGAGTGATGTCGACTTTGGCGATTCCGATGTCGCGAATCTCGCTCGCGACATCCGCCGCTCTCAGGGTGCAAGAGATACACGCGAGACATGCAAGTAAAAAAAGGCGAAACATTTTGATAATGCTATATCTCCGATTCAGTCGGAACGACAAACGGCTTGCGATAGGTTCGTCCAAGCATGGCATTGGCTTGCTCGTTATTGAGAAACTGCTCCTTGTCGCCATCGATTCGAAGTAGCTGGCCAAGCGCGAGTTGCGACATTTCGATATCAACCTTGGATTCTTTAAGATGCTCTCGAGTGCGATCGAGAGTTTCTTGGACGTTGTCGTGAACCTTGATATCTCCGAGTTGCTTCTGGATATCGGCAAGTGCTCGGTTTTGGCCAAGGCGATAGGAAATATTTGCCGCGTGGCAGAGCGCCGTCGACTGATGCCCTTCAAGAATATCGGCGGCCAGATCCGACCGCTGGCGGCTTCGAACAGCGCTCAAAAAATTCGCAAAATGGTTTTTCGTATCACCTTCGAACTTTCGGACTAGCTTACCGTCGAGATCATAAAGATGCTCGTCTGCGATGATTCCTTCGGTTCCGTAGAAGAACCACATCGACTTGATCGTCGGATGAAAGGGAGCCGACTTCAGGCCTCGCGTTTCCGACACAATTGTCTTGTCGCCAAAATCAAAGATGCCGACTTGGGTATTTGGAGTTTGGGCCACATCGGTGTACCCGAATCGACCTCCATAGCTAATCACGTTCTTTCCCAATCCCGTAACGCCCAGTCCCCATCGACAGATATCGAGCGAGTGAATGTTGTTATTTCCGATCTCGCCGTTACCGGTATCCCAGAACCAATGCCAGTCGTAGTGGAATTTCGGACGAGTAAGTTTCGTCATCGGCGCGGGGCCAGCCCATAGGTTATAGTCGCAACGTGGTGGCATAACACACTCGGCTGGGCCACCGATCGAAGCTCGCGAACCGTAGATGATACTACGAGCAAGTTTCACGTCGCCGAGTTTCCCTTCGTGCATGTATTTCACGGCGGCGGCTACGGCATCACGCGATCGATTCTGTGTGCCGCCTTGGCATATTCGCCCCAGTTTACGAGCCGCTTGAACGATGCGACGCCCTTCAACAATGTTGTGGCTGACAGGTTTTTCGCAATAGACGTCCTTGCCGGATTGCATCGCCCAAATCGCTGCCAGCGCGTGCCAGTGATTGGGAGTCGCGACGAAAACAACATCGACCGACTTGTCATCGAAAACCTCTCGCATATCTTGAACCGTCTTGGGAAGCGTGCGATCGAGGTTGACTAGGATGTCAGCGACTTCGTCGGCTCGATCGAGATCTGGATCACAGACATAAGCAACGTGGCAGTCCGCGATCTTGGCTAATTCCTTAGCATGCGCCTTACCGCGAATGCCGCAACCGATGATGGCGGCCGTAATTCTTTCGTTGGGACTCTTCGAGGCCTTATCGGCAGCGATTAGAGATGCTGGAAGTGCAATAGCTGTTGCCGCCATGATCGAATCTTCGAACAGGCGACGGCGCGTTAAGTCTTTCATGTGTGTGCCTTAAACTGAAAGGAATAAAGATCGGCATCCGTAAGCACGAATTTTAATCTGATAACTTGCCCCGCATGTTTGCCTAAGTCCGGATTGTTTTTCCACATCGCATGATGATCGACGGCGTCGCCACTCATCGGAATCGACCCGTCGAGCGAGAAGCCAGGCAAAGCTTGACCTTCGGTGTCTTGTATTTCGATGCGAGTTTGGCCGGCACTGACAATGTTCAGTGAGAGCTTGGAACCAGTAAACGTCAACGGCTTCGTAGTAATGGTCGCTTGGCCCGTTGCATTTAACGACCTAAATCCGTCGGTCCGGAAAGCAAAGCGTCGAACGCGACTTCCAGGGCCCGCATAGTACGCTTCGGTGGCGTAGACCGACAGCTCGCGATCATTCCCCGGCAACTGCAGCAAGCCATAGGTCAAATAGTTGCTTCGATTTCCATCGCGATCCTCAGGCGCAGTGATCGGGATCAGCTCTTCGTTCGATCGATGAAAATGAACACCATCTCGACTGCTCATAAAGACAGGTTCTACTTGTTGCGTCTTGGGCTGAAAGCGGGTCGGAAAGCCGATCGATATATGGGGTGCGCGGAAATAGGGCATGACGGCATTCGTGTAAAGATGTTCCGGCGGCGAATCGGCATAAACAAGGTCGTGCTGATTCTCCCAATGGACAAAATCGTGCGACGTCGCGGTTCGAATGGCTCGAACGCGTTCGGAAAAAAATCGCCAGTAAGCTCGATACTCTCCTCGCTCGGTATCCCAGAAGGCAAGGTTCTGCGAGTCGAATGCTCCGTCGGTAATTACCGATTCAGCCAGCTCAGACCAATGAAGTCCATCCGGAGATTGGTATGCATTCAAGCGGACTACGTTTTTACCATCGATCTTCTGCGTGACACGAGCCAGGGCTTTGTAACGGCTTTCCTTGGAACAAGCCGGATTGTGATCCTTGAATGGAGTAAAGTTATGGGCACCATCTCCGGTCCAGATGATATTGTTTTCTTTGGAGCCGTTGAATTCGAAAATGCCGAGCTTTGGTTTCTTCCAGTGAATGCCATCGGCACTTTCGGCATAGCAGACGAACTCGGGATGCGTTCCCTTTTTCGTCGCTTCATTGAAATGGGAACCACGGTAGAACATTCGGAAACGATCGTCATCTTGAAAGATCGAATAGTACGCCGACGTATTCCCTTCCCAAGGTTCATCGCACGTTATGACAACTTCGCGAGGCTCGGGTTTGTGATACTTGAGCATTGCGCTGCCGATACTTCCGATTATCGCGTCATCGATGAACAATTCGCGGCGCGATCCGAGATGGACGATCGCATCTGCTTTGGCCGCTTCAGCGAAAGTTTGACAATACAGCCGTGCATCGAGGAGCGATGCACCACCGGCGGTAGTTACGGCAATCCATTTTCGCCGATTAAGCGAATGTGTGCGCATGATTCAACGTTGGATGGAGGGAAGAGCAGGGGAGGGAGCGGTAGGTACTTAACTCTAATGTCTCGACGTGCGAGATGCAATCAGATGTAGTCGTTTCAAACTCGCCCTTTGTTCCGCTGCCACGTAGCTTTGTCTCTCCGAGACAAAGACCTCCGCAGCGTTGCTGCGCTAGAAGTCGCGACCAACTCTAGACCGGTCACAACGAGTCTAGGATGCCAAAACTACTTCGCACGGGGACGAGCCCCGTAAAAAGACGGAAAATTACGCGACGTGCAACAGTCGAACTAAGCCTTTGCTGCAGCGTATCGCTTAGCGACTTCGTTCCAGTTGACGACGTTCCAGAATGCTGTGATGAAGTCAGGACGACGGTTCTGATACTTCAAGTAGTAAGCGTGCTCCCACACGTCCAAGCCGAGAATCGGCGTACCACCAATACCAGCGACGGCAGTTCCCATGAGCGGGTTATCTTGATTGGCAGTAGAACCGATGGCAAGTTTTCCACCGTCGACGACAAGCCATGCCCAGCCGCTACCGAATCGACCAGCCGCAGCGGCTGCGAATTTTTCTTTGAAGCCATCAAAGCTTCCAAAGGTCGAATCGATCGCCGTGCCGATTTCACCGCTTGGCTTACCGCCAGCATTCCAACCGATGACTTGCCAGAACATCGAATGGTTCGCGTGTCCACCGCCATGATTCCGAACGGCCGTTCGCTTGTCTTCAGGAACCGATGCTAAATCAGCGATAAGTGCTTCAACAGTCTTCGATTCGAAAGGGGTGCCAGCAACAGCTTCGTTCAGTTTCGTAATGTAAGCTTGATGATGTTTGGAATGATGGATTTCCATCGTCATCGCGTCGAAGTGTGGCTCAAGTGCTTTGTATTCGTACGGTAGTTGCGGAAGTGTGAAGGCCATAGTGATGTTACGCTCCAAAGTGAATGGACAGGACTGGGTGGGCTACGCAGGCAAACCGAATTTACCCTCTTATTTTCCCTTCCAGTGTAGGCGTCCGCCGCTCTCTCAACCATAGGGCGCATTGAGACTTTATCGCAGTCGTCTAACCACCCCGATAACAACCCCTTTTACTTCTGCATCGTCGACATAGATCGGCTTCATATTTCCGTTGGCAGGTTGAAGGCGAATTCGACCATTTTCTGGGAACCAGTATTTGAGCGTCGCTTCGTGCTCGTCGGTTTGCGCGACGACGATCTGGCCAGGATAAGCATACGATTGCTGTTGGATAATGACGTAATCGCCGTCGGCAATATGGGCATCGATCATCGAATCGCCGTTTACTTCCAAGGCAAATCGATCGTCGCGAACCAGCATTTCCCCCAAATCGATCGTCTCGGTCTGCTCGATTGCCAAGCTGCACAAGCCGGCCGCGACGCGACCGGCCATGCGAAGTGAAGCAGATCGAGGCGAAACGGCGACGTGATGGGTAAGCTCGATTGCCCGACTTTTGTTTGCGGTTCGCTTGATCATCCCCTTCTTTTCAAGGGCACGCAAATGGCACATCACTCCGTTTGGGGAACGAATATCCATCTGTTCACCGATTTCACGAACCGTTGGCCCATAGCCACGGTTGACTATTTTATCGCGAATAAACTCGTAGACATTTTGCTGTCGGTCGGTAAGTGCAAGTTTCATCGGCTGGGCCTCACAAAATTGGGAAAGCATGTCCACTAGGATGCTAGAATACACTAGTGTACAAATTCCAGCTAGTGCTTAATTCACTGAACTGCCATTTTCCCGGATATTTCTACATGATAAGTTTTCCCGGTAGGTGCCTGATGCAAAACCATTCCAACTATTTGATCTTCGCTGTTGCGACGTTCATTCCGATCATGTCCGCCCCTGCTGGCTCGGCGGAAGAGAAAGCTGGTATCGGCGTTGCACTTGCAACGGACGGGGATCGCGTTGTCATTGGCAAACTCTTGCCCGATGGTAGCGCCGCAAAATCGGAAAAACTATCGGTCGGCGATTGGATCGTCGGTGTATCAGATGAGTCTATCGCTGATACGGATGTTTCAAGTAGTTCGATTGACTCTGCTGTGGCGTTGATTCGCGGCAAGGCTGGGACGACTGTACGCCTTACTGTCGTTTCGAAAGGTGGAGCTGCAAAAAAAGCATTTACGATACCGCTGACGCGAGGAACAATTCCAATCCTTGAAAAATGGGGAGACGGGAAGCTGGTGCGCGCAGGCGAGGAATTTCCAAAGATCGAAATGACTTTGCTGGACGGAACAAGTCGCCTACTAAAATCAGAGGAACTACAGGGTCGAATCACCGTTTTCGAGATTTGGTCAACTTGGTGTGGACCATGTCTTAAACTGATGGCTGCTCAGCAAGCAATCGCGGCAAAACATGCTTCCTCGTCGAAAGAACTTGCATTCATCGGCGCGAGCGTTGATGATAAACCTGAACTAGCCCTGGAATTGCTGAAGTCCCACGGATGGGATGCGACAACCAATGTTTGGTTGAACAACGATGCAATCAAAGCGCTACACATAAAATCGATTCCTGTCACGTACCTTATTGATTCCAAAGGTAACGTCATTGCAAACTCCGACGAAGAGAATTTCCAGGACACTCTGAATACGCTTTTTGAACAACTGAACGCGAGGTAAGGTTACGCGACTAGTACCGTTGAACTAATCCTTCGCACCGGTTTGTTTTTGATAGATCGCTTGGATCATCGATTCGGTGTCTTTAAATTTCTTGCCACCCGCCAACGCTTGTTCGATCAAGCGATGGGATTCGGCTTCGGTATGCCCGAGGATAACTAAGGCTTGGTAGGTTTCTTCGACGACGCCTGGTTGTTGGGTTTCGGAACCAGGAACTTCGCGTCGAACTAGCAAGGCAAATTTTGGCATCTTGCGACGCAGCTTGGCAATCATTCGCTCGGCGGTTGCCGGTCCTATACCAGGAAGCGCTGACAGGCCTTTGGCGTCTTGCTGTTCGATCATCATGGCGATGTCCTGCACCGGTCTGACCATGGCTCGGAGAGCCTTTTTTGCACCAAGACCGTCCACTGAACAGACCAGTTCAAAAAAATCGCGTTCGATCGTCGTCAGAAAGCCAATCAGCTTCGGAGTGAGCTTGCCACCTTGGGCTGCGTTTCCATCGATCGTATGCAAAGTATGCAACGCAACAGGTTTGTTCAGCTCGGACTGCAAATGCCGACGCGTGTAATCAGGAATCGAAACTTCGTACTCGAACGGCGGCACGGAAAAAACCGCGATTTCTTCGGTAATGCCGACAAGGACGCCGGAAATTTTGGTTATCAAGCTTTCTATTCCTAGTTAATAGAGAACCGCTGGCTAGCCTGGATTATTCGTAACCCGACGCGTTAGCGAGGAATCCGAGTAAAACCTTCGCTAACGTGTCGGGTTATGAACGACACACTGTTTTTGAAAATTCGTTTCGTTTGAATGCTATACCGCTAAAGGCGATTGGATGCTATGGTCTTTCGCACAAGTTTATAAAATTTCAGCGGCTGGACCGTGCATTGAAAGCTTTGCAATGAAATCAATTGACGAAAAAAACTCTATCGGCTTGCGAGTTCTTTTGTTTGCAATCATTGCGATCGCTGGAAGCGCGGCCGATCTGGCGAGCAAAGAAGCGGTCTTCGCTTGGCGTGGACTTCCGAATGAAAATCCGCCGTGGTGGCTAGTAAAAGATCTCGCGGGTATCGAAACAGCGGTCAACATCGGGGCGCTGTTCGGGATGGGAGCCGGCCTCGGTTGGCTCTTTGCACTTGCATCGATCGTCGCGAGCATTGCCATCTTAATCTGGTTGATTGGATACGGAGCGGCTCAGTCACGATGGCTAACGGTTGCACTCGGTTGCGTGCTGGGTGGGATCATCGGCAATCTCTATGATCGACTTGGAATGTGGTACAAGCCAGGAATGCCGGTCGAGTGGAAGAGCGGCGTACGCGATTGGATCTTGCTTTGCTACAACGGATACACTTGGCCGAATTTCAATATCGCCGACAGCCTATTGGTTTGCGGTGCAATCATGCTCGCTTGGCATTCACTGATGAGCACCGCGCATCCGCCGCAGGAACCCATTATTGAATCGGACTAATCCCGAGGGCTTCGAAGCGAACGTTGCATTCGGCATCATGTGCTTGAAGCTGTAGCGTTCCCGGTTCCAAGCGAAGTCCTTTGCGAGGGTTCTCGTCGGCTTCACGACTATCGGTCCAGTCGACTACTTGAATCCCTTCGACCCATGTCGAAAAATGAGGACCATCGGCTACCACGGTAACATGAGCTAATTCATCTTCATCACTGAGCACTGCACGTGCGGCTTGACGGCGGAAGATTGCTCCCATTCCAGAATCGGCAGGCAACCGGCGATCCTTGTTGTAGCCATGATGAATTTGGCATTCGTATCCGTTCATCGGTTGGCCTGGGATACAACGTAAAAAGATACCCGAGTTGACGTTCTTGGCGAGCGTCTTGACTTGAACCTGAGCACAAAAATCGCCCAAGGTTTGCATCAACTCGATGTGACCAGGACCACCTTTCATTACTAAGGCACCTTCATCGAACGTGCTTTCAAACGTCGGGCCTTCCGATGCCTTCCAATCGTCTAACGACTTTGGTGGGATGACGTCATACGCAATCGGTCGAAGGCGAATGTTGCGAAAGCGAATCTTCCCTTCGCGAAATTGAAGTCCGATGAGTCCCGAGGTTAGTTTCGTATCATCTTGATAGTCAACGGCTTCTCGGCCATCAACCCAAGTCTGTACGTGTTCACCGTCTACTAACGCATGAAGCGTATGCCATTGGTCCATATCCAATTCGCCGACCGACTCGCTATTCACCTTGATGCGTTCGACCAGTGAACCGGTCGGGAATGGGTTATCAGGGGGCGCAATGTTAAGTTCGTAACAATTGCTTTTAGGCGACGTTGGAGTGAGTGGACATCGGAGAAATACGCCGCTGTTCGTTATCGGCTCGGCGAGGAATTCCAATTGCAATTCGAAGTCACCAAATCGACTCGTCGAAAACAGAAAGCCCTTTTCGCCAGCGTCGGCGACTATCTCGCCATTTTCGATACGCCAATTGGCTTTGGAATTCGGTTGCCATCCCATCATCGATTGGCCATCGAAGAGTCGAATCCATCCGAAGTCGAGTTCTTTTTTGGACAATCGCGCCGACATCAAGCCTTCGATATCGATCGAAGTATCGATTACAGGTTCATTCGGTTTGGATTTCGAATCGTTAGTCGACGATGATAGCGTTGAACTTGTTTTCGTATCTGACTTGGGAGTACATCCGGCGACCCCGCAACCGGCAAACAAGCACGCAGCTAGCAACCACCAGCGGGAAGGACGCGGCATTAGTCGAGTATTTCTAGCCATGAGTCGATATGAATTGGGTGCGAATTGGAAGGCGAATAACGACCGAAATTTGGCTGCCATTCGCTTGGCCAACGACGCCATACAAGTACGACCTCGTTAAAAGGACGTAGTATACCCGCGATCTCGATGCCCCCAACTCCAGAAAGCGAGTCGAACTGACAATCCGGAGAATCGTTCGAATTTAAGCCTGGGACGCTAGCGATTTCGATCGATAACTCGTTCAACTGCAACCCGGAAATCGGCCAATCGAGGGCCGAATGCCAAAAAAAGCCGATCGACCATCCCGATTGCGAGTCATTCGAGTCAGACTTCAATGAACGCTCTTCAAGGAATCGTGGAGGAGCGTGGAATTTCCGACGCGATTCCAGATGATCGCCGACAAGTTCGAGCTGCCATGGTCCGCACAGTGATATTCGATGCATAACGAATTTATATCATAGTCGAACTAGTCGAACGTAGTTAGAAATTCGATGAGCGTTTGCCGATGGATATTGGGGTCAAACATGGCTTGCACTGCCATTTGGAATCCGCGAATGATGCGACTTCGGACGATCTCATCAGTGGCCTGATTCAATTGGATATATTTGCCATCAGCTTCGAGTACGTATTGTTCTATGGTTTGGAGCTCAGGATCGACGATCCAGTATTCTTGAACCTGATGAATCGCAAAATCTTCAAACTTAATACCGCGATCTCGACCCTCGGTCGTTTCAGAGAGTACTTCTACGATAAAGTCGGGTACTGGGAATCTAAGGGTTCTACTGTCGATGGTTGCGGATTTCTCGGGCCCCCAAAACGCAATATCGGGCTCATATTGATTGCTTTGAAATATGCAGAGTGCTTTCTCGGATTGAACGATACCAAGCTGATGTTTATCGACCCAACAGGTAAGCAACGTCAGCAGATATTTGGTGGCGGAAAGATGCCAGTGACGTGCTGGTGCTTGAACAAGCATCTGTCCATCAATCCATTCGACTTTTCGATCGTCGAGCTCCATTGCGGAGCAGAACTGGTCGCGGCTCACTGACACACCCTCCAACTGCTCTTGAGTGGTTGTCGAGCATTCTAGCAAGCTTGGCGAATATCGATTTGCTTTTTTCGAGTAGTCGGAATTCATAGTCAGTTGGCTGCTCCCTAATTCGACTGTACCAAATTGTGAGCCGTACGCGCTAGCGTCGGGCAGTTTCGTGGAAAATAATGCGATTCGGCGGCCCGCGGCTAGCGCCTTCGGCTCACTATTGCAGCAAATAACGTAACTGAACTACTGCGCAGTCAAATCCTGGGTGACGGCGATCTGTTGAATAACACCCGCCGATTTATCTTCGAGTCGAATCAAAGCTTGAATAGTCGGCATCGCCGAAAGGATCGGTGGACTCGAATCTTGCTCGGCGTAGTCATCGATTAAACCGTTGCTATCATCGTCGAGTCCGTTCGAGGCGTGATCGGCCAACAATCGATTGGCAGCGGACGGCGGGAGGCCTTCCAAATACAAGCGTCCGTCGTAAAAAATGGTTCCTTGGTTGTTTGCGGCCGATGTAAAGCTACCCTGTCTGAACCCATCATGCTCAAAGTAGTCGGTGTACGAATCAAAACAGGGCTGGTAAATAAGTGCGATAAAATAGTTGGGCATCGTTGGATCATCGAGCCTGCCAAAAACTCGACCGGCTTTATGCAAGGCATCCGTTGGCTTTAGCCCCGTAAAACCAGAAAGCGAAGTTTCTTTGATTGGCAGTCGAGCAGTCGTTGAAAGCGAGCTAACCATTAACGGCGTTTTTGCATTCCATCCGATATCGACGAAGGTTCCCTGAGAGGCTGTAATTTGAGCAAGAGTCGCCGGAGTACTTGCTCCCAGATATCCGACCGAAGTTCCATCCGAAGTTCCATATCCAGGATCGCCTGGCGATAATACAAGATCGTCCGTCCCAGGTGCCCCTAGATTGGCCCATCCCGTCGATGCATTTGGCAATCCATCTTCACCGGCGTGATAGAGCAATCGAGCGACCGGGTCATATCCTTTCAAATCGAAGGCGACACAGTTTGTTGCAATCACCTCTTCGTTGGTCAGCTTCTCGACGTCGTTTCCGGTTTCGGGATTCTCGACCAATAGTACGCTGCCGAACATCGGAGAAGAAGCGTCGGTGTCAATTGCTCGTTTAAGAAACTCGGGTCGCATAAAGCCCGCTTCAGGGAGAGTGCCATCGGCACGGGCCGGAAATGAGACTTGCGGCGATTGAGTAATGACTTGCGGCGATTGAGTCATATCGCCGCCATGCAATGCGTACTGCTGTAACGGGCTAATACCGGACAGAGAAAGAATCGGCATTGTTCGATCGTTTGCACCTGCACCAATTATCGTACCCGGCAGGGTTATGTGCGCGAATCGATTCATCGGATTGGCGAGATCACTTAACGAATTGGCGACAATCGGACTAGTGCCTGCAATCGGTGAAGCTGCTCGGCGTACCGAAAGATCGCAACGTTGGTAGGCGTTCATCAATGCTAGCCGACTATTCTTTGAATTGTTAAGCGGAAGCGATTGCAGATGTGCGGTTGCCGCTGAAGTACCAGACGGTGTCGCGCCTGTATTGATGAGCATCTCAGTTGGTAAATTGAGGGTTGGTAGAATCAACAGGACACGTCGGCAAAGATTAAAACTGTCGGGAATCGCGTTACCGAAAACAGTGAAATATGCGGGCATGGTAGTAGGATTCACCGGACTATCTCGGTCGACGATCGGCAATCTTAAATCGACGACGTCGGCGACATATTCTTCATGATTAACCGCAGGGTTGGGAGTAGGCTCGATCGCAGGCATCATAAAATAAGCAATTTCGGCGTACTCGGAGGCGACAACCACCGTATTCACCCAATCCAAAGCCGTAGGCACGTAGGTTCCACTTCCACCGCTCGCCGCACCTTTGACGAGTGCTAGTGGAACTCGACCGCGAAACCAATCGCCTTTCGATCGAGCTGTAAACATCAAAATATCATCGTAGTCACCATACTTGCTGGTCGATAAATTCTGCTCGATGGTTGCATCTGGCGCACGGGCCCGATTATTGATCGGGACGGTTACGGGGTGATGATCGGAAAGGGGGCCTTCGTAGTAAAGAAAATAGCCGCTCTTGGCTACTTTGCTGTTTGGATCGACCTCGACGGTAAGCCCCGACAGATCGCTTCGCAGAATTTCTGAGACACCGCGAAGTTGGTCGCTGAGCGCCAATCGAGCACGCCCCTGCGAAATATCTCCGCTTAGCCGTTTAAAGCCTTGAGCTAGTGCCAGCATGATGACCAACGTCATCGTGACCGCGATGAGGGCTTCGATGAGCGTGAAACCGGTAGCGGATCTCCGACAAATTCGAGGGTACTTGTTGAGCATGATTGAACTACTCTTATTTTGAGACGAGAAGTTAGGATTAGACGAGAGGCGGGAAAGGATAAATGCTGCAAAATGAAGGCCGCATGACTAGAGTTTCACGCCTATTCATGATTTTAACCGCCTCGACGGTGAAAGAACATCGATAACCTTGGCAATCCAGCCAAGATTCGTTATTCGTTTGGATTGAAAAATAAATAAGAACCAAGTTCAGTGAGAACGTCTAAGGCAATTCTTAGCTCGAAACTCGGGCAGTTTTTTTCAAAATGAGAATGCCGCGAGACAAACGAGAAGCCGCCTGAAGGCGGAACTACGAACGAAATGGAGAAATCGCATTAGTGCATTGGTCGGATTTAAGATTAGGCTTTGGAAATTGGGTGGCACGCCCAGAGTCTTCGATGGGCGTGGAGAAAACTTGCAATTCGCCACGCCCTTCGCAAAGCCCTCAGTATTAGGCACAATTTGTCCTTTGTTTGGCCGCGCGTGCTCCCTCGACTCGGTCGTTTAATCGCATCCAGCCTCGCCACAGTGTTATCCAACCG
>JAWXCK010000271.1:0-5803 GCA_034408855.1 Pirellulaceae bacterium
AAAATCCAATGCGAAACGGGTGTCCGTTGAAACTTCGGTTTTCTATTCGTAACGATAAATAGTCAATTTTGACCCACAGATTCTGCGGAAGAGCCAAAAGTTGAGAATCATGATACTAGGATCTATTGTCGAGCGAGAAGCGGTTACGATGCCAAGAAAGGCATGGCACTTCTTATATCGCTCGCTATTCATGATTTCGATCTTTGTCGTGATCTGCACGACGTGGATACTTTTGGCTGGCGTTCAGCCGCTGACGAAGCTTGGCGATTTGTCTCGATTCAGTTCGATGATTTTCCAAATCATCGCCCCGCTTCAGCTCGTAGTGTTGATGTTTGCATCCTGTTTGGCGGGGTGTACAGCGGTTAGCAACGAGAAGGACCGAAGCACACTCATTCTGATTTTGATGACAACGCTCTCGAACTGGGAGTTGGTACTAGGGAAAGCCAGTGCAGGATTCTTAGTTGGCCTAAATTTGTTGCTCTCGTCAAGCATCGCAATGATCGGGTTATCGCTTTTGGGTGGTGTGTCACCGATGCAAATACTGGAAGTAACGTGGATAGGATTCGGCACTATTGTTGCAAGTTGCGCATGGGGCTCAACCATCGCTTTTTGGCGCGACAAAACGTTTCAGGCAATCGCGATTACGCTACTTGGTCTGGTGCTTTACTTCGGCTCGACCGAATTTATTTTGGCGGGTGGAACCACGTCCGTCGATGGACGCTTCGCAGAAATACTCAATCCAGTTAGGGCTGTAATGGTCGCAGCGCGACCAATTGCTGATTCCACTTCCTTCGAGCGTCAGCAAATTATTTTCGGTTCAGGAGTTTGGATGCTTGGTATCGGTGCCACCTTGATAGCCCTTTCGATTGCTCGACTCAGGGTTTGGAATCCATCGCGTGAAGGTCGTCCAAAAATGGAAAGCGACGATAAACAGGCTGCTGCGAACGTTGGCTCGGACGTCGACGCGAACGCCGAGATTCGGAGTTGGAGGGTTCGCAATCCACGAAAGATGTGGGACAACCCGATCTTATGGCGAGAAGTTCGCACCTGGGCGTATGGTCGCAAGGTTCTCTTAATACGCTTTTCGTACCTACTCTTTGGTGCGATTATCACGCTGGGGCTTCAGTCCGCGATTTCGCAGAGCGGGGTCATTGCAAACGCATCTTCGGGCGAGGAATTTGTGCCAGCAACGGCCAAGTTAGTGATTCCGCTATTGGTTGTTTCGGTCATCATCATCAACGCTTTAGCGGTAAATTCGATAACCAACGAACGCGATGTCCAGTCCCTTGATCTTCTGCTGGTGTCGGAGATTACGCCAAAGAAGTTTCTCTTCGGGAAACTTTTTGGCGTTCTGTATGTCACGAAAGAAATGGTACTGGTACCGATTGCCATCGGTGCATGGATGTATTGGCTCGGAGCGATCTCGGGAGAGAATTTGTGTTTTTTACTCGGGGGGCTCGTTATTATGGATATATTCGTCGCGATGCTGGGATTGCATTGCGGGATGATTTATAGCCGCTCGCGATCGGCGATTGTCACGAGTCTTGGAACGGTCTTTTTTCTATTCCTTGGCATTTTGACGTGTATGCTGATCATGATTAGCTTCCGAGGATCTTTTGAACGGCAGTTAGCTCCGTTCTTGGCTATTATTCTCGGAGGAGGATCGGGACTGTACGTTGCGCTTGGCGCAAAGAACCCATCGCCAGCGATTGCCTTGGCGTCGTTTGGATTACCATTCATGACGTTCTTTGCTATCACCAGTTTTATTTTGCAGGGTCAAGAGTTGACCGTGTTTAGCGTGATCGCAACGAGTTACGGATTTGCGACTCTCGCCATGATGATACCTGCTCTGAGCGAGTTTGAATTTTCATTCGGACGCTCTCAAGATCCCAACAGTAACTCCTGAGAAGGATTCCGAACCGCGATGGATTAACTCGGTGGTAAAGAAGCTACAAAGGGAGCTTTTAGACCTTGGGTTTGCGGCAACCCGAATGCCGCTTATACCCGAATGCAGCAAAGACAAGCTTAGTTCGACTGTACTAAGTTCGGTTATTAGACCCCAACCAGCTTGTCTGGTTGGTGAATAAGATTAGTAGCTAACGAGTGTAGGCGAAAGTACCTGCCCCGTTCCCCTCATCCCGCCGCCGGAGGCGGCGGGATGAGGGGAACGGGGGAGCCGGCGTGGCTTTTGTTTTAGCTCTGCTAAGCTTCTTCACCCATGGCTCAAGGCCAAGGGGGTCGAACTTAGTACAGTCGAACTAATACCCGCCGGCCGGGGAGAAATCCGAGAAGCTTGCAAAATCGGCGTTGTGTTCGGAGGCTTTGTTTGAAAAGCGGGTGAAATCGCGTTCCCAGACCAATTCGCAATCGCCGACCGGACCGTTACGTTGTTTGGCGATAATAATTTCCGCTTGACCGCGCAAGGCATCGGCTTCTTCGCCGCGATGATAATAATCTTCGCGATGTACGAACATGACAACGTCCGCATCTTGTTCAATAGCACCAGACTCGCGCAGATGGCTTAGTTTTGGGCGATGGTCTTTTCCTTCTTCTGCTTGTCGATTGAGCTGGGAAAGACAAAGAATAGGTACTTTCAATTCTCGAGCGAGCATTTTGAGTCGCCGAGCAATCTTGGCAACTTGTTCTTGCCGGGGGTCGCGAGGGTTGTCGGGGTCGATCAATTGCAAATAATCGATAACGATCAAACCGAGGGCTCGACCGTTGGCTTTGCGGAGTTCCTGTTGAGTGATTCGGCGGGCTACGGCTGCAACTTCGCTGACCGTTCGACTAGGTGCATCATCGACGTAGAGCGGTGATTGGCTGATCTGACCGGCTACTTGAACAAGCCGCAGTCGGTCTTCTTGACTGATCGTTCCGTTGCGTAGTCGTGAGCCATTGACACGAGCAACGGAACAGAGGAGACGATCGGCAAGTTCGATCGAAGACATTTCTAAGCTAACGAAGAGCACCGGCGCATTTTCTTTCATCGCAACCTGTTCGGCAATATTCATGGCGAATGCGGTTTTGCCCATACTTGGACGTGCAGCCAAGATAATGAGTTCACCGCTATGCAGGCCGCCAGTCATGTTGTCGAAATCGGTAAAATGTGTCATGACGCCGTCGGACAATTGTTCGCCCTTCATGCGGGCGTTGATACGAGCCATCGCCGATTGAAGGACTTCGCTGATAATGGACGCCGAGTTGGCATTCCGTTCATCCTGAATTTGAAAGATCCGTTGCTCAGCTTGTGACACAAGCTCTTTGGCTTCGTGAGATTCGTCGTAAGCATCTCGAAGGATACTTGTAGAAGCATCGATCAATCGTCGCATGGTTGACTTGTTGCGAACGATCTGAGCGTAATAGACGGCGTGGGCAGCGTTTGGAACACTGTTGGCGAGTTTACCAAGATAGGCTGCGCCGCCGATCAATTCAAAATCACCGGCATCTTTGAGTCGGCTGACCAACAACGTTACGTCGATCTTTTGGCCAGCGTCGTGCATGGCTTGGATCTGCGCATAAAGTTTTCGATGCGCGTCGTCGTAAAAATCTTCGGCGCGGATAACAAGCACCAGATCGTTGCAAACTTCGGGATTCAGGAGGATGCTTCCCAAAACGCCCATTTCGGCGGATAGATCCAAAGGCGGCGATCGCTCTAAAATATCGATCGGTCGCAACTGCTTTGGTTTTGAAGAGACATCGTCGCGGCGACGAGTTGTTTTGGGTTCGGTCACCATTTTTGATTGCGCTCCGTCCGGTGGAAAAAAGGCAACTATCGTTTTAGTTCGACTATACTATGGCGGTTAGCCGTGAATCACTGCGCATCGATGGCCCGCAGCTAGCCTGGATTATTCGCAACCCGACGCGTGAGCGAGCGATCAGCGTAAATCCCTCGCTCACGCGTCGGGTTACGAAATACACTCTGTTTTTGAAATAGTTTTCGTAAGGTTATTTGGATCATCGTGTTAGAACAATTTCGCGTTTTCCCATGAAATAATCGAGGCTACCGCTGACGGCTCACAATACTGGGAATTACCCAACTTGGGAAATTGTAGCGTTCTTGGTAAATTCGACGAGCGAAGCTAGATTTAGTGCGTCGAACGAATCATTCTACAATTTGCTTGTTGTTCGCAGCAGGGAGAAGGCTTTTGGCTCTCGAAAAAAAATTCGCCTACTGCACGAACGTCCACGCTGGACCGGACTTGGCGTCTGTTAAGGAAAACCTTTCGAACTTTACGGTGAAAGTTCGAGAATTGTTGGTAGCAACGGGAACGTGGGGAGCTAACGAATCGTTGGGGGTCGGATTATGGTTGGCTGATTCTGCCGCCCGAGAAGTTCTAGCAGGGAGCAATCTTCAACAACTTGCTGACTGGTTGCAAAGCCACTTGCTATTGCCGTTCACCATGAACGGCTTCCCGCAAAATAATTTTCACCAACCCGTTGTGAAGCATCGAGTCTACGAGCCGATGTGGTGGCAATCGGATCGACTCGATTACACCAAGCGCTTAATCGAGATTCTGGATGGAATCCTACCGCCGGGAGATACCGGTTCGATATCGACACTTCCTATCGGTTGGTCAAAACCCAAACCATCGCTGGACCAACTTCGGCAAGCAGCCCGCAATCTGAAGGATATCGCGGTCTTTCTTGATCGATTGTCACAGAATCAACATCGAAAGATTGTGCTTGCGATCGAGCCGGAACCGGGTTGTTTGATCACCGATGGAAAATCGATACGAAATTTCTTCGAGCAGTACCTCTTCGACGATTCGCAGCGAGATATCGTGGCGCGGCATATTACCGTCTGCCACGATATTTGCCATGCGGCTGTGATGCGTGAGGAGCAAGAGAACGAGTTTGCATCGTACCGTCGGCAAGGAATTCGAATTGGAAAAATCCAAGTTTCTTCGGCGATCCACGTCGACTGGAGTGCAATGACAGTCGAGCAACGCGTCGATGCGTTCGAGCATCTTTCACGATTTGCTGAGGATCGATACTTGCATCAAACAACGGTTGTCGATGAAAAAGGTGGAAACTTTGCCCTCCACGAAGATCTGCCGGAACTGATGGAATCGATCCGCGAGCCGAGTTTATTAGCGGGAAATTGGCGGGTTCACTTTCATGTGCCCATTTTTTATGAAAAAGCTGGCCCCTTGGGTACGACCCGAAATGAAATACAAAAATGCCTTCAATCGGTCGACAAAATTGCGGCTTCAACCGGTGATTTTTCGTCAGAACCTTGGTTTACTGGGCATTATGAGGTCGAAACATACGCTTGGAGTGTATTGCCCGAAAGCCATCGAGAAAGGTCGTTAGCGGAAGATATTGCCAGCGAATTACGCTTTTTGCGATCGATTGTTGGGGAAAAGGTATTTCCACAGCCGGAGAAATCATTACACTTAGACAGCGAAGAGGATCGTTGACCGAGCTGCATTGGATTCCGCTGGAATCGGCTTTTTCTTTCGAGTCTTCCGCTATGGGTTCTCGCGTGAACCCGTCGAGTTTGTACTCAGCCACCAAAGCTGAGTCGTTTGGTTTTTATCGGAGTTGAATTTTGGGAAAGAAATTGTACGTAGGTAACCTTAGTTACAGTGTTACCAGCCAGAGCTTGGAAGAAATGTTTGCGGAGTTCGGGGCTGTTCGCAGTGCTGAAGTAATCCAGGATCGGGAAACCGGTCGCAGCAAAGGATTCGGATTTGTTGAAATGACCGACGAAAATGGTGCTCGCGATGCGATCAAGAGCATGCACGAAAAGGAAATCGATGGTCGACGTCTTACTGTCAACGAAGCTCGTCCACGTGAAGAT
>JAWXCK010000272.1:0-11993 GCA_034408855.1 Pirellulaceae bacterium
GGGTCCAATCAGACAGATGGTCTGGCGGAAATTTCGGCGAACGTGATTACCAATATCTTGCAAACAAATATTTCGAGCGGCGCTACGTTCCGCAACAGCTTGAATATCAATAATTCGGGGATGGGGGCTGGACCAGTTAGCATCGCTTCGGGTGGTGTTTTCGAGCTAACGCGAAACGGTCTCAATGGAACTGCAACCGCAACAGCCGCGACCACGCTCACCAATGTCTTTAGCGGTGCTGGGGATATCAAACTCAACGGGGTTGCGACAACGCAATCCAATGCGATCAATTCGGCTGGTGCGTACACGATCAATGCCGACAACTCCGCATTCAGCGGTCGATGGGTATTGAACAATGCACGAATCAACGTCGATAATGGTAACGGACTCGATGAACTCGGTTCGGCAAGAGTAGTTATTCCTTCGGGATCAGCCGCACTGGTTGCTGGTACGGTTCCTCATGAAGGAAATATTTTCGAGATCGCCGGCAACGGATGGGTGTTTGAACCGACGGCAAATTTCGGTCCTCTTGGCGCGCTGCGTTTGAATGCGACGGGCGCGACGATTGGTGCGACGAGCCAGGTTCAGTTGACAGCGGATGCTCGCATCGCCGGACAGAATGTTTTGGGGAACATTGTCGCGCCGATCAGCGGTGGCTTCAACGTCCAATTTGGAACTCCTGAGCCGTTATTAACGCAGAACGGAACGTTGATTCTAACGGGAACGAACACCTATACCGGGAATACTTCGATCTCGAATCATACCATCGGTGCCAGCAACAACGCGGCGTTTGGTACTGGTACGGTTACCCTAAACGGTGTATCAACCGCTCGCGTAACTCAGTTGAACGTCGGTAACGGCGTTACCATAAGCAATCCAATTGTCATGAACGATTTAGCCGGTCAAGGCGGTCGAGGAGCGATCGAAGGTGCAGGGGTACAACAGGTCACCAATACGGGTGCCGGTGTGGGAACGGTCAGCGGTCCAATTACATTGGCGACCTTGCTAGCGGACCGGGGGCACTTCGGATCGGGTGCTGGACTCGGATCTGTGCTTCGAGTAACTAGCCAAGTAACGTTGCCTACCGGTGACACGATTATCCAGCGTTCTTCGACGGCTAATGGTTATACCGAGTTTACGGGGAATAATTTTATTAGCCCTAACTATACAAAGTTTGACCTTTCGGGTGGAACAGTTCGCTTAGGGTCAACGAATGCTTTAAATTCGGGCGTCGATCTGATCACTCGGAACGTTGCTGCGACTGGTAACCTCGATATGCGTGATTTCGATCACACTTTCAACTCGGTGATTCGCGGAAGTACTGTTACGGGATCCAATTTTAATTTGGTCAATACGGGAACCGGGACATCGACTTTGACCATTACGTCGGCGACCGCAAGCAGTGAAATCCAGAACATTCCGCTGAATGCAAGCGGCGGTATTGTAAATATCGTTAAGAATGGAACGGGAGCCCTGGCACTGACCGGCACCACGGCGAACCTTGGAAACACCGGAATCTATACGATCAACGGTGGCAATTTCAGTGTGGCGGCAGGTCAAACTGCGGCCGGTACGCTCATTGCGAACGCTCGGGATGGTCGAACGACCATCATCGGCTCTGGTACGATAAGTGGCTCGGTAACGGTCACTGGGAGCGTATTGTTTTCAGGAGGATTTTCTCCTGGAGTTCCAAACCCGCCCGCACCTGCCGCGCCCAGCATGGCTAGTTCGGCACCTTCGTCCGGAGATTTGACGGTCAACGGTATCGGTATCATCGATTGGGAATTGATCGATGCGGGTATTGCCCAGGGCAGCGGAGAACTGGCCATCGGATCGATGGCAGAGCCGATACAAATTAGTGGGACGCTCAATTTGAGCGGTGCTTCGGAAGTATTGGTCAATATCAAAAGTCTTTCGGCGCTGGCGACACCTGGAAATGCGTTGAATTTTGATCCAAATCTTCAGTATTCCTGGATGCTGCTCAACACGGCGGATCTCGTAGGATTTGATGCTAGCAAGTTTGTGATCAATGCGTCGGAGTTTACCAATCTCCCGGTGAACTCGGCATTCCGCGTTTCTCAGTCGGGATCAGGTGTCGTGCTCCAATATGGACTTGTCGGTGTTCCAGAACCTTCTTCAATTAGCTTACTGGTTGCGAGCATAGGTACTTTCGTGATGCGTCATCGGAGACGCTTAAAAGGAAAGACGCGTGGTTAGTAACCGGTTGATTTTATGGGTGGTGCGAGGCCGACTCGCCTGCCTTTCTTCCCAAGTAGCAGGCGGGATGCCCGCACACCAAAACAACGCTAGTCTTGCATTGCGCTGTAATAAAGCTCTAGATAGTATTTTTGCATTCGAATAGCGTTTCGAAGCGCCGCAGGTGGATTCCCTAGTTTGAAAGTAAGCAACGCATGAAGGCGATGTTGTTAAGTGAATACAAGACGTTAAACGTGGTCGATATGCCGGTTCCCGATATTGGTCCGGATGATTTGTTGGTACAGGTTCGAGCTTGCGGGATTTGTGGTAGCGATATTCATGGCTATGACGGCAGTTCCGGTCGACGCAAGCCTCCTTTGGTTATGGGGCACGAAGCAGCGGGTGTCGTAACGGCAGTTGGCAAGCAAGTGAAAGGCTTTGCCGAAGGAGATAGGATTACTTTTGACTCGACTGTTTCGTGCGGGCAATGCCAAGCGTGTCGAAGGGGCAGTATCAACCTATGTGAGAACCGACAGGTCCTTGGCGTTTCCTGCGATGAGTTTAGGCGGCACGGAGCCTTCGCCGAGTTCGTGAGTGTACCGTACAACATTGCATACCAATTGCCAGACGAACTTTCCTTTGAGCATGCCGCGATGATTGAAGCGGTTTCCATTGCGGTGCACGCCACCAATCGAACACCACATCAGATGGGAGATTCGTGTGTGGTGATCGGCAGCGGAATGATCGGCTTACTTTGTATTCAAGCGGTTCGATTGGCAGGTTTTGCAACGGTGATCGCCGTCGACCTGGATGATGGGAAACTTGAACTAGCGCGTTCTCTCGGGGCCGATTTCACGTTGAATGCCAAAAGCTGTGATGTTCCGTCCGAGGTCTATCGGCTTACCGGCGGCTGCGGCGTCGACGCAGCACTGGAGGTTGTCGGTGGAACAAAGACCGTCCAGTCAGCAATTATGTCTGTCCGTCGAGGCGGAGCGGTTACATTGGTAGGAAATTTGTCACCGAACATTGAAATCCCGCTTCAACCGATCGTCAATCGCGAATTGACATTGCTGGGGTCGTGCGCGTCCAACGGAGAGATACCGCAATGCATCGAGTACTTGCGACGTGGATTGATCGACGTTCGGCCAATGATCACCGCTACGGCTCGATTGGAAGAAGGGCCGCAATGGTTTGAGCGGCTCTATGCGGGAGAAGCAGGGGCAATGAAAGTTATCCTCCAGCCAAGTGCCTAAGGGCAATTGTCACTTTTACAATCGGATGAGAACGTTTTGACAGAAGTTGAAAAAACGCGAGTCACCCCAAAGCTCCCAATCCCACTAATATTACCGATCATCGGAATCGTTTACGGACATTCGATCTTGCCCTGTACCGTCCAAATTATCTAAGATATATCGATTGACCAGCAATTCGTGCTTGTCTAGGTCGTGAACGCCTCGATAAAAAAATAATTTTTGCTTGACAAGTTGCCAATTGGAACGGCGGTTGCTTTCGTATCCGATGTTGCCACGGTTGGCAAAGCCTGAAAGCTTGACGCAGTCATAAGATTTTTCGCAGACTGCAACTTGCGGACAGAAGATATAACAGGAAGGAGTCGAGAAACGTTGAGGAGTTGAGAGGTCGTTGGACGAAGCAATGGTTTACTTTCCAAATGGAAGGCGTCTTCGCAAAGTCGCGCAAGTATACCAGTGCTATTGAAGCAACGGACAGCTTATCTCCCGACACGGACTGCGATGCCTTTTAGGTATTTGAAAGTCGGTTAACCGACGGTTAACTGTGAATGCAGTCCATACGTTTTTCGGCACCGGATGTTTCCAGTGCTCAAACATGAAGGGGAGAGCCATTTATGCAGATTTCAAACAATGTTTCCGTTTCGCCCATCGACACTTTGCGAGGAGCTTCTCGAAGTAGCTCAACGACCAGTAACGCCGCATTGGAGCCATCTAGCGGCACTATAACGCCGGTAGACCAACTCGACTTGTCCGCTGAGGCGCAGGGGATTTCAGACGCAAGCAGCACAGAAAGCAAAATTCGAGTCGATCGCGTGTCAGACATTCGACGTCAGATTGCCGATGGAAGCTACGAAACTGATGAAAAACTTTCAGCTGCCCTCGATAACTTTCTGAATCAGCTAGGATAGCTGTTTGGCAGGCTATGGGTGGCCAGCTACAATTAGAAACTCAAGTTGGACGTACTGTGCGTCGAACGGAGCTTTTCCCCAAGCACTTTGCAGGATAGCTGGCAAGTCATCGTGTCGACTGTAGACGTAACAAATGAAGACAAATCATTGGGTACGGTGGAAGTTTCGCTTTCACCCATTCAGCGATTTGAAGAGTACTTGCAAAGCCGTGGGCAGCGGAACACCGAGCAGCGTCGATTTCTCGTTGAAGTTGTATTCAGCCATCACGAGCATTTTGACGCAGATCAACTGATCGACCAACTTCCTAGGAAGGGTGCTCCTAACTACGTTTCTCGACCAACGGTTTATCGAACGCTTAAAGAGTTCGTTGATGCAGGATTATTGCGCAGTTTCGAGTTGAACGGTCGTAGTGTTTATGAGCATGACTATGGCTATCCTGAGCATGATCATCTGTATTGTGAGAAGTGCCAAAAGCTATTCGAATTTCGCAGCGACGAGCTTGCGTCCTTCATCGAAGTAGTCGCAAAACAACACAAATTCCGAATTCGCAGTCATCGATTGACGGTCAACGGAACCTGCGACGTGTGCTCGAAGCGGCGTTCTCGTGATCGACGAAGTCAGGATCGCGTTTAGATGGTGGTTAACGAAATCGAGCACCTCGGATTCTTAGGGGGTGGACAAATGGCGTCGGCCCTCGCCAAAGGAGCTGTGGCGAGTGGGCTCTTTCAAAACGATGCTTTGATCTTTGGTGAACCGTCGCTTGCTCAGCAAAAGAAACTGGCGAGTGAGTTTCCAGGCTGTACGGTTGTCGCAAGTGCCGCAGAACTATTTCCAGTCTGCGCACGCATCGTCTTAGCCGTCAAACCACAGATATTGAAAGAAATCGCCACACACATTCGCCCTTTAGTACACGGCGATCATTTGTTGATTTCAATTGCGGCTGGCATAACGCTATCGCAGTTATCCGATTTTTTTAATAGTCATAAAATCGTTCGAGTCATGCCCAATACGCCCGCCCAAATTCTAGAAAGCGCAAGCGGTATCGCGTTTGGTCGGGACGTATCGGATTCCGATCGGGAATGGACGCAAAAACTCTTTCGGAGCGTTGGTACCGTCGTGCATGTAAGCGACAGCCAATTGCATGCCGTTACGGGACTTTCTGGATCAGGCCCCGCTTACGTGTTACTGGTAATCGAGGCGCTCAGCGATGGCGGCGTCGCATCGGGATTGGCTCGCGACGTCGCAACCCAACTCGCTGTACAAACCGTACTCGGGACGGCCAAAATGGTACTAGAAACGGGATTGCATCCGGCCGTACTTCGCGATCAAGTGACCAGCCCAGGCGGGACGACGATCGCCGCCCTTCAAATTCTTGAACAGCGCGGCGTACGTTCTGCCTTGATGGATGCGGTTGAGGCTGCAACCAATCGAAGTCGAGAGTTAGCGTCCTAAGTTACTTTGTTGAAAGTAACCAATCGACAGCCGCCGATTCCGAATCGTTCGATGCTTCGCTCGGTTCGGTAAATCGATCTTCTCGACCTGCCAAGCGATAGGCGTTTTTGACCACTGAAGATTTCGACGACTCACCAGCGAGCCATAAGGCGTTGGGCGCGCTCAATGCTAAGAGTCCAGGTGCATCGAGATACTTCGCTCCTCCTGGAAGAAACTGTGGATCGCGATAATCCAAAACCGAACCGAAGCGAAACCCCTGAGTGTCGATAGCTGCTCGATCAATGGCGTTTCCGATAATGCTTCGAGCAGCGGCTAGCAACGCTCCCGTTTGATTGACTCCGACAACGGAAACCGAGCTTGGGTGCGGATGGTTTCCGACTTTGGTTGATCGTAAAAACGTGACCAGTGTCATCACGTCGTGAACACGTTGAGTAAACAGGCAATCGTTATAGCCAAATGTGTAACCGGCGAATTCTCTCGGATTGTCGACAACGCGTTGCTGAACAACATTATTTCCGTCACCCATCGAACTCTCGCCTTGTAAAAGTAGGTCGGCACCAAGAACGGTAAAACCGCGATCGACGAGACTTTGGACCGGTGCCTTCATGCGCCCGTCCTTTTGAAACAGACCAGATTTTCCCTCTTGGTCCAACCATACAACGGCCTCTCCATTCCAATTTTTCGGATACAACCAAAGAACGGGCAATTCCTCGCCATAGGTTGTGTTCGTCAATAGTCCAGCCATTTCCACGTAGGTTTCGAAGTCTTCCTTCGCCGTCAATTTCCATTCGACGATTCCAGCTTTATCGTAGGGTCGACCGACAATCGCTTCGATTCCACCGCCAACTTCATGTTTAAACTTCTCGAACGACGTTAGGCTTGATTGGAGCTGCTTTTGAGCATCCTCGTAAAACCACTTTAATAGCGAGCGTTCAAAATCAGGGTCCTTGGCTTTTGGCGATGGGTGCTCTGCATTCCAAACCGTCAACTGATCTTTGCTCAGCAGAGTGTAGTCTCGTTCAATGACCGGTGCTTCCAAACCGAGTTTGAAATGCTGATTGAGCCAAGTGTAGAAAGCTGATCGGGTAACGGCATTGTAATTGTGAGGGAAATGCTCACCGCGTTGTAGCATGACATTCTTCGATGCACCAAGCAATTTATAGATCTTCTGAATTTCCGGAAAGCCTTTCGTCGACATCTCTTTAGTCCAATCGTTGGCCGTTGTCATCCCCTGAGGTTTGGGGGCGAACAAGGCGGCAAATTCGATATTGCCTGTGTTGACGCGAAGCAGAGATGCATTTTCGCAGGTACAACCTCCTTGCATCTCGGTGCTCACCATCACCGCCGGAAAGGAAAGCTTGATTCGGGAGTCGATGGCCGCCAGCAGCATCGTTTGCGTACCGCCACCGCTAGCTCCAGTAATCGCCGTTCGATCTGGATCGACTTCGGGAAGACTCAAAAGGAAATCGAGTGCGCGAACAGCGTTCCAGGTTTGCAATCCCATCACGGATTGCAAGTGAGCTTCGGCTGGGGGACTAAACAGCCCCCAGTTCTTTTGCGTGTTCATTTCGGGACGCTGTTTAGCAAACTTATGAATGACTTCCCGAGGAATTTGAATCGAATCGGAATCGCTCAGCATATCCCATTGCCAAACGACACAACCCATTCTCGCCAGTTGAACGCACATCGATTGAAATCGGCTTTTGCCTCCGACTTCGAATCGTTCGGCGCCTGTCGCGATTTCTTTTCGCGTAAGCTCTTCATTCTGATCGAAGAACCTTGCATCTTGCCAATGCCCATGAGCAAACAAGACGCCTGGAACCTTGCCTTGAATTTTGGTGGGACGATAAAGATTCCCCGTCACAAAAAAACCTGGTGTACTTTCGAAGAAAGCGTTCTCAACGGTATAGTCTTCGAATTCAATTTTTCCGTGAATCACTGCATTAAGCGGCATTCGCGTCGGCATCGGCCAAAGCCCTTGTGAGACCAGAATCTGTCGACGCACCCATGCCGATCGCGTTTCCCATTCTTTCACTGTCTTGGGAACAACAAACGGAAAATAACCATTTAGATCCTTGAGTGGTCCTAAGCGAACATCGTTCAGCACCGCTCCGTCAGGGATCGCACGATGGTGCTCTCCAGCTTGCAAATGAATTGCCTGGAAGACGACGATTGCAAGGGCGAATGAAATCCGGTGCATGAAATGATCCTTGTGGTGGCGATTGCACGACTGGTGGGCACCACTACTTTTGGTAGATGGTTGCGTTCCATTGTACTGACTTTCATCGATCAACATGGTGTTACAAACGTTCGAGTGCATTTCTGATTTCACGCAGGAATCGCTTGACGGCTTCAGTCTGCCGAAGCTGCCGAGCTTTCCAGTCCTCCGAATCCTTCGGTGGATCGGAAGTTAATTGATGCGTCGTTGATTGAATCGATTCGATAGCCTCTCGACGAATCACGCATGTAAAGACTCGCCCATCCAAGCCCGCGGGTGCGTTTGGGCCAAGGTGACCCGTGACAGCCGCTGCCACCGTTGCTTCGGGCGTTCGATCCAATGCCGCCCGGGCAAGCTCCTCGGTCACTCTTTGACTGACAGGTCCAATATCTGAATCTTCTAAAACCTGCCTATCAATGCCAAGCCAGCGGTGCTTGCTATCGTTGCGGTAAACTACCATGGAGCCGCAAAGAACATCAGAAATACCAGGAATTTTCCCTAATAGTGCACTCACCAAGCCTGCCGTGCAGCTTTCGACTAATACCAGCCGCTGCTGATTTTGCACGAGTAGATTTCTGATCGCGTTCAGCTCGGAATCAATGTCGACTACAATAGGGGAACGTTCTTCATTCATTTGAATTCGCTACGCAACTTGAGTTTTGCCGAAAGGATTGTCTCGCCGTGTCTGATTCGCTGATTCCTAGACAAGGAACCGTCACAAAAGGGCAACCGGTTGCCGGGACGCACCTACCAACGTTTCGGTTTGAAACAAGTCTTTCGTTGGCTCGATATGCAGCCCAATTGATTGTACGGTTAATCGGCGAGCGCGCGGAGTTGGGGCAGCGTACAGTCCTTGGCTTACCGACCGGGTCGACACCGGTGGGCACCTATCGCGAGTTGGTTCGAATATATGAAAGCGGGAACGTCGATTTCTCAAATGTCGTGATCTTCGCTCTCGATGAATATCATGGCTTGCCGTCGGACAGTCCTCAGAGTCATCAACAATGGCTGAAGGACCATTTTCTCAACAAAATCAATATCCAGCAGGAAAACATTCATTTTCTTGATTCTCAAGTCCACTCAACGGACGTCGATCTGCATTGCCGTCGTTACGACGAAGCCATTCAACATGCTGGAGGCTTCGATCTCGTCTTGTTGGGCATAGGCCGCAATGGACACATCGGTTTCAACGAACCGTTCTCAGTTCGAAAAAGCCGGACTCGATTGTGTACCCTCGACCCTATTACCAGAAAGAGCGTCGCTAGCGACTTTTTTGGTGAGGAGTCGGTGCCCATGCAAGGCCTAACAGTCGGCTTGGGGACGATCCTATCGGCTCGCCGAGTATTGATGATGGCGCTTGGCGAGCATAAAGCTGCCATCGTTCGCGAAGCACTAGAAGGTGTAATTTCGGATCGCGTTCCAGCATCGTTCTTGCAGGAACATGGCGACGTGCGCGCCGTTTTGGACTCGCCGGCGGCAGCTCAGTTGACAGGCTCTTCAACGCCTTGGGTCCTTGGAAATATCGAATGGACGGATTCGTTGATCAAGGTCGCCATACTCTGGCTGTGCGAGCAGACGGGCAAGGCACTGCTCAAACTGGACGACAACGATTTTCGTGAGCATGATTTGCACCAACTGCTTCGCCATCATGGTCCAGCTCAGCGGTTAGCTCAACGCGTATTCCGCTGGATGATGGATACGATCGAATACCATCCTGCCGGTCGCGAACCGAAGAAAGTGCTGTGTTTTTCGCCGCATCCAGACGACGATGTCATCAGCATGGGTGGCTCACTGATTCGACTCAACGAAGATGGTCATGAAGTCCATGTCGCCTATATGACTAGCGGCAATATTGCCGTTTTCGATCACGATGCATATCGAGTTGCGGATCTGGTCACCGAATACAACCGAATATTTGAGATTGATCGAGATAGATCGGCAAGTATTGCTAAAGATGTCTTAGAAGGGCTCGCCGCGAAAACGGCTGGCCAACCAGATCGCGAGGTTATTCAGAAAATCAAAGGACTGATCCGTTGGAGTGAAGCCCGCGCGGGCGCGATCTGTGTCGGTTGCAAAGAAGACCGACTTCACTATTTGAATTTGCCTTTCTACTGCACAGGCACCATTGCCAAGCGGCCTGTAGGCGAAGAAGACATCCGAATTATTCGAGAGTTACTCGAACGACTTTCGCCAGATCAAGTTTACGTTGCCGGCGATTTGGCCGATCCACATGGTACCCATCGGGTTTGTGCCGAAGCGATTTTCGAAGTCATCCATCGCATGAAAGAAGCGAATCAGCCGATTCCGGATGTGCTTATGTATCGAGGAGCATGGCAAGAATATCCACTTCACGAAATCGAGATCGCAGTGCCTCTGAGCCCCAGCGATATCGAGTTAAAACGACGAGCGATCTTCATGCACGAGAGTCAAAAAGACGAGGCGCTTTTTCCAGGAAGCGACCCCAGGGAGTTTTGGCAACGAGCCGAAGACCGAAATCGTGGTACGGCTGACCGGTACAACCAACTTGGACTTCCCGAATTCTTTGCGTTAGAAGCTTTCACTCGCTGGCGTGGCAATCCGGTTTAGGAATCCTTGGCAAAAAAGAGAAAACCTGGGCATATTCCCATTCTTGGCTTTAGATCGATAAACGCACGAGATACAATTGATGATGCTCCTAGAATTACATAGTTTTTATAGTACGTGCAGGCGAGACTTTTCATGAGTACGTTTTTAAGAGGCGGTCGTTCCACTCGACTAAAACGCTTGGCTTTTCAGGCTGTTTTTGCAGCAAGCCTCGGCGTTCCCGTCATTGTTATCAGCGAAGAAGTCAAGATTGAGCTGCGGAAGCGAACGGACTCCAGCGTACAATCCGATATACAAGCCGCTCTTGAATACCAGAGAGAATTTTTGGGGTCGACATCCGTCAATGGCCTATCGGATCTCGCGCAACGCGCTCCATCACAAAGTATTTCATCACCAGAGTCAAAGCTTCCTCTAGCAACATCCTCTACCACTTTGGTTCCGGGCATCGCCATTCCCTGCTCGCCAATCGTAATCGGTATCGACAGCGAATCGCTCAGCGCACCTCCGATTACGCGGTCATCGCCGCCTATCATTATCAGCGCTGGTCCGACGACACAAGTTTTACGTTCTGACGTTGTTCGGCAATTACCTCCACCTGCGATCAGTCCAATCAAAGACTGGAAATCCGAGCATCGAACAACGACGCTCGCAAGTTTGGATTCATCAACAAGACAATGGAAACCGGTTCGCGCTGTAATCGCTGCCAATGATGTAGAAGCAACCATCCGTCCACTACTATCTGGTAGCTCCGTTTCCGTTGGCAGCCTACCATCTTCGAGTGATTCTTCTGTCGTTCCTGCAAATTTCCAGGCGCCAGCCGACGGCTTTAACGCTCCTGTTCTGCCGAACAGACCGATCGTACCCAACAGCGGAGCGTTGAACTCAGGTCCAGCGATTATGCCTAACACGGCTCCCGGTGCGGTTTACCCTCCTGCCAACGTCCAGCCTTATCCACCTTCCAACGTCCAGCCTTATCCGCAAGGCAATTTGCCAACCTACCCGCAAGGCAGTTTGCCAACCTACGGCATGCAAGGTTCGTCGATCATCAATGGCGAGCCCTTTGTCACCGCGCCGCCATGTCAATTCGATGCTTACAACATGCTTGAACCGATGATGTCGACCGACTGCGGAACACCAAGCTATCGCGGTTGTTCGGCGGGGCCAACTTATGGCGGATTACCTGGCACTTATGCACCGTCGACCATTATGCCCAATCAAGTGCCTGGCCTATACTCGTCGAACAACTCAGGTTTCCGGCCTTTGATTGGATTCGGACAGGACCGGTACAATGTACAACTGGGGCGGGGCATTATCGGCCAACCCGTCGCTTATGTACCAGGCCAGCCGCTCAGAAATTTCCTACGCTACATTTTCCCGTAGCATTTA
>JAWXCK010000273.1:0-4823 GCA_034408855.1 Pirellulaceae bacterium
CTCGCAATTGCGAGCGGCGTACCGCTGAGAGAGAGCGTACCGGTGGCTGGAATACTGGATAGGGTGTAAGTCACGGCGGACGCCACTTGTTCCGCATCGGTGTAGCTCAACTCGGTCGCAGTCAAGGCAGTCGTTGTACCACCCGTTACCGTAAGACCCAAGTTGGCAGCTTGAACGGGAACGCTGTTGCCGGTCGTAATGGAAAGACTATCGATCGCGAGGCCGTCGTCGCTACCGGTGGTGTCGGTATCGGTCCATCGAAGATAGATCGTCGCACCAGGTGCCCAAGCCAGACCGGAGATGGCACCACTTACTGAAACTTGATTGACAGATGCGTTGCCGTCGATGATGCCGGTGGCCGCTGCCTCTGGAGCGGTAAAGCTCAATGCCGTTACCGCAGTATACGTTCCCGTCGATAGGCTCGTTGCATTCGAGCTATAGTCGAAGGTCATCGAGTTGACGGTGTTGATGACGCCGTTTCGTCACAGTTCGCCGACATATGCGACATTAAGGCTGGTGATGGTGGTTCCCGTGGTATTGGTCAATGCAACGCCGACTCGAGCGGTTATCAAGCTGCCCGAACCTTGCGAGCCGAGAGCTCGTTCGTTGCTATCGGTCGCACCGTACAGGAACGTGTCGCCAGTTGCTTGACTGCCGTTGTCAACACGCACGCTGCTGTTGCTATTGGTCCCTGTTTCAGAAACGCTCCAACCTTGAGGAAGGACTTGAGCCGCTGGCATGCTCAAGTTATTGCCTGGCACCGGCGTCGGCAGCAAACCATCGAAGTTCTGTGAGTAGCTACCGGTAAAGGAAGCTGTGGTCGCGGCAATGATCGAAACGTTCAGCGTAACGTTGCTGACGATGGAAGTTCCGTCCGAGACCGAAACGACGATCGTATCGCTGTCGCCTGCGATGGCTGTCGTCGCGGTGTATCGAATCGAGTTGGGGAGTGTATCACTAGCGATCAGGTCGGCTTGTGTGAACGTGGTGATCGCAACCGCGTTCTTGGTCAATGTCCCTCTCGTTGGACCGGTAGCCACCGTATAGACCAAGCTCGCGGCAACAGTATCAGGATCGGTCGTCGAAAGAATGGCGGCACTAATCGTAACGCTCTGGCTAGGATTCAAGACCAGTGTCCGATTGACGGAAATGACTGGCGCATCATTGACGGGAGTCACGGTAATGGCAAAGTTAGTCGATGCAATCGACCCGCCTGCACCGTCGCTGACGGTGAAAGCAAAACTATCCGAAGCCGATTCACCGCCGCCATGAGCGTAGGTGATCAAGTTGCTATCGATGTCGGTTTGCGTGAACGTATCGCTGGCAACCAAAGCCACACCGTTCTTGGCTAGCGTGCCGCCAGCAGGCACGACGGTTAGCGCATAGACGATTTGAGCAGCCGTGTTGTCGACATCGGTTACTGAAAGCTTGTCAATTCCAATGGTCGTCGCTGCGGCACCTTCGGCGTAGGTCGCGGAATTCGCCGTGATCGTAGGGTTGGTGTTAATGCCGGTCACTGTGAACGTCGTGGTGGGAGGGACGTTAATAATCGACGTATCGCTCCTGGTCCAGTTGGCGACGTTGTTCACAGTGCTCCGGATTGTGGCAACGTTCCCGGTGACGCTACTCAAATTCAGCCATCCCTGATCCGTCTCAGCGACTGAATTGAAAAGAATCGCATTGACCCCGTTCGTCAGTGCTGTGGGCAGAGCTGAGTCATTGCTGCTGGGGTCCGCAAGCGTATTGGTGTACCACGAGAGTTGGGAATTGATGCCGGCAATCCAGTTCGTTGCAGATCCCGTAGTCGGGGCAGTGCCTTGATATGCTAAGATGCTGTCACCACTCGACGACAGGCCACTCAGCGCACTCACGATGCTGCCGGCTGAGGTTGTGGTACCAGCCAGTCGGAAGGCTGGTGTCCCGCCGTTTACGATGGCGAAGTGTGTCCCTGCTATGTAATTAGACCCGAACGTAACTGTCGCGGTGTTCTCGGACGTAAGCCTGCCATTCTGGGTCGCCTTCCAACCGTTGTCGGTGAACGTAAGCGTTGTCGAACTATCGACGTCTTTGAGAAGTACGAAGGAAAAGCTGTCCGGCGCATCCGTTTGAACGCCGGTAAACGCAATGTCGCCAGCGGTGAGGTCTACCGCCATCATGGCTCGGCCTTCGAGCGATTCGAAGCGAGCGGCGTAGCTGAGCTTCTTTTTTCTTGACGAAAAGGTTTGCTTCTCGTGCTTGCCGGCTTGGAGACGTTTGGCGAATTGGGTGAGCTGGTTATCGAAGGTGAACTGGGCCAAGCGGTCTCCGACCGATTCCAAAATCGATCGCAGGAGGCTCAAGAGCGACTTCCGCTTCTCCTGCTGCCGAACGGACTTGACCCTGGCTGCTACCGCACGCGATTGATTGAGAGATAGACGTGACATAAATGATTTTCCTTTTCACTACGATTGGATAATGGGTGTCGCGGAACTGTAACGCGATAGCAACTGGTTTCTGGCAAAGCACGAATTTGAATTTAAACGACTATCGATTGAGTGATCGATGGCGAGAAATGTACGAAGCGATTGTTAGCAGTCGATGAAGGTCCGGTTAATCGAGAATGAATTTGAAAAATATTTTTCGAAGAAAAATCGCCGCGCGAAGATGCATCGATTCAATCCATCGCGCATCAACACGATGAGCGGAACGTAAACTCAATGCGCCATATAGATGCAAACGCGATTCGTCAATCGACGGTTACGATAAAACTTTTATTAAGGCGAATCAGCGAACGATACGACGGCCTCCTCACCGCGCGCTCGTTTCGCGATTCCGTTTGATTCGCACGAAAACTATCGGCGCGGAGGAGGCGTTTCGATATGACAATCGCTCGCGTCACGAGCGTTTGCATCATGATCGCCCGTATCGTGTTGCTTGCGATTCCGGCTCGTATGCGATCGAGTTCACGTGCAGTGGCATGAACTCGCATCGGATGAACATGCCGAGATTGAAGGCAACTTGACAATGCCGCTATCCAGAATGTTGGCCGAAGTGATGCAAGATGGGGTTCGGTTAGAAATCTGGATCGCCGTGCAATGTCTTGCGATGGGATTGACTTGGTTGGCTGGATCAGCTCAGAAGTATTTGTCAAGTGGAAAAAAGTCGGTTCTCACGGGCGAGCCACGCCTGCGAAACAGATTCACCGACGGGGCCAGCCCACGGGGTCTTTTGTTGACATGCGCAAGCCTGGTTGCGGCATGGCTCTCCGCGTGGGCTTGCCCCACCGGAAGCAACGTTTCGTGGGCTAGTCGACAAGACAACACAAGACAACGCCCCCGCGTGGGCTTGTCCCACCGGTCGCGAAAGTTCGAGAGCGTTATTAGCGGAGACGTGGCAACGTTAGGGGACGGAGTCTGCTGCCGAACTATAGATCGATTCGAAGAAGCGGTTGTCGTAAGGATTGCTCGGTGTCGTGATGAACGACGCGGACTGATGCTTGGCTATGTCCGTATGCTGGTAGGGTCGAAAATAGTATGGAAAATCGTGCTGGCTACCACTGTCGATGGAACCATTGCAAGTCGAAGGGACCGTTGAGATCTCGTACTCGACGGCGGGGGCCGCGTGTTGCATTCGAATCGGTTCGCCGTAGGACGCGGTAACAACTTTTGATGAAGATGTTGTGAATGTCGCGTGTGGTCGTTGAGCTTGCGGGATTGGGGTACTTGACCTGCCATTTGAATTCGATTTCACTCGATAGGGGTTCGAGTATTTCTCGCGCATCGAATTGCGGTACGCGTCGAGCGACGTTCCGTGAGCGGGACGTTGCGAGGGGACTTCGGCGACAAAGACGGCTGGTTCGATGTCGGAGTTCGAGTGTCGGGCGGTTTCGTCGGCTCGCGACGTGTTGCCTTGCGCGAGTACCATGAGACTTGTGAATAGGACTAACCGCATAATATTTCGCTCAATAGAGTGGTTGAATAATTCCTAGCAGGCAAGATGCGTTGACTTTAATGATCGGGCAGCTAAGGGCCTCAGCGCCAAGAAATGTCCGATTTTTTTCAGAATGATGACTAACGAAAACGCTATCTTTATCTGCAAGTTCTTGGTGCCGTTGCTCTTGGCGGTCGTGGCCTGCGTTTTCGACTTGCGCGAGCGTCGCATTCCGAACGCGATTGCCATCACGCTTTTAGCGACGGGGCTCGTGTTCAGTTTGGCGACTGGAGGCTGGAATGGGCTGCTCAACAGCATCGGAGGATTTGCGGCAGGATTTAGTATTCTTATGATTCTGTATTTGGTTGGGGCTGGCGGGGCTGGCGACGTCAAGTTCATGGGGGGCGTCGGGGCTTGGATCGGACCCTACCATATCCTGTTTGTTTTCGTGCTGAGCGCGATTCTGCTAGCTGTTTTCGCCATTTTGGTATTTCTGTTTCGGCTGTTATTCAGCTCCGTTGAAACATTGCGAGAGAAGTCTCATGAACCCGAGTCTTCGAAGAAATCGCCCTTGCGAACGCCGATACCGTATGCCGTTCCGGCGGCTGCGGCCATCTTGATAAGGCTTGGCTGGCTCCTTTTGATTGGACGAACTTCGTGATCACGAATCCCGTCGAAGAGAAAGTTTTGCTCATCAATTCTTAACTTTTCGCAGGTACGATCTAAGACCTTGCTAGCTTAAGATCGTTCGATAAATAAGTGTCCGGTACCTTTTGCCGGAACGGCCCTTCGGGTGCTTTGCACAAAAGGTACCGGACACGAATGGCACGAGGTTAAGCTTATGAGCATGATGTGTTGTGCATGCAAATCGGTGCCACGTAATACGTGGTAGCAGCATTCTGAGTTAGCATTTA
>JAWXCK010000274.1:0-25891 GCA_034408855.1 Pirellulaceae bacterium
GATCGTCTGGTGGGTTGTTTTTCTTCAACTTTGGACATCGGAGTGATGCCTCAAAAATCCAATGCGAAACGGGTGTCCGTTGAAACTTCGGTTTTCTATACGTAACGATAAATAGTCAATTTTGACCCACAGATTTTGCGGAAGAGCCAAACAAGTTGCATAGTCATCGAGGAGCGACTACAACGAAAGAACTTGTACGGATACTAGGGCAACGCTGAGGAGCGACCCGAGCGCCGATGCAAGTGCAGAAGTTAGAAGAGGGTGGTCAGAAATGGCCATCCGCTCGCAGCAAGGTTCGTACGAACAATCATGTTGAGCGTTGCAATCGCGTCCTTCGATACCTGGAATAGGTACGCTACAAATGGCGACGTCGACGAACGATCGTCCGCTACAGCCTGCTACAATTTGCAAACTGGATTAAACGCAAGGAAAATAAGCCTGCAATCGCTACCTAGCGCCAAAATCGTACTGGCGATCAGCGAGACGTATCGTTTTTTTCGTGAAATTTCATTGCAAACACACTGAATACTTCAAAAAACACTTTTGAGAATCATTTCGCCAATTCACAATGTTTGAAAGACTGATATTGAGAATGATAAAACACTTGACAGCAATTCTGTTTTTACTCTGCTGGTCCATCGGTTTGACGCATGGTGCTGAACGGCCCAACATCCTTTTTATCGCCATTGATGACTTGAATGACTGGGTTGGCTGTCTCGGCGGTCATCCTGATGCCAAGACACCGAACATGGACAGGCTGGCGCAGCGTGGGCTGTTGTTTCGAAACGCGCACTGCCAAGTGCCTGTGTGTATGGCGTCGCGAGTGTCGGTGTTCTCCGGCAGACTCGCATCCAGTACCGGATGCTACGAGTTCAATGCGGAATTTCATGAGGCCTCAACGCTTGCCAACGACATTCCGATTCCTCTGCATTTCAAACGCAACGGTTACGCCACGCTCGGTGGAGGCAAGCTACTGCACTCGGGATTCCAAGGACGAATCGCGGAGACCTTCGATGTGGACCTGACACAGGGGCGAAACCCAACACCGAAGCAGACGATGAACTGGCCGCTGAAAGCATGGGACTACGGCGCGTTTCCCGACCGCGATGATCAAATGGGTGACTACCAGCTCGCACTCAAAGCCGCTGAGTTTCTGAAGCAGAAGCAGGATCAGCCCTTCTTCGTCGCTACCGGTTTTCATCGTCCGCATGTACCGCTGATCGTCCCGCAAAAATGGTTCGATCTTTACGACCGCGAAAAACTCACACTGCCCAAAGCGCCGATCGAGGACATGAGCGACATTCCCGAGAGTGACATCACGCGACAGAAAGCAGTTGCCCCCTCGCACGCTGATGTGTTGGAGGCGGACAAGTGGCGGGACTTCGTCCATGCGTATCTTGCCTGTGTCAGCTTTGTAGATCACTGCGTCGGAGTCGTCGCCGATGCGGCGCTCGACGGACCGAATGGAGACAACATTCTCATCGTGCTCTGGAGCGATCACGGCTTTCACTTGGGAGAAAAGCAACATTGGGCGAAACGCACACTATGGGAGGAGTCCAGCCGCGTTCCACTCATCTTTGCCGGCAAAGGAGTTCCCATCGGTAAGACTAGCGATGCGACAGTCGGGCTATTGGATATTTATCCCACCCTCGTCGAAGCCGCCGGATTGCCCGCTTTAAGAAATCTTGATGGCATCAGTCTATTGCAGCTATTCAAGAATCCCACCGAGCCGTGGGATCGGGCGGTCGTCTCCACCTGGCTGCCGAACAATCACGTCGTCATCAAAGACCACTGGCGATACATTCATTACAAGGAAGGCGCAGACGAACTCTATGACCTAAGCGGCGATCCAGACGAATTCACCAACCTCGCTGCCGATCCGAAGTTCGCCGAATTAAAAGCCAGCCTCGCGCGATGGCTGCCCAAAGAGAATGCCCCATTGCTTCAACCGCGGGTCGCAAGGAAAAGCAAGAACGATTGAAGCGTACTGGAAATAAAACAACTGCAAACCATATAGATCAACATGAAACTCCCGACCGTCTCCGCACTTTTTTTTACTCTATGTCCGTCGCTCCGCTCCACGCGACGGCATCCGACACCAAGCCGAACATTCTCATTTCCTGCGTAGATGACATGGGCTGGGCGTAACCAGACTGCTATAGCGGCGCAATCGCCCCGACACCGAACATCGACGCGCTCGCTGCAGGCGGGGTGCGGTTCACGGATGGCTACCTGTCGGTAACGAATCGGTCGAAGGCAAGCTAGGCGCCTGGATTCACATGGCTCCGAAGACGCCGCATACCATCCTTGCTAAATCGCCCAGCGGATTGTCACGACATTCTGGAGTTCTGTGCGCGAGAACTCGTTTTAGTCTACCTTCCATAATATTGCAATTATGATTGTTCGATCATGATTGCTACTTCTCGAATTCAACGTCGATACGATCCCGGTTGAAAGTGTTAGTTAAGAGTGCTGGGAGCATCGATATTGGACTCGAGCATGGAATTCCTCGGTCTACCGCTCGGGGTTGGCTGAGACGTCACGATTCTCCCTTAGTCGTTTCGACCGATGTCGTTAACCACGATGCTGCAAGCCTCCAAGTGGAAGTTTTAGCGTTGCGGAGAAAGGTCAAACGACTGACCGCACTCTTAAGATTGATGTTCGTTGTTTTCAAGCTATCACAATTCTCGTTCGCTAAAACCCGAGTTCAAGATGCTAAAGGCAAACAGAGACTTCTTGCAGCAATCGACCGATGTCGTGAGCAGTTGCCACTGCAAACAATCATTCGACTTATAGGGCTCTCGCGAAGTCGATTTCACGAATGGAAGCAAGAACATCTTTGTGGACTTGTTGATCGATCGTCCTGCCCGAGGAAATCGGTACACCAAATTACGCCTAAAGAAATCGGTGTCATTCGGGATATGGTCACATCGGACGAATATCGCCATGTGCCGACAGCCATCCTTGCACGACTTGCCGAGCGTTTAGGAAAAGTCTTCGCCTCTGCGTCAACGTGGTACCGTTTAATTCGTATCTACAAATGGCGAAGACCGAGACTTCGGCTCTATCCTGCGAAACCGAAGGTCGGTATCCGCGCCGTCAAACCAAACGAGATTTGGCATGTCGATACGACTCAGATACGATTGCTCGACGGGCGTCGGGTCTATATTCATGCAATCATTGACACCTTTTCTCGGAGAGTCCTAGCCTGGAACGTATCCGACACCTTCAATCCAGCCGTCACTTCATCGCTACTTCGAGATGCACTGGTTGGTTCGACATCATCCACTCCCTCATTGATGGTCGACGGAGGTATAGAAAACTACAATTCGTCTGTCGATAAAATCGTTGAAGAAGGTTTACTCAAACGCATACTTACTCAAACTGACATCAGCTTTTCCAATTCGATGATCGAAGCGTTCTGGAAAGCGATCAAACATCAATGGCTTTACCTGAACACCCTCAACTCAGTATCAACCGTTCGAAGTCTTGTTTCATTCTACATATCTGAGCATAACTCAAAGCTTCCACACTCTGCGTTCAAGGGACATACTCCGGATGAAATGTACTTCGGAACTGGAGCAGACATTCCCGATCAGCTCAATGCATCTCGGCTTGCCGCACGACTGCAACGACTAGAGTCGAATCGATCACAGACATGCCGGATGTGCGAGAAACCGGCTTCTCTGAGCGCCTGAATCGAAGGCTTAAACTGAATCCGCTGCATTCGCTGCGATGAAGATCCGTAGGCAAATCGCGAAATTTTTCGCTTTGGACAGCTTGACCTAGCCTTCATTGCCGTCCACAGTCGCCAAGTTGGAAGTCCAGTCCCTGGGAAAACGAAACTGGCGAGAACTCGCGCACGTTTGTCCGAAATGCCGTGACAATCTGCACGGCAACGCATAAGGCACAATAGGTCCCTAAAGCAGGCCTCTGCTTATCGAAAATCAGACGAGATTCGCTCGTCGAAAGATCGAACATCAACGAAGAGCGGTTTTTGCACAATGCGGTTTGTTGCCAAGCAGCACCTGAGTACCTGAGCCAGTCACTTGCCATCGTTGAGGAGTGTTGTGGATAATGTGAATGGTCCCCAATCGAAAGGGGCGCTAAAGTCTTTTTCTTTGGCAAGCTCTCTGCGTTGCTGATGCAAAATCAAAGCGTAGTCCTCAGTTGTAAATTTCGCGTTTAATTGCCTCTTTGCTTGCCGCATAAACTCGATGACAAGACTTTTCGTTGAAGCATCGCTTACTGGCCAGTGAGAAGCGATGACGTTTTCAGCTCCAGCGACTAAAAATGCAGTACCCATGGCTTTGATTGTATTGCCACCGTATCGGAGTGAGTCGTTGTCTGTAACTTGAGTCTCACATGCACTTAGGAACACGAGCTCTGTGTTTAGCCGCAGTGTTTTTTGCGGAGCAAACCGTTCAATCAAACAGGAGGCACTCATTTTCTTACCATTCCAGAGGTCTAGTGTCGCACCAGCAAGATAAGGATTGGGTTCCAGATCATACTCTTCCGTTTTGACGGATTGTGATTCAGCTTGATTACTAGATCCCGGAGCAGCGGCTCCATGTGATCCAATATGAACGAAGCGATATCCTCTTTCCAGTTCATCCAAGAATTTTCTTCCATCGAATGGCTGCCGCATAGTGGCGGCTAGATTCTCAGACGAAGAGGAGATAGCGTCTGGACCAACTCGAGTTGCACCTAGGTCCAGCCATTCGCAAAACAGTTCTTCCGACTCGTTTCCAATGTTTGGGTAGGGCTGGATCGTCAGTAGAGTTTCGCTGTAAGAATTTTCAATACGGGCAGAGTTACCTCCGCGAATAGAAAGGCTCGGCAGGTAGATTAGTGGTGGACATTGGCTGGCGAGGTATTGACCGGAATTAGAGTCGCCACCGATCGGCAGCGTGTCGATCGGCAATTGGAAAAGCGGGCCATGAGGGATCACGTAGATGCACTGGTCTAACGCCGCAGCAGTCGATAAATCAGCGATTAACGCATCGCAGAAAAGCGTTTTCTTTAGTTCAAGAGCCTCTTCGTACGCATCCGATGACCGCTGGTAGTCAAATTCGGGTGACAAATAATTTTTAACATACTCACTGACTTTGCTCGTGACGTCAGAACGCTCGATACTGGCCCGGTGATGATGGACTTTCTCGTTCCCTATTCGCCAGAAAACGTGCGTCGCGTGTTTGCCAACAAAAAAGGAAATGAACTTGCGTCCCCGAAGTGGATCAGGGTCTTCTGTATTTGTTTTTTCTTGATTGAACAGGTCTGCCATAGTTTGGTTAGTAGTCTCTGACCCTAGCAACGCTGCTCGAGAAATCCTGCCCTCTAAGTCACCTGTGTTTTGACTGACAGCAACCTCAACTGCCAAGTCAAACGCATCGCGATATCGCACGAAGAGCAAATTACGCTGAGTCCCAAAAAGCTTGTCGTCAGACACTTTCATTCGTTGCGTCAAAGCGATTTCGCAGGTTTCCTTTGCAATACGATCAAGTGGCCAGCTCTCGGCAGACAGCTTCGCCGAAAAATCGTCGCTTGGTGAAAGGAGTTGCACCCGTAACGCAAGGCACAAAACGTTGTAGGTAAGGCTTGGATAACTTCCATCACGTGGCAGCTCTTTCAGAGCATCAAGACAATAACCTCGTATTCGACCATCATTGAGTTGCTGCTTTTCGAGCTCGCGAATAATCTTCACTTCGTCGCGAATGATATTTAGCTGACTCGTCAGAGCATCGTAGGTTAGGCGATTCGTAGGGTCTGTCTCGGTGAAGGTCTTTAAAGCCAGTTTGTACTCATCGACTAAACGATTGACATCGTGTTTCTGAGTTGCGAGCTCATTTGACCCGGTGGTTAAAAGATGCGAGGCAAGAGAGTAGGCGGCGCGCGCACGAATAAATGATTCGTTCTCTCCCTTAAACGCAAGATGCTTCTCCCAAATTGCGAATGCTTTCTGTCGTTCTGTATCGCTTTGTTTATTTTCGATCGCGTGAGGTGATTCGCTCAAGGGCGCGTTAACATCGGCCAAAGCTTGATGGTGTTCATTGTTCAATTCGAGCATGCTCACAAGGGATACGTTTCGCTCGTCGATGTTAGTAGCTTTTCGCTCCTCTAGTTTTGTCCGCAATTCAGTAATCGCATCACGATTCAGCGTGCCGTCCGTTGTTAGCTCTGATTTTAATAACAGTACAATCAGTTCCTGGATGTCTTTAACCCGCGAGTCTGCATCTAGATCGATTTCAGTAAGGGATTTTTCCGCTTCGGTAAGGAATTTTTCCGCGAGCCCCATATTTCCCGAATCCTTGTTTGCCAAGCAGCGGATCACAGATGCAGCGAAGCGATGATTTTGTTCGATACCTTGGAGTGCGTTGATAGCTTCTTGATAGTCTCCATACATCAGATGCAAATAACCAATATCTGTAATCGCGCGCGTTTTTCGATCGTTGTCTCGAATTTTTCGTTGAAGGCGTGTAAGTGGCTCAAGTAATGATTTTTTCTTGCTCGCCCTCTGCTCGTTAGCGTGACTGTCGGTGCCTACCTCGTTCCGAATTCGAATCAAGCTGGTTTGTTTCATAGTCCATTCGATCCAGGACAACTCAAAGTCCTGGCAAGTGCCCATATACTTCTGGAATTGCTCACCTTTGTCGATGAATGTATCGAGTCTTGTTCTCGTTTCGTCGAGAACTTTCAAGAAAGTCTTTTCAGATGTTAGATAAATCTGGTTCTCGCGAACAGACTCTAGTTCACTGCCCAATGAATCGAACAGAACGCCAGCCAGCGACAACTGCGCATTGACATACTTTGCTACGAATTTGTTACGATAGACTTCAACGAGTTGCTGCAAAGCAACGATGACAGCACTCGGGGCAAATGCTAACTGGTCAATATTGCTCTGCGGATCGTCATTCACTTTAACGGTTGTTTTATAGATTCGGTAACCGTCTAGAAGAGCGGACGCACGGAGTTCCTTGAGTGTATTTTGATTCGACAACTTCTCGGCAGCGATAAGTTTTTCGTCTATCGACAAAAAGCGGCTGGCTTCGTCGCATGCTTCCAGCGTCTTCGTAAGTTCTCTGATTTTTGCTTGGTTCTCAGATTGGAGTCGAGACAGTTCATGGCGAACTTTTGGGGTTGCCAAAGGAAACTGTTTACGGAGAGTTGTAGATTCGTTCAAGAGTTTTAGCGAATTGAGCAGCGCACTGTGATATTGCTCTTGCCACCGTTCGGGCATTTTCTTGTGAAGCGAGCTCAGCCGTTCTAGCAAAATCGAATACAGACCAAAATCGTCTTCCAATGTGCGTAGCAGTCGTTGACATTCTCCAACGGCTTTTTCGTCATTTGGAAGGCGGCGGAGGTAGCGAAAAGCCCGACTCGATAGCTCTGTGTTTATGACGATTGATAGACCGTGAGCTTTCTCAAGCCTCGCAAATTTCCTAGTCAGCTCTTCTTGAATGCCTTGCTTTAGCCTAACTTTCTGCGGGTCGTTTGCCGTGTACAACCGATCGAGAATATCGTTCAACGCGAACAGTGTGTCCCAATCCCAGTTGCGATCGGCAGACTCGTTCCAGAGCTTGCTCAATTCACTCAGACCCGCTTCCCGACTATTTACACATCGACTGAGAAACCAAAGAAGCAAGTCTCGTTCGTAGGTCTGAGATATGGCATCGACTTCTTCGCCATTCTTTAACAAGCCTGCGATGCGGACGAAGGAATCTCCGTCTTTGTTCTGGATAGAGTCAACGAGCAAATGAAATTGTTCGGCCCATTTGAAGTCGAAACGCAAGGCTGGCTGATCTGCTTCGCCGCTAAGTAGGTTGCCAGGTTGATATGAGGTCTCCTGGATCGAAGAATCCGCTGACGGAATTGAAGTCTCTTGTGAAACCAAAGACCTTGGGTACTGACAACAAGTCGCAACAAGAAATACTAGAGTAGTTTTAAAAATTGTAGACATCGCAATCGTCCTGTCATTCTACTGACGATCCAAGACAACACCAAAGTAGGAAATTACGCCAAGACCGATAAGTTGACGTTTAAAGTCATCGCTCAATTCAATCGTCTCATTTGTAGGTGCTTCGATCGTCGCATTCGAAGGCAATCCCTTTGAATCTCGCAAGTCGGTATCCTGGCTAAGTTTTTTCTGGAACTTTTCTTGCGCCCCATGCACAGTCGCATAGATCGTGTTTTTGGATTGACTCGCCGAGGAAATCCAAGGCGTAGGCAAATCCAATAGTTTTGCTTCAGGTATTTTCTGATTTGAAAGGCAAACTATTACCAGCGAAGCGTCTTCAAACAAAGAGTCTCGCTGCAACAATTTTGGTTGGCTAGGTGGATACAGTACCTTACGATCTTCTTTCTCCTTACCAAGAATCAGGACAATTTCTTGATTCACGGCTTCGGTGCTTGTCCATTCTAGTGAAAAACTATCGTCCAATTTTAGGGGCAATAGCGACTCGTTATTTTCTCCAAGCAGATCCCCCACATTCTTGCCACCCCGTACTACTTTTACATGAGCGGTGGTCAGTTCAGAGACGTGAGGTGGCGGCGTATAGGTTTTCCAAGCTGAAGCCAACAATCCGATTCCTACACATAGCAAGACTAACGCGATTGCTTGCATAACGTAACGCCGTTGATCGGTTGATGATTCAATACTGCTGGTTTGCTTTTGAACAGCGACCGCTTGTTCTAGCGAGATCGCGAAGTCTGCTCCTGTCGAGTAGCGTGACTGTGGTTCCTTGGACATCGCCTTGAAAACAACAGATTCCAGTTCGCTAGAAATATCATTTCTAAGACTACGAAGCGGTGGCGGTGTCGATGACTGAACTCGTTCACAAATATCGAAAACGCTGTTGCCTTGAAAAGGTAGTTTGCCTGACAGAGCGTGGTACAGCACGCTTCCGAGGGAGAATATATCGGCAAAGGCGGTCGCCCAATGAGGCTTACCACTCGCCTGTTCAGGTGACATGAAGCTGGGCGTGCCCAGCAATCGATTGTCATCTGGGACATGAAAACCGTCGTCTAGCCGAGACAATCCGAAGTCGAGTAGTTTGGGGGTGCCTTCTTTGTCGATCATAATATTTCGAGGCGAAATATCTCGATGAACAACGCCTCGGCGATGAGCAAAATCAAGCGCCTTCGCAATTGCCGCAATCCATCCAACCGCTTCTGCGATCGAATAGTTTGCTAGTTTGACTCGATCTGCCAGCGTTGCACCAGCTACATACTCGTAAACGAGATACCCGAGCCCGTTCGCGGTCTCATCGACGTGCAAAAGCCGAACAATATTGGGATGTTCGAGACGCGAGATAGCACGAGCTTCATGTAGAAATGCGTCTGAAAGCCCCACGTTGCCTTGCTCTTTGTCTTGGATCTTAATCGCAACGTCGCGATTGAGTCGTGAATCCTGTGCAAGAAGCACCGTCCCAAAACTTCCTCGCCCTAGTTCTCGCAGGATACGGTAACCACCAATCGATACCGGAAAATCCTTCTTCGCCAAATCAGTCGAAACTAAATCTGAACTCAAGCTTGTTTTCGGATTGGCATTCGACACATGATCGATGGTTCGGTCGAGCGACGCTTTGGAAAACAACCCACTAGAAGTGTTGTTATCCGTTGGATTGTTTCGCAATCGGACTTCACGGATGTGCTGTTCGATGTTGGATCGATGCGGCTCCAAGTCAGGAAAGAGTTTGACGTACTGGTCCACATTGCAGTTTTGGCCAGCCTTGATGGCGAGCTCACTGTCAATCATTACCAGTTGAAGTAACGATGGTAATCTTGTTGCTCCTCGTAGTTGGCTGCCAATACTGCCGATGGAAGACTCACCCGTACTCCAGCTCGACTTCAGGGCTTCAACTGCTTCAACGAGTAACATTCCTTGGCTTTCATCGTTTGGTATGTCAGTCATGCGTAAACCCCTTTGCACCCACATTTGCCTTTTTTACTGAGATTTCACGCAAAGGTTTCAATGACTCGGCGTCATCTCCATCAGTAGGGTTTATGTTAGCTACGGCTGGTGAATCGGAGTAACGGGTTTTCTTCTGCGGCTTCCGCAGAGTTGAAATTAATAATGAAAGTCCGCCCAGAACAAATGCCGTTCCGGCCGCGATACCGTAATATGGAATTGGGATGATTTTCGGTTTGCTCTGATTATCGGTTTCATCATTTATATCTTTGCTTTTACGGAAAAGGTCAGCAGCCGCATAGGGCTGGACATCGGAAGTAATGGAACTGAGGTCGGCCATGGACTCCATCGCGAAAATGGCATCGACTACAATTTCAATGGTAGCGGATTCATCTTGCGAAGCAGGATCGATGGGAATGTAGTCAATGGATTGCTTAAACCAATCAGTGGCGACCACATTGCCATCCTGCGCGGCATCAAAATCGATCGATACGAGGAACATCGATTCGCCGGAAGCTTTCGCACGGGGACTTAAAAATTGCTGCCAATCAATTGGCGATTTAATTATTCCGCAAATTAGTTCTGGATCCTTCGAATTAGTGCCACCTATAATGTGTGGAGGCGGCGCAGAAGAAACTACGGACAATCGAAGTGCATTCGTCGTGAACTGCTCACGTAGAAACTGAGTGCCGTTTTGGTTCGGCAATACAATGTTATGGCTTCCTGATCGAGTTGAATACAGAATGAGATCAAAGATGTCTGCGGCGCTTGGGACATATCCATCGATCAACTGAACAACGATCTGACCGTTGAGTAGAGCGTGGTTTGTCACGGATATCTGGTCGTGCTGACTACCTGGTATCGGGCCGCCAATTTCAAAAACAAGCGTTGAACCGGCGTTTAAATCGAGACTGTTGACCGTCATCCGTCCAGGACTGTTCCCAGGACGCAGAACTCCACCGCTTGCGACAATTACGTCGCCAAGCATACCGGTCCCTTGCAAGCTAGCACCATCGTGAACAACGGCAGCGGCGTTGGCGAATTGACCGTTCGCTCGAAGTGTACCGCTTCGTACATCAAAGGTTCCTGAGAATTCTCCTGAGCCGGTAAGACTTAGCATTCCAGCGCCATCGTTGGAAATCATCCCCAATCCAGCGATGCGTCCATTGAACTCGACTGGTTGTTCGCCATTCGCAATTCTCAATGTACCACCCGATACATTTATCAACCCTGCACCTTGGACCGAACGAATGGCTTGTTGACTTGAGCCAATGTCAAAGATGCCCTCCGAAGCAATCGATACTTCGTTGGTCTGGCTGATAGCATTCGCAACGGAAAGTACAAGTGATCCTTGGTTTACTTGCGTGTTGCCTTGGTAGGTGTTTACTCCGGAAAGTAGCAGAGTTCCCTCGCCTTCTTTAATTAAGCCTCCCGTTCCCTTGATGACCCCGCCAAACTCGCTGGATTCAGATATGTTCGCGGTCAAGCGTCCCCTGCCAAGAAGAACCGTGCCTGTTCCATCGACCCCATTCGCAGAGACCGAATGATTGTTTAAATCGAATGTTCCAAGTTGGCTTATCAACAATCCTGTAACTCGTTCGAAAGCCGCTGATTCACCCAGTTTTAGTGTCCCTTCCTCAATTGTTGTCAATCCACTCACACTGATGTCGCCTGACAAAACTACTTCACTGCTCGTCGATTTCACTAGCCTGCCTTGCCCGCCTAAGTTGGCCGAAACTCCTCCACCGCGAAGGTCCAACAATGTTGTCGCAATTAAACTCCCTGTAGATTGTGAGTCAAAGATCATACCAGCGGCCAAAGTAACTCGTGAAGCGGAAACCTGCTTGCCTTCGATGTCGATCGCACCGGCAGAATTCTCAAGCGTATTGGCGAGCTGTAGGTCACTCGAGACTACCAACGTACCGGCCCCAGAGTGATTGAGGTTGAAGAGTGAACCGCCGCCAATGTCTACTGACTGTCGCCCAGCATTCGCATTAAATTCGAGTGTACCGGTTCCGGCATCGAATGTTCCGAGGTTGGTAAAATTGTTAGCCAACCGAAGTGTGCTACTGCCGCTACGGAGCGTCGCGCCTTGTGCGTTGCTGACTGGGCCGGTGACGGTTACCGTTCCATTGCTAAGCTCAACGGTTCCGGTAGTGTTAGCGAAGGCACCGGCAACGATTAATCCCGATTGCAGTTGCAAGATGCCTGAGCCTGAATGAACCAAGTTATTGAGACTGCTGCTACCAGCATTCAGTTGCTGCGTCAGACCGCTGGGGCCATTGAAGTCCAACGTTCCGGTGCCAGCGATGAAGTTGCCTACATTGGAGAAATCTCTAGCGATGCGAATGGTGCTTGACCCACTACGCAACGTCGCTCCTGTCTCGTTGGATAATGATCCAGCAATATTTGCGACGCGAGCACCCAATTCAAATGTTCCGCCGGTGTTGGACAGGTTACCGGTGACCGTCAAGTCGCTGGCAAGTTGAACTATCCCTAAGCCGGAGTGATTCAAGTTGTTGATACTACTGCTGCCTAGATTCAAGCCTTGAGTGGAACCGGAAGGAGCGGTCAGTTCAATCGTTCCCATGTTAGCGATCAAGGTTCCTTCATTCAAAAGATCGCTGACTAATCGCAATGTGCCAGCAGTTCGCAATGTGGCTTCTTGCGCATTGGAGACAGCCCCTGTTACTGTCACTGCGTTGCTGCCAAGTTCCAGAATCCCAACGGTGTTAGACAACGTGCCTAATACAGTCAAGTTGTCTTGAAGTTGTAACGTGCCTGTACCGGAATGAGTCAGGTTGTTGACGGGACTATTGCCGAGAGTGAACTGCTGTGTAAGACCACTAGGGGCGTTGAAGTCGAGCGTGCCGGTTCCAGGTTCAAAGGTTCCCTGGTTGCTAAAGCTGCTTGACAAGCGGAGCGTGCCGGTACCGCTGCGGATGATGGCTCCTGAATTGTTGGTGATTGCTCCAGCAACGGTGACGGTTCGATTATTCAGATCGATGATCCCGGCAGGGTTGGATAAAGTGCCGCTGACGGTTAAATCGCGTTGCAATTGCAATGTACCGCTGCCCGAATGCAGCAGATTATGGACGCTGCTTGACCCGATATCGAAGTTCTGAGAGAGACTGGCGGCGTTGAAATCAACTGTGCCTGTGCCAGGAGTAAACGTCCCTGCGTTGGTAAAGTCGCCGGAAAGCTTAATGATGCCGGAAGTTATTGCCAGAGTTCCTGCTGATGCAATGACAAGATCATCGAGCACGGAAAGTGTTCCGCTTCCAACAGAAGCAGCTCCAGCTGTCGTTATCGAGAAAAGAGTATCGTTGAAATCACCCAGATCCAGCATGGCACCACTGGCGATTGTCACGCCGCTCGTATTCGGAATCACGTCGCTTGCCGTAACTCGCAATGCTCCAGCTTGTACGCGAGTCGCACCGCGATAGCTATTCAACGGATTGTCTAAAGTGACTGTTCCACCCGACGGTGAGTCAAAGACGATTCCATGTGGGCCAGTCGCATCTGTGATTGCACCCAGCAAGCGAAGAATCGCCACACTCGATCGTTGCGTGAAGATCACTTCGCCCGTCAACGAAATGTCGCCCGAAATTGCGGTACCGACGTCACCTAAAACGTTTCCTGCTAACGTCAGTGCCGCGACCACATTGATATTGCTGAGCAAGTCAAGTCGCCCTGCTGAGGTAACAGAAATGGGTTCTTGCACTTCGAAACCGAGTGGGATCGAATCACCACCAAGAGCCAATATTCCGCCGTTTACGATCGTGCCAGCGCTGGTCGCTCCGAGCGCAGCTTGGTCTTGGGCTATTAGGATTCCGCTAGTAACAGTTGTCGTTCCACTGTACGTATTGCTAAATCCAAGCAATAGCGAGCCAGTCCCAATCTTTTCCAAACTGCCGCTGCCAGCAATCGTACCATTCAAGATCAAATAGCCGAAGCCGCCAAGTTTGGCCGCACCGTCCAAAGTGATGTTTGAAGTGATGGTGACCGTGTCGGTTGGAAGTGTGTTCGGCAGGTTGGTCGTGAGTTCGCCACCAGCGGCGCTGATAGTGATTTGATTGGTTGTGAGATTTGCATTGGCAATCAACTTTCCTCCACCAATACGAATGGTTCCTATCGTTGTTGGATTGTTGAGTGTGAGTGTCCCACTGCCAACATCGAGCGTGCCCAGTCCAGACAGAGAAGTTAGTCGCTGGTTACTGTTGGTAATTCGTAAAGTGGCTCCGCTGGAGATGGTTGTTACGGACGAAGCTGGTATAGCGCTATTTGCGGTAACCTCAAGAATGCCTGCTTCAATACTGGTTGGGCCAACATAAGAATTCGTCGCAGCGAGAATAACAAGTCCTGAGTTACGTTTGGTGACGCTGCCTGTGCCGGTGATTCTTCCCGCAACGACAAAACTGCTCAATGGTTCGAGGAACAAGGCTCCATTGATGAGTTCGATCGTACCATCGCGGTTCAGGTCCGAAATCGTCTGCGAAGTATTGCTAATTTGTAGCGTGGTATCGGTGGCGAGTGTGATTAAGGAAGTCACCGGAATCGCGTTAATGGAAGCGACCACGACTGTACCCTGGGAGACCGTAAAGCTTCCCGTGAAGGTGTTGCTGCCATTCATGGTCAGAACACCCGAGCCCGTTTTGACAACTTGGCCATTTCCATTTAACGCTACGGAAAAAGTTCTTTCGTCGGTAACATCCAGGGTCAGAACTTGGTCTCCTAAGTCAAACGCTCCTTGGCCAGTCAAAGCCCGTGGTCGGAAGCCCTGGCCACTTCGATTTAGCAACCTCGCTCCGGTCGAGAGGACAACATTCGAGTCTGCCGGAATTGAGCCAGCCTGCGTTAGGCTTACAGTGCCTGTGCCAGCGATCGTCGTCGACCCGATGTAAGTATTAGTGGAGTTGCTGAATGCAAGGTCCAAACCGTCTTGCGCTGCAAGAATGACATTGCCTATGCCGCTGATGGGCCAATCTACATTGCCGACAATATTGGTGTTTGAAAGATCCTGTGAAAGAAGAATCGTAATCGCGACATTCCCTTGAAGATTTAGTTGCGAAACGCGGTTCACGCGACCTCCGTTTGACGGTTCGAGACGAAGCGAACCTCCAAGCGGTCCAATAGTCACCGGTCCCGACCAAACTGTACCGAAGCGTAGTGTCAAAAATGAATCAGGATCATTGATCGTCAATGGTTCTGTCACAGCAATGGCTGGACTAGTTGACGGAACACTCCCGATACTTCCGCCCCGTAATTCGGTTCCACTAGCAGTAGATCCGAAACTTCGATTTGTCGTAACGACCATTTCGCCTTGTTCGATAATCGTTAAGCCATCGTATGTATTGTCGCCAGTGGCAAGGATACTGCCTCGACCCGTTTTTCGGAAAACGCCTGGTCCGCTAATGATGCCTTCTAACCGAAGATAGGAATTGCGTTCGCGTTCGTTAAGTTCCGCCTGACTCGAATTTCCTTCCGCAAGCAACGCTTCATTGCCAAACTGTACCGAACCACTCAGTTCGATATTATTCATTAGTAAGTAGTTTGGAATTGGGCTCCTAGGATTTGAGGGTATCGCTGCGGAAAGAACTGATCCACCGGATAGTCGAAGCAGAACAGGACTTGCTGACTGCAATGGATTGCTAATCCCATCATCTCGGTACTCAAGTACTAACTGACCATTGGTCATTTCGAATGATCTTGCACCGAGATAGGTACCGACACGAAGAGTCCCACCAGTGACAACGATATCCACTGACGCATCATTTGCGACTCCAGACCCCAAGGCAGCATTGGCCTGAACTACTCCACCATTAATCGTTAGGGATGTCGTATTGAGTGGGCTTGATACCAGAAGCGAACCGGAGGAAACAACGATAGAGCTGGCACGAGCCGCGCCCTGAAAAGAAACAGTGCCTCCGGCAACAGTCAACCGATCGACACGCGTAGTTCCGTCAATGATGACAGTACCAGCCGTCACATTCAGGTCGTCAACCGCACTCTCGTTCCGAAGCGTTAGCGTGCCCCCGGTTACATTTATCTTATTTCGGCTCTTCAAGCTACCAGAAAACTCTCCTGAATCAAAATTGATTTCATCCGAAAGGGGTTGGACGATTGCGACCGTTTCACGGTTAGCGGGCGATCGATCTTTGCTCCAGTTCAATGGATTCGTCCAACTTCTATCCACTCCACCGCCTGCATCCCATACGATGTCGGGCCAATTGCCAGTGAGATACTGATCGCCAGCAAGGCCATAATTAAGTGCGATTGTACCTGTTGGCGTACGCAATTGCCATTGGCTGATTGTATTCGGGCTGCCATCAATCACTACTCCAAAGTTGTCGGCACCGTCACCATCCCAGTCGCCTGTGACGGGAGTATGTAACAAGCCAACTGGTGACTTTGAGAATACGAATGAAGGAATAGTGGGCATCTCAAGGACGCGACCGTCGGTCGGATAACTTGAGCCCATGGATGATGCCAAAGTAAGATACCATTCCAAGGTGGCGCCTGTATCGCGAACGACTACAAGATCAGCGCGTCCATCACGATCGAAATCGCCCGTGAGCGGTTCGTCGCCAACCGCGCCAAAGAAGAAATCAGCATCAGGGGCAAGTCGCGTGTTATTTATTGGAAATGGCTGGACTGGCATTGCCTTGGCATAAGACAGTTGCCAACGCAGTTGTGAGATACTTGAATTGATCATAGCAACATTGATTACAGCAACATCTTCTCCGTTCTTGCCATCAAAGTTACCGACTAAGGGCGTGTCTCCCGGAGAGCCAAACAAGAACTGATACTCGGCGTCGGCGTCGCGATCGGTATCGAGCAGAAACTGACTTGCGTTCAGTCCTTGGTTCGCTCTGACAACTCCAACAAAGTCAAAACCAAGCCCATTCCAATCTCCTGCTATTGCAACATCGTCCTCGGCTATATTGCCAATGCCGCCAGGATTCACTGATTGGCTACTTTTGCCGAAATGAAAGTCAATTTCTTGCTGGTCGTTCCGAAGTCCCGAAAGTTGCTCAGTGTCAAGCAAAAACTGAAGCAGATTGTCGACCGCCGGATTCGATAAATCGGGTCTTACTGCGGCGATGTTGAATGCCAGCACCCGTCGCAGCTCTAAAACTTCAAACGAGAGAACTCGTTTCCTCGTCGTTCGTTTTTCGTGGCAGTTGCAACGCACCAATGGCACCTATGTCCCTGTGTAACAAAACCGCCTCCAGCTTGCGATCCAAAACTCATGCCACGAATAGTGTGGATGAAACCACCGATTCTAGATGTCGCTCCGCCGAATTGACAGTTGCGAATGACGTAAAAGGCGTCACATTCGCAACCAACGGACGATTTCTTCAGCAAAAGTCGGACAGATTCACAGCACAACGGCGTTTTATCAAAATTCTGGACTTGGCATCGCGCGGCCCGTTGGGCATGCGGCATAACCAATTCTCCGCTCCACAAACTATGCATCGATCGCGTGAAGTAGGTCTCGCAGCAGATCGCTGGCCGGTCTGCCGAGCCAAGACTCTTTCAAAACCGTCTCTACACGAGCTTTCAATTTGTGGTCGTCGTCCGATGAAATTCGCTTGTCTAGTTTCACTCGCGCCGTTGCGATGGCCAACAGATAGACGGCGGCGCAGATCAATTGGGGCCTTTCCGAATCGCTAGATGAGCCACGGTCCTTCGATACACTTCGGATACCGTTAAGAATCGCTTCGTTTGGTGTGGCCTGCTCTAAAACGTCGATCAACTTTTGCTTCTTGTTGTTACCGAGCGAAGCAGCGAGGTCTGTTGGTAACCAATTGGCAACGGGTTCGTTGAGGCAAGCGGAAAACTGTTCAGCCATCAATGGCTCTGCGTCTACTAACCATTCGGGGACGTCGCGGCCCATGACCGACACAGCGGCATCGCGAATCGCGGGTCCATTCCGCTGGATGGTCTTAGTGCTAACGCCGAGTTGAGTTGCAATCTCGGATTGCGAAAGCCCATCCAGTTTCCCGAGCAGTATCTTGCCCTGCACGTCGGTCAGTTTGGCCAAGATCTTTTCCAGCAGCTCAGATACTTCAACTACATCATCCGGAGTGGGGTCTCGTAGAATACGTTCACCTAGAACTGTATCGCCGCCTGTTTCACGCTTTGGATCTCGCTTACTCGCTGTCTCACGATCGATACGCTTAAAGGTTTTGTTAAGCGCAACGGTGACCAGCCATTTCCAAAAACCGGTTTCGTCGTGGCAGCCGATATCTTGCTCGCTGGTGACACGGAACGCTGACTTCATAATCGACTGAACGAGTTCGTCGGGATCGAGTCGGCGACGAAGCTTGTCGCTGAGATGTCCTGAGACGAGCATCAGCAATCGATTCTGGTAGCGGTTGTAAAGTGCAGTTGCTGCGTCTTGATCGCCAGCTCGCCACTGGTCGACAAGTGCCGGTACATTGACGGTCGAATCCTTGATTTCTTGACTCATAAGGGGTCGAGGCCTTTCAAAGCAGACTGATCGATTGTCGAAGCAACGGGAGTGATTAACGCTTTTATCAAAGTCTATCATAAACTAGTTCCCTAGAGGTGGTGGTATCGCGATCGCTCGTCAAGCATTTCGTGGATGTGACGCGTCCGCCAATGGTGTGGACCTGTGCCCCACAGTTGACGCAAAGAGGAGATACGGAAACCGGCCAGTGACCGGACATCGTTTTACTTGGCGGTGCGAAAATGCTTCAGAAACGCTGGCGGGGCAGGCAATTCTGGGTCGAGCCGGTTGGCTTCTTCCAGATGTTTTACCGCTAAATCGCGTCTACCGAACTTTGCTAAAAGCACACCGAGATTCGAATGCGCTGACGCCGGTCCTACCGCCTCTTCAAATAATGAATAGCTCTCGTCCAGGCGTTCTTGTTTGGCTCGAAGCATAGCCAGATGAATCGTGCCTTTTGAATGTCCTGGCGAGAGTTTACGAGCTTCCACCAATTGTTTTTCAGCGCTTTCTATATCCCCCGATTCAAGATAGAAGTATCCTGCGTCACTTCGCAGCGAGGCATCCTTCGGTGTTTCAGCGATCGCGTTCGCGAATTCTAGTTTGGCTTTGGCAGTATCTTTCACTTGTGCATAAAGCACTGCTAAACGCCGCGATAGATTCTTCCGTTTGGGGTCGAATCCACGTGCCCGTTCATACAAAGCGATTGCCTCGCGATTGTGATGTTGACTATCAAGCTGATGAGCGGTCTTTATGCATGCTTCGGCTGACTGCTCAGGACTCAATTCAGTATCGACGGTTCGTGAACTGCTGATGTTGGTAAGTATGTTTGACGATGAGGAATGACCTGGCGTTATAAGGCTGCTTGCACAGCCTGCAATTGAGCAAAATAACACGAGTAGTAAGCATCGCTGAATACTTAATTCACGCGTTTGGTCTTGGGTTCTCGTCATGGTCCACCCGAAAAGACGCCAGGGAAACCGCCAGCATTTCCTGGAAACGGTCCACCAAACATTCCGCCAGCACCAGCGCCAAACCCGCCTTGTCCACGTTGTTGATTTCCTTGCATCATTTCTCGAGCAATCCGCACGGACTCCTCACCGTGCAGTTCGTTGCCATCGGGATAGGCCAGGACAATCGAATCGGGTGATAGCAGGAAGCCTTGCTGATTCGCTAGATCGAGAATCACTTGCTTTCGACGATCGTTTAATGCTTGATCTTGTGCCGGTTCAAGCGTGACAAGGGTCATGGATTCGCAATCTGATTTACAAGCCTTACTCAATCGCTCAATCGCAGCAGGTCCCAGTTGATCTGAGCCATCGATCCAGGATGCTTCGTAAAGCATCAGACCGTCGCGATGCGATTTTCCCACTTGAGCCGCTTGCCAATTTCGCGTTAACGTTCCTGTCGGCAAATTGATCGCGCCAGGAGGATAGTGCTGATAGCCGTCACGAAAGGGGTAGCAACCCGTGACGGCGACGATCGCAAGCAGCAGCCATGAGAAACTGCAAATAAGTTTAAATTCTTTCGAATTTCGACTCATTGAAAGACTCCAGGTTGTGGACCACATTCGGTATATCCATGGGGTCCAACAATGAAGACGTCGCGATGGTTATAGAAACTCTGCTGCTTATGAAAGTCGGTACGAGCGGGACTGCGAAAGTTCTCATTGCGAGTGCCTTCCATGTGTCCACCAAGATAAAATTCGATATCACTTGGCTCAAAAATATCAGTTCCTGGGAGGTTGGGACGTTCTTTGTCGCTAAGAGCGTGAACCAATTCCGGGGTCACGAGGATAACTAGTTCTTGTTCTCTCATGCTGATTCGATCAAAGGCAGCAAGTCGTCCGACGACTGGTAGGTCGCCAAAAAACGGGACCCGTTCGGACTGATTGACTTGATTGTTCGATATTAGCCCTGCAACCGCCAACGTTTGACCCGCACGTAGTTCGACAATTGTCTGGAATTTTCGCATATCTAAACCAGGAACAAGGGCGCCTCCGATAGTTGCACTATCGCCAGCGGCGTTGCCCTGAGCGCGATTGCTAACTTCAGCCGATACTTTTAATCGAATGCGATCTCGGTCAGTGATATACGGAGTGAACTGAAGATTGATTCCAAATGGAACGAACGATACTCCTTGCAACCCGCCGACTGTCTGACCAGACACGACTGGAATCGGAAATTGTCCACCGGCTTCAAAGCTCGCTTGCTGACCGTTCAAGGAAGTCAATGTTGGTTCGGCAAGCGTCTTGGCGAGCGACATGCTCCGTAATGCCGTGATCGCCAATTGGATTTGCCCATTGTCGAGCATGGTAGGCAAATTTCCTCCCGCAAGCCCTCCAGTCGTTAAGAGGCTTTGAAAAACTTGTTTACCAGCATCGTTTTTAACTCCAAAATTCAGCCCGATTTGTCTTGCTGCATTTCGATCGACTTCGGCCACCGTGACTCGCAGCGCAACCTGTTGTTCGCCGGTGACCGTCAGCATGTCGATGACGGTCAATTCAGGTTCGCTAGTTTGAAGATAGGAAAGCCCTCCCAAGAAGCCACCACTTTTATTAACTTCGGTAGTCGTCCTGGTTTGCTCGTCATCGGGTTTGATCTTCTTGCTTTTAGCCTCCGCATCAATGAGCCGGATGATCCGCGAAGCTTCGACGACATCATGTGCTTGTCCTCGAACGATCAATTGCTTGCCGACCGATGACAGCCGAACGATGCTGTCGGGGAACGCGTCGTTCAGTTCCTGCTCGAACTGTCGCAGCGAATCCGAGTCCCAAGCTGATGCATCTCGCTCCTTCAAGTCATAGAGCGTGTAGATCCCGGTTGATCGATCGAGCTTGTAAAACGTACCGCTTTGACGAGCAAGTTCTTTCAATGCAGCCGTCGCGGTTAAATTACGAATGCTGACCGAGATCAGCCGTTTTTTCACGCTGTCAGAAGAGACGACGTCTAGCTTAGATTCTTTGCTGAACAATCGCAACGCCTGATCCATCGGCGTATCACTGAACTCGACTCGCTCCAGCAAGATCTCGCGACTGGGAGGACTGGGTGACTCGACAGGCGTATTCGGCGAAGGCAAAATTGCCTCCTGAGGAACGAAAATTCGACTGCTCTCGATAGATTCTTGTGTTGGGAACTGCTGGGCAAGTGTTGTCGATGTCCACAGAGAAAAGACGACCACAAACAAATAGACCCAACACGCTCGCTGGCCGCCGATTAAGCCAGCTACGATTGACCGCAGTTCTCCAGTAGGTTGAAACAAACGAGCATTCCTTGCTGATCGCAAACCGTGGCGGTTCGTTCGGTTTTTTCCATGAAACGCCGAGATTGGTTAAAGTTTCACCGGACGGTACGAATTAATTCGGAGCGAGTCAAGGTCGACTGGATGCTAAATGCCCCCACCTAGCCCAAAACCGAACTGCGATTCAATCCGCCATTCGGATTGTCTTCGACTTAAAAAGAGAATCGGGAAATCCAAGTAAGACTGTGCGATTATCGGTTTCGACCGAATGGACTTGCAGAAAAATTGCATCGGAAGCGTCTTTGAAACTCTCGGCTGGCTCATCTTTGGGCACGTCGTCCAGCATGATCGCTTTCTTGATGCCTAGATTAAGGATGTACGTTTCGACTCTCGCATTTAGGCGGGTGACGGAGATGAGAACCGCCGTAGATCCGGATCGCTGTGTGTATCCGAGCAGTTGAACCGCTAACGGAAATTGTTTCGTTGCTGGCGGTTGATCAGACTTCGCCGCAAGCTCGTCTTCGGCGAACAAGCCATCAACCTGACCGATCGTGCCGATGCAGAAGAGACCAACTAAAAAAAGCTTGCAAAATGGATACACAATGAACGTCCTTCGAAAAAGATTCGAGAATTGGCGTCCCTACCTCGCGAATGCCTCCTGCTACTTCTGCCCTATCTTAATTGCCTCTGGACTTACCGCCAACAAATCCTGTGGCCGTTGCAAATACCAACACAAACGCTCGTTTTGCGATTCTTCATCAAGGATCAAGCTGGTCGATATCTCGACGAATCCCGGCAAACTCAATTTCAAATCATATTTTCCCAAGCGCCCAGACCAGAGTAAAGGCGTTCTGCCAACTATTTTCCCAGCAATCATTATTGTCGCTCCTTGTGGAAAGGAATCAATAATTGCCGAGGCCGTCGCAATGGGTACTAGCGTGAAGGTTGCACTTGTTTCACTCTGAATCGTGATTGTTTTCATTTGGTCAACAAAGCCATTCGCAGCGACCACAATTTGGTGCTTTCCCCAGGGAAGTCGGACTTGCCGATGCTCGATCTCCGGTCCCGGTAACGGTCGTCCATCGATCAGAACCTTTGCGGTCGGTGGCTTAACCGATAAAACCACAGAAAACGACTTTGCTTCCATTTGAACAATCTCCACCGAATTCTGTTCAGCCACCAACTGGATGATGCGTTGCTGAGATTGAAATGAGGGTGCAGAGATCTTCAAATCATAACATCCTGGTGGTCCAACGATATTGATTGGCGAACCGGAACCACTACTGGTAATGCGGAATTCCTTCGCTGGAATGTCACCTTCCGCTCCGTCAGTTTCACTTGTCATCGCCTCGCTGCCGTCATCGATTCCCGGTTTATTGCTGGGCTTGATGACTTGATCTAATCCATCAATACTGATCAAAACGCCGTCGACGGCAGGGCCATCTTGGTCTGCTTTTAAGACGAGCTTTATCGAACCTTCGCTCTTCGGCGGTTCAGCTACTTCTGGTCGTTTGAAATCGTACTCGAACAGCCTCATCGTTGTTTGTGGCTGCGGGTCAACAGCTTCGGCGACTGCTGCTTGAACCGCATTTGTTTTGTTCTCTGAATTCAACATGACGGCGCAGAACAACAAGCCAACAAACATTCCAACGCCCGAGAGCATGAGTTTTCGATTCCGCAAAACAGGAAACCGCACAATCGCTTCTCGAAGAAGGCTTTGCCAAGTCATCACCTTTTTCTTTGCAGTCAGCGCTCGTTTCGGCGAATATATATTCGGGCTATTGTAGATCACGGTCGCTTCGTCTTTTGACATCGATTCAGCACTTGCATTTCGGTCGAGACAACCACTGCCCTGCATACTGGACTGAAAAACCTGTGGACTGATCGCCCCAATGGCTTCGGCTGCAGATGCAAATCGCAAACCGACCTGCTTCTGAGTCAAGCCTTCAACAAGTACCAAGATGTCGCTAGGAATATCGGCCACCAACGCCTGCACCGAACCGATTGGCTCCGATGAAGCGTGCCAGGCCGACCAAGCCATCGGATCGAGTTGCCGCTTGCGATCCATACCTTTGAACAATTTTAAGAATTTGTCGCCCGTCAGAAGCTGCAAGGCGACGATACCGACGCAGTACAAATCGGACGACAAACCGGGCTGTCCGAAGTGCCTCGGGTTCAGGATTTCCGGTGCATTGTGGAGCTGCTTCTCATCGGGCCTTCGGAACTCGCCATCGATATCAGACTCTGACAAGTTAGTGAGCTTCACGTTGCCACTACCATCAGCAAGCAACGAGTCCAAGCGGATTTGGCCATGGACGCGATCCATCGAGTGCAGATAACGCAACCCTTCAAGCGTTTGTCGAAGGATGTCGAGGATACGAATTAACGACAATTTTGTCGTCTTCAGTTCAGCGTCCACGGAGGTCGGCATCGGCTCCATAATGATCCAATGTCGTCCTCGATCGATACCATGAACGCGAAGAATATTGGCATGATTGAGTCCAGCAAGTAACGTCGCTTCGCCCCAGAAAGCTTCGGCGACATCTGTATCGCCCTGGAACTCCGCTCGAAGCTCCTTGATCGCGATCTCGCGTTTCAGAATGTGATCGTACCCATCGTAGATGGTTGATACTGATCCGCAGCCAATCGTTTCAAAGACTTCGTAAGTTTCAGATTGAGTGATTATCGTATTCATAATTTTGCTTCTTATTTAAAGTGGTCATACATAAACGTGAGCCGACAGCGCTAGCTGCGGGCCGTTTGCTTATTAACCTGCTACGTCAGCGAGGGATCAACCCGGTCCCTCGCTGATGCATTCGGGTTACGGCTGCGTTTTGCAATACATATCCGTCGATTGGACAACCTGCCCACCCAGCCCCATGCGAAACGGTTCATCCGAGAACGTAGGCCGGGTACCAGTCGCCATCAGTTCACCTTGCAAGTTTCCATCGCTGTCAGTCCCTGCCGCTTCAAAGCGATACAGCTCTCGCCAGGTATATTCGTTGCGGTCGTCTAAGCCACACGCCTCCGCAATCGAATGCAGGCGTCGCGACCCATCCGGCAACCGCATGATCTGAACGACGATATGCAGCGCCGATGCGACCTGCGCACGAGCAACATAGATAGGCAGTTCTGCATCGTTCATCAAGCAAAGTGTCTCCAGTCGCCGAGCCGCATCGCGTGGCGTATTGGCGTGGACCGTAGTTAATGAACCGGCATGGCCTGAGATCATCGACTGAATCAAGTCTAGTGCTTCACCTCGCCGAACTTCGCCGACAATGATCCGGTCGGGCCTCATGCGCAAAGAATCAACAAATAGATCGCGTATGGTGACCGCTTTCTGTCCGTCGATCTGAGCCGACTGCGCTTCCAGGTAAACTGTATGCTTCTGGTTCAGTTGCAATTCCGAACTATCCTCGATCACGATAATGCGTTCGTTTTCCGGTATAGCAGTGGAAAGCGCATTCAAAAGCGATGTCTTACCAGTGCCTGTTCCGCCAGAAATGACGATGTTCTTGTGCATCTGGACACATAGCGACAGAAACTCGGCAGCACTGCCGCTCATCGAACCTCGCTCGACCAGCTTTGCAAGATCAAACGTCGATTTCTGAAACTTGCGAATCGTCAAACACGGTCCAACCCGTGACGCCGGTGGAACGATCGCGTGAACCCGTTCGCCGCCTGGCAAGCGACCATCAATACTGTGATTGACGTCGATGCGTCGATTGGAGAACTCCGCAATGTTGCGAATCGCCGCCATCAACGACGACTCCGACGCAAAGGTTTCCTCGCTCAAGGAGATCTTTCCGGCTTTCTCGAAATATACCTGCTTGTGTCCAACGACCATGACTTCCGAGACACTGGGGTCATCTAGCAAACCTTGGATTGGCTTGAGGAAATGCTGAAGTGTTTTGCTGTAGATTTCTGGAGCGTTCATTTCCGGATCTCGGTGGAAGTTGGTATCGACAGTACGGATGGTCGGATTCGAACCAACGGTCTTCTGCATATCAGGCAGACGCTCTAACCAGCTGAGCTCCACCCGTGTTTTGGTTGTCGCACTTCTGCAACACAAATGAGATACGAAAGACTGAGAAACATCGGACATGCTGTTACTCTAAATTTTTGAAAACAAGAGCGTTTGAAAAGAATTTGCGATTTCGAATTGCGCTATTAACTGCACTTTAGGCAAACAATTGTAGCGTGATTTTTCGATTGCTCTTGCAAAAAAAATGGCTCTGAAGGGATAAGGTGGTTACGAAACGACACCA
>JAWXCK010000275.1:0-10079 GCA_034408855.1 Pirellulaceae bacterium
GGAGTGGGGAGTGGGGAGCTGTCGGCGCTCCGCCACCACGAAATCGCTCGTTCCCAGGCTCTCGCTCTCTCCGTTATACATAAAACAGCGAAATAAGTTTTTGGTCGCCGATCATGGCGCTGGTGTTTAGCCTTTAGGCGACTCTTCCGCCTCGATCCGGCGATATGCATAGTTGCGGCTAAAGCCTGTAAACCAACGTTACGCAATAAATTGCTTGCCGCAACACTTTGGCTACCGTTCAGCGAGAAGTGTCAGAAAACTCACGCGAGATCATGTCCCAGATGTTCTGGATGGACACGATACGATTTCTCTTCGGTGGTCGTTCTGTTTTCGATGAATTGTGGGACTTTCGAGCCGATCAGCATTCCAAGAATACTGGCTAACAATCCACCGAGTGGACTTGGAATGACTTCGCCCCACGCTGGGATCAACGTCAAGCACAGCCATACTCCGATACCGCAGATAATGCTGCTCAATGCCCCTTGCGTCGTCGCGCCTTTCCAGTAAACGCCAAACGCCAATGGCACAAAGGATCCGACGAGCGTTACTTGATAAGCATCCGAAACCATCGTGTAAATTGACGCACCTTGCACCCTGATCGCGTACGTTAAAACGATTACCGTAAAAACAAAGATGGTAATCCGCATGGCTCTCAACATATGTCGATCGTCAAGACTCGGCCAAAGATGACGCAAAATGTTTTCGACGAAACTTGTCGACGGTGCAAGTAAGGTCGCCGACGATGTCGACTTGATCGCTGAAACCAATGCTCCAAAGAAAAGTACCTGCGCTAGAAATGGCATCTTATTCAAGATCAGCGTCGGCAAAATTTTCTGCGGGTCGTCAGCCAGGAACTCTGTCGTTTCTTCGGGCATGATAATCAGCGACGAAGCTACGACAAACATCGGAACAAAGGCGAATACTAAATAGGCTAAGCCACCGATAACCGCTCCGTTGCGAGCCGTCGGAGCATCCTTAGCCGACATCACGCGTTGAAAAACGTCTTGCTGAGGAATCGAACCGAACATCATCGTAATCGCAGCCGCAACAAAAAAGAGCCAGCCGTGCAGCGTCGGCTCGGGAAGGATCGTAAACCATTCGCGTTCACTGGCCAATGCAAAGACTTTATCTGCTCCACCGGCAAGATCAGACGAAACCCATGCGATATACGACAAACCGATGACCAGCACAATCATCTGTATAAAATCGGTGTAGGCAACCGCGAGCATTCCTCCCATCATGACGTAAATCAAGATGAGCACGGTGCCGACGATCATCCCAAAGGGTACGCTAATAGCGCCACCCGATAGGACTGAAAAAACCAATCCAAGTGCCGTGATCTGAGCTGCGACCCACCCTAGGTAGCTGAGAATAATTAAAATCGAGCATAGTATCTCGATAATGACCCCGTATCTATTGCGATAGTAATCGCCGATCGTCAGGAGGTTCATCTTGTAGAGCCGCTGTGCAAAAAAGAGGCCGACGAGGACCAGACACATCGACGCGCCGAACGGATCTTCGACGACCTCTCGCAATCCACCCTCGACAAATTTCGCAGGAATCCCCATGACCGTTTCGGCACCGAACCAAGTCGCGAAACTTGTTGTGATCACCATAATTAGCGGAAGACTTCGACCGGCGACCGCGAAGTCGGATGTATCCTTAATTCGCGTACCTGCCCATGCACCGATGGCCAATGTGCCGATTAAATAAAGAAAGACAAACACCAATAGGGCTGTGTTCATTCGGCGGTAGTCCTACTTTCAAATAGTCTTTTTTAACTTTTCAGTTCAAGCTGCGCTGCTTGAGTTTCCCACCGATCGACGCATGTTGCAACAGCGATATCACCAGCAACATTCACTGTCGTTCGCGACATGTCCAGCAGCCTATCGACGCCCATGATAATTCCGATTCCTTCGACAGGCACGTTGATCGTCTGCAAAACCAAAACTACCAGCGGAAGCGAACCGCCTGGCACTCCGGCGGTTCCCACGCCCGCTAGGATCGCCATCAGCACGACTAGTACCTGTTGCGAGATCGACAATTCTACGCCGAAAACTTGCGCAATGAACAGAACCGTTAGCCCTTCATAGAGCGCCGTCCCATTCTGGTTCGCCGTCGAACCCACGGTCAAAACAAAGTGCGAGACGCGTTTATCAAGTCGAAGTTTTTCATCGACGACCCGCAGTGCCGTTGGAAGCGTCACGTTCGACGACGATGTCGCAAAGGCGGTTAGAAGGACTTCGGAAATATCGCTAAAGAATGCCACGGGCGATTTTCGAGCGATGACCATGATCGCAATGGAATAGACAACTAGCAACTGAATCAGCAATCCGACGATGACCGTAAGAACGTACCAAAACAAGGCCGTGATAATGTCTAGCCCGAGCGTTGCCGTCATGGCAAAGACAAGTCCCGCAACGCCATACGGAGCTAAACGCATCGCGAATGCAATAATCGCCATCACGGCATCGTAGAAACCATCCAAGACATCCAGGACCGGTTTGGCTTTATCGCCAATCACCGTCAATGCAACGCCCATGCAAAGTGAAAAAAACATCACCCCCAACATGCCGCTTCCCGGTGAGCTTCCATCCAGCGAACCTACGGCTTCTTGCAATGGGTTTTTCGGAATAATATCGAGCAGCGAATCTTTAATCGACTTAGCTTTACTGGCTTGTTTAGTCGTATTGTCGGCTTCCACCACATATTTTGCTCGAAGCTGTTCGCGAGAGGCGTCTGACAAGCGTTCGCCTGGTCGAATCGAATTGGCTAAGCCGAGACCAATCAAGACCGAGCATGACGAAAAAATGATCGTCATGACAAGCGTTCGCATCCCGAGACGACCAAGCTTGCTAGCATCGCCAATTCCGGCTACGCCCAGGGTCAACGCGCAGAAGACCAGCGGTACAACCACCATGAAAATTAAACGCAAAAAGACCTGGCCAACCGTTTCGCCGACGACAGAAAGCCTCTTTGTCGTTTCCGCATCGACATAAAGGTTGCAGATCAATCCCGCGATCGCACCGATCATCAACCCAATCAAGATCTTCCAGTGCAGAGCCATTCCAGTCGGACGATCGCTATTGCGGGTTTCCATCAAACGAGTCTCGTATTTCTGTTGCTATAAATGGGAGCCAAATCGAACCGGAGCAAAAAGCACCGCTTTGATACTGCCGCCATATCGTACAATGTTTGCGGCAAGAAATCTGCTAGGCAAGGGGGAGATACGAAACTACCACGTAGCAGCGTCTTTCCAAGACGCTGAACGAGTCTCGGAGAGACTCGCCTAGGTTAATTCAGACACAAACTTTTCTGCCGCTCGCCCTAGGCTAACTGGCGTAGCTTTGGTGTCGAAGACTCCGTTTTTTCAAAATTCAGCTCTTATTCCCGACACAGTAAAGCACGGTAGTGCTGCGGATGAAGAGTTGGCCTTCGGAGGGTGTTATCGAGGCTCGAAAGATTTCTAAGGTTCCTGCCTTCAAAGCGTTTTCCGATATGACTTCGAACGTTGGACCAGGCTTGATCACGCTTGTGATTCCTTCTTCGCTTATAAAATAGACCAGTCCGTTGGCAGTGATCGGCGACGCGCTAAAATTTCCCGGCAGCCGTTCTTTCCAAAAGATATGCCCATCTTCGGCGTCATAGCACGTAGCGATCCCTTTCATGTCGCAGACGGTAATATATTTTCCGACGACAATCGGCGACGGACAGTCTCGACCACCTTTGCGCGGCGTGTGCCAAGCCATATGCGAACTTGTCACATCGCCATTGCCTCCTGGACGAACTGAATAAAAGTCACCGGCCAATCCGTTGACGACGCAAAGCAATTTTCCAGCGGGCGTTACCGTCGGCTCGCCCCGCCCATTAAATCCTTTGCAAAACCAGAGATCTTTGCCGGTCTTCGGATCGTAAGCTTGAACGCCTTCGTGGCCATTGATCACAAGTTCGCGCCGCGTACCGGTATCGACGAGAATCGGCGTACTCCATCCGCGATGATCCTGTCGCTTAGTCTTCCAGATTTCGTTCCCCGTTTTCTTATCCAGAGCCGTGATATACGCATCGACATCCGCATCGCAATTCTGAATGACCATGTCGTCGACGATGATCGGACACGCTGCAACTCCCCACGGGCTTTCAAAGGTGCCAAGATTTTTCGACCACAACGGTTTGCCATCTAGCGTGTAAGCGTGAATGCCGCCTCGACCAAAAAACGCCACAACGACATCGCCATCGGTTACGCATGTAGCCGACGCCCAGCCGTTCATCTTGTGAACCGGTTCTGGCTCGCCTTTCCATGCCGAGTGTTGCCAAATTAGTTTGCCGGACTTTCGTGAAAGGCAAAACACAACGCGCTCTTTTCCGTCCTCCAAAGCGGCGGTCAAGAAAATTTGATCGCCCCAAATGACAGGCGAAGATTGGCCACTGCCAGGCAAGTCAACTTTCCAAACCACATCTTTGTCGGACCATTTGACTGGCAATTTGGTGTCTAAAGAATGACCATTTTCGTTAGGGCCTCGCCATCTCGACCAATTCGTTTCTGCCAAAACTGAAGCAACGAACGGTGCAGAAACAAGCAGTACCAAAAACGCTTTGCGAGAAAAGGCAAACATGGGGGAGAGTACCTGAGGGTGGGAGGTGGGGATCAGCGACGCCGGGTGACGTTTCCATAATTTAATCGAACGAGCGACCGTTCGCTACTGTTTATCTAGTCTTTGCATTCTCGTGAGTGAGCGGCAAGGCGCTAGCCGCCGGTGTATTTTTGCGACGGCCGAATAACCCGCGGCTAGCGCCGGCGACTCACAATGTAAGAAAATTACGCAACTTGGGACAGTCGAACTAGGACTGCGCGCCGCACCTGCCAAAGAGTACACTCAAGAGTCCCTGCTCGAATTATTCGAGACGACCATCCAGCCTACCTTTCTCAAACTCTGCCAGGTCCTTCCTATGAACCGTTTCTTTTTCTCAATCGCGGTTGCCGTTGTTTCATTGAATATCACTTGGGGAGGAGAACCGACGTTTCGAAAAATAGTGCTCTTAGAAGACTTCATTGCGGAAGGAGCACATTTCGCAGACTTCGATCACGATGGTCATAACGATATCTGTGCTGGTCCCTATATTTGGAAAGGCCCAGAATTTAAGACGCGCGTCGAATACACTGCGCCCCCCGAAAAGCCCTACATTGCTGCGTCGGGCTACAGCGATTATTTTTTGACATACACCTACGATTTTAACAGCGACGGCTGGCAAGACATTCTCGTCTACTCATCGCCGGGAAAAGAGACTTGGGTCTTTGAGAATCCTCAGAACAAACCAGGGAATTGGACCAGGCATTCTATCTTTGACATCACGGACAATGAGTCGCCGACGATCGGAGATATGAATGGAGATCAGAAGCCCGAGTTGATTTTTCATACTAGCGACGGAAAGCCTAAGAAATCGGGCGGGCAACTTGGCTACGCCGAATTCAACTGGGAACATCCGTTTGCGAAAGCTCGCTTTCGTCCCATTACTCCAATCACCCCTGAAAACGATGAGAAGTATTTCAAGTACACGCATGGATATGGCTTTGGCGACATCAACGGCGATGGGCGACCGGACTTGCTAACCAAGGACGGTTGGTTTGAACAGCCTGCGGATACAAAAGAAGATCAGGTTTGGAATGCGCATCCAATTCCCTTCGCCCCGCCAGGATCGCGCGGCGGATCATTTATGCTCGTTTACGATGTCAATGGCGACGGACGAAACGATGTGATTACTGGCCACGATGCGCATGGCTACGGCTTTAGTTGGTACGAACAAAAAGCCGATGGTACATTTACTGACCATCTCTTGATGGGTAAGACCAACGAAGAAAGCCCGCACGGTGTCAAATTCTCGCAGTTGCATGCAATGCAGCTTGCCGATGTCGATGGCGATGGCGTCTTGGATGTCGTGACCGGCAAACGGCGATGGGCGCACGGGCCTCGCAAAGATGAAGAGCCAATGGCCGATCCGGTTCTCTATTGGTTTCAAATCAAACGCGATGGTCGAGGAGGAGCAGACTTTATTCCGCATCTGATCGATAACGATAGCGGCGTTGGAACTCAGGTAACCCCCGGCGATATCAACAAGGATGGCAAAATCGACGTTGTCGTCGCCAATAAACGAGGCGTTTTTGTTTTCCTACAGCAATAAGCAAAACAATCGATTTCCCCTTGTCACGGTCGACCAAACGAGCTAAACTGGATGTTGGTGTCCAGTTTAGCGGAGTTTACCGATGAAGAAGACTTTTACTATTCATATCGCTAGCGTTTGTTTGCTGGGTGTGACCCTTGCCGCCAATGCGCTCGGGCAGATGGATTTCGAAGGACCCCCGATTCGATATGGCGAACAAGCCAGTCGCGATCGTGTGGCGATGCTGGCAGAAGCACTTGATAAAGGTGCGATTCGGCTAGAGGAAGACGAGCAATTGGGATTGCTGCCTTCTTTGCTAAAAGCGTTAGCAATACCTCCCGAATCGCAAACGCTGGTCTTTTCAAAGACCAGTTTCCAACTTCATAAGATTGGTCCCGATCGGCCGCGTGCGGTCTACTTTAATGATGATACCTACGTCGGATGGGTTCGCGACAGTCGATTGTTAGAGCTTGGGGCAGTGGACAATGATCAGGGTGCAGTTTTCTATTCGATGGATACTCCATTGCATGGGAGCCCTCGAATCGTTCGCGATCAAGGGCAATGTCTGATTTGCCATGCAAATCAAAGAACGCAAGCCGTGCCCGGCTTTCTTGTGCGGTCGGTTTACAGTAACCCCGTCGGGCACTTTGTTTCTGGAACACCTGCCTACGTCACCGATCATACAAGTCCTTTTTCGGAACGTTGGGGCGGCTGGTACGTCACCGGCAAGCATGGAGAAATGCCGCATTTGGGAAACTCGGTTTGTGTCGATGAATCTTTGCCGGGATGGATCGATCCAAAAGCTGGGTTGAATCAAACCCAGTTGCCAGACGAGGTTTCGCCTAGCGAATACTATGCTCAATCGAGCGACATTGTGGCCTTGATGGTTTTAGAACATCAAACACAAATGCATAATTTTATCACCCGCGCAAGCTTCGAAGCCAGGACAGCGGCCTATCAAGATGCGGGAATCAACAAAGCTCTTGAACGCCCCGAAGACTATCAAAGTGAATCGACGGTGCGACGGATCGCAAGTGTTGGCGAAAAGCTGGTGCGATATCTCTTGATGGCCGACGAATTCGAATTGACGTCGCCTGTCCAAGGAAGCTCGCGCTTTACCGAAGTTTTTTCCAAGCGAGGAGCTCGGGATTCGCAAAATCGTTCGCTGTATGCACTCGATCTGCAACGGCGACTCTTCAAATATCCGTGTAGCTATCTGATCTATTCGAAATCGTTCGACGCGCTCCCGCACGTCGTTCTCGAATATGTTGGTCAACGGCTTAACGAGATCTTGCTTTCCGATATCGCGATAGAAGGCTACGAAAAACTATCGCTCGAAGACCGACAGGCAATCGTCTCGATCCTGCGCGAAACAAAAGCCGATTTCTGGACCAAGTATGTTGCTGGCAACCTTTAAAGTTGCGTAGGAACGAGTCAAAAATAATTTCGGGTTTTTCTAAATCGGGTGGCACGCCCCGAATGATTCCTTAGTTAGTAACGGCGTCAGGCAGTTCCATTACCTCGACCTTGCGAATACTTACGGTGCTGCCTGGATCGTGTTGTTGGAAAGCAAAGTATCCCTCTTTGAAGGCTTGATCAAAATCTTGGTATTCGTAGAGTTCTTTTCCATTCAATGAAATTTTCATTTTTGTTACCGGCTTTTTGCGCCAAACCTCATCGCGAACTTCTAGATCGTATTGGAACCAAGTATTGGGCTCGACGAGTCGATCATAGATGTGGCACATGCCATAGAGGGAACCGGTTCGGATTGGATCTTTATGAGTGCAATCGATTTGTGCTTCGTATCCATCGCTGAACGTCGGATTTCGAGTCGCCCGAAAATAGAGTCCTGAGTTCCCGCCGTCGTTGACTTTGACTTCAGCTCGATATCGAAAGTTTTTGAACGACTTCTTGGTGTAGACCAGCATTGACTGAGTCCCTGTTCCACACAGAGCTCCTTCCTTGACTTCCCAATGACTGTCCTCCTTGCCGACCTTTTCCCAGCCATCCAAGCTCTTGCCATCAAACAAGGAAACCCAGTTTGGTTCTTGGGCGTGTGTCGCTGTAGGTAAAAGAATTGCAGAAAATGAGAGTAAAACGATGCATGAAAATAAACGCGGCAATAGCATGAAGCATTTCCTTGTTTGAGGAGGGGGAGAAACCGATATTCGTTGGGTGAGAATGCTATAGAATAGAGTCTGTGACGCGAATTGTCACGCTGACATGAGGGTTTTAAGTGGGGTAAGTTTCCAGCTTACCTGTTTGTGAAAATCGCAAGCAAAGAGCTGAAGATCGCAAACTGGAAGCTTACGCCACTGGTTAATTTTTGAGACTGAGATGCTATGAATGTAAGTTATCCACTTTCAACCTACAAATCGTATCAAAATCTTCCTCCTCTGGCCGGGTTGTCTTCGATGGCTCGGGCCGTGGAATGCCAATGGAGCGTCGAGCAAAGTGCCGAGCGATTGAAGCGATTGCATTACATCTTGAAACGCTTGTATGAGACGCTAACCGCGAGGATTACCGCCGAGCCGATCTATGAGCTGAAAACGGCATTGAGTCATCATGCTTACCTTTGCGCCGAATATACGACGGCGATTCGAAAACGCGTTGGCGAAATGCGAGAACCACCTTTGGGTCTCGACAAAGTCCCGCATCCTTCGCTCAAATTATTCATGGATGAGATCATTGCGGCTCCGTCGACCGAAGATCTGATTCTTGGAATATACGACGTTGCCTTGCCTGCTGTTTTGGAAGCAGCCAATCGCCTCCAAACCGAAGCCCATCCGCTTGCCGATGCACCGACGGTTCGATTGGCGAAACTTCTGCAATTCGAGCTACAAGAAGTTGCCGACTTTGGATCGCAGGCGATCTCTTCCCTTATTGACAACGAACAACGAAAAGCGAGGCAGGATTGGCAAACGCTACTCAAAAATTGCCTCGCCTCAGCCGGCAGCTTGGATGGCTCGCAAGCAGTGGATGCAAGCATCCAACTAGAGCCGCTTTATTCGGCCACACCCTATGTCTATCAGGGGGAACCGAAACGCGATGAACGGTTTCAAGATAGTTTTAATGCGGGCGTCAATCCGGAAGCGTTTTTATACGACGAACGTTTTCAAGCTCGCGATAAAACACTCATGATGTACTATAAGAGAATTCGCGAGATCGATGTCCCCGAGATGATGGCCAGTATACTTTACGACCTTCGCGACGAGGAACCGTGGGAGTTCCATATCGAGATGAGTCGGCAACTTTGGGATGAAGCTCGACATGCCATGATGGGCGAAGTCGGGTTCGCATCGTTGGGGATTGATTGGAGCAAAATTCCGATCAACTTCACATGGTCGAGGAATCTCAATCTTCAGCTCGACGCGCGTGAACGACATGGTGTCCTTTTCTTTATCGAACAAGGCTTGATGCCGCGAACGGGTAAACGCTACGAATGGGAAGTCGGACGCGAAAGCGGAGATCGTCTGTCGGGGCTCTTTCAAGATTTTGATTGGGCAGACGAAGTCTTGCATGCACAGATCGGTCGTCGCTGGTATGTCCCTCGCTACAAATCGCTCAACGAAGCGCTGGCCTATGGCGACGGCTGTTGGACCAAAGTCGTTAGTCAGTGGCATGCTTATCGCGACCAGGGACTGACAAGCCATCGCAACTGGTGGCCCGAACTCTATCAAGAAGCCTGTTCGCGATGGAACACACAGCCAGACCCGGTCGCCCTAGCGTTTAACAAAACCTACGAAGACTCGCGAGCCGATTTGCAGAAATTGCCCAGCAGTTAATTGAGTCGTTTACATTGAACGGTATTCTGTTACGAACTTACGCTCTTCCGCAGAAACTGTGGGTGGTTTTCGTGATCCGCAATCGATTTTAGCCGTGAAATACAAGGAAAACACTGGACTGAGTGATTGCAAAAACCA
>JAWXCK010000276.1:0-48121 GCA_034408855.1 Pirellulaceae bacterium
CTCATATTTGACCTGCGAACAAGAAATTGCATCAAAGTCGCGGGCGTGCTCTTTTCTGGTGGCTAGGTTCATCGCCGCGACTCGATGAATTTAATCGTTATGCGGATCATTGATACGCATCGAGCCTAACAAACGAATGGAACCTAACACCGTTTTTTCGGAGGTATGGGGGTGCGGGCTCTGCTCCTGCTGTCACACCTTCGACGCTATAATCGCGATCGCGGATCTTTTGCAGGACATCCGCCAACGTTGACGAGATAACTTCTTGGCCACTCGCGATTTCAACCAGTGCGCAATAAATAACGTCCTGCGGCAGAGCAGTCCCTTCATTGCCGCACATGCTTAATCGTGTAATCTTGTACTTCGCACCCATAATGACTCACATAACAAAAAATCGCATCCGAGTTTCGGTCGGACGCTACTTGCAAAATACACTCCACCCGCCGAAACCGGATGGATTTAAGCGTTATGCGGGTGGCTTCGCCCACTCAATGGACACGAGATGACGCGCGTTGTATCGTGACTCCTCAAATCCGTCTCGTAGGTACAGAACCCATCCCTCGATGTGGTCACCCATGTTGTACTCCTTGTATACGAGCGACACTTCATCTTTCGATCTAACCATCGTTTCGTTGGTTAACCAAATCTCTGCGACTGCTTTTGAACCGATCACCAAATACGCTCCCGCTAATTGCTTAATCAATCTCATATGCTCATAGCCTCTTCAATCGATGCTTTTCGACATTCATCCTCAAACGCTTCGACCAGCGCATCGCCGCGTAATCCGGTCGCAAGCAAGCGCTGTCGCAGCTCGTAACGCTTCGACTCGGCCAATTGCACGGGATCAATCCTCCGCAATGTCGGCTTAGCAACTCGCAAATCGAGATCGGTAGGATCGATCAACGCTTCCGGCTCGATCAACTTTGCGTAGAGCTCCGAGGCATTCAGACCATCTTCCGAAAGCCGCTTCGAGATCGCCGAAAACAGGTAGCCGTACGGTCGCCGCGGTTTAGTCTTTGCCAACGACTCAAGGACTCGCGTTAGCCACTCGCCGCTCAGCCGATCGACGACGATCGACGAAGTTTTCCAAGCGGTACTCCGATCCTTAGCCACCTGCGCGGCGTCGGCGTTCGTTGACGATCGGACGGATCGCCGGATGGTTTCGTAGCACGCACTGACCAACCGCTCTCGATCCTCTGGCGGCGCACGTTCAGACGTTGACGTAGACGGTTCTCTTTTAGTTTCTAAAGAAACGTCTACGTCTACGTCTATAGATGGCGCACGCGAAACGTGACGCACGTCACACTTTGCGTGCGCTTTTTGATCGCTTTCGGTACGACCAATTCGCGTTTGCGAGCGAGATCGCGATCGACGAGCACGAGCAGAATCGCCTCGACGCTTCATCGCGTCTTCCCCGTTCCACTCGCCGAAGCGACAGAACACGAGCTGATCGCCTTCAAAGCGGCACCAATCCACGCGGCAATCGCACATCGCAGACAGGAGCCCCTCGCAACCAAGCTGACACTCAAGCGCAGCGACACACGCAGACGGAATGCGGTAATCGCAGGAATCGGAATCCTGGTGACCATGTTCGGCCACCCACGCCCAAATTTTAATCAGCTTGCATACGATCACTTCAGGAGACGGAATCCATCGGAGATCGCTGCGGACAGAAAGCACACCGGCCAACAAAAGCACCTCGGGCGATTCCGGCAAATCGCTTCGAATGATCAGCACGTTCAAAATTCACATCCCTCCATCACAGGACCACCAACAGGACCACCGAACCAAAAACACCAACAAAAAAGGCATTCCGCGAGTCTTACTAAGACTCGCGAACATTGAAAAACCATCAACTCGCCTTACCAATCAAGCGGGTCGCTACCATAGCATCCATTCCCAAATTCAATCTGTTTTAACCTTACACTAAGCTCAACAAAGAGCTCGGAATCGGACGATCTCCGTGATCGCTTGCCACAACGCACGAAACGAGACATGCCTCCTTTCTTTCAATTCTCTCGCCCATTCGTCCGATCCGAACTCATGAAAGACCTCAGACCAATAATCAATCACCGAGCAGCATTGTTCCAGCGTCGGAGGGCCAAAAAACAACTGCAACTCGAAGCGACTCATCATCGCCGCATCCATCGCCGATTCCATGTTGGTCGCGAATATAAAAAGCTGCGGCGTCGTCCAACGATCCAGCGATTGCCAAAGCGTCGCCATCGCCGCATGACGCTCTTGCGACACGTTGCTCCCAGCCAACTCGCGAGATTGGAACAGCGTCTCGATCTCGTCGAATAGCACGATCGCCGGCCCGACGTCCTCGAGGTACCGAAGCGTCTTGCTCATGTTCTGCGCCGTAACGCCAAGGTAGGAGCTGACCAGCATTTCGCAGCGAACGCGAAACAACGGTACTCCGAGATCCTTGGCGATCCACTGCGAAGCAACCGTCTTCCCGTTCCCCGGTGGCCCGTAGAAAAAGAGCTGGCGAATCGGATGGATACCATGCTTGGAAAGCCTCGCGATAGCATCCTTCTTTCGCCACTGAGAAAGCACCACATCGCGAATCTGAATCAAACCAGAACTCAGCGTAAGGCTAGCCAGATTCGTAGCCGTCTTTTCAAGCTCGACCGTATCGGGCATCACATCATCACGTTTCGGAAGGGCATGCATTATCGACTCGTACGATCATTAATGAAATCATTAAGCCGATCGACAATCGCCGCCGATGATCCGAGCGTGAGCCCTGGAACCTTTTCCCACCAGCCTGAACTGTTCGCAAGTAAAAAATCCTGCAATTGACCAACCAGCACAATGTCGAAATCGGTCAGCGCCTTGATCGACAGCAACGACAGCTTGAGCGCTGCCACCGGTTCCTTACGCCATTCATCCGAGTTGACACCGTGAACCTTTTCGTCGGCTGGTTCCATTCGATCGAACAGCGGCATAATCTGCCCGTTCTTTGGATGCAGGTAACCTTCCAGAGCATGCCTGTTCCCCTCCTGGATGTCTTCAAGCTTCTTAAGCTCGCCTTTAGCCTCGTCGTATTTGTCCTTCGCCAGAGAGACCGCTTCACGAGCGCTATCGATCTCCGTTTTAGAGTTGTCGATCGCATCCATGAAACAAGTGATGCTCTCAAAGATCTCTTCGTAACGTCGCAAAACGTCATCGGAAGACTGCTTGTCGCTTTTCGTCGGTTTCTTCTTTACCGCCATTTCACACCTCGATAGATTTAAGTTTTCTTACAAGTCAATTCTTCAATCAAAACCCGATGGCCTCGGCCAGTGAGTTTGTACGCATCAACATTCCGGCCCGAGTCCCCCAGTCGCTTACCAACGATCTCGACCAGCGGCCGCGATACGCCATTGTGCTCGTCGACCTCATTCATCGCATCGAGGAACGCTTGGCACACGCCCGTCTCTTTGCAGCCGATCACACGAGCAACCTCGGTACGTGTGATCCCAGGATTCGCAGCCAGGCATCGCAGAACCTCGATCAATCGCTCATTCCGTCGAGGCTTAGCCAAAGCCACCGCCGCCGACTCATTGCGAGTCCCAATCGCAGCGACTCGCATCGATGTTCGCTCAGCCGACGGATTGTCAAAATTGAAATATGTCTGCGCAGCCATAAACGCAACCATCGAAAATGGGGAAATCAAAAGCTAGCTCCGGATGGCATGCAGACCATCCGAAGCTAGCGAACAAATCGAATCGCCAACGTCAAGCCGCGCAAGGCTCGGTTTCAGGCTCGCGCTGTAGAATCGATTCGACCTGATCACGACCGAGACCATCGAAGACAAACGAATGGATCGCGTCGATTTCGTTGCTCGACATTTCTGTCAACGCGAACGCTTCCAACTGCTCTTGCAAATCTTCAAGAGCCCGGAATCGAGCCGAACGGACAATCTCGATCGCGTCCAGCAGCTCCGAAAGCGTCTCACGCGACGGAACCTCATCGCTCGGAATCGCATTCCATTCAAAGTCGAGCGGCATAAAAGCAAGCTTCGCCGACTCACCAGACGCATCCTGCTCACCAGGAATGCCGAGCCTGATCGACTTGCCACCCTCACGCGGATCGAGCCACCAATCGCCATTCTCATCAAGCCGCGTGATACCGTAATTCGCCGACGTTCCCCGCGCTATCCGCGAGCCACGACCGACAGCATAGTTTTCTCCCGCCAATACCAACTGACCGTTTACGTCTCTGAACTCCATCGCCTTACCTCCTAAAAATCGAAACCGAAACCAACACCAAAGCCACCCCCGGGAGTCAAACCCGAGCAGCCGATTCGCACTTTTCAGTGCGACCGACTGGTTCCTTACGATGGCGAACCAATACAACCGACCAACACACCGACCGTGAAAAACACAGCCGACGAGTAGCCATCGCGAAAAGCATTCGCACGCCGACGAATCCGATTCTCACCGCGTTTAAAAGCGACCATCGATAAACCTCCTTAAAATCGCCTGCCGCGTGCTCACATCCTGCGAACGCGCGGCAGGCAGCACTGCCACCGCCGCACACTGCGACGATGGAACTCACGCCGAATCCGCTTCAATGCGGACGCCAACTTCATCGAACGCGTCTTGCGAAATTTCAAATACCGTCGCGAGCGATCTCCTATCAAGCTTCGCATTCAAAATCGCCGCTGCGATAGCCGCCTGGCCGTTCACTGCTTGCTGATACGACACGATCGTCGGAAAGCAAACTCGAAAGCACCGCAAAGCCTGAGCAGGCTTGCCCTCGGGAATCGGCGTCGCCGTATTCGCTGCCGTTGTCGATTCCGTCCCCACTTCCGCTTCCGAGCCACCACATGCCGCAGACTTGCCTCGAGCGCACTCGTACGCCCGTCGAGCCGCTTCGCAATTGTCCTGGCTACGTCGCAAGAAAGTCTTGAGCCGTTCGTCACGCTCGCGGATGTTCCGATCGACTTCGGCATGCGACCGAACATCCGACTGATACACCGTTACCGACAAGATTCCCCGATGCTTAACGATTAAATCAGCAATCGCCAACAAGATCCGTAGTTCGTCGGCCTCCGACTCAAGCTCGTTGCTAACCGCCTGCCAAGCTTCACCCAGCGCAGTCAGACAATCGTAGACCGTCAAAACCATCCCGCCGCCGACCAAATAGATTCGCGACTCAGGCCCATCCTGGACAGCCAATTGCTTGAGCTTCGAGAACGCATCCGACGCCTTCACCGCATTAATAACCAACTTCAATCTCTGACTCAACCTATCGACGCTCATGACGATTTCCCTTTCTTGACAAGCACATGCAACTTCAATGTTTTCTGTTTGCGCCCAGGCCTTTGCTTCGGGAGTAAAAGGCCAAGCGACTCGGCTTCCCGAATAGTGCGGACGACGCGATCCGTACCAGCGACGTCGACGGGACGACCTGTGCGGATCGCAGCCATGAGGGACTGATATTCCCCGCGAGGCAGCCCTCGGCAACTCTTGGCTAGCTTTGGAATCTTTTTCATTGACATTGCTCCTTTTCGAATCACGATAGGCAGAATACAGCCAAAAAACGTATTTTGCAACACAAAAAACAATACGATGCGTTTTTTGTTCCACAAGTCGTTAATTAGTTGGTAGTTACGTCTTCGAAATAGTTTTCTTGCTGCGCTTTTTTTGGTAATGTTCTGCAATGCCCCGCCAAAAAAACAGCTACGACCGATCAGACCTAACGACTACCGGTGAGCTGCGGGCGTTCATAGATTTGCTCGATAAGATAAAAAGCACGGTTACAGAGGCGATTGCTGCGATTCTCGAAGCGGAAAACAAGGGCCAAGCGATTCCAGGCCTGATACATCGAAAACGTTCAGCCCTAGAAATGGCGTCGCAAAAGCTTCGCTCACTCGATGGAGGGATCTCCGAGGGAACATACGACTTGCGATCAGGAAGACCTCAGACGATTGGAGAGTTAACAAGTCGTCGCCGCGACAAAGCCGACGCAATCATCGACGCCCAGCGCGCGAGGCACTACGCGATCGTCGCCGAAAACAAACCAGAATTACCTAAGAAAGCACCAACCAAGAAAAAGGGCAATTGAATGGCTACCCAAAATCAACCACAGCTAATCATCGTACAAAATGCAGGCAATTCAGCTTTCGGTACCGCTGGTCTTATCTTCTCAATCCTAGGATGGCTGACGTGTGGCATACTTTCGCCGATTGGGGCGTTTCTTAGCTTCCTTGGATTGTTCTCGAAAAAAGACAAAACCCATGCCGTTGTCGGCATAATCGTCGGGTTTCCGGGCGTGATTTTTCTCGTCTTTATTGGCAGTGGAATCGTCGCCAGTTTCCTTGGCGTAGGTGCGGTTGCGACTATGGCCGTAACCGACGCCGCAAAAACCGCAGCCGAACAACAAAACCGCATCGCGATTGTTGAACAAAAGCTTGAACCAACGCCACTACCTAGCGAAATCCCGGAACCGATTGCACCGATACCGATCGAACAATCACTGATACCAATCGAACCAGACCCGGAACCGATCGAAACCGTTCCGCCAATTGAATCGCCTGAAGATCAAGAGAAAAAGCGCCTCGAATCACGTCGGGCAGAAGTCCTTGCCGAAATCGCCGACCTCGAAGCCGAACGCGACAAGCCGCAGCTCGTCCGCGAATGGAAATCAGCCGACGGGAAATTTACGACGACAGCTACGCTAGAGAAAACCGACGAAACATCAGTCACACTGACGAAAGCCGATGGAAAATCGATAACCGTACCAATTGCAAAGCTATCTGAATCAGACGCTCGTTTCGTAGCAGACGTCGACTCAAAAAAGATCGACATTAACGAGAAGATTTCTGACGCGAAAAAGCGATTACCCTAGGCATGCGAATACCATGAAAAACATCAGACCACCAAACCAACCCGACCCGGTCGAGCCAGCTAGAAAACTCAATCCCAAAGGAGAGCCAAGGAAGCCTCTTCCGTCCGGTCTACCCTCGAAACCGCCGATACGGCAACCTGCGCCGGTGAATCCCCCAGTTAAGCGGAGCGATGATCCTCCGAAGAAGAAGTGATGTGAGGTTAGTCTATGTCGCCAGATCCCGTAGAGCCCTCTCGTAAACGGCGAGTTGGAGCTAAAAAGGCTGTAAAGAAGAAAATCGTCAAAGCGGCGAAGAAGAAAGCCTTCAAGAAAAAAACATCTTTGGCAAAACGATACATACGCAAAAAACGAAAGCCTCGGCGATCGTCGTAGAAATCACGTCAATTGCATCCCCAAAGCGACCACGGCAAACACGAACGCGGCGACTATCGCACCGAATGAAATCATAATTCGCTTATTCAGTTTCTCAAGCTCTGCTTTCCATTGCGCATGGGCAAGATAGTACTGACGCCCCAGCCATATTTTTTGTTCGTGCGCGTTATCGCATTCAAAAAGCGCTTTTTCTTGATCTCGATAGTCGGGCGGACCTGGTCTAGCGACCGCACATCGAGCCCACAGAGCTGCCGCAAATGCAATAACGGCAGTGCCCAACGCGACGAGGAAGAATTTACCGCCATTTCCTTCGGAATGCGTTGAAAACTGTTGAGCGATCGCGACAGAAAAGACCCCGATGAATGTCAACAAGTAATCCGTTCGCTTGACGAGATCGCGATAGGATTCATTGCTGTCGTCAAGATCGGCCTTGCAGTACTCCAACAGCAACTGCGTAGGATGCTCGGCGATTGGCTTCGATTCGTCCCAGACAGGATACGTCGTCGCTACCCAAGCCTTTGCTGATTTGTAATCAATGTCGTCAGTTTTCATTTCATTCTCGCTTAGAAACGGCATGAATCAATTCTGGCATCTTAATATCACCTGGTGCCATCACGCAAATGCAATCATGATGCCGTTCGTTCCATTCGTCCCACCATTCGACGGCTTCATCGCGTTCCAAGTCTTCCTCGATGATCGTGATCAGCGACGTGATCGAATCGATCAGCCAAATGTCATACTTCATAGATTCCCCGTTGCCTCTTTAATGCCATCATTTTTGTGTAGGTGGCATCTTGTTCATGCTTTTGACAAGTCTGGTCACTACCTCGGAACTTTTTACAAATTTTCCTTTTAAACAATCGTCAAAATACAACGGAAATCGGCCCCCGCAACTCGTCGCAGCCAGTAAGCAAATCTTGAGCCGCCGACCCATCCGAAAAAATGCTGCTGGCTCTTGCATTTCCTGATTGCGAGGCAATAATCACGATCAGCACTGCCACCGCTGCCACTGGTTCTCAGGATTTTGAATCAGGACAGCAAAACATGATCGCCCATCGAAACCTAGCCGATTCTGCCCCATCGGCTACAAATGAGCCGCCTCCATACATTCCCCATGGAGCGGCTTATTTCGTTGAACAGTCTCAACTTCTCACGTCCGCTGACGTCTGCGCTATCCTCCGCATTTCGCGGCGTACTTTAGGTCGCTACGTCGCTCGGAAACTGATTACGCAAATCGCATTCAATGCGAGGACCGTGCGATACTCGCGGACGGACATAAAACGATTCGAATTGAGAGGCCGCAACCGTGGCTAAGCTTTTTAAGCTGCACGGAAGCAAGAACGGATCATGGTATTTTCGAGTCACACGCAACGGTAAACGCATTCGGATATGTACGCACACTGCCGACGAACGACTCGCGAAAGAGATCCGAAATCAAAATCTTGCCGACGCAGCTAAAATCAAATCAGGCACGTCCACCAGAGCAGAAATCCATATCGCGAAGTATGCGAAGTCGACGATTGAAAGCCAGCTTGCTATCTGGATCGCGTCTCTTGTCGCTCACGGCGGCTCATGCGGACACGCAAAAGATTGCGAGCGATCGATTAGACGCGTTGCGTCTCGCTGGGATTGGCAAACGATTTCAGACATGGAAGAAGACGGCTTAACGCTTTGGATGGCTGGCGAAAAAGCGTCCGGAAAATCTAATCGATACATTCAAAAACATGGGCGCAATCTAAAGCAGTTCGCGAAATGGCTCGTAGGGGCCGACAAGATTTCCAGAGATCCGTTTCGACGAATAAAGCTTCCGAATCCAGCAGCCGGTAGAAAGCTCCGCCGAAGGATGTTGCTACCCGATGAGTGGATTTGGCTAGAAAAGTCGCTTAAAAACAGTCCGGAGCGATACGGAATGTCCGCGAAAGAAAGGAGAATGCTCTACGATTTGGCCATTCAGACAGGGCTCAGGAATTCCGAATTGCGACTAATCATCGTGGCGGACCTCATAGTCGGAAAAACCGAATGCAGCGTATCGTTGCGAACAGAATACACGAAAAACAGAAAAGGAGCCAAGCAGTACATTCGCAGGCAGCTCGCGCAGGAGCTAAAATCGCAGCGCAAGCTGCAACAAGCAAAACTACTTCCAGTGCCACGCCGGGAAGCGTGCGCGGAAATGCTTCGCAGCGATCTCGACCACGCAAGAAAGCTTTGGCTCGAAAGCAAAGAATCTGATGCCGCGTCTCTGTTTCTGACACCGACGAACGCATCAGGAGAAAAACTGGACTTTCATTCATTGCGCCATACATGCGGCGCATGGATGGCGATCGAAGGCGTCAACCCGCAGTTGATACAAAAGGTAATGCGGCACTCAACTATTACACTCACCCTCGGAACCTACGGCCATTTGATGCCAAATCGCGAACAAGATGCCGTCGAGAGCCAAGGCCGCATCCTAATTGTGGCCAAAAGTGGGCCACCCAATGGTCGCAACATGGCTTCAAGTGGCTCAAACTGACTCAATTAGAATCTTCCATACGTATGCGATCACTCAACAAAAAAGCAATGAAATCAGTAGCCGAGGCGGGACTCGAACCCGCACGAGGATTTACTCCTCCCAGGATTTTAAGTCCTGTGCGTCTGCCATTTCGCCACTCGGCCATCGATCGATAGGCTTTGTTTCAAAACATTACCTTCCTTTTGTCTACTGATACTCGAATCGAGTGCATTCGTACTTGCGATCGCCTGCCCCAGGAGTCGGTCAAGAACGTCTAACGCTTTATTGAGGAACGTAGTCTAATGTTTCACCGACTCGATGCAAACCCGGCTATTCCATTGGATGCCATTCGATGTCGTTTCGCGAATGGAGACGCTCGGCGAGCTGGCAGCGTTCGCGGCTGGGTAGCCAGAGCCGGTAGACAATCTGAGAGTGATCGAGTTGTTCGCCGTCGACGCAAAGGATGGCGGTCTTGATCCCGTCCAGCTCGACGATCGTCAAATTCGGGTTCAGATTTTTCTTCAACTGCTCGATCGATTCCGGAGTTGCCGAGCCCTTGGGGAGCAACAGGAACGTGCGTTTGGCTCCGCCGTCTTCAAGCAGTTTCAAATCGTCAGCATGCAGATGATCAGCAAGCATCTGACTGTTCAAGTCGATCGCTGGATTGGTTTGTGGTCGACTCGATGCATTCGAGTTCTCTTTACCCTTGTCTGGGTTCTCGATAAGTCCGGCTTTGATGGCCGCTTGATTGGAAACTCCTAGTCCTACTTCGAGTAGTCTTTGCAGACGCTTTTCATCAAACGATCTTGCTTCAGTCAGCGGCGACTTCGCTCGACATTGCGCCGTTTCCTTCGCCCCGGAAACGTCTTGAAGCATCGAGGGTAGCAAGGCAGCAAAGAAACGCTTTTGGACCATCGACTGGAGGGCTTGTTCAATCGATTTTTGCGTTACTTCACGAACACCGAACCATTTGGCTGGAATTGGCAGCCACGTATCGCGAATGCGTCCATCGGCGTCGATGCTAATCCCGAGTTCATGGGCTAGCGACAAAGTCCAAATGCGAAACTGCTCGTTCGCCGATATGGACTCGTTGCGCCAAATTTTTTCGATATGGATAACGTGCTGTCCAAGTCGCAGTAACATGCGACTAGCCGTGTGATGAACGGAAGCCTGCATGTTCAGCGATCGAATTTGTTGGACGATATCTTGTTGAACTTTTTCCGCGACTACTTGTTGCGAGTACACCGAGTTAAGGAGCGTATCGCGCTGCTGATGAATGCGATCCGCGACCGTTTTTAGCGACAGACTTTGCGAGTTAAAGCGTTGGCTAATACAGGTCAAAACGTCTCGTAGTTGGCTCCAACCTTCAAACGATTTTAGCCACCGTGTCCGAAGCCAATCGAGCAAGCCTTGAACCGATTCATCCAGAAGCGCCTGAGCAGCAACCTGGGACTTGGCCAAGGAGATCCCGAGCGATTCCGAAATCTCCTCCAAGCCGAGTTTGTCGAGATGTTCGAGATTGTCGGCGATTGGAGGTGATGGAATCTCGCTGCTTTGTTCTAGTTCTGGGTTGTCGCTTTGTTTGGGAAGTGGGAAGAGATGTTCCATGCATCGCCGAACCCATGATTGGGCCGTCCATTTCATCTCCCGGAAGAGATCGCTGACAAACAGTTCAATGCTTTGGTTCGCCGAACGTTGGGCAAGCGGCAGGTCTTTGGTTGATTTTGGACTAATAGGCGTCGGCGACTTGGCTTCCGGAACCGAAAGCGCGACGAGCCATTCTTGAAGCGACTGGAGGGCCAAGCGTCTAACAAGCGATGCGGTCTGAATTTTTGATGACAAATCGAGCCGACGCGACGCAAACATCCGGAGCCACGGTACCCATTCGCGATCAGCCGTTTCGTTAGCTACCGCGAACGTCTTAATCCGCTCCGAATCGAAAATTTCGCCTAAAGTCGTACAGGCATCAATCGTCAAGAAATCGGTCATTTGCTCGATCGCATTTCGCCACGCTGCTTGTTTGCCGAGCGCACCACCATGAACGAGATAGACCTGTTGCCAGGGTGGATTGGATGAAAAATCAGATTGGAGCCCCGGAATACCCGGGTACAGACCATCGGTCTTATAAAAGTGAGCAATCTCGTGCATGCAAGAAACCCCAGTGGCCGTCGCGAGTTCCGTCGATGCAAAGTCGCTTTGATCACCAACGCAGAGCACCGATTGAACGATGGCCTTTGCGTTCAACTCAGCTAGGATACGCCGGACGAGGAACGCAAGTTCGATCGTAAGGACACTGCCGGTACCTCCGTGCGATGATCCGACGAAGTAAATTCGAATCGGTTTATTTTCTTGGTTCGATTCGGGTTGTTGCTCAATCAACTTGGAAAGCGTCGAATGCAGCATTTGGTAACAGGCAGACGCATGATCTAAGTACGCTAACATCCCCATCGGTCGAACGCCTTCAGTCGATAGCGAACGCGGAACGTTATAGAGCCAACGTCGACTTAGCGGAGTGTAGGCATCCTGCGGTCGTTCGCGATACTGCTGGGCAGCCCGCAGCGGAATGAATAGCACATCATCGTAGGAAAGGCGACCGGCCGTCGTCGGATCCGTTGCTCGTTGAAGCGTCGCTTCATCGGTATCCGCTTGAATCCAAGCGACATCCGATAGCTCATGGGGGTCCAAGCCCGCTTGCTGTAATCGACTTCTAAGCAACGTTAAGACGTCGGCGCCCGTTCCGCCTACACCTATAAATAGAGACGGCGCAAGTGAAGAAGGTAGTTCTTTTGGAATCGTGATGGCAGGTAGCTCAACAACTTCACGTCTGTCTGTCGACGCACCAATTCCAGCCCACGAAACAGTTTGTTTCGGCTCGGCTTTAGGCGCGGCCGCAACCGGTCGAGGTGTAACGCGACTCGATTTAGGTGTGCTTAGGTTCGCATTAGGATTTAGCAGCGAACCAACGGAAGCGTCCGCCGTAATCTGAACCCGATAGAGATGATCGACAAGTTCGCGGCAGGAGCTAAATCGTTGGCTAGGTTTCTTCGCAAGTGCTTTTCCAATAATCGGTCGTTCGCTCGCCGGTAGCGAGTCCAAGTTTGGCGCTTTATGCAGGTGTTCGGTCGCGAGCTGAGCAGTCGTCCGTCCATTGAACGGAAGCGTTCCAGTCAACAACTCTTGATAGACGATGGCGAGCGAATATTGATCGGAAAATCTTCCTGGGCGACCATCGAACATTTCTGGTGCCGCATAGGTCGGCGTCATTCCAGACATAATCGAGATGCTCTTGTTATGCAGATCTTTAATCAGTCCAAAGTCAGCAACCTTCACTCGGTCGGCGACCAACAAGAGATTCGCTGGCTTGACATCCAAATGCTGCAGGTCGTGCTTCTGGCAAAGAAAGTCGAGCGCGTCGGCGGTGTCGCGAAGGTATTCGAGCAGTCGATTGCGTGGTATGCCAATCAATCCACGCTGATGATATTCACGGAATCGGTCAAAGAGCGAACAATCAGCCAGCTCGGTGACGACAATGAGCTGTTTGTTGATGATTTCAAATCGCTCGAGCGATAAGATAAACGGATGATGCACCGCACGGATACGTTGCAGCGAGCGAAGTTCGATTCCGGCTCGCTCGTCGATTGAACCGAAGACGAACTTGATGGCTTTTTGCAAACCGCCAGGAGCATCTGCTAACCAAACTTCGCCATATCCACCGGCACCGATACGTTCGCGAAGGACATAACCCTCGATCGGCTCGAAGCCTGGCTCAACACCTGATACTAATGATGTCATGTAATGGTCTCCCCTATCTTGTCATCAATCCGCTGTCACGGTTCTTGCGATTGGCGACGCGAAAGGTGAAAAGTCTGCTCCAGGCGGGGTAGGAATCGGCTTTGGGTTCGGCACGGGGAGAGCGATCGAGGGCCTTGCGACCGTTCGCGGCTCGATCGGTTGGCTCTTTTGATGGATTGGCCCCAGCGATTGGGTCGGCGACGAAATCGATGCCGGGTTGGCGATCGGCGACCTTGAAGAAACCGCCAGTCTCGGACGATTGATCGTTTTTGAATTCTCCAAACTTGGCGCGTTGGCAATGTTTTGGCGAAGGATTGAAGGTTGCTCCAACTTGGAAGCCTGAGAAATTGCGGCTGTGCTGGACCCAAAGTAGTTTCTCACTGCCATATCGAGATAGTCCATTCGAAGCTCGGGGCGCTCGCCATGATATGCGCTCAATGCCGTGACTTGTGCCAAAAGGTCTCGAGGGTGACAGCGTCGCAAGGGTCGACCGACTGCGCGATACTGTTTTTCGACAAATTTTTCGATTACATCGGGACGCCAATGCATCGAAAGCGATTCGCAGGCTCGTCGAAAGAGCTCCATAAATTCGGCCAACGAGGGATCACCGATTTCAATCTTATAGGGAACTCGACGCATGAACGCTTCATCGACCAACGATTCTGGCTGGAGGTTTGTCGAGAAAAGAATGGTTTGTTCGAATGGAACGCTGATTTTTTTACCTGTGGCCAGCGTTAGATAATCGATCTTACTTTCTAACGGAACGATCCATCGATTGAGTAATTCGGCAGGGGCAACTCGTTGCCGTCCAAAGTCATCGATCAGCAAACATCCGCAATTGCTCTTTAACTGCAACGGAGCTTCACTAATGTTGCTGCGTGCATCATGACGGACCTCAAGATTGTCGAGGGTCAATTCTCCGCCGACGACGACCGTCGGTCGACGAATGCGAATCCATCGTCGGTCATGCTCACGACTGGCTATTATTTTTGAACTCGCGGCGATCGAGCCGGACGGTATGTGATAGGACGCGTCGAACAACTTAATAATATTGCCGTCTTCGATGATCGCGTGCGGGATCCATATTTCTTGTCCACGGCAGGCGGTCAGGCATTTAGCGAGCGTGGTTTTTCCGTTTCCTGGTGAACCATACAAGAATATTCCAGCCGTACTATTGACGGCTGGGCCAAGGAAATCCAACCAGCTCGGATCGTACGTCACGCCAGCCAGAGCAGCTTTCAACTGCGATTCGACGATCGGTTCGAAATGACTGGCTTGAGCTTCAACGCTCAGTATATAATCCGCCAACGGTACCGGCGCAGGACCAGAGTAAGAGTAAACTTTTTGGTGGCCGAGCGCTCGCTTTTGTCCGTTATCGGTGAGCGAATAGTAAAAATCGTTGAGCGGTGCAGGTCTTGCGTGAGTAATCAACTGACGAATGCGCATTCCAGACAACTGCTGTTCGATCAACACGTAGGGCAAGCCGATTCTCTCGGCTAGGTTTCTTCCACTCAGTGTCGCCGTGTTCAGCAGTTGCTGGCAGATCAGCGATTCCCCCATCATTTCGGGAATACCCGCTTCTTGAATGGTGCGTGGCTCGACCGGCCAGAATGCATCGTCATTGAGAATCGATGGAAGGATATCTCCCACGATCGACGCGGTATCGCGTTTTATGAATTGGTTTTGCATCTTACATCATGACCTTTCCCGGTCTTTTCTTTTAAAACGAATCCGAACGATCGTTACATTCCACACATTGATAACGATCGCTCTTTGACGATTAATGCGAACGATCGAACACGCCTTTTGTCGATACGTGGCACTCCGCCACTGAACGCATTGGATTCAACTAATCTACGATCGACTTTCTGAGATGGTTGAACCTCACTCATTTGTAGCTTTTTCCGAAAATGCTAGCCCTGTTGCATTTCGTGAACTAAGTTACGTCTGAGCATTAGGTATCGAAGGGCTTTTGCGAGTGAAGATGATGTGCTCAGCGAGCGTTCCGACTACGCCTGAACGGAATAATTAATAGATTCGAAACATCGAGCAAAATCGATGAATTGAGAGATTGAAGAATGCTTCCACTACGAAACAATACTACGAACGCACGCCGTCTGACATCAGGCGGTGCACCGGCTGGAGTATGGATGTTGGCGAGTGTGAATCCATCGCAGCAGATCAATCCACTGACGGTTATCCATCCGTTTCCATTCTCGATCGGACGCAAGTCGGGAAATTCACTTCAGATCAACTCGCGAGCCGTTTCAAGCCAGCACGCTGAGATCCAAATCCTTGACGATGATTTGATTCTCGTAGATCGACAAAGCACGAACGGCACTTACGTCAATGGACAAAGGGTCGCTGGAGAAATGAAGCTGAAGAACGAAGATCTCGTTCAGATCGCGGATGTCGCATTTCGAGTTCGGTATGACAATCACGCGACAGCGGCAAACACGATTAACGAGGACCTTTGCGATCAAGCGCTGGCACTTGTCCAGTTCGATCGGATGATGGAAAACCGCTTGGTGACGCCGCATTTTCAGCCGATTATCGAAATGACAGACGGGGCGACCGTTGGTTACGAAGTCTTGGCACGCAGCCGAATGTTTGGCCTAGAGTCTTCGGTCGCCATGTTTTCCGCCGCCTCGAGATTGAACATGGAAGTCGAACTCAGTCATATGCTGCGATGGGAAGGCGTTCGAGAAGCGCAAGGGCTTCCCAGTACGATGCAAGTCTATCTCAACACGCATCCGTTGGAGCTAGAACGCCCTGATCTTTTTGACACCATGCGGCAGGTTCGCGACTTTGCGCCAAATTTGTTGATGACATTAGAGATCCATGAAGCGGCGATCACACACCCGCAGGCGATGCGAGAACTTCGTGAAAAGCTACGAGATATCAACATTCAAATCGCCTACGATGACTTTGGGGCTGGTCAAAATCGACTTGCCGAACTGATCGAATCGCCGCCGGATGTTCTGAAATTTGATATGTCGCTGATTCGGGCGATCGATCAAGCATCGTCGGATCGTCAGCGAATGGTTGCGTCGTTGGTGAAAATTGTTCTCGATCTAGGTGTGGCACCGTTGGCCGAAGGAATCGAAACACAAGCCGAAGCCGATGTGTGCAGCACAATGGGCTTCACGTTAGCTCAAGGATTCTACTACGGTCGCCCGACATCGCCTCGATTTTATACCGATCAAGCGCGCGAGCTTTTTGAGACTTCATCCCAAATTTGAGGGTTGGCTGGCTGGCTCAATCGGTTGCACCTTACACTCCGATGTCTTCATCCCACAGTTTTGGAAACGTCCGGATGAATTGCTGCATCATCTGAATGCAATCTGGATCGTCGAGTAGGACCAGTTCAACGCCGCGGGAACGAAGGTAGATTTCTGGCCCTTGGAAATTCCGGTTCTCGCCGACCACGACCCGCGTGATCTTGTAGAGCAAAATGGCTCCGCTGCACATATCGCAGGGTGACAGCGTTGAATAGAGCACCGCCCGCTCATATTCTCGACTCGATAGTCGCCCAGCCTTTTCCAAGCAGTCCATTTCAGCATGCAAAATCGGGCTGCCTCGCTGAACCCGCTGGTTATGCCCGCGTGCGATAATCTCACCGTCGAGGGCCATGACCGAACCGATGGGAAGCCCGCCTTGCGCCAAACTTTTTTGCGCTTCGAGATAAGCTTGATGCATGCACTCTTGATCGTTCATAAGTATCGGGCTAACGAATCGTCGTCAGGATGGGGATATGATCGGAATGGAAATCACGATACAGGTTCTTTCGATCGAGGACTTCGATATCGTGGCTTACCAAAGCATAGTCAATGGGAATTCCAAGGCGGCCAAAGCGAGCCGGCCATGACGGCAAATAACCTCGATACCAACTGGAATCTTTCAAGCTTCCGATTTCTAACAATCGCCAAAACGAGGGCGACCAGGGTGACACATTGAAATCGCCGACCGCGATGGCCGGACCTAACTTCGCACGAGCCCAGCGTCCGATATCCATGAGTTGATCATCGCGAATTTCGGTTCGCTTAGCATCGCCTACATTTGGGGAAAGCGTGTGAACGGCGAGCAGGCTTAACGTTCCGCCAGACGTTCCGCGGTCCAACTCGAGTTCTATCGCTGGCATCCAAAGACCGCCTGGATAGAGCGTTCGAAATTTTGAACTGGGATGACGACTAAGCAATGCCATCCCACTTCCTTGCCACGACGGTATCCAAGAACAGTATGGGTAGTCAACTTTCAGTTTCTGCAGCGACTGATCCGCCTTTGGACTGAATTCGACCAAGACCACGACGTCTGGATTCTCTTCGCGAATCATGTCGACAATCTCATCGAAATGTTGATTGCCGACGAGCATATTCCAAGACAGAATTTTGAGCGAATTCTGTTTCTGGACGGCACCGCGAAGGGGCAGCAATCGCCACGGCTCGGTGATCCATCCAAAAAATAGAAAAGGAATTAAGGTAAAAATGAGTCGTCGACGCCAACGCGGATAGACTTGCATCGAACGTCGTCGATAAAGCGCCCCAGCGCATTCGAGAATCAATATCGCGAAACATGCTATGAAGGCGTGGAAGGATGTATGCGTGGCTATCTCCAAGGCCCGATTGAAATCGCTAAACCATCTCATGATCATCAAGCCCCAGCAACCAAGGGCGACAGACCCCATGGCCAACAAGAGCCCTCGTTCTGCGAATCGAAATATTTCGCGTATCGAAGATTTCGCAGTTGATGGTTCGTTGAGTACAGCCACGTCATTCCGGCTCATGAACTGGGTGCATCTTCGTTAGAAATGGTGACTGCTTCCGGGGAAAGCTCGCTGGCGTCCGAGGCGGCTCGAATCGGAAGTGTGAGCTGCCCCCAAACGCGCATTCGATAGGAATAGACGGCCCAATAGGTGATGAAGTAAAAAAGGATCCCCAGTGTCCCGCCGACCACGATGCAGCCAAGCCATAGCTCGATGGCCATGTCTTTAAGAGTCCCACCAAAATACTTGACTTTGGGTAGCCACTCATCCGGAGCACCAGAGTAAATGCACTTAAATGACTTGAAATTGCGATGGGGCTCGCCGAGAAGCGTTTCACCCAGCCAAAGGCACGGGTAGTAGATCGGAACGAGCGTGGCAGGATTCGAAATCCAGACTAACGGCAACCCGACTAATTTGTTGCCGCCCAGAAACCAACAAAGGGCAAATACCAACCCCATCTGGAACCCGATGGTTGGCGTAAAGGTCACAAACATGGCGAGGCCGACCCCAAGTGCAAGGCGATGCGGCGGGTCGTCGGCGTGCAAAATATTGTGAATAATGAATTCACGCGATCGACGCCATTTGTTAGCCAAGAACTCAGCGGTTTTTTTCTTCATCGACTTGAATTCAAAGTTCGGAGGGCAGTCACGTGGAGTAGAAACTCAATCAATTCCTTGTTCAGGCCAGTATATGGACAATAGCTCAGCAATTATATCCTTATTCTGTGTTGTCAAGAATGGGACAATGTTCGGTTGAAGGCAAACCATCTATTGACCTGGAAGTATGAAATCTGTAGCTTCGCGCTCGACCTAACTTCTTTTCTAGCGATATTATATCACGAATGCGTGAAGTATGCCATTTCGACAACTGACGACGGTTATCCGATCCTACGCTCCTTTGCGAGTAAAAAGATACTGGTTCAAGATTCTTGCCAGATCCTTTACGTCGCGATTGACCAAGGCCAAGACGCTTTCGCAGAAGATAGCGATCGCGACGGGGAAAGAAGTCTTTCGATCGAATCAACATCCGTCTGAAATACTCGGATTGCTCGAACGAGTCGAGCGAGTTCAACCACAAATCGTATGCGAGATCGGATGTGATTCCGGTGGAACGCTAGCCCTACTCTCGCAATGTACTGCCCCTGACGCTTTATTGATATCGATCGATCTCAATGCATCGGATGAACGCTTTATTACCTTCGATCACTTTGCCTCGCATGGTCGCCAAATAGCGACCATTGCCGGTGATTCGCATGATGATCGGACGTTGGCGCGCGTAAAAAATATCCTGAAGGGTCGCTCACTGGATGTACTTTTCATCGATGGCGATCATTCCTTGTTCGGCGTGTTCCAAGATTTTGTCATGTATGCACCGCTATTGCGCGAGGGTGGTTTGGTTGCCTTTCACGACATCGTCAGCGACAAGCCTAGTAGTGTGACCGGAAAACCATCCACGACATATGCTGGTGGAGTTCCTGAATTCTATCGAGACTGCATTCAAAAATACTTTCCAAGCGAATGTCTCATCGAATCTCAAAAACAATCGGGCTACGGAATTGGTGTCGTCGAGTGGCCAGACCAAGAAACCGCAGCAACGATATTGGCTCAAATCGCGACCCAGTTTTCTTCTAGCGATTCGGGATTTAAGAAATCCGCTTAGCAGAATTCGCTCATCATTCTTCGACCGTACCGTTACCGTAGGAGTCCGTCCATGCATCGAACATCACTTCTAAAAGTCCAGTCCTTCGTGTCGACCTATTTGAGAGACTCGCAATCCAAACGTCTCAGAATTTTGGACGTCGGATCTAAATCTTACGAGGGACATGCCAGTTACCGGTCGCTGTTCGATGGCTTGAATGTCGAATATGTAGGGCTAGACTTGGAACCTGGGCATGGCGTCGATTTCGTGCCACAAAAAACCTTTGTATGGCCAGAACTTTCCAGCGATAGTTTTGACATCTGCTTGTGCGGTCAAGTTTTTGAACACAATCCGATGTTCTGGATCACTTTTGCCGAGATAGCACGCGTTCTGAAACCCAATGGACTGACCATGGTCATTGCACCGGGGCGCGGTGCTGTCCATCGCTATCCCGTCGACTGCTGGCGATTCTATCCGGATGCATGGCATGCTTTGTGCGCTTACACCGGGTTATCACTTGTTGAAAGTTTCTTCGAGGATCGCGGCAATCGACGGCGCGAGCCCAGTCTCATGTGGTGCGATAGCTGCGTGATTGCCAAAAAGCCTAGCTTCGATTCCGAGCGCGATCGCATTGCGTTTCATGCTCAACTTGAAAAAATTATTTCGACGGCACCGGATACGTTTATCGTGCCGGCGATGAGCGCGACCGTTGGTCCAGCCTTTAACGACTACCATCAAACGATTGACTATGCATACCGGAAAAGTTTCATTTCTCGCCTGAAAAATTATTTCCTTGGCTCGCCCGCCAACAAACCATCAATATCGCCAATAGGCCAAGCAATATAGCGGTTGTTATCCGATAGCTATAGAGCAAGAGCATATTGCTCTGCCCCAGCAATTCACGATTCAGTCCCAAGACAATCAACGCGTATCCGAACAAAAAGTACGGGATCAGCCTTGGCGACGTTTCGCTTGAAAGCCAAATTCGAGTAAGCAGATAGATTGGCGGTAGCACTGCGACACAATGCTGCGACCAAGTAATGGGAGAGTACAAAAGCGTTGCGATTGCAACAGCGGCGTACTCCCATAACATCGAGCTCGACTTTCGATCGATCACCTTGGAGCGAAAACAGAAAGCTACATAGAGGGCCAACGCAATCATCAACCAGCGAATAATATTTCCTGCCTTTTCAGGCGGCAGATTCAGAAAATTGATGTATCCAGGATGATCGATCCGACCGATGTGCGAATCGGGAAACACCATCAAGTAGCGCGCCAGTGCAGGTCGAAGCGAAAAATTCTGAACTCTCGTAGGACCAAGAACACCTATCGACGGATCACGTTCCGTCACGCCGACCGATGCATGCTCCACCCAGTGCTTTCCCGCGTTGTAAAAAGCCGTTGGCCCCATGACAAGCATCGGTGAAGCAGACAATGCGATGATCGAGACGCTGCCCGCAAAAAATACTTTCCATTGTCGCTTCCAAAGAAAGTATGCGAGAAACGCGGCCGGGGTGCATTTGAGCGAGATGGCTACGCCAAGCGAAATTCCAGCCGCCATGTCGCGATTGTTTTGCCAGAACAGAAATGCGCACCAGCACAACAACACCAATGCCAAATTCACGCCGCATTCAGTCATATCGCGCATGAGATAGCGACTGGTCAAAAGCACGGCGACCATACTGACATTCATCGCACTTGCGTTCGCTAACGGTATCGCGACGTTGGCAATTCTGTTGAGGCATCCAAGTAAACCTATCAGAGCAATCGGTGCCAATGGAAACAGCAACAACTGAGCTACATGGATGTCGAATCTAACCCAAGGAATATGGACAAAGCCCCAAAAGGGAGGATAAGGATAGTCGAGTCCAAATTCGTAAATGAACTGCCCGGCAAGCATGCGCCGACCTAGTTCCCAATGAAGCTTGAAATCGCCGGCAGGCGCTGGCCATAGTCGACCGAATTCAATCAGCGTTATAAGACTCCAGACTAGAATACTACCCAGCCGAAATCGTCGGGAATTCATCAGCCAATTTCGAAATCGTTGCAATCTCGCCACACTCGCCTGCTTTCATTACTGAACATTGAACCGAACGTTAACGCGTTCCGACAATTTGACGGTCAAGCCGCCACTACATCAACTCGAACTCTGCGCTAGCAGTGATTCAAGGTTTGTTCCGATTCGTTCCTCAATGAATCTGGCGATTCGACGACGCTTCGCATCAAACAAAGTGTCGTTGCCGAATGTTCCCGTTCCGCCTTCGTGAAGCCATGGTCCTACCCATTCGATTTCTCCGAGAGATTGACCGTTGACAGCATAGAGGATTTCTCCAGTTCGGACCACCGACATCGACGACGGGTTCGATTGACAATAGAGCACCGGCCAATTGGCACCGCCAGTATCCAGTCCGAGAAACCAAGCTTGTCGAAAGTCGAGCGGCAAGCTTTTTACGCGATCAAACTGAAAAAAACAATAACCAGCCCAAAGAAACCATCGTTCACCAATGCTTCGAATGGGGCCGTCAAAATCGCGATCCGCAAGAGCATTAAATGGATTGTGGGGTGCTGTTAGAAACAAATCGTCATCGATGAAGCCGAACGCATTCGGTTGACCTAGCAAGATCAATCGATGCCAAATCCAATTGAGGACTGCCCCATGCGATCGACTGGTACGGCTACCGCTCCAGGGATTCTGCGGAGCTCGAATATATGGAATATTCTTCTCGAAACAGAAACTTGCAATCTCAGCCGCCCGCAGAGAATCCCGCGAATTGTCCACGACGACGTGCAGCACCACGGGCAGGAATCGCAACAACAATGCGTGTTGCCATTGAATCGCAGTCAAATCTTCGAAAGCGACGGTAATAACCACGTCGCGTTCGCGGAGTTGTCGAACGATCGCGGCGACGTCGCCAGCTCGTGCTGGCTGCACTATGAATTTTTTGTCTATGCGATCGTATCGTCGCGTTTTTAATCGCTCGGAGATCGGCCGAAATCGAAGCCACTCACGCCAGGAGTATTGGTTTAAGCTACGGTACAAAGGCGATTTTGTCATTTTTTCTTTTATCGCAATTAGACATGTTATTCATCGCCGGCATTTTGATTGAGAATGGCTCTAGCGATCGGCAATATCGATTCGTCGCGTTCTTCATTCAGTTGTCGCTCGAAGTTCATATGCCAGTCGTGATCTCGACGATTTGAGGTCGACGCATCGCCCCGAGCGATTTTATCCTGGAGGTCCTCGAGCGAACGAGACCAATAGTGGTTGATACGTAGCGTATCGAGCACAGGCGCAACTCCTTTTTCGACCTTCCGCCGGGAAGGATCCAACGCCTCGCCGCTGTAGTACTTCGACTGATGCACGCCAGCTTTATAGAGTCGGCGTGGATTCGCGATGGTTTTGACCGTCGTTTGCGCCAGGGAAGCTCGGCTAAGGTAGGCCTCGGTAACCGGTAGCTTTGGACGCCTTTCATGCCCGTTAGCACCATAAAACGCTTGCCAAATTTCAATTCCTGGCAAATCGGTGTATTGCGATAGGATGCTGCGAATGTCTACGCAATTTGGCGAAAAGAGAAATTCATCAATGTCGATAAATAATAGCCATCGGCAATCTCGCCAGACTTGACGAAAGCAATCCCGGTAAGCACTCACTTGACCGATAGGCACGGGCCAATCTTTGAGTGTCACGACTCGTCGTTCGATCCATGGAGCAAGCACATCTTTGTAATGATCGGTGGAGAAATTGTTATAGAGATAGAAGTGAGAGACGCCAACACCAACATGAAACGACAGCCATTCCTCTAAGAACAAGGCTTCTTCTCGAAAGATAGCGCAGACTGCAATTTCATGTCGCGCCTTCGTTGAATAGAGCTTCTCTCGTCGATTAGCCCGCCAAACCAGCGGCAATTTCAAAATGCTTCGCACCGATTTTCTAAGATCAAAGCTTGGGTTCATCAGCCTCTCTTCACTATTCTGAAACATCAATTTTAAATGCTTCTGGGGATCGTCCACTAATGTAGCGTTCCCACATTTTTTCATAAGCTAGTTCGATTTTTTTTGCGTATTTGCTTCCATTAAAAAGTTCGCAATCGACGAGCAGCTCGCCGAGTTGTGTACGAACCAACGATAGTTCGGCTGGTTGTTGAGCCAGTCTCAGCGCTAATGACTCATACTCTTCGAAACTGTTCGCAATCAACTTTTCAAGCCCGACAGCTCGCAGCAAGCTCCCGGCAACGCGCGAAATAAAAGTATTTCCAGAAAGTGTGACAAGTGGCAATCCTGCTTGCAATGCGTCGCTGGCGGTCGTATGCGCGTTTACCGGAAAGGAATCGAGAAACAGATCGGCCAATCGATGCCGGGCAAGATGTTCCGCTAATGGCAACTTCGGCGCGAAGACGATTCGATCTGTTGAAATCGCTCGCTTCGACGCTTCTTGGGAAAGATTCTCCTTTGCAAGCCGCGATGATTCAAGCAACCAAAGCACGCTTCCTGGAACGTTCTTAAGTAAGGTCATCCAGACGTCGAACATTTTGGGCGAAAATTTGTAACAATTGTTGAAGCTACAAAAAACCATTCCTTGTTCTGGCAATCCGCAAGCTTGTCGAGTAGGCGTGCTTTGCGAAATCTCGCGTTGGCTGTCGTTGACCTGATAGCAGCCCGGCAAGTGAACCAATCGCTCAGAATAAAAAGCCTGTTGCTCGGGCGGAACGATGTAGTCATCGACGATAATATAGTCGATAAATTCAGCTCCCATCGTCCCCGGATAGCCTAAGTAATTGACTTGAATCGGAGCCGGTCGAAAGGCCATGATAGGCGTTCGGGCGTGTCGCGTGAAACCTTTAAGGTCAACCAAAATGTCGATGCCATCGGCCGCGATTTGTTCGGCGGTCTTTCGAAAATCAAGCGGGCGCACTTCGCGAAAGCAATCAAAGGCTGTGATGATGCGCTGACGCATGGGTGTCGCATCGTCAGGACCAAACGAGTAGCCGAAGACTTCAAAGCGATCTCGCGAGTGTGATTCCAGCATCTCAGCCATCAACCAGGCTGTCGCATGACTATGAAAATCGGCCGATAAATACCCAAGTTTGATTTTGCGATCAGGTCGCCTGGCGACCGACTCTGTAACCGGTCTGGCGACTTGCTCTCGGATGGTACACGTACCTTGGACCCATTTTTGTGCACAATGAAACTGCTGTTCGGCTGTCGTCGGTTCGATGAGGCCCAAAAACGAAAAAGGCGAAGCGTAATCGCCCGCCTTGGTTGCGATGGTTCGATCGACGGCTTGAATTGCTTCAATCGCAAAACGCTCGACGTCTTCCCACTGGCAAGCTTGTTGCAAGAGAGATGTCAAGGCGACTAAAGTTTCGGCCGAATCGGGAGACAACTCCAAGGCTCGTCGATGACTGGCGATCGCCGATTCGAATTCATCGCGATCTTGATGGATCATCCCAAGATTGCTGTAGGCCAAGGCATGATTGGGGCGCAACTGAATTGTCCGCTGGAACGCGACGATTGCTTCATCGAGTTTCCCAGAATCCATATAGGCATGACCGAGGCTGTAGTAGGCTTCGGGATACTCTGGACGCAACTGGATTGCTTGTAGGAACTCTTGTATGCAGGAAGCTACGTTACCAAGTTTTTGGAACGAAATTCCGAGGTTAAAATGCGAGATCGCGTTGGAAGGTTGAAGCTGGATCGCACGCTGAAGCACTAACACCGAGTCGTCGAGTTGGCCGAATTTTTGCAACGTGACACCAAGATTGCTATAGGCTTCGGCGTACTGTGGCTGCAGTTGAATCGCTGTTTGATAAGCAGTTGCGGCCGCGTGATAGTCGCCCAAATCCTTCAATACATTGCCGTAATTGTTCTGTGCTTCCGGTGAATTTGGCTGAAGAGACAGCGAGCGCGCCAAGGCATTTCTCGCCGATTCGAGCTGTCCATGACTTTGCAAGACAAGCCCAAGGTTACTATAAAAATCTGCGTTCGACGGCGAGACGAAAATGGCTTTCGTTATCCATTCGATGGCCTTACCATATTCTTGGCGCTGGAATGCGATGATGCCCAGCATGTGAAGCGCCGTCGGCTCTTGCGAGTTTATCTGCACGATGCGCCGATATATCTTCTCAGATTCCGCCAGCTCGCCAGCCTGAAAATATTTCAATGCTCGCTGCAAATTGACTATTTCTGTTGCCATGAATCCCACATCATTTCGTAAGCCTTTTCGATTTTTCGCGCAAACGCCTGGCAATCAAAGACGCCACAGCTCTCAAGATTGCTCGCCAAACGCATGCGATATTGTTTGAGTTGACCGGGGTTTTCCAGCAAGTGGCGAGCGGTGCTTTCGTAGTCATCGTACGAGTAGGTAATCAATTCGGGCAATCCTACGCTACGAAGTAAACTTCCCGCAACGCGCGAAATAAAAGTGTTGCCCGAAAGTGTTAGAATCGGTAGGCCCATTCTCAATGCATCGCTTGCCGTCGTATGTGCATTGACTGGAAAAGAATCGAGGAAGAGATCGGCCACTCGGTGCCGTGCGAGATGTTCGGCTAGCGGAAGTTTGGGGGCAAACACCAATCGATCCGCCGCCACGCCTCGTTGTTCCGCTTCGCGCATCAAGTTTTCAGCCGCATACGGATTAGATGCCAAAAGCCACAGCGAGCTTTTGGGATATGATCGCAATAGTCGCATCCAAATATCGAATACTTTTGGCGTAAACTTATAGCTGTTATTGAACGAGCAAAGCACAACACCGTCCTCAGGCAATCCGCACTCGTTTCGCGTTGGAGTGCGAGCTTTGATCGGGAGGGTACTGTCGTTCACTTGATAACAACCAGGCAAATGGACAAGTCGCTCGCTAAAGTAGGGCTGCTGATCGACTGGCACCACAAAGTCATCGACGAGGACATAGTCGATAAAATCCGCGCCCATCGTGCCTGGGTAACCGAGATAATTGACTTGAATAGGCGCCGGACGAGCGGCGAGAATCTGAGTCTGAGCCCCGTGTGTATATCCTTTAAGATCGACGAGAATATCGATCTTGTCGTCAGCGATCCGTTGAGTGGCTGCAAAATGCGAAAGCAATCGAATGTCTCGCAATTGATCAAGACCTTCGTCGATGCGCCGGCGAATGGGACTGGCGTCGTCGATTCCCATCGAATAACCATAGATTTCAAAGCGTCGCCGGTCATGGCGTTCAAACAATTCGGCTATCAAGTATGCTGTTGCATGTTCACAAAAATCGGCAGACAGATATCCAACACGAAGCTTAGATGGCCGAGCACTCCCGCGAAATGGTATTGTGTTCGGCGACGATTTTGTCGAATCTAAACCCATCGACCGAAGATACGCTTTGGCGCACTTCAATTGCTGTGCCGCCGTAGTTGGCGTTGCGAGAACCAAAAAGTCAAACGGATTGTAAGGTCGAGCATTGTTCAGCAAGACATCTTTGTCTAAACGCTCGATAACGCGCAGCGACAGTTCCTCCAAATCACGCCAGTCGCAAAGATGTTGCATCACATTTACCAATTTCGACTCACCGCATCCTGGATCGAGATCGTTTGCTCGACGAAACGCGATGGCCGCCGTCACTAGGTCTCCCTGCGATTGCAAGGCTTCACCGAGATAACAGAATTCCATCGGTGAATCGGGACGCAATTCGGTGGCTTGACGGAACGCACCGACGGCTAATTGCATCTCGCCAAAATCGCCGTGAGCTGTCCCGAGGTCGATAATCGCTTCGACAAAATCTGGACGCATGGCGAGCGAGCGCTGCAAGGCGTCGATGGCGAGCCGAAGTTCTCCTTGAAAAAGCAGCACCCTTCCAAGATTATAATGCGTTTCAGCCAGATCGGGACGAAGTTCAATCGCTCGTTTACATGCCGCAATTGCTTCTTGATACGCGCCGACATTGTTGAAGGCTGTTCCAAGATTAGCGAACACTTCATAGGATTCTGGCGACCATTGAGCTGCTTGATGATACGCAGAGATCGCATCGGATAGTTTGTTTTCGGAAAAGAAAGAATTTCCTAAAGCAAGATAGATTTCTCCCGATCGAGGCGAAAGTTTCACGGCTTGGCCGAGCAACACAGTCGATTGTGCTGCGTCCCCCATTTGCAGTTTCAAGCACCCCAACCAGTAAAGGGTCTCAACGTGCTCGGGGATCGCATCGAGTATCTGTCGATAGCATCGTTCGGCGTCGTCTAGCGCACCGCTTTGATGAAGTGCGATAGCGTGCGGCAAGTATTCGACGGCATGAGTCATGTTCAAGACTTGGCGATGCGGACTGGAGTTAGCTCGATTGGTTTCGACGGTAAGTATCCCACATCGTTTCATACGCCGTTTCAATATTCCGTGCAATCGTAGTGCTATCGAAGAGTCGGCAATCGACAAGGTTTTGTGCCAATTTTTGTCGGATCCGGCCAAGTTCTTTTGGGTCTTGTGCGAGCCGACTGGCGAGAGCTTCATATTCTCGGTAGGAATTGGTTATTAATTCGGGCAATCCAACAGTGCGTAACAAACTTCCCGCGACTCGCGACGCGAAAGTTTTTCCGGCGATCGAAACGATGGGGAGGTTCATCCGCAGCGCATCGCTGGCGGTCGTGTGCGCATTGATCGGGAACGAATCGAGGAAAAGATCTGCCAGACGATGACGGGCTAGATGTTCGGCCAAAGGAAGTCTTGGCGCGAAAACCAGTCGCTCGGGATCAACGGATCGAGATGCTGCTTCTCGACGCAGATTATTGACCGCAATTGGATTAGCGTCCAATAACCAAAGCACGCTCGATGGTTCTGATCGGAGTAAACGCATCCAAATATCGAACACGAGCGGAGTGATTTTGTAGACGTTGTTGAACGAACAAAATACGAAACCCTCTTCAGGCAATCCACATTCCGTTCGACGCGGTATTCGTTCGGCAACTGGGTGAGACTGGACGTTGGATTGGTAGCATCCGGAAAGATGAAGTAGGCGTTCTGAATAGTAGGCTTGCTGATCCGTTGGAACAATAAACTCGTCGACTAAAATGTAATCGATGAAGTCGCCTCCCATCGTGCTGGGGTATCCCAGATAATTAACTTGGATTGGGGCGGGACGCAACGCTAAGACTTCCGTTCGTGCGTGAAAAGTGTAGCCCTGCAAATCGATTAGAATATCGACCTGGTCATCATAGATTTGTTGAGCGGCCTCGATCGGAGTATGCGATTGTATGTCGTGAAAGCGGTCAAATCCATTGGCAATCCGCTTTCGCATCGCGCTCTGGTCGTCTGGGCCTAACGCATATCCAAAAACTTCGAAGCGATTTCGGTCGTGCTTTTCGAACAAATCGGCGATGAGATAAGCGACTGGGTGTTCACGATAATCTGCCGAGAGATAGCCCAAGCGAATGTGTTTGGAGGTTCGCGCTCGAGCATTCTTTTTCAATGCGTGCGACGAGGCAAGTGCATTGAGTCCTTTATAGGTCGACCATTGCCGGGCGCACTTTAACTGTTGCGGGGCAGTCGTTTCCAAATGCAAACCAAAGAACGCGAATGGATGAATAGGGTAGCGTTGATTGATTGGATCGTCGGTTTCGACGCGTTGGATGAGATGGTTCGATAACTCAGGGATTGAACGCCAATCGCAAACTTGCTGGAGTGCGTTGACCAGCACCGCTTCACCTAAGCCTGGCCGAAGTCGATGAGCTTCATGGCCTGTCGCGATAGCTAGGTCGAATTGACTGAGCTCACGATAAGCGCAACTTAGATTGAAGTGAGCCTCGGCGAAATCGGGTCGCAATTCGACGGCGAGTGAGAACGATTGAACTGCCGCATCCAGCATTCGAAGAGCGACGTATGCTAAGCCGAGATTGTTGTGCGCTTCCGGGCAAGCGGGATCGATTTCAAGAGCTGACTGATAGGCGACGATTGCGAATTTGTGATCATTTCGCTCACGAAGCAGATCGCCCAAATAAAAGTGGAAATCCAAAACCTTGGGATGCCGAGCAATCGCGTTTCGATAGCAGGCAATGGCTTCTTCTCGAAGGCCATGATGCGTCAGAGTGTTTCCCAGGTAGCGATGAGCTTCTGCGATTTCTGGAGCAACGACGACGGCTCGATTCATCAGATCGATTGCAGTGCTAAGCTGTCCGGCTTGAGATGCCAGCACTCCTAACATGCACAGAGCATTCGCACAGTCTGGGCTAATTCGCAGCACTTCGCGATAAAGCTGTTCGGCTTGAAGAGCATTGCCAGTTTGGTGAAACGCGATGGCTTGCTTCAAAATCGTGGTCACCTTCTCCATATTTCAACTCCTGAAACGACGCGAAGGAGCCCCAATGGACTCATTCCGAAAGTTTTTTCTCTTGCGTGACCTAACGTGTCCCTAGCAGGACGGATAAATATGGCAGTCAAGCAACGAATACGAAATCATGTCCCCCAAGTGAGAATCGAAGAATAAGACATAAATCGCAGAATGAGCCGAAATGGCAAACAGCATGTGTAAACTTTTCATAGATCTTTGCAAAAACTATTTCAAATGTTCATGAAAAGCTAGCAATTCGCCATCATACTCTGCCATAAATCGTCACGAGAAATGTGGAAACCATAAGTCAATTTCGAGGTTTTCTTTAGGTTAATCTAAGAACCCCTCGGAGGTGGAAAACGTAACTTAAGACGAACTGTGAAAATTCCAAAAATTTATATCCTGCGGTACCTGATTTGCGTCTTTAAAGTGTCAGCTTGACTAAGTGTTCAAATGTTCATATAGTGGATTCCGGCGTCTTGAAAGGTGTCGGATAGGTCCAAAACTTCAAGGAGGTTTTACGATGTTGGTACTAAGTAGAAAAGAAGGCGAGCAATTAGTAATCGGCGATAACATCACTTTGGTGATTTCCCGAATTTCTGGCAATCGAGTCACGATTGGTATCGAAGCTCCCAAAGAGGTCAAAATCGTTCGATCGGAGCTTACCGATACAGAAAGTTCTTCAGCGCCGGTGCTAAAGGCTAAGCAACCTCGTTCGAATGCGGGTGGACTTCGAGAGTTTGCCGGGTCGGTTCTAACGCTGAAGCGCCAAGTCGGTTAAGCAAGCAGCATTTGGACACGACCTCGATTTTTCGCATTGCTCCAGCAAATCATCGCTGGAGCAATTTGCTAAACCTACAATCCCATCCTGAGCAAGCCGGTACTATCGCCAAGTTCTGGCAATTCTACGCCGCAGCAGTCGGCCATGGTCAAGAAGAGGTTGTTGAGCGGAGTCTCATTCGGAAATCGATGAAAGCGTCCACTTTGGATTTTTCCGCCTCCTCGACCAGCGAGTAAGATAGGTAAATCGTGATGGTCATGCTTGTTTCCGTCGCAGATAGCTCCCCCATATACGATGAGCGAATTATCGAGCAACGATGACTGACCGTCGGCGGTTTCTTTCAGTCGTTTTACAAAATAGGCAAAGTGTTCGCAGTAGTAACGGTCGATCTTGGCAACTTTTTCGTAGCTGTCTTTTTTGTTTTGATGATGAGAGAGTTGATGATGCCCTTCTTTGATATCGATCATTGGAAACGAGCGATTGCTACCTTCGTTGGCGACCATGAACGTCGCAACTCTTGTCGTATCGGTTCGAAAGGCAAGCACCATCAAGTCGTACATGAGTCGGATTTGCTCACCGAAATTTGCTGGCTTTTCGAACGCATCGCTTGCATTCGGATCCCCTAAATCGACGTTTTGATTGGCTCGTTCGAGACGTGCTTCGACTTCGCGCACACTTGAAAAATACTCTTCTATTTTTTGCTTGTCTTCCGAACCGAGTTTTTTCAAGAGCGATTCTCGAGCTGACTGCACTGAATCGAGAATACTCGTTCGTATGGCCAAGCGTTTTGCTGCGTCTTGGCCGGACGACGATTTGGACCCGAAAAGTCGTTCGAACGCTTGTCTCGGATTGATTTCCTTTCCCATCGGCTGAGATTCACTGCGCCAGGAAATGCTGCCCGAATAGGCGCATGCATATCCAGAGTCGCACGAGCCAGCATTCTTTCCTTCCTCGGTGCCAAGTTCGACAGATTGCAATCGGGTTGCAGAACCGGAACTATCGGCGATCACTTGGTCGATGCTCTTGCCAACGCGAATTTTACTACCAGCGGTTTTAAACGGATGAGCGCCTGTCAGAAAAGCGGCAGCGCTGCGAGCGTGATCGCCAGGTCCATCGCCGAGGGCTCGAGCATTAACTTGGGCAAGTCCGCGAAGAACGCTGATATCGGATCGGAGATCGGCAAGCGGTTCCAAGCTAGGCGTTACTTTCCAAGAATCGCCGTCAGCTTCGCTTAGCCAGCGTTCCGAATGGGTTCCGTTGGGAATGAAAACCCAAGCCAATCGTACGGGCGGGGAGGATTCCACGGCAGCCAATAATCGTCGGCTGGGCAACTGCATGGCTTCTAACCATGGAAGGGCTAAAGCAACGCCCGCACCTCGAAGAAGTGTGCGGCGGGCAAGCTGGAACTTTCGCGACATTTTTCGCTCGATTCGATAACAGGTAGGGGGTTGAGTCGGGGTGACGTTCAGGATCGCAAGCTGGAAGCGTACGCCACTTCATTCATCCTCCATTCTTGCTTGCAAAACAGTAGTGTCAATCTATACCGATTAATCCGATTGCAACGCTAGTTCTTACTTTACCGGCCCCAATCATGCCAACCTACTTGGAGTGATTGACGCTTTGATTCCGATCCTAATGAACGATCCCGTAGATTGGATTGTAGCAGTTGAACCAACGAGCCTGGGCCAAAAAAATATGATGTCAATGACAAAACCTCGCCACGCCAAACGCACGTATTTATTGGCAATATGCTTCGGCAGCGGGATGTCCTCTTTGCTGCCAGCTCAGAATTTTCCTTCGACAGCCGGATGGTTGCCTCGAACCACAGAACTTCCGCAGCCTCAACCACGGCCTCGATACGAATCGACGAGTGAGCTTTTCTCGATCGATTCGGTCGGCAATCGACCACAACCTGGAGCCAGCATTCCTGCAAATGACAGTCTGTCACCCTCGAAACCAGCGTTAAACTGGATACCATCGGGACAGATCCCAACTTCGCCGTGGGATCGCGCATCGTCCCCAGTCCCCGCCGCACAGCGACCTTTGCCGCGAAACCTTCCCGGCGCTCCCGCAAATCCGGCGGCAAGTCCGTCAATTATCGAACAGAAGCGAGCCGTTGGTCCTGCCTCGCACCGAACTATTTATCAACCAGCCTCAGCGAATGTATCGAGCAGTTCGGTCGTTGACCCCAGAAGTTCGGAGCTTAGCTTCATTGGACAGCCGCAAGTCTCCGATCGTTCGTTCGTACAAATCCCAGCGGGGGGACAGCCGCTTCCCGAGATTGCTAACCAACCTATTGTAGATCTCGGTTGGCCAATTCCAGTTGACACAATGGTCAGCAGTCCATCGTCCGGCGCGAATCCCAATCGACAACACGTTCCGTTGGAAGCCAATCGATCCGAACCTTCTGGTCCAAGCCAAGGACCGCAACGATCGGCTCGAAAGCCCGAACCGACTCCCAATGAAGTCGGAATGGTCGATGCTGACTATGTTACGACGGCTCCAAGTTCGGTCGTTGGAATCGTTGCCGTTCCAGGCAAGCCGGCTGCATACTCGCGAGATCATGAAGATCGACCGATGAATACGTTCGTGCCATCCCATGATGCGCACCAGAACAACATGGTTCACGCAATTTTGGCTCAGAGCGAACGCGATGCTTCGCGGATGCGTTTGGCTAGTCAGATTAGTCGCGAGTTAATGGAAGATGGCGAGCGTCCAATGGGCATCGCACCGGTGCCTGTCGAACCTCCGATGGGATGGAAAAGCGTTGAGGAAGAGATTCGCGGCCATCTTTCGAAATGTGACGAGCTATTGAAGCGAAATGCGGTGATGAGTGCTCGCGACGAAGTCTTGACCGGACTGCGCGTTCTCTATCGAGCGCTTGATTTGCGTTCCGGTGGGTGGTCAAGTGAACCGACGCTCGATCAAGCTCTATCGGCATTCTCCGAAGAAGCCGATTTTCAGCAATCGCTACTGCGACCAACCCACGCTCAATCCACCGCAAGGATCGTCGCCGGTCATGCTACACAAGCTCTCAAGCAAGTCGATCTGAAAGACGTCTCGCCAGAACTTGCAGCTCAACACTATCGTACCTATGCACGACACCAACTTGCAATTGCGGCTCAGGGGCATCCTTGGGCAGCCGATCTCATCTACGCTTTGGGCAAAACTTACGAGCAACGCGCTGAAGCAAATGGAGACAATTCCGTGATGTTTCGCAATCAAGCAGCGGCTTGTTACGCTGCGGCACTCGATATTGCTCCTGGTCATGCTGACGGGGCTAATCAATTGGGTTATACGTTGCTGCGACTCGATCGACTCGACGAGGCTCAGACGGTTCTCAGCCAAAGCCTTCAGTACAACCCGTCGGCCAATGCTTGGAAGAATCTCGCCGAAGTTTATCGTCGGCGCGAACAGCCTGATATGGTTGCCTTTGCACTTCAACAAGTTGCCATCCTGGAGGGACACAACACGGTTGATGGACTTCCCGAAGTTATTCAGATCGACCCGCAAACGTTCGCTCGAATTAGCCCAAATCAACAAATCAAACAAGGTACGGTGACCAGCGCTTCCGCCGTTTCGCCGAGCGTACCTCCCAAGAGCACATCCTGGTTTAGTCGCTTACTCCGTTGATCTCGTAATGAGATCGATGTGTCCGAATTCATACATACAGTGATCCTTTCATAGCAATCGACATTTTCATGAACATTCCAAAATTGACTGCGAGAAAGCTATCGATCGCGACGCTCTGCCTCGCATCGCTGACTCTTTGGACTAACGAATCGACGGGGCAGATGGGAATGACCAGTTCGCCCTACCCGACAACCCAAGCTAAAGCCATTGAAAGCGTGCCTGCGCATCAAAATGCTTGCAGTTGCCAGACATGCAGCACGCGGCTGAATCATCCAGCTCCTCAATGCGTTGCTTCACCTGCACAAGCAGTTGGTCTAACCAGTGGTGCTTGCAAGAATTGCGTTCGAGGCATCGATTGCACGTGTTCGCAAGGCGCAGAGCAACGTTGGAAGCAAGTCAGCTCCATTGATTTTGAACCGCTTCGACAAGGCGAATACGTTGGGCCGGTTCGGCTCCCAGCGATGCTCGACTATCGCGCCCGCGTTGGTGACGAACTACAGTTCATATTCATCTCGACGCGTGAACGGATCGGCGAAGACTATCGGCTTATGGTCGGAGATGAGCTGCTGATCGAATCGGTGACGGACCCGGAAATCAAGCGTGGCGATTTCACTAAGGGCGTGGCGATTCAACCCGATGGAACGGTCGTCTTAAGACTGATCGGTCCCGTTCTCGCAGCCGGGAAATCGGTACAAGAACTTCGCAAAGAATTGGAAAAATCCTACGCTGCTTATCTGAAGAACCCGTCGATCGACGTAACGCCCGTTAAGACGAACACGCGACTGGAAGACTTGAAAGCATCGGTGAGCAACTTCATCGGCGTCAATGGTGGCCAAAATATTACCGCCAGTGTTAATCCAGACGGCAAGCTACAGCTTCCGCTTGTCGGCAGCGTTCAAGTCGTAGGAATGACGCTTGAAGAATTGAAACGAGAAGTCAATCTTCGATACCGCGAGCGTGTGACCGGCATCGAAGTCGAACCGCGTTTAGTTCGACAAGCCCCGCATTTCGTCTATGTCTTTGGCCAAGTGGTTCGGCCAGGTCGTTTTGAAATCACACAACCGACCACGGTAACTCAAGCCCTCGCGATGTCCGAAGGTCTTCAGATCGGTGCGAATAATCGGCAAGTCATCGTCTTCCGACGCGCCGAAGACTGGCGTTTGGTTTCGACGATGCTCGATCTTCGCGGTGCTCACCTCGGCAAGCGACCGAATCCTGCCGACGAAATTTGGCTGCGCGATAACGATCTGATCATCGTCCCACCGCGCCCCATCAAAGTATTCAACGACTTTGTTCGTCAAGTATTCACCGAAGGCGCTTACGGTCTCATCCCAACAGGTATGAACTACTCGATCCCGAACGGTGGCGGTAACCCTGTCGTTCTTACCCCGTAGTTCGACGGATCCACACGTTCGTAGTTCTGCCTTCACTTAGAATCTCGCTCGTAGTTCCGCCTTTAGGCGGCCTAGAAATTACTCAGATCGCACCAACGTTGCTCGACGCCTTCCAGTTCTGCGGTCATCGAAGTCAATTCGTTGTGCAATCGCAGGGCTTCATCAGGATCGGTGGCTTGCATCAGTTGATCGTTGATTTCGCGTTTCTGACTATCGAGCTGTGCAATTTTCTTCTCGAGCGTCTTCAGCTCTTTCTGAATCGCACGTTCGTCTAAAACGGGTTTCGATGCAGCCGATGGTGCTTTCGATACCGGCTTCGATGATGCCGACTTTTTAGCGTTCAACTCTCGCTCGCCATCGTCGATCTCTTTGTTGACGGCATACAGATAAGCATCGTAATTGCCGGCATAGTTCACCGCCGTTCCATCGCGGACCTCGACAATCGACGTCGCAATCCTTTTCATAAAGTGCCGATCGTGGCTGGTAAAAATGACGGTTCCTTTGTAGGCCAGCAAGGCATCAGCCAGTGCCTCGACGGTATCGACGTCGAGATGGTTGCCTGGTTCGTCAAGGACCAAAATGTTGTAGGTCCCCAAAAGTAGCCCTGCCATACACAGCCTGGCTCGTTCACCTCCAGATAGAACCGCTATTTTTTTCTGAGTATGGGAATCGCGAAACAGAAGCGCGCCTGCTACAGCAAGAATCATCTGCTGCGTTGTCCCCGGGTTGGCTTTGTATTCAAGATACTCCAATACTGTTTGCTTTGGGTCGAGGCTTGTATAGACATGTTGAGCGTAAACGCCAATCTCGCAACCGTAACCCCATTTAACTTGACCGTGCAACGGTTCCAGCGATCGAACGAGTGTTCGCAGAAGCGTCGTTTTTCCTTGACCATTATCACCCACGATTGCTGCACGTTGACCATGCTCGATTTCGACTTCGATTTTCTTTGCGACCACATGATCGTCGTATCCGATCGACAATTCGTTGCATCGAACGGCTGGTCCTTGCCGAGGATTGACGATCGGTGCGCGGATATGGGCTGTCGGGTCATCCAATGCAATATCGACTGTCTGTAAACGCTCCAACTGCTTGCCTTTGGATTTGGCTTGAGTAGCCGTGCTCGCTCGTGCTCGATTCTTGTCGATAAATTTTTGAAGCTGCTTCTGCTTGGCTTGGACCGAGGCATTGACACGCTCATCGTGCTCTCGTCGCTCGGACTGGTAGATCAAGAACTCGTCGATCTTCCCTGGGTACATGGTAAGCTCACCTCGCGTCAGATCGAGCGTGTGGCTGCACGTCGCTCGAAGAAATTCTCGATCATGCGAGACAATCAACGCGGCTTTGGAAAAACTTCGCAAAAAATGCTCGAGCAAGATTTGCGTTCGAAGGTCCAAGAAGTTCGTCGGTTCATCCAAGAGCAATAGATTCGGCTCATGGAGCAATAGTGCCGAGAGTTTTACCCGCGTTTGCCAACCGCCTGACAGCGATGAGATCGGACCGTTGAGATAGGTTCCCTTCAGCTCAAACTGACCGGCTACTTCACCACATTTCCAATCGGGCTGATCGCTGTCGCGCATCAAAAATTCGAGGGCCGTCTCACCTGGCAAGAACGGATCGTGCTGTCGCAAGTAGCCAATGCGCAAGTTTGGGTGACGGATTACTTCGCCTTTATCGAGCTCTTCCTCGCCTAAAATGACCTTTAATAGGGTCGATTTCCCTGCGCCGTTCCGGCCGACAAACCCAACTTTTTGATCATCTACAATCGATGCTTCCGCATCATCCAACAACATCTGATCGCCATAGCTTTTTTCAGCTCCGCGAATTTGCAACAATACCGCCATTCAGAACTTTCCACCTTTTCAACAAAAGGGGTCTAGCATAACCTTAAATCGAGGTTTCGCCTATCGCGAAATTCAAGCTGCGATCGCTTTGATCGTATTCGTTTCAGCGAAGATATGGCAGGACGATTCGACGACAGAGAGACGTAAACCGACTATACTCATGCTACGTTCGCCCAGGTCGATAGCATTGAGGTTTTGGAATAAGAAGGGATGATAGCAATTTCGATCGAAAAGATGCCGAAGATTTTATGTGGTTGGCGATGGTTAGTCGTCATCGCGTCCGTTCTTGGGAACACGATCGAGGTCCGTTCCGAGTCGCAGGTTGATGCCGAAGGAATAGCCTTCTTCGAAGCGAAGATTCGACCGGTTCTCGTCCAGCGCTGCTACGAATGTCACTCCAGAAACGCTGACGATATCGAGGGCGGGTTGCTGTTGGATACTCGTGAAGGATTGCGGCTTGGCGGAGATTCGGGAACAGCGGTTGCGCCTGGCGAACCTTCGAAAAGTCTCTTGATCGCCGCGATTCGATACGACGGCCTCGAGATGCCGCCGGATTCGAAACTTCCCGACGAGGATATCGCGAACATCGAACGCTGGATTCAAATGGGTGCTCCCGATCCTCGCGATGGACCTGCGGCGTCGGATAAACCAAGAATCGATCTAGAAAAGGCCCGCGAGTATTGGGCTTTTCAATCGATTGCCAATCCAGAACTACCCGGAATTGAAAATAGGGCGTGGCCGCGAAACTCGATCGACTATTTTGTTCTTGCGAAATTGGAACAAGTCGATCTTGATCCTGCCAAGGAAGCCGATCGATTCGATCTCATTCGTCGAGTGACCTTTGATCTTTCGGGCCTCCCTCCAACACTCCAGGAGATCGACGATTTTATTCGCGACACAAATCCGGACGCGTATGAACGTTTGGTTGATCGCTTGCTAGCCAGTCCTCGATATGGCGAGCGATGGGGGCAGCATTGGCTAGACGTCGTCCGATTCGCTGAGACGGAGGGATTCGAGTACGACCGAACCGTTCCCGGCGTCTGGCGATATCGCGACTACGTGGTTCAAGCATTCAACGAGGGTATCGCGTACGATGACTTCCTGCGCGAGCAGATCGCCGGCGACGAAATCGACGCGAACGATCCGAGACTTATGGTTGCTGCGGGATTTCACCGATTGGGAGCAGTCCGTCGCAATGCGGGAAATCAAGAAGTATCGGGCAGCCGCAACGAAGTGCTCACCGAACGCGCTGACATTATCGGTTCAGCGGTCTTGGGTTTAACGATCGGCTGCGCACGCTGCCACGATCACAAGTTCGATCCAATTTCGCAACGAGATTACTATTGCATGCAAGCCTACTTTGCTGCTTCCCAAGAACACGAGATGACACTCGTCGATAAAGATGAATACGACGATTGGAAGAAAGAGACTTCGAAGATCCAGAAAGAGATCGATCGACTCACCAAGGAGCTATCCGCCCAAGGCGGCGAAGAAGAGAAGGCCACCGTTGCCAAAATTCGCACTTGGGAAAAAGAACTTCCGCCTCCCATCCCCTTAATTAGTACGGTGCACAACGAATTCGAAAACCAGACACCGATCCATGTGCTCAAACGCGGTGAATGGTCGATGCCGGGCGATCGTGTCTCACCGAATCCGCCGCAAGTCTTCCAGGTTAGCCAATCAAGCGGTTCCTCGGCAAGCGAATCGACGCCACGGACTGCATTGGCCGAATGGCTCGCTGATACTCAGAACCCTTTAACACCGCGGGTGATCATCAATCGACTTTGGCGATATCACTTTGGCCAAGGGATCGTTAAGAGTCCGAACGATTTTGGAAAAAATGGACAACAACCAAGCCATCCGGAGCTATTAGACCACCTCGCCTCAAAACTCCTCGAACAAGATTGGAAAATGAAGCCGCTTCATCGAATGATTCTATTGAGTAGTACCTATCGCCAGGCAAGTACAACTTCGTCGGATGCCATCGCTCAAGAAATCGATCCTGAGAATTCAAGATTGTGGAAGTTCAATCGACGTCGGCTAAGCGCCGAAGAAATTCGCGACTCGATGTTAGCAATTTCTGGTGAGCTGAGCTTGGAGATCGGTGGCCCCAGCATCATGTTGCCGGTAGACGAACAACTGCGACAACAGCTTTATAAACCGAGCCAATGGACACTCACCGATGAACCCCGCGAGCAATCGCGACGCTCGATTTACTTGATCGCCAAACGTAACCTTCGGCTTCCATTTATGGAAGTTTTTGATCAGCCAACGTTACAAACAAGCTGTGCTAGCCGCGAAGAGAGCACACATGCACCGCAAGCATTGGAGTTACTCAACGGTACAATATCAAACTCGCTGGCAGACGTTTTTGCAGCTCGGCTAGAACGCGAATCGATCGGTGATATCGAGAAGCAGATTGATATCGCATTTCGTTTGGCGACCGGTCGCCCCCCAACGCTTGACGAAAAGCGTTTAGCCTTGCGATTTTTGCAGAACGGAGCTCATCGCGAATTCGCGTTAGCCATGTTTAACCTTAACGCCTTTTTATACGTTCGTTGATTCCAATGCCGAATTTCTTCCCATCGATCCATCGACGAAAGTTTTTGAACGAGAACTGTTGCGGTATGGGGGCGTTGGCACTTGCATCGATCATGCAACAGGAAAAATTGCGAGCAGAAGCAGCTTCACCGCTTGCTCCGAAGTTGCCCCATTTTCCTGCCCAAGCCAAGTCGGTCATTTTTCTGTTTATGGCCGGTGGTCCAAGTCACCTCGAAACGTTTGACCCAAAGCCATTGCTCAATGAACTCGATGGCCAAAAGCGACCGAAAGAATTTGGAGAAGCCAAGTATCAGTTTGTACAGAACGACGCCAAGTTACTCGGCTCGAAACGGTCGTTTCAACGTTATGGCGAGAGCGGGATCGACGTATCCGATCTGTTCCCGCATGTCGCTAAAGTAATTGATGAGATCGCGGTCATTCGATCGTGCTATGGCGATATGGTCGTCCATTCTGCGGCGCAATATGAACTGCTTTCGGGGCGAGTCGTGCCGGGTTTTCCGAGCATGGGAGCGTGGACTATCTATGGATTAGGGTCTGAAAGCGATTCGCTTCCAGCTTATGTCGTGATGCCCGATCCTGATGGGGCATTGGAAGCTGGTCAGCCGATGTACGGTAACGGTTTTCTTCCATCGGCGTATCAGCCGACGGTCTTTCGAGCAGGCGATCGTCCTGTTTTGAATCTCGACCTTCCGGCCGGCATTTCGATGAATGATCGACGTAAGACCATCGAGCTGATCCGACAACTCAATGAAGCCACACTCGCCTCGGACGACGATGAACTTGCGGCCAGGCTGAGAACGTATGGCTTAGCCTTCCGAATGCAATCCGAAGCTCCAGACGTGCTCAACCTTGCCAGTGAAACCGAAGAGACCTTGCGACTCTATGGAGTCGGTGTCGAGCCGACCGATGATTACGCCCGCCGATGTTTGATGGCACGGCGATTGGTCGAACAAGGAGTGCGATTTACGGTCGTTGTTTCGGGAGGCGGATCGGGTGCAACACAATGGGACGCTCACAAAGACATCGAGGAAAACCATTTAAGGATGGCTGCGCAAACCGATCAGCCGATTGCTGGGCTGATCACCGATCTCAAGCGCCGAGGCCTATTAGATTCGACACTCTTGCTGTGGGGAGGAGAGTTTGGTCGTTCGCCAGAAGCTCAAGCCGGAGTGGGACGCGATCATCATAACCTTGGCTTCACAATGTGGATGGCAGGCGGCGGAGTTCAAGGCGGTCGCATCGTTGGAGCTACCGATGCGATCGGTCTTCGGGCTACCGAAAAGCCTTATCATTTTCGCGATATTCACACGACCATTCTCAATCAGCTCGGGCTCGATCAAGACCAACTAACCTTCCCACACTTGGGCCGAAACGAACGTCTCACTCAGGTACACGGAAAGATTATCCGCGAAATCCTCTAGTCAGCGAAGCGCATCCCAGGGGCACACTTGTCAAAACGCGGCTCTCAGGTCACGTGACTCGCGTTCGATTGCTCCCGTCAAAAAAAGGGCTTTATGCTATACGGCCAATGTAAATTTTTTTATGCCAAGCAAAAGGCCCAAGAGATCCTCACGCAGTTTGCGAGCATTCGAGTAATCGCCAATGAAATGGTGGTCGAAAGCTCGCAATGGCTTGATCGGGAAAAGCTCACCAACAACGCAGCGCTCGCTGCGATGGTAACAATCGCCAAGAAGCGTCGAATTTTTTTAATTTTTTTGTTGACACGAGTTCAACTCTTGGTATAAGTCACGAGTCGAGGAGCGAATTTCCATCCTGGAACGCTTAGGCAGTTCTTAGGCAACCTTTTAGAACTTCGATTCGGCAGGTGATATTTGAATGCTTGGAGTGAGCGCATTCGAATTCTTATCAACGGGACGCGTAGAGTTTGCGTATTTGTTTGGCTGGTAGTTTTCGTTATTTGTCTCGGCAGCACAGGTGTCGGCGAGGTTCCCGATAAAGACACGCGATCGCAAGCGTTCACGTTTACGATGGTTGGCAAGAAGGCAATTCACTACAAGGTGTTTTCCTTTGATAAAGTGCGACCAGGTGATACCCTCAAGGCCACGGTTCTCGTCAACAATGATACAACTGCCGACGTTCGATTCGAAAAAGTCGACCTCGCATGCAAGTGTACTACTGCACAAGTCCCCATGATTTCTCTGCCCAATGGAGATTCGGTTGAGATGAGTTTTCGAATCGTGACACCGTCCTCTCCACGAAAACCAGATGAGCGCTTTTCCGCCGTCGTTTGGTGTTCCGGGAAAGATATGGTGCAACTGACGTTTCAAGTACGATACGAGGGCTTGGTGGCATTTGCACAACCGGAGATCAACGTGCCTTTCTTGAAAACCGAAGATGAGCGTTCGTTTCGCTTGCCACTTGAATTCGAATCGCCGGAGCTTATGCAGAAAATTCGGATTGAAACAAGCGATGACTTGAAGCCGATACGGTCTAAGCTTGTTCGGGACGGGGACAAGTATTTCGTAGAATGTCGGTTTATGCCTTCCGAAATTCGAAACGGCTCCGCGTTGGGTGAAATTGTGATCATTTCTCCGACTGGTTTTACATCAAACATACTTTGCAAACTAAGCGAAAATCAGGACGTAGAGATCCTTCCAAATAGGACTGTGTTTACAGTCGGAGAAACGAAAGAAATTCCTCGGCACGCTACGGCGATCGTACGTATGCGCGTGCCGTCGCCTGAAAAACCGACTCCGAATATTCTTAGAATCGAATGTCGCTCACCTCAGGATATGGAGCTTGAAACTTCCTTTTCGCAGCTTAGCAAAAATACCTATCGCGTTAAGATTCAGTCTCACAAGCTAGAAGAATTGTCGAGTGATGGGATATTGAAGTGGAAAATATTGACCGACCTTGGTCTCGAAATCGAAGTCGAAACTAAATGTGTTTTATCCAACTGAAAGAGAACTTGAAAATGATGAGCCGAAATAATGTCGTTGCTTGCGCAATTTTTGTCGCGTTTGCCGCTATCACAGTGAATTCTTCCCGTCTATACGCGGATGCCTGTTATGTCGCCGTTAATTACAACTGCACAGATGTTATTACGGAGAGTTATTACGGAGAGTTGTAACGGAAGTTGCGCTGAATCGGAAGAAGGAAATTGGTGTGGGAATGAGGACGTTCTTGCGGGGTCAACTTTTAGTTCGATCGAACCCGGCGATTCTTCAACGGACTATCATATAGAAGAAGAATACCCAACCCATTGTGGAAGTCGTTACGATTGTACGTGTACTCGATTTTTAGATGCAGAACTTGAGCCATTCTTTGTTTGCATTTCTGACACGTGGGCGTTTGATCATGATATTCCCACCGCGTTTGAAGCTGGCTTGAATTGTCCTCCTCCAGAAGAATGACATCCTCCAGAAAATTACAGTCCGCTGGTTAACCGCCATTCTACGGATTCGCCTTGATTTCACGACCGATCGTCGTGACGCACCACAAGTTATACTCGTAATTTGAGTGATAACAAAAAAATAACGTAATGAGTCAATAAGTAGAATGACACATGCTAATAGGCGGATTGGCTTTTCAAGAAAGGCAGATAAAATGCGTCTCCAACATATCCGACGATCGCTGTCGGTTGTAATAGCTTTTGTGACGTTGTCGTATGCGACAACTGGCAGGGCAGACAATCCGCCAGAAAAATCTCGCGGAGACGGAAACTCGGTCACGGAGGCTTTTTTCCAAAGTCAAGCGGCGATTGATTTTTATGACGTTCGTGTGAAGCGGTGGAGTTCTCAATGGGCAAAAGACGATTCGAAAGCAGCGGACTATCCTACAACGTCTGAAGATGTCGTCTATCGGATGTTGATGGCACATAGCCAGAAGAAATGTTTCGTTTTCATTAGACGAACCACTAAGCAAGAATCCACAGAGCGATACGGCGGTACAGAACGCGTCTTCCGTCATATTTTTTCCTATGAAGATGGAAAAATGTTGGCATTTCGACCTGAGGACGCCGTCTCTCGCGCGATGGCGCGTGATACCGACTATTCGAAGTTTCTAACCACTACAAACGTCGACTATCCACAATTTTTGGGCGCGAAACCACTTTACTACGCAAACGCAAGTCAAATCGAAAGCAAGTTATCGGATCAATCGACGCCAGGTCATCAGCTTTCGCTCGAAGTCATGCCGGATGGATTGTTGCGTGTGCAGACTTTAGTAAAACCTGACTATAAGTCGAAATCGACGCAGTATTTTGATCCTCAAACATTCGCGCCCAAAAGATGCGCCATTTTTTACAAAAAGACTGATAGTTGGGATTTAGTATATTCCCATGAAATGGAGTTCGTTGAGCGTGAGTCGGCAATACTCCCCATTCGTGGCAATTTCAGCTACGAGTCTCTAGTTCGTAGTGCGAATCGCGAATTAAAGTCTACTTTGGCCAATCAGATTGGGACCGTGGAGGTGGAGTGGTTAAAATTCAACGATCCCAAAATTGAATTCCCCGAATGGAAGAAGGTTGGCTCAAGTGTCGCCGCGTTTGAAAAATTTCTAGATCCATCTCAATTCGAAGAGGAAAAAAGGTAACCGTTCACGTGTGGATTCGTCAAGCAGTCGTCTTATCCAATCTGATTCACATGCGACGCTAGAGCACGAACCCCGTTCGATTGCAGTTACCCAAACTACGCCTTTTTGTTTTGGGAAATTACTTTGATGAGATGCTTAGCGATGAGTGCAATCGAGCCGTCGGGACGATCTCGCTTGATTGCTGAATTGAGGGCGGCTATAGCTTCGTCGTAGTAACCGGCCTTGAGTAAGAAAGTGGCGTCCGCGCACTTCTTCTTCAGCCAAAGGTTATGCCCCGACTCAAATAATTCTTCATAGTTTACCTGGACATCCTTTCCACCTTTACGAACTTTGAAAGTTTCCGGCTTCGGGGTATCAGGTGTAGCATCGCTTGTCATCGTTTCGCCTCGGCCTTCTTTGTCTTCTTCGGTTCTTTCTTTTTCGCGTTCAAAGATTTTTCGGCGGAAGCGGTTCGCGGTGACAGGTAGTTATCAAACACGTCGCCATGACCTGCAATGCGCGGGTCGTTCTGCTTCTTCAATTCGGCAAACAGCTTCTCTCGCATTTGTCCGGCTTTGAGCTTTAGTGCTGCATCGCTCATAAGGTTCGTAACGCAATCAGGATCCTTGACCAAATCGTAAAGCTCTTCGGCAGGCCGCTTTCCAAAGGCGAATTGCCAGTAGCGATCTTGCGTACCGCTTTTCTCGATCAGTTGCTTGGTGGGGCTGTCGTCGGTGTCTTTAAAGCCGATTTCTGGATTGCCGCATGGCCAGCGGTCGGGCTCAAAATTGTGAACATAAAACAGATTGCCTTCGCGGATAGCGCGAACAGGATAACCGAGTCCGGCGGGAGTACCCGGACGACACAGGACATCGTTTCGCTCGCGTCCAACAATCACGCTCGATCGATCCTTGGTCGACTCGCCACGCAGAAGATCGGTAAAACTACGTCCGGTGATCGAGGACATGCCGGCGGCAACGCCATCGACTTGGGCAAGTTCGAGAAAGGTAGGCGCTAGGTCGATAAAGCTGATGAACTCCGACACCCGACGCCCCGGATTCTTAATTCCATTGGGCCAGCAGGCAACAAACGGAATGTGGTGGGCCGGATCAATGGTATGACCCTTGACGCGTGGAAACGGCATTCCATGATCGGACGTCACGATGACTAGGGTATCTTTGGCAAGTCCACTGGCATCGAGCGTCTTCAAGATTGAACCGACTTCGTCATCGAAGGCTTCGACTTCGATGGCATAGTCAAGCATATCGCGACGAACAAGGTCATTGTCGGGCCAGAAAGCTGGTACGTGATCGATATCGGATGTCTTCTTGCCGGCTGCAATTCCCGAATCGGCTTTGTAGCTGCGATGTGGATTCTTGCTGCCATACCAATAGAAGAACGGTTTGCCCTTGGGAGCATTCGCTAAAAACTTTTGGAAACCTTCGCCGGGCGAGCTGCCATTCGAATTCAGCATACCAAAGTCTCGATTCTTTCCATCGGCTGTTTTGGCTTCACCCGGCCCCCATGTCTTACCTGCTCCGCCGCATGCAAGACCGGCCGCCGAAATCGCTTCGCTGAACGCTGTAAACTTGGCAGGAAAATAGGGTTGATGATTGGCTGCATCTTCGAGTTGCCACGGATTGCGACCGGTGAGAATGGCCGCTCGTGATGGTGCACACTTTGACGTTGGCGTATAAGCATTGTCAAACACCAAACCGCTTTTGGCTAATCGATCGATATTCGGCGTCTTTACCCAGTTGCAGCCGTAGGCTTGTCCATAGTGACTCGACGCATCGTCGGCGATAATAAAAATAACATTAGGTCGTTCGGCCGCCGAAGAGTTCGAAAAGAGACTCGTGGACGTCAACACGATCGCTGAGCATAGCAAGTAGAGATTTTTCATGGCAAGAACTTTCGTCGAGAATTCACGAGGGTAATTGAAATACGCGGTGGGGGAAAGCGATCATTGAATAGCACCGCTATGATTTTCTGCTTAGAGCTACGGAACACATCGGATGTAACGATCAGCATAGTCTATTCTATGCTTGATTTGAAACAGCGGCGTCTAGCGAAAATCGCCCTTTTTTAGCATGGCGAGCACCTGCTCGTGAACATGTCCATTGCTTCCGACGCCATTGCCAGTCTGGATCGTTGCAATTCCATCCCAGTCGGTGAATCGACCACCTGCTTCTTCGATAACGGGCATGACCGCTGCGACGTCCCACGGATTGACAATCGGATCGACCATCACTTCGGCGCGGCCGGTTGCGACTAAGAGATAGCCGTAGCCGTCGCCCCAAGTTCGAGTCACGTACGCCGCGTTAACAACACGATCAAATCCAGCTCGAGCGTCTCGACGATCAAAGGTATCGACTTGAGATGTCACGAAAAGCCCTTCACCTAAATCCGATTGTTGAGAAACCCGAGCTCGTATCCATTGGCTTTCGCCCTGTGCATACCAAGCGCCATGACCGGTTGCGGCGACAATGATTTCGTCCAGTCCAGGAATGTAGATAACGCCGATCGATGGCTTGCCATTTCGAGTCACACCGACCAACGTCGAGTAGAGCGGTACGCCTGATATGAAACTCTTGGTGCCGTCGATCGGATCGACAATCCATCGATATTCCGAGTCGCCACCCACTTCACCGAACTCTTCGCCGAGAATCGCGTCGTTGGGAAACGCGACTTCTAATTCGCGACGCATAAGTTGCTCGGCCTCTTTGTCAGCGATCGTGACCGGCGATTTGTCGCTTTTGCGTTCGACTTGAAATCCGCTAGTCCGGAAATAGCGCAGGGTCGATTGGCCGGCGGCAACGGCTAGACGAAATGCGGTTCCGAATCGTCCTTGATCGATCGCCGACAAGTGCGATGGTAATTCTTTTGGCATAGATACATTCGTTGAAAGTGTCAGATCGGTAATAGAGAAGTTTATCGTAGTTGTCGACAGGTTGGAGTAGGGTTGAAATCAACCTCTATGGAGAGCATAAAAAATGCCGGGCCCGATCGTACAAAGTCGATCGACACCCGGCATTTTCGAGCTCACAAAGACGCAATTTTGCAACATAGAACAGGCACTAATGATTGCGATGACCACGAGACTCTCGATCACCACCTCCGCGCGAGTCGCGACCACCGCTGTCGCGACCACCGCCGTCACGACCACCGCCTTCACGACCTCCACCTTCACGACCGCCGTAACC
>JAWXCK010000277.1:0-3184 GCA_034408855.1 Pirellulaceae bacterium
CTCCGATGCGCCAAAGGCGCTCGGCAACCCGCCGGACTGATCGTCTGGTGGGTTGTTTTTCTTCAACTTTGGACATCGGTGTGATGCCTCAAAAATCCAATGCGAAAAGGGTGTCCGTTGAAACTTCGGTTTTCTATTCGTAACGATAAATAGTCAATTTTGACCCACAGATTTTGCGGAAGAGCCATGATTTTTTGGTTCGCAAGATCTGTCGCGACCTCGGCGTTCCAGAACCATGACCGACGAAATCGGGTAAGGGCCGTCCTTCCGGACGACCCTTACCACACCAGGCTCGTTGTACCACATAAGTTACGCCGAGGAAATTTTTTTTGATCCTGGACCAAAAGCGTTCCACGCGTTGGACAGGTCGTAACAGCGTTGCAAGCCAACCCATAAAGTTTGTGTTCCGGGGTAATTTTTGGGGCGGTCTACGAAGCCACCCAATCTCGCAATCGCCCGAACCACGTCATTCAATTTCGGGCAACCTTCGGCTGGCAATGGGAGTCCCAACGTAACGTACACGCTCTTCCATTCGCTCGGTTCAAAAATGACCTCACAATCCATCTCAGGACATTCACGCCCCATGTGACAGATATACATCAGCCGCCATGCCACCACGCTATAGAATGCTAAGCAGTTTAGCATGCGATCGATATCTTCAAAACGTCGGTGTTCGATCCGGCAACCCGATTTCAAGGTTTTAAAAAAGACTTCAATTTGCCATCGAACGCAGTAGCTACGGATGACTCGCTGCACATCCTCGTCCGTGTCGATGGGCAACGTGGTGACGAGCATCCAACAAATGGGATCTTCGCCGTCGGACGGATTGATTTCTTCGCAAAGTACCACATTCACCGTGACGAACTTCGGTAGCGTGGAATCACCATGCACCGGACGAGCTACTTGAATCGTCGCTTTGCGAATCTCAAGCTCGGCAGTCCTCGCTACACGAGAACGACTGCGAGCGGACTTCCCTTGTCCGATCTTCGCTTGCCTCGCACGAATGCAAATGGTTTGTTTTCCCACTTTGGCACTCGACCGCACCTGATCTTTCCAATCCTCTTTGTCGGTCGTGTTGCGATTCTGCCCAGCACGCACCAACAGATCTAAATTGGGTGTCTCGCTCTTGTTAGCAGCTACAAATAGATCATAGATGTCAGACTCACTATCGCCGACACAAACACAAGTGGTCTGCGGACATGCCTGGGCAGTTTGCTTGGCCATTTGCAAACCTTCCAACCAACGGTAGCTCTCCTTCTCTTCAATACCAGTCTTGCGACGCTTCGTACTTTTCTCGGCTGGAGTACCGTTGCTTATCCCTTCACGAGTCCAACTCTTTTCGCCCACGAGTCCCAGAGCTACACCTTCAAAATCAAAGGCCACCATCGGATGAAAGAACGCCCCGCGTCGCGACTCGGAATCCATCGGCCCGGCTCCCTTAACTTGTTGTTCAGGACGTGTCAGATCGATCTCGGTCGTGTCTTGCACCAGTAGTACGAAGTCGACTTGTTTGATGCGTTCATTCGATAGATCAACCACGCACATCAACAGCACCTCCGTGCAAAGAAGCCATCCGCGGGTCGCAACACCAACGCGACCCTTCAAGCACGAATCTTTCGAAAACCAGTTTCGAAAGTCCAGTCCCCCAAACGAAGTTTAAACCAGCGAATTGCTAGCAAGGCAATGGCTTATGTGGTACAACGAGCAGTCTTGCACAGGGGACTTCAACCCCATTAACTCATGCCCATGACGGGCGTACCAAAGCGTTGGACACGGAACCGCGAGGGAACCGAATGAAGTACAGACAGAGTAAGGAGCGACTATGGGCGTGTGGCAAGAAATATGGAATACCGTGCTGTTAGAATTCTCCGATATCCCCGATGCAGCTCAAATTACCCGCATCACTTTACGCCTCCTGTTTGCTGCGACTCTTGGTGGTCTACTAGGGTACGAGCGGGAGCAGAAGGGCAAGGCGGCAGGGTTGCGAACGCACATGCTGGTTGCTCTCGGGGCAGCGCTCTTCGTCATGATTCCTCAACAAACCGGGGCATCAATCGGAGATTTAACTCGCGTGTTGCAGGGCTTGATCGCTGGGGCGGGGTTCCTTGGGGCCGGAGCCATCATTATCGGAAACCGACAAGAGGAACCCAAGGGACTGACCACTGCGGCAAGTATATGGCTAACGGCGGCCATCGGCGTGGCCGCAGGCATAGGGCGAGAATCGACGGCCGTGCTGAGCACTGCCTTAGCCTTGGTAATCTTGTCCTTTATTCCCTGGGTCGTACGGTTGGTCGAAAGGTGTGGAAGGAAGGAAGAATGAAACAGTAAAAGAGGCCAGGGTAGAATTAAACGCCGAACCATCGATTGCAACCGAGCGGCGGATCGGGTCGATCCTGATGTCAAGCCTTGTTGGCCGCCGCCGGTTGAATCGTGTCGTTCAATACAAAGCCCGGAACTTGCGCTCGACAGATGCTCGTAAAAGTTGCGCTCGACAAATGCTCGTGAATCCAACGCTCGCAACTTGGCCTGCGACGTTTAGGGCGTGATCGCCAAACTGAAAGCGTTGTGCGACATCTCCAACCCTCACTCGAAACAAGACTCGGATTGCGCTCGACACCGGACACAAAAAAATCTAGCGTTTAATAGACACGGCCACTGCCGAGATGCTAGGATACTGGCGCGAACCTGCCGCCGACTAAACCCGCTGCGTAAGAATAAATCGGGTAAGGGCGGTCATCGCTGACCGCCCTCCCCACACCACTCGGACATGCGGGTCCGCATCCGGCGGTTCAGCGAAGATGAGCAAGCACGGCCCATAACGTCTTCAGACTCAAGACTCCTTGTTCGGCTAACCAAGCATTCGTCATTCCCACGCCGCTTGCGATCGTCTTGGACATGCGCCAAGGTCCTTTGCGACTCTTGCCGTGTCGGAATGGCTTGCCGTCGCGGAACACCCAGTGCTATCAGTACCCGGACTCGCGTGCGAACGCGTCGCCAGCGTTTCCAGTAACAACATCGAATGCGCCTGCGTATCCACTGTTCCAAGCTTGCGAACAGTTTCAACTGTGAGGCAAGGCCGAAGTAGCCCATCCAACCGCGAACGTACGTTCGCAGTTCGCCCAAACGTCGCTCCATCGAGATGCCTCGGCTACGGCCGGTGATCTCGCGGATACGATGCTTGAAG
>JAWXCK010000278.1:0-9778 GCA_034408855.1 Pirellulaceae bacterium
AAATCACTCGGTGAAGGGATCGACACACTTGGATCACAGCCAGAAAACCAACCCTAAAACACCGATCACGCCCAAAACTCAACTCACCGGGAATTGCTGTCGTTTCGTTACATAGTTGCTTTGCAATTTTAACCGCAACTTGAGCATACGAATTCTATCATCAATTTTGTTAAACTCATCCTTCCGCGCACTAAAGTAACCCGCAAACTTGAGCGGAGACACAAGAACATCGGAGACAGCCTTTGATGCCGCATTCAATTTGGCAAGTCCTCTTTGCCCGGCCAGGCCAATTTGCTCAAGCGGGTCAAGAATATTCTTTTTCAAATAACGTCCCGCTCTGAAAACCGCGCTGTTGTTTACCGCTGCAACTTTGGCCTTCTCGCTATTTGCGCTGGCTTGTGATGCGGTCGTAGTTGCATCTTGCTCTTCGAGTCCGTCGGGGTCGCGGGACCTCGTTGGATGGTTACTCACATAAGCATAAAAATTTGCGTTCCCAGCTTCAAATCCGACCGGATCCTGGGCGATAAAGCGGCCAGTCTGCATGTCGTAATAACGAGCTCGGAAATACATTTGTCCCGTCTCTTTGTCAAATTCTCGGCCAGTGAAACGATAACGTGTCGTGACTTCCGGATGCGATTCGGCAATGACATTTCCATAGGAATCGTATTTGAGGTGATTGACGACTTGACCACTGTTATTGACGAGATCATGGATGGTGCCGAGATGATCGGCCAGATGCCACTGCACCGAGCCAGCAGCATCTTCTTGAGCGAGAACTTGATCCACCAGTGGACCGTGTAGATATCGCATCGATTCGACGGCGATCGCTGGGCCGGAACCATCGGGGTCGGTGACTTCGACGAGCACCTCATCGCCATCGTAGATGAAATAGGTGATCGCGCCGTCCACCGCATCGGCGGGAGTGGAATCGACTTTGCTCGCGATTCGGCGATTCGCCATGTCATATGTGTATTCGACAACTTGGGTAGGTCCACCGACGGCACTCGGACGATCAATAACGCGGATTAAGCGATTTCGATGGTCCCACGAAAATTCGCGAACTGAGCCGTCCGCGATTTGAATTCGCCGCGTCAAGCTCCCTTCCGCATCGTATTCATAACGGTACTTCCCGTCGCTCGTAAGCTGATTGTTGTCGGGAGTTCCAACGACTCCGTCACCCACAACGTAATCGGAACCATGTCGCTGCGATGAAATGCGATTGCCTGTGGCGTCGTAGACGTAACTCTCATCGACGTTGCTCGGATCGGCATGCACGGCCGCCGTCAATTGATCGCGGTCATCATAAGTAAAATCAGTCGCCCCATCGATGTCGGTAATCCGCGTAATGCGACTGGCGTTGTCGAATGCTAGTGCAAACGAATTGAGCACGGCATTCGCTGCATTGCGATGCGAGATGTTGGTTAAACGGCTTAGCGCGTCATAGGAATAGCTCGTCGTCACGACGGCTTGTGTACCGCCCAAGTCGGCGAAGCGAGCCAAGGACGTGAATTGACCGAGAGCGTTATACGCAATGTCGACACGCTTTCCAGCGACCGGATTGGTGGACCCCACGGCGCTCGATTGTGTCTGTCTCGTGAGTCGATCGAGCGCATCATAGGTGTATTCATTCTTCCCACCGATAACTCCGTTAATCGTATCCGTCAACGCGAGCAAATTTCCGACGGCGTCAAACGAAAAATCGAGTTTCGACAAAGGCACGCCGTTCACTCCGCCGGTTTGCTCGCGCGTTGTTCGGTCGAGCACGTCCAGTGTCAATTGTAGATCACTTGTACCATCCTGCACTCGTACTAGTCGGCCTGCGACATCGTAGGTGTAATTGACGAGGTTGACTTCCACATTTTGCGAGTTCAGCCAGTGCTCGCGGACCAATCGACCAACATCATCATAGTCAAGTCGCGTCGTACGTCCCAAACGATCCACTTTGGTAACAAGTTCATTCACACCATTGAAGACGTAAGCTGTTATATTACCCAACGGATCGAATTGGGCTATTCGACGGCTCCGCGCGTCGTAAAGGTACCTAGTCGAATTGCCAGCAGCATCCGTCACCGAAGTTACATTATTGTCGATATCGTACTGGTACTTTGTCTCGAATCCATCAGCATCCACGCTCGCAATAGGGCGGCGTCGAGCGTCGTATCCTATCTGTGAAACATGCCCGAGCGGATCGGTAGTGCGGATCAAGTTACCCGCTTCGTCATAGCTATAGCGCGACGTATTATTCCCCGGATCCAATACTCTCGCCACGCGATCGAGTGCATCATAGATCGTTTGCGAAACATGTCCGGCGGAGTCCGTGACTTCCACGAGGTTACTGCGTGCGTCGTAAGCGAACTGAGTGATTGGCGAAGTAAGCGGGCTGGCACCGTCCGGGTCTGGTTCGGTGATCCGCGTCGGTCGGTTAAGCTGATCGTATTGAAACAGAGTCCGGTGGCCATTCTCGTCGACAATCGCCGATACGTTCCCAGCAGCGTCGTACTCGTTCCGTTTAATCGTCTCTAGACTTGTACCTTTAGCAGAAGTTGTCGAAACGACTCGACGTTTGTCGTCGTAATCAAAGTCGGTGATTCGTCCAAGTGGATCGGTGATGGTGTCAACTTGGCCAGACGCGATGTACGTAAACATCGTGATGAGATCATCGGCCCCACCGAGTGTCCCGACGACCAAGGTGATCGAACGGACGTTGCCGTTGGCTGGGTCGATGTCGAAGAGTTCGCGCCGGCCTTGCTCGTCGGTGAGACTCGTCGGTTGACTAAAGACGGGATCATACGTGTACGTGGTTCGGCTCAACGTCCCCCCAACGAGTGGCAAGACAGGTTCGTTGAAGCGAGAGACCAGCAACGAATAGCTCAGCGGCAGGTTAAACTGACCCTGTCGCACGACTGCGAAAGTGCCAGCTTGAGAGAACTCTACCAGTCCTTCGAATTCAAACGTTCCGGACGATATCTCGATGCGATTCCAAGAGATCGCACTCACTCCGCCATCGATTACCCAGTCGGTGTTTTTCGATTTTAGAATCAACTTCTCGCCAGCCGCAACGTCAATGCGACGAACTACATCTTCATAGCGGAAAGCGTTCGTCCCGGTGAATGCGATATCACGTTGTAACTTCGGAGCAGCATCAACACTGAGCAAACGAATCGATACCGGCAAACTATCAGTGGAATTCAAAGTGGTCCGCACAAGGTACGTGCCGGACTTGTTCGGGGTAAAGTTGGAGTTGGGAGTGATGGTCCCATCTGGACTTTCAATCGTTGCGCTGAAAATCGGATTTTGATCGAACCGATTGTCATAAGTGTCCGGCAAAATTTCATCGAGCAGATATTGCTGGCCAGCCGTGCCTTCGAAGGTAAGCAGTGCCGAGAAGCCAATCGGCATGACGGGTACCGATTGCGTCGTACCAGGCACAAGTTGGGTCAGCGATGAGACTTCGGAGAGCAAAAAAGCGAATGGTTCGGGAGCCGTCAGTGGATCAAACAGCCCGAAGATACGAGCCGTGTATTGGCCGGATCGCGGCAATACGAACGCGGCGTCAATATTACTAAGAGTCTCCGCGACAATCTCGCCGGACGGACCGACAATTCGAACTTTGGCACGCGAGAACAGAAAAGTGGTGCGGTGTCGAAAGAGAATGCGCGATCCGGCGTTTCCCTGAAACAGCGCAATGAGCTCCCCTTCACCGGCGGTCCCTTGATAGACAACGTCGAATCCGGACGACGCTACCGGCGATTCGTTCGCTGGAGCGATCAACCATTCATATGAAACCGGCGTGGCAATAGCAGCATCACGGCCACTGATGACGACAAGATGCTGTCCTGTTTCGGAGAAGGCCGCGAACTTCGTTGCTTCGGTTCCTGAATCCATCACCAAGCGACCGCTCGGTGAAATGATTTGCAACTTGGTCGTCGACGACGTTTGCTCGAACCGCAGCCGCTGTCCGGCACTTGCGCTGAGTTGAAACAGATTCACAGCGGCACCGTTCACGAGCTGCCGAGCCAACGGAGAATTGAGGGACACTAGTGGAGCCCCTGCCACATCGAACAATCGGAATGCGTAGTCCTGCGGTCGTGCGACTACAAGGCCATTGTAAGCGCGGTTGGATACCACCAATCGATAGGTACCCGCAGACGGCAAATTGAAGGGGCCATAATCGCCTGAGAAATTCTCTTGCGAGAAAATAATTTGATTATCCGGGCCCAATAGTTGCCATTGATATCCGGAGGGCGGATCCGTTTCGATCGTACGCCAATCTAGATAAAGCGACTGACCCTTGGTGCCTTGAAAAGTGTACGCATCCACTTCATTCAGCTCGATACGACCGGTTACCGTCTGTCCAAGCGTGATTGCCGTGGTGCTCTCGGATGGTCCGATCAATCGAAAGCCGAATGAATGTGGGAGAAAGTTTACTGAATCTGGATCGGTTGAGAATTTGGCAATCAGGAGAAACTCCTGGAGCTCATCGTTGCCTGGATCGCTTTGAGTAAGCGTTACAAAGCGATTGTAAAGGCCATCAAAGTAAGAACCGCCTTCTCCCAGAATCTGTGCGCTGGTGATGAAAGAAATGCCTAAATTTTGCACGTAGACGCTACTATCTGGCTTGGCAAAAAAGCGGAAATATTGCTTCCGTTCATTTGCAGTAAACGTTCCCCTAATGTCCTCGCCTAAGTCGACACTCGGCATTCGATCTAGATTGACGGAACTAAACGAAAAATCTTCCGAGCCTTCGACGATCAGGTAGTAATCGCCTGAGCCCGACAACGTATAAATTTGATCGGTGTCAGGCTGATGCGAATAAGCCTCCCCGCTAAAAAAGAGTTGGAAATTCGCATTCGTCTGGGATGTTTCCAACACGAATCGTTGGCCAGCCGTACCCTGCATTCGGTAGATGGCTGCCCGGCCTCCGGTGAGTGTTCCTTGGATAACCGAATCGAATTGAGCTGTCGTCGCAGATGCGAGGTCCTCAACTCGAAAATCAAAGGTTTCCGATCCGCTGAAGCTTCCATTGCGGACAACGACTTGGTATGTTCCCGATTCAGGCAACTGAAAAACAGTGTAAAGGTTGTTATAGAAACTAGAAAGCATCCGGTCTTGTGGATCGCGAAGTTCGATCGACAATGCGCCGTGCGTCGAAAAGAAGTCGAAGTCGATGAACGAGCCTTGGATTCCGCTGAAGGAAAATCGCTTCTCTTCACCAGCTTGCAGCGTGCCGGAAAGCGTCGTGCCAAATCCACTCTTTGGCACGATTACGGGATCGATCAATGTCGTCGTGAATGCCAACGTTTGCAGATCGGTCGTCGTGCTCGGATTGGCCAAGTGAATCAGATAATGCTCCCCGGTTTGCGAAATGAGATACTCGTGGTCTGCAGTTCCTGGAAACGGATACAACGCGATGCTCGTTGCGGTTGGTTGTATTAAGATCCAGCGGCCACTTAAAGGGCTCGTGGCATCATGCAAAACAAAACGCTGATTGCGATCAGCATTGAATCGATAGATAACGTCCTCGCCAGGTTCGTCCGTCCGCGTTACTGGCGTGCCCAATGGAATCTCAGTCGAATTACTCAGCGAACGAATTGCTGCTGCATAAGCGCCCCTACTGCCGCCGACGGTGACTTGATATGTCCCGTCTTCGGGAAGTCGGTCCGTCGAAAGTGTTTCGCCGCTCGGCGTCTGAATCGCAAGCGACGCGAAACCGCGAATCTGATCGACCCAGATGCGTTCGCCAGCCTTTCCGATAAACGAGTATCGATCTGTCTCGCCGAAGAGTTGCAAATCGCCAAACAGAAGTCCGATGACCGATGGATCATCCCCCAAGCGAACTGACAAACTATCCTGAGTGGTCAACAGGTTGCCGCGATCATCAAACTTGTTAGTTGTGGCCGAGCCGCTCGCGTTGCTGATCGTCACCGGCAAATTGTTGGCATCGCGTTTCACCGAAGCGGCGATTCCAAAGGCATCGAATTGGCGGATCGGCTGGCCTGCAGCATCCAGCTCGCTCCGCTGCACGTTGCCACTGCCATCGACGTACATCGCCTCGGCATCTGATGGAAGAGAAAACACGGGAACGGTATTTCCAAAATGGGTGGTCGCATCAGGTGGATAAAGACCTTGCGTCTCGGGGATATCGAGACGAATTGTCGTGCCATCTTTCTTGATGGCACCCATCGCGCGTCCATGAAATCCGTAATTCGTTTGCTCGTGTCTTCCGAGCTGATCCGTCTCGCCTACCATGTGATGCGAAGAATCGTACTGCCATGTTCGTGCCGAAGCATCCGGATCGGTGACGCGCATCAGATTACCGTTGCTATCGTAGCTCAATCGCGTTGTTCGCCCGGCCGGATCGTTGATTTCTGTAACGCGATTTCCAGTATACGTGAACGTGGTTGCTAATCCGGTTGCGTCGATCGTTCCCGTCGGATGTCCCTGACCATTGTAGGTGAGCTGTGTAACATTGTTGTTCCGATCGGTGATCGAAGCGAGGTTCAAGCGTGAGTCGAAACGAAAGACAGTTTTATCCGTAAGCGTGCGTCGATAGGTTCCATCACCGGTTTTTTCGAGCTTGGAAAAATCTCCCTCGGGAGACTTAAAGGAATTTTCATTCGCATTGAAAGTGAAAAGTAGTTCGCTGCCGTCACCATCGACAAGCAAAACCGATCGGTCCTCGTTTTCAATAAGGTACTGTAGGCCGCCGATTCCCCATCCCGCACCGAATGGACTGTCGATGGAATTGACGACGACGAGTTCGCCCGTTGTACTTTTCGAGGTGCCTGTAAAACTGATACTTGCAACGCCGCCTGGAGCCGCTTGCTCATCCCGAAAGTAATAGACGCCGGAGCGTAGGTCGTATCGATAGACCCCGCTTGGTTGATCGCGTAAGTCGACCTGCAATGCCGCTTCCGCTGAGCTAGGCTCGTCGAGAATGCGCCAAAAGTGTTCGTCGCCTCCAAAAACATTGCCACTTCTATCCCCGGCAAATCCACCGGAATCAGGCTGGTCTTTCCGACCCGGTACCGCCATTGCAAATGAACCGCGGTCGACGACCATCCGTGCAACAAGGCGTAGGTTCTTGCGCAATACTGGAACGGGAACTAGTGCCACGGGATCGACAAAGTCCACCCCGAAATGGACGATGGGTCTTGGATCGGCTCGCAACGAATCAAAGACTAAACGCAGTCCATGATCTGCACCTTGCGATTGATAGGAGACGAGAGAATGGCTTTCAATGACGGTGCCTGAGTGCAGGTCAACATTGGAAGTCAAAGGCTTCTCGACTGGGCAAGCGTCGCATCCCAATTTCGGATTGTATGTCTCAATGTGTTTTGGAGGAATAATCGGGACCGGCACCACGAAGTGCCAGCTACTATTCCGCACGCCTCCCGAAATTGTTTCGACCGTTTTTCCGTCGGCGCTCACTTGCGCGTCCCCCACGTCATCGAATTGACCAGTGACCGGATTGATCGACCACAAATCCATGACGGTTCCTGGTCCCCAACCGGCTCGATTGGGCAGTGTCAATGGAGCTGGCCTCGCAAAGACCATTTCGCCCGGTTGAATCGTGACGACCAAGTCGGGACTCAAACCAATTGGCAGCGAGGCCGGTGTGAGACCAGGTGGAACCTCGGTAATGCTTAGCACACCCGTGAATGGAGTCCCTTGCTGGTTCATCAGCGAGCCCGCCGCAACGAAAATTTCGGCCATCTCGCCCGGTGCAACTTGTTGACGAACTGTCGTGTCGCGTGTTGGATCGATGGTTGTGCCACCAGCGACATCCAAAACCGGAAGATAAATCGGACGAATGATCACGTTGTTGACATTCGCGTAAACTTCATGCCCTAGAATAAAGTCGAGCTTTTCAGCGATAAAAGGGTAAACCAGCGGTCCGGCAAAGAGTTCTCCACGAACTTTGAGCGTATCGCTTACGATTGGGCCAGAGCCGAGATCCAATGTGAATGAACCATCTGGCATTGTGAATCCATGAACCGCGCCCATCTCAATAGGCATGTTCGCTAGTGGCTGACCGTTGACTTTTAGTACCTTTCCACTAACTCGCGTTGTCGTAGTCGGGTCGGCTACGACATTCAACGTGAAAGTTTGAGCGGACGACATTACGCCGTCACTGGCGCTGACCACGATTGGATACGTTCCGATATCACTTGGCGAAGGAGCGAAAATAAGTAGTCCCGCGCCCGATTTCACACTCCCATGCGGTAACGACTGATTGCTTTTAATGAAGTAATTGATTTGGTCACCGTCTGTATCCGTTGCGTCCAGCTGAATCTCCAGATAGCCACCGGCCTTCATCGTTTGAGCGGAAATTGGCTTTAGGACCGGAGCATGGTTCGGGCCAGTCGAGAGCACGTCGATATCTAGCTCGAAACGCAAGGCGTTCGCGTTTTCGATCGTGAACTCAATGATGGTGGAAGTAGCGGCAAAATCGAGACCACCTGAGAGTACGGCCGGACGAAGATTGAGATAGGGCTTGCCGCCTGCATCCAAACCCGACGCGTTGTGCAGCTTCACGCCGGTTGGAAGATTGTTGAAGCGAGCGACAAGATTGCGCGAGACGAGTTCACCCGTGTTGCGCAACTTAAGATCGGCGACATAGGTTCCTGCTTCGCCATCGACTCGAATGTTCTCGACGATTGCTTGTATGGAACCGTCGTTGACAAGATTGTAGTTGGCGAGATTCACCGGCTCGCCCGGCTGAGCAAACAAGTTATTGCTGGAGAAGACTGGTGCGGCGACTCCTGCTTCATCGATCGCGTTGACAAACCGACTAATAGTTGCTTTGGAATTATCGTCTGCGTCGCCATTGATGAACTGGAAGACTAGCAAGCCCTGTTTGTCATTGGCCAGCGAAGTCAGATCGACGGTGACCGTTGAACCGCTGAATGTCACTAGGCCAGGAAGGTAGTTGGCCCCGGTTTCGCCAAGCGAAAAGAGTGCCTCACCTTCGCGGCCACGATCCAAAAGGGTTCGACCGGGATTCATTGGATCGACCAGGTAGACTTGAAACAAATCACCCACCAACACGTCGGTGTCGCTCTTGTCGAACGAAGCTGTAACGTCGAATGAAAAACGGCGACTCCCCTTTCTCTGGCCAAGGTCGATCAAGAAAGCATGTTCGTCGAGCCACTTACCGGCTTCCGAAAGTTCAATCGTGTCGCCAGTGGCTGGAGCGGGCAACACTTTGGTAACCGACAAGCTCGTCGCCGCCATGTTGCCAGCGACGTCTTCAATTCGCGCAGTGAATGGATTAAGACCATCAGCAACTGGCAATCCGGGGAAACTGAAGCGTCCGTCGCCCCCTACCGTGACGACGGTACCCAAAGGCGCTAACGAAATCACTTGCCCAGGTTCGGCTGTGCCTTGAATCGTGACTTGCGAAAGATTGGTCAGGGCTGGATTGTTAGGAGATCGACGCGATGTAAGATCGAGATTAATGCTGGCCGGACTCGGAGCGGTCGCATCCAGTTCGAACTCCAAGTCAATCTCACGAACCAGCGTGTTGTTTTTAAGAAGGTGGAGTGTGATCACTTTTGCGCCATCATCGAGTGGCGTTCCGCTACGGGCTGCCATCTCACTGGCGGTCAACGCAAACGAGCCGCTCGACGATAGATTGCTAGAGATATCAAAGAATGTATTGGGCGACGGGCCTAGGGCAAATTGAAGGGTGGAACCAAGTTCAGGATTGGTGATCTGTCCGGTAATCGCGGGATTGTTCGTAATCCAATCAAACTTGGCGGCTTCGGTGGTCCCA
>JAWXCK010000279.1:0-11598 GCA_034408855.1 Pirellulaceae bacterium
GGTTTTTGCAATCACTCAGTTTCGTGTTTTTCATGGATTTCACGGCTAAAATCGATTGCGGATCACGAAAACCACCCACAGTTTCTGCGGAAGAGCCAAAATTTGAACCGTTATCGTTCTAACGATCGTTAGTCTAATCGAACGGATTACTTGAATTGGTTGCCAAGGATTTTTTCGGCATTTGGAAAACCTTCTTCCCAGCGAGCCGTAATTTCGGCTTGGCCGACGAAATCGTCAATCGGAAGCAACATCGTCGGGTCTCCCGCGAGGCGATTTTTTGAATCGTGGTACGCTCGCAAAAGATACTTGTCGGGGGCCAGTTTCGCATTCTCTGGATCGAGTGGTTTAGCTTCGGCGTCCGAATTCAAGCCAAACAAGAACAGCGTCCCCGCAACGTTTTTGATAGGTGTCACCGAACCTTGAGTAAACGCGACCGGCTCGACACTCCAACCCAAATCGTTCGCAGTTCGAGCATACACGAACAACTGAATTCGAGAACCGACGGACCATGCTTCGGGTACTTCTTTAATAATAACCGCGTTCTTCGATGCGTGCCAATTGTCCAAAGGCAAATCATCGACGGATTTGTATTCATTGCCGACGACGCGAGCGTAATCTTGAATCCAAGCGATGAACGACTTATAGGATTGGTCATCGACGTGCATTTTCAAACCGCCCATGTGCGATACCGGTTCATTAAACGATGGTTGTTCAAATTCGCCGTTCTCGTTTTTTTGGGGCAACTTTGCCGTTGGCTTCAAGACCAGCAAACTCTTGGTGGGCTCAGCGAGATTGATCAGTGGCAATATTCCGCCGGTTGTTGCCATGCTCTTTTCGACTAACGATCGTACAGTCGCTTCAGGTGTTTCACGAAAGATATCCATTCGATCGCCGAATTCATCACCAAAGTTTTCCATAAATTTCTTGTGTCGTTCTATTGCCTGCTGCAACTTTGGATTCGATTCGTCGAGTTCGCTTGGCGTGTGACATGGAAAGCAACGCATGCGTTGCGACCAGACATTGCGAACAAACGAATCGACGACACGATTCATTCGCGTATGGCGGATCACTTCATCGGGTTGCGACGGTCGCGCCAGTTCTTGATCAGGCAGCTTTTTCAAATCTCGAAGCTTGGGGTCGTTGCAGCAGGCCGCGATCCATGCCGCAAATGCTTCGTACTCCGCTTGACGGGTCTTCTCGTGAATGAGCATGGCTCCCTTGTCTGGATCTTTGTCGCCCATCCGAATCAACGATAGGATTTTCGATTTTTCGGGAGCAGCTAAATCGATTAAACCTTGATCGCGCAGCGAAGCAAATGTCTGCTCGTGCGATGGTCGTATGTAGTCCTTCAAGTCGACGCTTGCCAAGTGGCACTGAATGCAACTGGCTGGCTCCGGAGACTTGAAGATCGGCATGATTCGCTGTTCGAATAGTTCCGCCGGAGATAAGTTTGTTGCAGTGTCGCTGCGTTCCGCCGCCGTCATCCCACCCTCTAAACAGAACAGCAATGCGATAAGCCCAATCGTCGATTTGTATACCACTATTGATTCTCCAGCAACTGTTTTTAGGTGGGGCAAGGCTTGGGATTGCAAATGCAATCGGCTGGTTGGATTATACACCGCGTCGAGATCGGTTGGTCACCGTCACGTGAGAATTGTAGATGCCATAGCGTTCACATTTCCGATAGCCCGGCGTGCAACGTCAGAATCCGCGGCTGGCGGCTTGTTGATTAAATCAGCACGCGGCTAGCGCCGACGGCTCAGTTTTTATCGGCTGCTCTGAATGTTAGAAATCGGCTAAGCCGTTTCGGAGCAACATGCCATGTATCTCGGTTTCAGCGATACGCAGCGCTTCGACGGCTTCAAGATAGGCGATGCGACTTTGGATGTACGTGCGCTGGGCGGTCAGCATACTCACGAAACTGAGTTCCCCAATCTCGTAGGTTTTTCTTACGAGTCCAAGCGTTTCTTCGGCTTTCGGCAAGATGATGTTACGATAGCTTTCCGCCTGTTGCTGTGCGTTGCTGTACCGCTCAAAAACAGTCGCCAATCGTTGTCGCAAGTCGAGCTGGCGTTGCGTCAATTGCTGTTCGGCCGCGCAGACTTGATATCGAGCTTCTTGAATAGCGCCTTGATTCCAGTTCTTCGTTGGCAAGGGAACCGAAATCGCGAGTCCCGCATTTGGATCTCCGCCGGTCCCGTTGTCGCGCCAGTTCAAGAGCCCTTGAACATTCACGTTGGGACGGCTCTCAATTTGCTGGCGACGAAGATTCATTCGAGCACGGTCGATGGATGCGACGATGGCGAATAGTTCCGGGCTCTGGTTCTGTAGTCGAGCGAATTCCTCTTCGAAATCAAATTTTGAAGCTGGTGCAAATAGGTCACCCGCCAACGGTTGTTGCGGAAGCATCGGTTGGCCGCAGACGGCTGCGAGGTCTTGCCAAGCGGATTGATAGCGATTTTCCGCGATTCGCAATTGCAGTTTGGCGGATTCGACTTCGATGGCAGCTTGCAATGTATCGACCCGACCGACTTCTTGGGCCTTTAATAGTGACTCGGCGATGGCAACGCCCTTCTCGCTGATTTCTACGAGTTGCCGATTGGCTTCAATCTGATGGATTGCTCGAAGTGCGCGAAAGTAGCCTATGCGAACGTCGTTGATGACTTTCTGTTGTATTACGACGGCATTCTGTTCCAATTGTCGAACTTCATTTAGTACCGTCTCACGGTTGAATGCCAATTTGTCCTTAGCGATATAGTCTTGACCAATTGAAAGGCCATACTGCTCGGCGCGTCCGTCGCTGAACAGCTGCTGACCTTGAAAACCGACGGTCGGATTGGGACGAAGACCGACTTGTAGTGCTCGTCCTCGAGCAGCATTGGCAAGCGCCGTGGCGCGCTGGACGCTTGGATGGCATTGCAGTGCTATCGCTTCAAGGTCTTCTAGTCGCAGCGATGTCGATTCAACAGGCGCGTTCGTCGGAATAGATACATAAGAAATAGTGGATGTCGGTGGAATTAGCTCGACGGCGGCAATCGGAGCGGCCTCGAATACCGTTGCAAAGTTCGTGAGCTGTGCTTGCGATACATTGGATATTGCGAGCGTTGAAAGGATCGCACCCGTTGTTTTAGCTAGCCATTCCGTTTTGAATTTCCGCGACTTCATATCGATATTGGATCGGCATTTCGCGTCGCGTCGCATGTGAAGCAATTTCGCAAACCGCGAATTTTACCAAAACGTGGTTTACGTGAACTTGGCAAGTCCCCCACAATCTGGCGACTGTAACTACGCTTGCTAAAGCGTGGATTACGCTGCGGCTGATGAATAATCCAGGCTAGGCGATTCTGCGAATCGACGACTCTAGATTTGCTTTTGCAGTTCGCCTGCGTGGGAGTCGGCAGCAACGCGGTCAAAGTCGAGTCGCAGTTGTTTGCCGTCGTTCAATTCGGCAAACTCTTTGTACATGAGACTTGGTTGGATATCGTGGTTGTGTTGGTATTTATCGCTTTTATATTCATGGACTTCACCAGCGATTTCATGGTAGAAGACTTGGCAAATTTTGATCCCAGGATATATCCGAATCGGTTGGACAGCAAACATCTCCAGGGTCCAATAGCCGCAGAAGCCGACGTCGCCAAAGCCTGAGCTGACGTGGACGAACAGCCCTAATCGAGCGAGCGAGCTTCGACCTTCGAGCATAGGAACGAGCTTATGGGTTTCCGTCCGCTCGACCGTTCGTCCCAAATAGAGCTGGCTTGGGCTAAGAATTAGCCCGTCCTTGGGAATTTGAATTCGACGAAATCGATTCGGTTGCTTAACGTCGAGTACGACTTCTTCGTAAACGAGAAGTTCGTCGTGGAGCAATAAATCGTAGCTATTAGGATTCAGTCGGTCCGGATCAAACGGGTCAAGAACTATGTCCGTGCCCAGTCGCGCCAAAATCTCTTCACCGGAAAGGATCATGCAAGCAACCCAAAGATTGGAGGAAATTTCGTCCGAGTTTCACTGAGAAATGAAAGATTAACAGAGTTGACATTGGCTAGCAACCGACCTCCATCGGATTGCTATCATCTTGAAATCAGGCAATTCACGCATTTTCCGACATATGATGACGTTTCTTGTCGTTATTGCGAGACTGAATAGTCGTCTTTTTCGTTACTGTTTACCTAAACCGACTCAACTCTAGCGACTTGATCTTCCGATACTACCAGCACAACCGGAATAAGTGCGCTGCTCCGTGCATCCCCACCGATATATGTCATGGGGTTGATAGGCAGCGAGGTTTTTGTGCCTCAGTGCGAAACGCTGGAAGGTAACTATGGCGATCTCGATTAAGTCGGTCTTGAAACGAACAATATTGGTACTCTCGATTACAACGATAGGTTTGTCTGGTACAAATCTTATTGCCGACGCGCCATTCCATCCATTTGCGGAGTCGTTGGATGTCGATCCCGATTACCAAATGTTCGCGTCTGTCGACATGCAGGAGCTCGAAGAGCTATCCGCTCGAAAACGAGCCAACAAAGGTTGGTTTGTCAGTTACGACAAACTCCATTTTGGGATGGATCGACCGGACACCGGCGGGCAATCTTCGAAGATCGATATGACATCGGGAAATCGCTGGGACTTTGGCTTCATGTCCCAAAAGAATCGCGGCTGGTTATTTAGCTTTATGAATGTCGGCGGTCCCAACGTCTACAACGACGTTCGACATCCTCGAACTCTCCAGCCAGATATTGACGAAGAGTTATTTCCAGCATTGCGTCCCCGTTATCCTTACGATCCGAACTTTGGCGACGGAACAATTCTTGAGCGTCAGAGTGTGAACGTCGCGACTTTTTCAAGTTTTGAAGCGAACAAGACGTGGCGACTGGAACCTTATCGATACGGTGGTATCCTCGAACCATTGATCGGTTTTCGATACATGCAATTCAATGACTATGCGGTAAACGATCGATTCTTTACTATCTCGGCAATCCCAGCGGGATCTACGACGGCGATAACGCTCGATGCCTTCAACCGCCAAACGACTCGAACCGACAATCGTATGATTACCGGCCAGCTAGGCTACCGATACTCGTCGACCATCAGCCGGATGACTTTCTCACAAGAATCCCGATTCTTCGCAGGTCAAAACTTCCAAACGCAAGGGTATGAAACACGAACTTTTGCATACCAATCAGCCAATGCGCAGCCCGATTTCCTTACCCCGACAAGTGCCTTTGCCGGTCGCGACAACTCGGAAACAGTTGTCGGGTTTGATGCAAGGATGGAAGCGGCGATGCAGATGACGAAAGCTTTCGGCGTCCGGGCTGGTGTGCAAGTGCTTTACATTGGACGAGGAATATGGCGAGGTGCGAATCCAGGGCTTGGCGACCAGAATGTGGTTAGCCAAGACATGATCTCGCCAGCCTTTACCTTTGGTGCCGCCTTCAATCGGTAGCCGATGCGATTCTTGTTTTCCAACCTCTAGCGATAGAAATTGGATTGGAAAACCGGTAAGATGAACGGATGAAACAGCCGAGTCCGCAGGATAATTCTCCGTTCCTTACCACCAAGCCTCGAACGTTTCAGTTTAGTCTTGGCACACTTCTCATCGCGATGGCCGTCTTCTCGACGATGTCAGCTACTTTACTTTGGGCCTCGCGATTGCCGTTGATCACCAATGAACTCAACGCATGGATGGGCACGGTTCCGTCAACCAACAGAGATGGATCCGATCGAGGAACTCAGCTCATGTTTCTGATTTTTTGTTATTCATCTCCCCTTCTGATGGCAGCCTGCTTGAACTTGATTTTGGTTGCAGCGCGAGCGATTCAACGTCAGTTCTATGTAAAACCGTTGTCGGACGATAAGCAGTGGGAAATGGAATAGAATGCACGCACTGAATAACCTGATCTGATTTTGCATTCGCGTTAGAGAACCAGCCTATGAAACTCCATCCTCCGATTCGATACCAAAGAAAAATTCTGGGCATGTCTGCGATCTTGCTCCCTTTGCTGTCTGAGACGGAGATCGATTGGAAAGGGTTTCGCGACCACGTTTCGCGAACGGCCAACGCGGGATTAGTGCCTGCCGTCAATATGGACACCGGCTATGCAAACCTGATCTCGCCGGAGCAGCGTAAGCAAGTGTTGCAAGAAACCCAGAGCATCATGAGCGGCGGCTGCTTTCTTGCTGGTGCCTTTGTCGGTGATAAACCAGGCGATGCGTTCGCATGGGATTTGTATCGCAGCCGCTTGGACGAAATCGTATCGTTTGGGGGTACTCCCATTATCTTTCAAAGTTACGGGCTTACTCAACAAGATTCAGATGGCATCCTTGAGTCGTATTCAAAAATAGGGAACCATATCGGTGATTTCTATGGATTCGAACTGAGTACCGTCTTCGCTCCGTTCGGTGCCGTATACAGCATCGATATCTATGAACGCCTGATGGGTATCCGTCAGTGCTTGGGTGCCAAGCACTCGTCACTCAACCGTCAATTGGAGTGGGAGCGATTAGAACTTCGCGATCGCATTCGCCCCGATTTTAAAGTCCTCACGGGCAACGATTTGGCTATCGATATGGTGATCTACGGCAGCGACTACTTGCTCGGCTTGAGTACCTTTGCACCGAACGAATTCGCCAAACGCGACGCGATGTGGGCAAAAGGCGACCACCAATTCTATGAACTCAACGATCTTCTACAGTACCTTGGCTTCCTTACGTTTCGAGCTCCTGTACCAGCGTACAAGCACAATGCAGCTCAGTTTTTAAAGCTGCGAAAATGGATCGCAACGTCGCTAACCTATCCGGGAAGCCCAACGAGACCGGATTCGGATGTTCTCGTTTTGGAGGAGATCCTCGAAAGGCTCGGATGAAACAAAAGTCGTTCGTTCACTTGCTGCATCCACGAGAAACAATCGAACTGGTTGTTTTGATCGGCTCCGGACTGTTGATCGTCTTTTTGGGACAACATTTTGGGGCAGGCATAGCATTGCTACTGACCTGGGCGATTGTCGTCTGGGCTGCGGTTAAGACCGTCTATTATTTCGGCGAGACGCTTTGGCATCTGGTCCAAGCGACGGCTTCGGATCTACCGTATCATCGCTTCCTTTTGCTAATGGCCTATAGCATGGCCGAGGTAACGTTGTCCTATGCCATTGACTTTTTCTGTCTCTTGCAGATAGACCGCACGAATTTTTCAGGGATTGACGAGAATCTTTCAGGGGCAACTTTGATGTTTGAATGCCTCTATTTTAGCGTCCTCAACTTTTCGTTTTTTGGCGATGGCGATACATGAATACTGTCCAAATATTACCGCTGCACCTGTTTTTGGTTGTCGCTTGCATCGGCGATAGCCTACTGATCAGTACGACGATTTATGCCCAGGCCAAGTCGACATCAAACGACATATTGCCAGCCGTTGCCACGAATTTGCGATCGAAGGATGAGCGTCCGAATATTCTTGTGATCTTCACCGATGACCAAGGGTATGGTGATTTGAGCTGTTTTGGATCGACCGAACTTCAGACGCCTCGCATCGATTCGCTTGCCCGCGATGGTACTCGATTTACGAATTTTTATGTTCAGACGGTATGCGGGCCGTCACGGTCGGCGCTTTTAACGGGTCGCTATCCCATACGAAGCGGTGGTTGGTCGATGCCGGCCAGCGAAATTACCATCGCCGAGATCCTTCAGAAAGCTGGCTACCGAACAGGTTGTCTTGGCAAGTGGGACGTTTCGAATCGTGCTCCGATCATCGAGCGCATGCCGAACGCGCAGGGGTTTGACTATTACTGGGGGACGTTAGGCGCTAACGACAATGGTCGCGTTATCCTTCATCATAATAATGACAAAGTCGGTGAGACCAGCGACATGGCGAGTCTCACTCGAATCTATACCGACAAGGCGATCGAATTCGTTTCACAATCAGCGGACAAACCATTCTTTCTCTATCTCGCACACACCATGGTGCATTCTGTTATCGATGCATCTCAAGAGTTCCGTGGGAAATCCAAAGCCGGACTGTATGGCGATACCGTCGAGGAACTTGATTTTCATACTGGTCGGTTGCTCGATGCGTTAGATAAACTTGGCATGCGAAACAATACTCTGGTGATCTTCACTACCGACAATGGTCCTTGGAATAATTTTCAAGATGTTTTGAGCAAGAAACATAAAGGCCAGCGAGCCTGGGGATCTTCGGGGCCGCTTCGCGAAGGAAAAGGGTCGACATACGAAGGTGGCGTACGGGTGCCGTGCATCGCGCGTTGGCCTGAACATATTCCTGCCCAGCAAACAAGCGACGCAATTTTCGCAACCATCGATTTTTTGCCGACTTTTACTCGACTTGCCAAGGCGGAAATCCCGAAGGATCGAATCATCGACGGTGTGGATCAGGTAGACTTGCTATTGCGACGTATCCCGATCGAGGCACGCAACGACTACTTCTATTTTTGCAAGAACGAACTTCATGCAGTACGACTTGGAAACTATAAGCTCGTGCTTCCCAATCGCAAACAATTTTACAATTACGTCAAGGACAAAGGTTCCAACGACTACGAGCTCTATGATTTGTCGTCGGATATCGGTGAAAAAGTGAACATGGCAAAAGAACGACCAGGCATCGTGGAGCTATTGAAAACACGGGCGGCACAATTCAAGTTTCCCGATACGATTCCGGAAGAAAAAATTGGATTGGAGTAAGCGACGAATGGATGATTCCGAAACAGTGGAAAATCTAGCGTTGGATGCTTCAAAGTTAAGCGTCCAGCAACTCAACGACCAACTGAAAAAATTACCCGAAAAGATTGCAACGGTAAAAATCATTGGCTGCCAATCGACCGATTTGCTTGCGCCAGGCCTTGGTCAGGAATATCGGGTATCCATCGTTGGCGACTTGGGCGATTTCTGTTTCTGGGGAGTTTCGAAGGCGGAAATTGAGGTGCAAGGAAACGCGGGATGTGGCATCGCTGAATCGATGCAGTCTGGATCGTTGATCGTGCACGGCGATGTAGGCGATGCGGCAGGCGCCTTTAACCGTGGCGGCTTGCTCGCAATTTACGGATCGACCGGACGTCGAGCTGGCGTCGGAATGTGCGGGGGTGATTTGCTCGTTCGCGGTTCGATCGGCTCGCAAGGAGCGATGGGAATGTCGGCTGGCACAATGTTAGTTTTAGGTTCTGCGGGTGCAATGCTCGGCCAGCGCATGAGCGGCGGTACGATCTACATTCGAGGTGAAATCGAATCGATGGCACCTCATCTTGAAGAAACGAGACTCAAAGAGTCCGACCGATTACGTATTGGTTTGCTGTTTCTCAAAGCAGGGATCAAAAGCGAGGTTCGCGATCTTCGAGTGTTTAAATCGGTAACTTAATTATGTCACACATAAACCAAGAACGTCGAGCACCATCGTTGATGGTCAAGATAAAGTCGATTGAAGCGAGTTGGAATGACGGGCTCACGAAAACAAACGGTCCGGCTGGTTCATCATCTGGTAACCGCTTGCCGAATCCGGCTTTGTCGCAGTTCCATTTAAAGTCTCCGGTCATTTTGCGCGGTGATGCGTTTCGCGATGCTCTCGAAATGACGAAGCTGCCGACGGATATCTATCGCAAACTTGCAAGTTGCATCAAACGAGTAGGCGGAGCACTATTGGCAACGGTCGACGATCTCGCCAAAGTTTCATTGCGGGAGCTGCCGATTCGAATCGCACCGATCTATTCGGACTCCGTGCCAGATAGCGAATCTTTAAGTTCCGCCGACGCAATCGAATTCCAACTTGGCCATTGGAACAATCGACTGCTCAGTCAGGTGACTCGGACAAGCCTTCGATCGCTCCAGTTGGATTGGCCATTGGATACCCCCGATCTTTTGCGATTGGCAAAAAAAGTCGAACTGATACGCAGTCTATCTCAAGGCTTGGTACCGATTGGCATCACCATTCCGATCAGCGATCCATCGGAATCAAGTCTTCGAACTTTTCAGTGGCTTGCTGAACTCGGCGCCGATTACGTGACGCTTCGAACCGCAGCTTCCTGTCTGGGTAGCAAGCACCCGGCACTTGAGCATTTCCCATGCGATCCGGTTGAGTTAGCCTCTCTTGCGAAAAAACTGTTTTCTAAGTCCGCCGATAAGGCACTGGTTATAGTCGTTGAATATCCGTGGCTCGATGGGTATCAAGCTGGACAAGCGATTTTGGCGGGAGCATCGCTTGTTGGAATCGATGGTTACATGGCAAAATTTGTCCCGAATATTGCCGACCTTTTGAAACATGCTAGCAGCGATTCACTCGCCAGTGGCGTTTACAGTCGCAGTTCTGTTCAGCCGATCGATGCTCAAGTTCCAACCGTCTCGCAATTGTTTGAAAGTTTAGACTTGGATTCAGCACTAGGTGCTTTCGTAAGTCAACTGGAATCTTCGCTCGAATACTCGCTATGAAACGCTACGCGATTATCGGAACAGGTGCATTGGGTGGATACTATGGAGGCCTATTGGCTCGAGCCGGCTGCGACGTTCATTTTTTAATGAGATCCGACGCCTTGCACGCTCGCCAACATGGTCTTCAAGTCGATTCGAAAAACGGCGATTTTCTACTTTCCAATGTCCATGCGTATGCGACACCCGACGAAATGCCACCATGCGACTTTATCATTGTCGCCTTGAAGTCAACGCAAAACGCGTCGCTCGCGTCTTTAATATCGCCGATTATCCATTCTGAATCGTACGCGATTGTCTTGCAAAACGGTTTGCATGTTGAGGCAAATGCCGAAGCCGTTGTTGGCAAAGGACGTGTGCTGGGAGGCTGTTGCTTTCTTTGCAGCAACAAAATCGGCCCGGGACATATCCGACATCTCGACTACGGAAATATTTTGATGGGAAGCTATCGCGGCCTCGACGGTCGATCGTCAGCGGTACCCGATTCAGTGTTCGACGAGGTTTCTAAGGACTTCTCAAAAGCGGGCGTGCCGATCGAAGCGACCGATAACCTTCAGAAAGCTCGCTGGAAAAAACTGATGTGGAATATCCCCTTCAACGGGCTCTCAGTCATACTGAACGCGGCAACCGACGAACTGATGAAGCATCCGGCTAGTCGAGGTCTGGCTGAAGCAACGATGCGAGATGTCTTGCGATCAGCGCGCGCCTGTGGCGAGGATATATCGGATGAGCATGTCGATACGATGATGGATCATACCGACCGCATGGTACCCTATGATAGCAGTATGCGTCTCGATTATTTAGCTGGGCGACCGATGGAAATCGACGCGATTTTCACTAACCCACTGCGAGCTGCCCAAGATGCCGGCTTCGCAGCGCCGATGATCGACGTCCTGCATCGGCAGTTACGATTTTTAGAAGCAAAACGAACCCAAAGCTAGCTCGCAAGCAAAACCATAATCTGGACGCTATTCTTGAACGGTTTCCTACGAAGTTCCGTTTTGACAAAACAAACCTTCGGCGATTCGCAATACTCGAATAAACTGGCTCTTCCACAAAATCTGTGGGTCAAAATTGCTATTTATCGTTACGAATAGAAAACCGAAGTTTCAACGGACACCCGTTTCGCATTGGATTTTTGAGGCATCACTCCGATGTCCAAAGTTGAAGAAAAAC
>JAWXCK010000280.1:0-12021 GCA_034408855.1 Pirellulaceae bacterium
GGTGCCTTCGTCGGAGCCGCTTGTCGGTCGCTCACCCCGGCGAAGTGAGTCTTCGAACGGAGCGAATGGCGATCGATAAGCGGCGCAGATGAATGGTGCGGGTGCCTTTGTTGGTGAGCTTCGAGGGAGCGAGGCGTTCTCCGCTTCACACGTTCTTCAGTCAAGGACGGTTGATTAGGCGACTATTCGAGGTGTGACGCATTTCACTCTGGTGTATTCTGGCTTTGAAAGGCATGATCATGAAGCGACGCGTGGATTCGAAGAAGTTGGCTATTTGGTCGGAACGGTTCAAAAAGTTTCGTGAAAGTGGGTTGTCGATTGCTCGTTTTTGCGCCAACGAGAACGTCTCGGTGAGTTGCTTCTCGTACTGGACCCAGAAATTGGAATCGATCGATAAGATCGCACCGCGAAATCGAGGAGCCGTCGGTGATTTGAAAAATGTTCTGGGCGAGCAGAATCTTGGAGGTCGTACCCTCCAAACGCAACCCTCGTTTTCGATACGCATCAATGACAGCATCCAAATCTCGGTACCGGTCGATTGTCTCGAAGCGTTTCGCTGTGTGATGCAGTGCGTCCAGGAGCTTCAGATATCGACGCCTTCAGATCGATTTCATCGCGTCGTCGTTGGCCAGTAGAAACATTCATTACCATGATCGGTTTAGCGTTCCTTCCCTCACCTCCCCCCACCTGCCTATTGAGGCAAGAATTTGAGGGGTTCTGAGCGTTCGATGTCAGTAAAGATCGTAGCGGACGAGGAGGTCGGCAACTCGATCAACAAGGTCTGATTAGGAATTATGGGCGATTGTCTTCTTGCACTGCTCGAAGACTCGGTAATCCTCGCCATTAACTGGCTGGCGGATGGTCAAGGCGTGAAGATCGTCGCCTTGAAAAAGTGCCGGCAGTCGCCTCAAATTTGATGTTTGACCCACTGGATCGAGCGGCCGATCGCAGGTCGATGCGCTTATAAATGCGAGCCAGGCATTCGCGGCAGTTTGAATGGGCAGTGCGGTCGCAAGTAAGCGATCATCATAGCCATTGCCTTTCTCGGTGGCACGGCGGGGTTTCAGCCTGGAAATGGCAGTCAAAAATCAGGCCAGTGCGGCAGCGAAAGAACTCGCGCCGCACGCTCCATGATAGAATATTTTTCTATTACCTTGCATTGCCCCACTCGGCGCGGGCTCGTGGAAACAGGCTAGGGACATCGATACGCTTCCTGTCGCCGTACTAGGAGGAATGCCGATGTTTCCGCATAACTCGGACCTTGAACTGCGATGAAGTCGCCTGGTGACATAAGAGTAATTTTGAGACGTCGATGGGAGAACGCTGCACGACGAGAAGCCCTAATGTTGGGAGAACAAGACGTTTGGCCGATTAGCATTCCAATTGGTCGCCCGCCACCAATCTTATTAAGCACTGATGCAGCCGCCATTAGTCGTCACATCGACGCTTGGAGTCAAGTCAAGGTCGGTGAGGTAGTTCAGGCTTCGTGCCGCTATCGGGCCACGAGAGTTGAAGTTAGCGTTCCAATGTACTGGAAGCTACGAACGCCAGGTGAATTTGTAGATGCTTGCGGCGATGCTTCCGTACGGATCGAGTTTGCAGTAATGACGAGAATTATCGAGCAGACGGATCCGATTTGCCACTCCCTGTTGATTTGCCGTCGTTCTTTGTGGCGTGGAAAATCTACCGTCGAAATCATTCGAGCCGCGAGCCTTGCCATGATTTTGGAACCAGGTTGTTCCTCGGGGCGGCCGCTACGAGGGCTGTCTTTCGAAGGGATCGATACCAAGTTTTTCGAACGCCACGAACGACTCGTTACGTTGCTACTCGATGAACGATTCGACGGCGAAGTTAGTCGCGTGGGACTTGTGGCATTTCTCGACGCCCTTCCCGAAGGTGAACACTGGCTATTAGTTGCGGATCTGGATGGATCCCTGCTTCCATTTCGGAAAATGCGGGTTCGTAGTTCCGAACTTAAAAAAACGATGTTGCCCGGAGAACGATTGCTTATAGTAGAAAACGAAAGCTGCCATTATCAACTTCCGACATTAGCAAATACGATTGCCGTCCTAGGCTCGGGATTCGATCTCGATTGGACTGAAGCCGATTGGCTGGCAAGCAAGAAGGTCGCATATTGGGGAGACATCGATACGTGGGGACTGCGACTTCTTGCCAGAGCGAGAGAGCGGATCGGTAAACTCAATGTGTTGATGATGACAAGCGAGGTATTCGATCAATTTGCTCATCTTGCCGGTCCAGAAAAGGTGATTGCTGGAACAGAACCGCCGGTTGGTCTTAGTCCGTCCGAGCAGTTGCTCTTCAGGCAACTTCTGGAAGAATCCCATGGGAGGTTGGAACAGGAGTTTCTTCCTGAATCTCTAACGCGAGAGACGATTTTGAATTGGGCAATAAACTCTTAAACGCAGCAAGTTTTTCCTTGCGAAGAATGGTAACGTGCAAAATGCACGAATTCAGTGCTACAGAAACCGCAAATGCTAGTCGGAAAAGCCGTCTGAATCGTCACAACCGCAAGACAAAGTCAACAATTATTTGGTGTATCAAAACGTCCTTTTTGAAACGTAAGAAGTGTGGCATACTGAGATTCGAAATTCAGACAAATATGCCGCACAATGAACGACGAGAAAGAAATCCGCTTAGAAATACTCGTAAACACGGGCGTCATGCCGTTGCTGATCGGTCAGGCTGGACCACGAGCACAAGAACGCTTCATCGAATTTTTTACTGCCAGCATTCGCAATCGCGGTACTCGAGCCGCTTATCTTCAATCTGTCCGGCAGTTTCTCACTTGGTGTCAGCGACAGGACATTGCGTTGGCCGAGATTACGCCGATTGTGGTCGCCGCATATATCGAGCAAATGACGATGCACAAAGCAGCGCCGACCGTGAAGCTTCACCTGGCTGCCATTCGACGACTCTTTGACTTCTTGGTCACCGGTCATATCCTCGCCACCAATCCCGCTACATCCGTACGTGGTCCGCGTTATGTCGTTACCAAGGGTAAAACGCCAGTGTTGCTGCCAGAAGAAGCTCGACAACTACTCGATTCCATCGAAACCGATTCGATCATCGGCCTTCGCGACCGTGCTCTGATCGGCGTCATGGTCTACAGTTTCGCGAGAGTTTCCGCGACGATTCGAATGAACGTCGAAGATTATTTTTCGCAAGGACGCCGTGGCTGGTTTCGACTGCACGAAAAAGGAGGCAAGCTGCACGACGTTCCCGCTCATCACAACGCCGAAGCCTATTTGGACGCATACATCCGTGAAGCCAGCATATCCGATGAGAAAAAGGGACCATTGTTTCGATCCATCGGTCGTCGTCGCAAGCTGACGTACAATCGAATGCATCGCATCGATGTCCTTCGCATGATCAAGCGCCGAGCCATGCGAGCCGGTCTTTCAGCAGCGGTCTGCTGCCACACCTTTCGAGCCACTGGTATTACCGCCTATCTCATGAACGGTGGATTGCTCGAACACGCCCAACGTATTGCAGCTCACGACTCAGTCCGCACAACCAAATTGTACGATCGTACCTCGGATGCTATAAGCCTTGATGAGATAGAGAAGATCAAGATTTAGGATCGGCAGCCCTCCGCGGAGCGGATTAGTTCAATGTCCTTTATCAAGCATTAAGAAAGAGGGCCGTCGCCTTTCGGAGAATCTAAAGTTGAACGCTTGAGGTGATCCTAGAATCGGGATTTCAAAGGACTTGCTAGACAAATCTGATCGTAAATCAGAGAGGTGTTGGTCGAACTAACATGCCTCAGCGGAAATTCACAAGGAAGCATCTGGCCATTCTAAGGTAGTTGACTCTGGATTGATCTCGAATGCGGTTTGATCCTCGCGTAATCTCAGCCTTCGCACAACCAGATTTTTTGCCCCCTTTCGTTTGAAGTTTATTGCCTTCGCCGCACTATCTGCACAATGCATTGTCGGAACCAGCACTAAAACTCGACCGGTGGATGCCTGGATAAAAACTCCAATTGCCCAAGCCCGATCTTCAACATCGAAACAAAGCAACATTAAGCGATCGTCGACGCTGCTTTCGACTCCTTGTTCAAAACGCACTGGTCGCCAGAAGTTCTTGAACTCTGTTGCGAATTGTACTGCCCTTTTCTTTCCAACTCCATGATCTCCCCTGCTGTCGCGGAAGAATCGTCCAAGCACTTCGCCTCCGAAGTATCTCCCCGACGTACTCAATGCGTAGGAATAACCTCTGAGTTTGAACATCGTCAGGTGAGCAGAATGCAGAGCCATTCCTGCGTGTGCGGCTCGCGAATCTTGCTCGATCAAGACCTCGAAATTGTTGGTAGTGAGCGCCATCTTCTCATCAACCTTCAGGTCTCCTTTTAGTCCAAAGAATTGACTCGGCCTACCGTCAAGGTGAATCTCCAGATACCCTGGTAGCCCGGTGCTTTGCGATGGTATTGTTTTCAGCGGTATCGGCCTAAACACCCGTTCATTCCATAAAATTGTCGGTTGAAGTTCGCCAAATTTTTGCTTGTTTATCAATGCCTCAAGGTGCGTCGTTGTCTGCGCCGTCGCGTGGCGTTTACAGTCACCTTCGAAGACCGAACCAAAAAAACTATCAACTCTCGCAAGTTGAGGAACTCCCGTCGATTTTCCGCCAAGAGCGTCAGGTACCGCATGCCCCCAACATAGCTCCGACAGACGATATACGTCCTCGAACAATATCGGGCAGTAAAAGCAACCTTTCATCGACGAGCCTACTTGTTGCGCATAGTCCACCTGGAGCGGACCAAGGCTGTCGGCCAATCGCTTTGCATTGCGGGAAACCATTGGTATTCCTTTCGTCCTGGTCGCGAATGCGTAGTGGTCTCTCGGCAATTAGCGATCAAATAATGGAACTCATTTTACAATTCAAATCTTTGACGCTTCTCGAAATTGAGAGGTTCATTCTAGTTTTGTTCATTCGATTTTTTGGGGACGCGAAGCGTAATTGCAGCAAATTTTCGGAATCCTAGCAATGGCTACGGGTTCGTCGGCCGCAGTAGGCATAAAGCCGTTCGACGTGAAAAATATCGCGATTTGGGAACTCTTGTTGAATTTGAGGTTCTGGTGAGGTGCTTCACTAGAACCTCTTGATTCAACGAACTACCACTCCCGGCTTTTCCGAGAACAAGCGATCGAGCAAAACATCGCACCGGCGTATTCGAAGGCCGTGTCTCCGACAAAAAGTGGAAAGCCGCAGAAGCAGCAATCGCCTTCTTCTTGTCGGTTATGGATTCGATACTTCTCGGGGATGGGACCAACGTCCAAATCCGAGATCGCTTGAATCCAATCGCGAATCGCATAAACATCGCTCAGTCCCAAATCGCGAATCTGACGAACTCGCTTCTGCGTCGTTCCGAGGCGAAACGCCAATTGCTCGATCGTCACCTTGTGCCTGCGCATCAATTTGACGATTTCTAACCCCGAAAGCGAACTCATCGGCTGGCCATCGCGATCCTTGCCGCCGATGGTATACCGAAAGCCGCACATTACTCGGCGTATTGTCGGTAGTTGCGGCCATGATGCTTGACACACTGCACGATGAACTTTCGCCGATCGGCTTTGCTCATCCTTCGAAAAGACTCGTAACCATTTCGAAGTTTTGCGATAACATGCCGGACGACTTTGGAGTTCGTTTCTCCAACATGACAATCGCGGTCGATGATCTGCCGAATGATTGGATGAACTTTCAGCGATTCTTGGAACTCGCGTTCGTCGGGATCGCTCGATTGAGCATCCTTCCATTGAAGCTTCGATATCGAAGGATTCTCCTCGCGGTCAAATTCTTCATAGCATTCGGGACAAACTCCAAGATGCGTCTCCCAAACCAACGCACTTCTCTTAAGCGGATCATTCCGTTCGATTTCCTCGATGGAAGCATGCCACGTCTGTATTGGAAAGATCTCATGCCAATCAGACGGCATTTCCTTCACTCCGTCGAAGTCGTTCCGATCGCAATGAATGCAGCCGAGCCGAATTGCTTCTGGTTTAGGAGCATCGACAACTGAATCGACCTGATTCGGTTGTAACGAATCATGTTGAACATTGACTTCAAATGGCACTCCATCGTCGTCGGATGGTTGAACAATATTAGGCAACATGCGCCACCTTCTCCGCTTCGACTTTCGCCGGTTCCAGTTCAGCGATGATCTTGGAAGCAACCGTTCGAATCAGTTCGAGCGACTGCATCAGAATCTTGTCGTCGCCACTCCAAAGCTGTATGTAGTCCGACGCTCGGGTGGAGCATTCAAGCCCGCAAGAGCGACAAACAACATATGCAACCGCTTCAGCCTCCGTTTCTCGAACGACTTTGGTTGTCAATTCACGACGATCTCCCCAATGAAGGAGTTCATGCGTCAATTCATGTACCATCGTCGAGAACATCTGAGGCTTCGGGATAGCTGGCCGTATGGAAAAGATTCCATCAGCACTTGCATCGCAGTCTCCGCTTTCATCCGGTTGGCGAGTGATTTCGCATTCTTTCCCATATGCGCATGCTCGAACGTCGAAAGAATGTCTTGCGACCGTCTGTGACAGTGCAATTTTTTTAATATTCACGGAGGAACAGAATCATGATTTCCAAAGAAGTAAAGAAGCGAAACGCTGAACTGGGAGTGTAAAGGCATTGTGCAATTTCTTGCAATTGCCGATGGGATGCGTGTGGAACGGTATGCCTCCAGCACCAGACTTTGATTTATCGATGGGTAATCGGACTATAGGGATCGAAGTCACGAGACTCATTTCTAGAAATTCTTCAATTGTCGATAAGCACCTGACTCCCATGATGCCTGAAGGCAAGGGCCACACGATTTCACGCAATCAAACGGCTTCTCGAGCATGGAGGAGTCCAGCAACAAACCATGGAGTTCATGGACGAGCACCCTATCATACGATCGATTCTCGAATACGATCAGTTTTTTAAACAAGCATTAGCAGGAGGCTAATCACAATGGATACGAACTTATTATAAACCCTCAAGAAGCTACGAATGTCGGGTCTAGTCAACACGCTGGAGATCCGACTTCACGAAGCAGCCACCACTGGCTTGAGTCATCGCGAGTTTTTAGAGTTGTTGCTTCAAGACGAACTTCTGCTTCGCAACGATCGATTGATTAATCGTCGCGTCGCGATGGCGGGCTTCCGCGATACGAAGCGATTGGAGGACTTTGATTTCAGTTTCAATCCATCGATCAAGAAGAGTCAAGTCTTTGATCTTGCCACGTGTCGTTTCATTCGCGAGCGTCGTGATGTTCCAGTAGCTCGCCGAACTCGCGCGATATGTAGCCGCTGCCATTGTCACTGCGAATGATCGGTTGAATCGAAACACGACCTTCCTTGGTCATCGGCAGCGTTTGCAGTGCTGCTTGAGCGGCCGTGCTCAAGGTCGTACCGTCCATGCTGCTGACTAACTCCCAATGAACAAGGTAACGCGAATATTCGTCGATGAAAGCAATCAAAAAATATTGCTGATCGGCGATCCGTAAATACATCAGATCCGTGCCCCAGATCTCGTCAGGGCGACTAGCTTTCTCGAGTTCTTAGCGATAGCGCTTCTTGCGGCCGCGATGCCGATTCATCAGGTCTACCTCAAGCAAAATCCGATAAACCGTTGACGTACTTACAAAGGCTACATCGTCATCAATCATCCTCCATGCCAACTCGCGATGGCGAATCGACGGGTTAGAAAGCGCATACGTCTTCACGGCCAACTTCTCCTCAGGCAAAGCTTCGAATACTTGAACTGGCTTGATGGGCTCGGTCGCTTCACGTTTCCATGCTTCCTCTCGCTTCCATCGATAATAGCTACCATACGGCACGCCAAGAATCTTCAACGACTCACGAATCGGCATCGCACTACGCTCCTTCGCTTGATCCACCTCGGATATCACTCGTCGCTGAAGATCACTTGGCAATTGACCGTAGTCTTCCAGCCCTAGAGCGTTTTTTTTAATTCAAGGTTCTCAGCGGTTATCTCGGCCACCACGCCTTTCATGCGAGTCAGCTCAGCCGATAGTCGAGCCTCCTTGGCATCGATCGCTGGGCTTCGCTTATCACCAAACACCGCCTCTGCACTCGATACCAATTGCTTCTTCCATGAATAGTACTGCGTCGGACTGACACCCTCTTGGCGACACAACGCTGCAATATCGACTCCAGGCTCCATGCCTTTCAAAACAATCCGCATCTTCACGGATGATGACCAGCTACGACGGCTCTTTTTTGATTTATTCATTCGGTCTCCCCTGGCAAATGGAAGACCGCTTAGGACGTGCCTCCCCCTTGGGGCTGTTCCTGGTCTAGCGTCGATATTCGGCACCCCTTTTTGCGGTTATACGTTCCTGAAACTGTTACTCGATCCAAGCCGTTTCAACATCTAATCCTCAAACAAGCTAACGGCCTTCGCTTGTTTGAGGACTAAACGTATAAACTTCTCGCTGCTGCGATAGTAGTCGGGTCCAAAGTTCTTTTTAATTGCCCTCGTAAAATTCGCGAGTACATAATGCTTCCTATGTTGCGATGAAATAGACCAATACAATGGCCGAGTTCATGCAAAGTAACGCTTTCGATGTCAAATGCTGAGGCATCGCCTGTAACACTCCAGGGCTCTACATTCGAAAAGCAAACAGGCAACGGAGGGGGGCCAAACTGGTTGTTAATCGGCGGCGGAAAATCCGCATGAGCATAAACTTCACCTGTTTCAAGAAAGTGCTCAGGATCCAAAATCGGAGGAAACCAGGAAACAAGCACCTCCGATACTCCAAACGTTGCTTCCACAAAACTGATCCCGATGTTCGCGCTGTTCCAAGTTGACATTGCGTTTCGAAATGCTTGCTTTGCTTCGCCTTCTGAAATACCAATCGTTGTAAAGTTGGTGCTGCTAAACTGCACTCTCAAAACCTGTCTGTCCCAACCACGTTCCACGGAGCCTCTCGGAGCGTTTTCCCGCAATTCATTGGGAAGTAAACTTGGCTCGATATGCGGCGAGCCACACCGAGGAGCTTCAAGCAGCTCCAAGTCGAGAGCCCGCAGTATTTCTGAATCCTTGTCCAATAACCTAATCCCTGCAAGCCCTCGATTTGCTCGAACCGCTTGCGATAGTGGTTGAGATGACTCGCTACCGTATTGCGACGGAATCAAGCCGGACTTGCACAGCAGTGCCCTCAGTCCGCAAGTTTCCTCTTGAAGATCCTTCAATGGTTTCCCGACCAACTGAGACAGACTTTCGAGTTTTTCAGCCAAAGTTTCTCCAATCGAAAAAGGATCCACGCTTCACGGACGCTTGAGCAAAGAACACGCTTTCTCTGCTCAATCAAACGCTGCCTACGAGTGATGGTGAAGTTGCTTCAACGTCGGCAAGGATTCTACCCGGCATCTCATCGCTTTCAACGAAAAACTTGAAATGATCAGCTTTTCTATTTCTGGCCTGGCATTTTAGGAATTCCAACGCGAAGTGTGCCGTCCGCTTCAAGTTGCCCATTGAAACTGTCCTGTACTGTAATCGTCGTAGTTTTTGGATCTCCAGCTCCTTGGTAAGTAAGGCTTCGCGTGACGGTAGCATCATTAACCGCTGATCCTGTTTCGACCGGTAGCATTCGACTTGGATCTTGAATCGCTGCAACTTCATTCAGCGATTTGAACATCATCACGCCGTTCTCGAAGACAAGACCGTAGAGGTCAGTCGACTGACAACAGCCAGCTTCGCGACCTGACATAGCAACGGGACACCCTTGAAACGGCATGAAACCGATGTACCTGAAGCCGTAGAGATGTTTCCGCCCACAGCTGTCGCGACCAATGACGGACTCGTAGTATCCCAACGGTACATTTGTAGCGGCAATCCGCATTTCATATGCGCTCGCTGTAGCGCCATTAGCACTTCTTCCTCCGCCAATTCCAGGGCTAGCGACCGACGCGATTCCCTTTAGAAGTTCCGCGGATGCCGCAATGTTTTCGGCGGTTTTAGAATCTAGCTTCTGGTTGATTCCTGTTAGGTTCCACCCATCTTCCAGCGTCAGAGAGACATCGGCGGTGCCGAAACCTGTTCTGACATCGACCGCGTATTCTTCAGAAAAATCAGGCAGGTACTGGAGCTGGAGGTTTACGTACTTCGGATCCGGTTTTGTTACGGTCGTCGTGCTTTCGTCTGGGTTGTTTGTAACAGATTTCTCGCCAACGGATGAAACAAATAGGTAAGGCTTGGGTCGGTAGTACCGAATTCCAGGATCCTTTATCGTAGGATTTGCCCTGACTCGAACTCGGGGCGTACATCCGATGCTGATTGTTATAAACGCAAGAAACACCGCAAAGACAATTGATCGATTCACTATACTGCTCCATCTGAAGTTCCAACCCCTACTTCCATGTAGGATAAGAAGCTCGATCGGTTTAACAGACGACACTTTGAAGGCCATGGCATGCCAACTTCAAAAAACTCGAAATAGGTGGCGGGTTGTAACGATTGAGAAAATGACGCAAATCAGTGAGCCATTTGCTATCGTTCCAGACGGGAAACGACCAGTCCGTTCCAACAATTCGCCATTTGTCGCACAACGCGCAGCGCATCGGATTCATCCACGGCACATACGTCCGATGAACAAGCGAGCATATGCGTGAAGCATCGCCTGCAACGAAATCGCTTAGAAAATTCATGATCGGCCCAGATTTTTGTCGCGTCTGGAGCATATTTAGCGATATAACTTGTAGCTGAGTAGGGTTTTTACGTTCCTCGCTTTATCGAAGAAGCATCTCGATTTAGCTGGAATACGCATTGGTAACTTGTGCATTCGTAAGGGAGACTTAAACGTGAGAAATGCCGTACAAATTGCTGTTGTCCTAGTTTTTTCTCTGCACTTTGCTGACCTGACTAATGCCCAGCCGGTGCCAACGCCAGATCCCGTCAGCAATCAGTCTGACGCTCAGATGCAAAAGCTCGAACAGCGAGCTCGCGACAAGTCATTACGAGCCCCGAAGGCGTTGACCTCTGCGGAGTACGGCCAAGTCGTAAGTGCGGCTCATGAGTTCGCAGCGAAAGTAGCCGGATCCGACAACAGCCTTTACACGAAATTAGCACTTGATGCATTGAATTCCGGGATGGCCGTGAAGCGAGGAATTGGCAGTCTTGACCGTGCTGCAGTGAACGCGGCAGCTCCGAACGCAACCGTGGAACAGATTTGGGCTAAGCCAGCGCTTCAAAAGAACTTTCGTGATCTCCTTGAAAAATCGTCCAAATTGGACGCGGGACTCTTTCCAATTACCGGGCCTCCTTCTGAATTTCGGATCGTTGGGCCTGGGACGCAAGACGTGCCATCTACCCTTCTTAAGGATTGTGTCTGCGTAGGTCGTCGCGTCGGCGGCAACGATCAGTTCTGTTGCACAGGTACACTTGTCGGCAAGAACGTCGTAGTAACGGCGGGACATTGCTTTTTTTGTACCGGTGCCGGAGCGAACTCAACCGCAGTCGCATTCGTTGGCGAAGATACGTCGAAACCGGGCAAGCGATACACTGGTAAGGTACACCGCCATCCATCGTATAATTCAGGAGGACTTCATAACGACCTCGCCGTTATCGTTCTTGACGTCGATGTGACAGACGTGGCACCTCGGAGAATGGCGACGACAGCGGAGGTCAACACGGCAACTTTTGTAAGAGCAGCGGGATTTGGAAATTCGGATTTTGCAAGCAGTACTGGATTTGGCGTCAAGCGAATGGTGGACGTACCCGTCGATTCCGTCTGCTGTTGCGATGGGACTGAATCGACGGAACTGGGCTGCGATCCGAATCTTGAGATGGTCGCAGGCTTTGTTGGACTTGGACCAGATAGTTGCAACGGTGATAGTGGTGGACCAGTATATTTGTTGGTGGGTGCTGACGCACGTGACGATGCAGCTTGGGTAGTTGCTGGAGCAACCTCTCGAGCTACGGATCTAGCAACCCGTCCTTGCGGTGACGGCGGGGTGTATGCTCGGCTTGATGCGTTTGACTCATTCA
>JAWXCK010000281.1:0-16431 GCA_034408855.1 Pirellulaceae bacterium
GTTTTTGCAATCACTCAGTCCAGTGTTTTCCTTGTATTTCACGGCTAAAATCGATTGCGGATCGCGAAAACCACCCACAGTTTCTGCGGAAGAGCCAAACATTTTTGGTACTGGGGGCGGCTGGATATATTCAACGCTTTCCTCGGGCTCTCCAGCTTTGTCGCCCAAGTCTCGACGGTTTGCCGCGACGGCCAAGTGAATCGCGTCGAGATCTTCTCGAGCCATCGCATCGGTCAACGATACCGGAGATTCCTGGGCTACTAAACCGTCGTCCTTCGCGCAGGCAATAAATAAAATTGCGAAGAATAAAGTTCTAAGTGGGGTAAACTTCCAGCCTGCCATTATTTATATCCCGCAAGCTAAAAGCTTACTCCACGTTCGTTACCTAAAACCGTAGGACAAAAGAGCACATTGAACTTATTATTATGGTTTGGTATCCGAATGTCGACCGCAATCTGATTGACTCGTTTCGCAGTTCAAGTGCGTTTACAATCCGTAGGTTGATTTCAGATACTTTCCCGTGATGCTGGCCGCATTTTTGGCGATTTGCATTGGCGTTCCTGTTGCGACAATATGGCCGCCTTCGTCAGCAGCTCCCGGGCCTAAGTCAATAATATGACTAGCCGCTCGAATGAATTGATCGTTGTGTTCGATCACCAGAACCGAATGGCCTGCGGTGACTAGGTTTCGAAGGAGAGCGATCAAGCGATCAACGTCCGCAAAATGAAGGCCAGTTGTCGGCTCGTCCAACAAAAAAAGCGTGTTGCCGCCACTATATTCACTGAGATAACTCGCTAACTTGATTCGTTGAGATTCGCCCGCCGAAAGCGTTTTCAAACTTTGGCCAAGAACAACGTAGCCAAGTCCAATCTCGATCAATTGATCAAGCTTCTTCTGCAGCTTTTTCTGGCCGCGAAAGAACTGCCGAGCCTCTTCAATGCTCAGCCTCAAACAGTCGGCGATCGAACGATCACGATACTTGACATCGAGTATTTCCTCGCGATATCGACTTCCTTTGCAATCCGGGCAAGTCGTCTGAATATCCGCTAGAAACTGCATGTCGATTGTCAGAATGCCATTCCCGTCGCATCGTGGGCATTGACCGTCTTTGCTATTAAAACTGAAATGGCTTGGCGACAATCCTCGGCGATTGGCATCTTGCGATTCGGAGAACAGTCGCCGAATAGTATCGAATAGCTTGGTATAGGTCGCCGGATTGCTTCGCGACGAGAGACTAATGGGCTCTTGATCGATCGTGACGCAGTCTCGAATAACGTCGTGCCCTTCGAGCGACGAGTGTGGCAACGGCTGCGCCGAGTTGTCCCCTTTGGCCTGCCGCAACGCGGCACCTAAAGTGTCTAAAACAAGTGTACTTTTACCGCTCCCGCTGACTCCGGTCACTACGCACAAGCAGTTCAGTGGAACATCGACATCGATATTCTTAAGATTCCTACCGCGAGCCCCACGCAGACGCAGTGTCGAATGTTGGCTTGACGAGTCGTTCGTTTCTAAATCAGGGATCGTCGACGAGTTCAAATAGTTCGCCGTCAAGCCGCTCGTCTGTCGCAGTTCGTCAACGGTCCCTTGAAAACAAACCTGCCCCCCCTTTCGACCAGCTTGTGGTCCAATTTCGATGAGCCAATCGGCCCGTATCATCAACTGCGGTTCATGCTCGACCACAACGACCGAGTTGCCGCGATCCCTAAGCGATTCGATCGATCGAATCAAGCCTTCGGTGTCATGCGGATGTAAGCCGATTGTTGGCTCATCCAAAACATATAACATGCTGACTAAATTCGACCCTAACGAAGTCGTCAGAGCCACGCGAGTCGCTTCGCCGCCGCTGAGTGTTCGAAGCGGTCGATCGAGCGTAAGGTAGCCGAGTCCGACGGTTTGCAAAAACTTCAGACGAGCCTTGATTTGCAGCAATGCTTCAGCAGCTATCCGCTGTCCCGATTCGTTCAAGTCGAGCTGCTCGAACCATCGTCTTGCCTCATCGATCGAAAGTCCAAGGACCTGATCGATCGACTTGCCATCAAGCTTGTACGCTAAGGAGCTTGCTTGCAATCGTTTGCCATGACAAGCTGTGCAGACTTGATAGGATCGCCGATTCGACACGGTTTTATCAAAGTCGGGAACCGCTACTTCTCCCGTCCCTTCGCAAGTTGGACAAGCGCCAAGAGGACTGTTGAAGTTAAATGTTCTTGGATCTGGATCGGAGAATTGCCGGTTGCACCGTACACACTCAAGCTCCCTAGCAAAGTGATATTCCGCAAACTCGGCGCCGTCGATTGAAACGTGGAGAGCATTCGCGTCACATGGCTGCTCGGTATCGACAGCGACAAAAACCTGAAGAGCGTTATCACCCCATGAAAAAGCTGTCTCGAGCGACTCGATCGTTCGCGGTGTTACTTCACCCGTCGCAATACGATCGACTATGACCCATCCGGTCCGCAAACCTTCAAAGGCTTCGGCCATCTGCGATCGATCATTCGTTGCCAAATTCCATGATTGGTTTGCCACGATCAAACGAGTGAACCCAGACTCCTGAAGCGATGAAAGTTGCATCGCTAAATCGGGAGCATCCATCCAAGCGATGCGAAACGCGATCATCGCACGTCGTCGTGATAGCGAACCTAGCAAAACGGCGACACTTGTCGGATCGTGGCGAATAATCGGCTGCTGGCAGCCGGGACAATACAACTCTCCCAGTCTCGCATAAAGCGTTCGCAAATAGTCGTCGACTTCGGCTGTCGTCCCTACCGTACTGCGATTGGTTCGCGGGACGTTGCTTCGCTTGACGGCAATGGCGGCTGGCAAATTCTCTAGGCGATCATACTCAGGCTTATCGCGTTGAGGCAGAAACTGCCGGACGTAGGGCGAAAAGCTTTCGATGTACCGTCGCTGTCCTTCGGCATAAAGCGTGTCGAAGGCTAACGAAGTCTTACCGCTGCCGCTGACGCCGCAAATCACAACCAGCTTACCGAGCGGGATATCCAGATCGATGCCTTGAAGGTTGTGCATTCGACCTCCACGAAGTCGAATCGAATTCGTCTGGGAATGAAGTCGAGCGTCGGATTCGGTTTTTCCAATCTTCATTGCAATCGAATTTCAATAGATCGGACGATCTTCGAGGTTCGGCCTGTTTTGTGTATGGATGCTGAGTGTAGCAAGCAAACGCAAAACGAAAAACGCGAGTCAGTTTTGTACTAACTCACGTTTTTGAATTCTAGCCGCAAAATTCAGCTAGAAAGTTTTTTCAATGGATGGCTCCATTATTTTCCGCAACTGCAAGCCAACTTTGCTAAGCCGCAACCACAGTCAGCGTTTCCACCGGCATTGTTACAGCATGGCGAGAACGTGTACGGAACCAACTTAGGAACCATCTTGCAAACTTGCACTTGGACTTCCTTCATCGTTGGAACTTGTACCTGTACGGTATACTCTTCGACAACTTCTTCGGCTACTTGTTCGTAGCGAGTCGACTGAAAAGGCTCAGTGACTTGTTCTGGAACATTGTAGGTGTAGCTGATTTCCTTCGATTTCTTCTCGGTGCGATACGTGACGACTGGATAGGTTTCCGTCTTCGTTTCGGACTTGTAGCTCAATTCCTTGCGAGTCCGTGTTCGAACTTCGTCAACGTACTTCACCGACTTACGCATGCGTTCGCGAGTTTCGGTGGCATAGTCGACGACTTTTCGAGTTCCAGTGCGAACTTCTGGTCGATTGACCAAGGTCGTGCACTCATAAGGAATCTGCTCGGACTGTTGTTCATAAACAGTGTAAGCAACTTCTTCATTCACAGTCTTGCTGGAAACGACAGGAATTTCTTCGGTAACAACGTTTGGAACCCAAACTTGACGCGAAGTTGTTTGAACAGCAGGTGCTGCTCCACAGCCATCCGCATTGCTGCCTGGTGCACCGTTTGAACCACAACCACCCATCGTCGATCCACAGCCGCCATTGGCCGAAGAATCACAACCGCTGTTGCAGCCACTGTTGCTAACTCCAGAAACAGCGCCGCGAATCTTGCGAAGCAGAGCACAACCGCAACCTTTGGAAGCAGAACCGCAACCACATCCTGAAGATGCACAGCCGCTGGCCGAACCGCAACTACCGGCACTGCCGCAGCTTGGGTTGCCGCAACCGCCAGCACTCCCGCAACCACTGGGGCTGCCACAGCCTGCGCCGGAACCATTTGCGGCTCCAGCAGCATTGCCGCTTGCTGAGCCTCCAGCGACTTCATCGACGCGAGTCTCGAAATGTCCATAGTCTTTGGTGACCGTCTGAGTTGAATAGACAGGTACGCATCGAGCGACACTGCGAGTCTTCGTTACTGGAACGGCATTGGTTACCGTTTGCATCTTGGTCGTCGTCTCAGCGTGAGGGACGTATACCGTGTAGGTAAAGGTTTCTTCGCGAAGCGTAGGTACCTTGACTTGATACGAGTCAGGAACTTCGACGATTTGAGGCACCTTGACCGTGTAGTTATCCGATACGTCGGTCCACACAGGTACTGAAACGGTTACGTCAACCGACTTGGTCGATTGCTCAGGCACAAGCACCGAATACTCGACGTTCTTGGTTTCTGTTTTGGGAACCATGACGGTTTTAACGCGATAGTTCTCCTCAGTAATCGGAACTGTCTTATAAACAGTCTTGGTTCGATAACGAGTTTCTGTTTTTGTTTCGGTCAAGCATTGAGCAATCGTTTCGGTAACGTATTGCGACTCCATCACCGTGCGATAACCAGTGACGGTTTCACATCCGAGTCCATTGGTCAATTTCGCGACTTGGCTTGCGTAGCATCCGTCGGGAGTGACGTAACCACTGCTAATCGGACCTGCGTCGACGACCGATCCACCACTTCCACATGCAGATGCCGGAGCTCCGCATCCCGATGCACTTCCACAGCCAGCCGAAGCTGAACCGCACCCGCAGTTGCAATTCGATCCCAACAGTCGGTGAGGATCGGAACATCCGCCGCAGCGGAATGGGCCAGCATTGACGATTGCCGTCAACGCCATAACTAGCGGCCAGGCCGCAAAAAACACATGATGCTTCATCTTGACTCTCCAAAAAATGGAATAAAACAATTGCCCGCTGTATGCCATCTATTATGTGCGGCGGGAACAAAGTCGCAGCGATACTCGACCAAACCGAAAATCGCCAAAGAAACCAAGGGACAAAAATACTGTAGTTGCCGAGCTGATGATTGAAATAATTACTTTCAGAATTATCGGAATAATTCCTCCAAACGCCTTATCCTTGCTAATCGTTAGTATCGGAATCGACGCTGGAACGATTGCCGAATGCAGATGAAAACGACGAATTTTGGTTCGAATCCGCTAGACGCCCGACTAATTTAGACAGGGTACTTTGACCGACATACTAGCGTTCTTTAAGTTTCCGTGAGCAACATGGTGCACGTCTTGAATCTTTCAGCGGGTTGGAAAAACGCAATTTCTCCAGTGTTTTCTTGGCTTTTGATTTTCTGTAGCGGGATTTTGGCGAATGCTCAAGAGCCGCAACTTGAACCGAGGGTGTCCCGCGTTCAGATGCGTTTGAGCTTCTCGGAAGACGAAGTCGATGTCATTGAAAAAGGCGATGTTCTGACGGTCATCGAGGATCGCGAGGACGGATACCTGATTCGAACTTTCTCCGGTCGAAAAGGGTTGGTCGCGAAAGTCAACGCCGTCGAATTGGCTGAGTCGATGGACATCTATTCTGAATTGATCGAAGCCGGCAACGACGAAGGGCGGCTTTATACGTTGCGCGCAGGAGCTTGGTGGGCGGCAAACAAAAACGATGAAGCGTTAGCAGATTTCGATAAAGCCATCGAGTTAGGCTACGACGCGGCCCACGCTTTTATGAGTCGTGGTCTCTTCTATGCCTCGCAAGGGAATCAAGAAAAAGCCATCGAGGATTACAGCAAAGCCATCGAGAAAGATCCCAAAGATAACGCGCCGCGAATCAATCGCGCTGCGTCGTACGTTATGCTCGGCAAGCACGACTTAGCGATCGACGATTACTCCAAGACCATTGAAAACCAACCCTCCAATGCGGTTCTCTATCAACAACGAGCGGTAGCTTACAAAGCTCTTGGCAAAACGGACGAGGCGATCGCCGATTTTGGAAAAGCCATCGAAGCGGCCGGAAGCAAGAAACCCGAATGCATACCTGCGCAGATGAGCCGAGGCTATCTTTACTTTCAGTTGAACAAGCACGAAGAAGCCATCGAAGATTTCGCGGCGGTAATTCAGATCAATCCGCAAGCAGCCGTCGCCTACAACAATCGCGGTTACAACCTTTTTCAACTCGGCAAAGCGGTCGACGCGCTGCGAGACTACGATGAAGCGATCAAGCTTGAACCGAAGTATGGCTTAGCGCACCAGAATCGAGCTTGGTTACTGGCGACGACCGACAACAAAAAGATCCGCGATTCGAAAGCAGCCATTGAATCGGCAACGATCGCTTGCGAACTTTCTGAGTATCAAGACTTGAGCGATATGGCAGCCCTGGCGGCTGCTACTGCCGCCAACGAAGAATTTGATAAAGCAATCGGCTTGCAAGAACGTGTCATCGAAAAAGCTGCGCCTGCCCAAAAGCCTTTCGCCGAAAAGATTCTTGAACTCTATCAAAACCATCAGCCATTTGATCCCAAGGTCGCGGAAAAACTCTCCGCCGACGCCGATAAAATGGCGGAACAAACTCAACCCAGCGAAACACCGAAGCTTCCTCCGGAGCCTGTAAAGAAACGGGCGTTATAAAGGCCACGCACTCTACGCATCCCAGCGCTTGAATTGATCCAAATAGGCGACCACTTGCGCACGGTTTTTCTCAAAATATCCGAGGGCAATAATCAAGCTGACGCCGGTCGCGATTCCGAATGCCCACCACGGCCAGACTTGGCCAATCGCTTGCTGAGCATGCCAAACCATGCCCAGAAGCGCGACGGCCGTAAAGACGACGCCGGAAAAAAGGAAAGCTTGTACCCGTAAAACGATTCCCGCCGCAACGCCGAGAAGGGCTAATATCAAAAGCAACAGCGGTTGCCAAAGTTGACCCTCAAAGGCTTTCAGAAATATCTCGGACGTACTGCTCAAGTAGGCGATTAAGATCGCCATATATCGAACAGCGACGACGACACTTTTGTTCAATCGATCACGGTTGACTTCGACAAAAACCAGGACTGCAATCGAAGGTGGCAAAAACCAAAACTGCGGATGCTCGAAGAATCGAAGATTGGCCTGGCTGTGCAAGAGCGACCAGAAAGAAAGCAAGCCACAAAGTGCAGCTACTGCTCGCAATCGAACCGAATCTCGCATCCAACTATGCAAGCCGTAGAGACACGACGCGATCAGCAACAATAACGCATAGCGTTCCCAATCGGTCCAATGCCACGGCGTATCCGATACCGGCAGCCACCAGACGCCCGTCAATGGTATGATCGGCAATAAGAGACTGCTTTGTTGGATCGGGTCGGCGATGATCGACTGCTCGATGCGTCGCAGCCATTCTCCAATTCCGGCGCTCAGCACGGCAATCGCAAACACCACCAACGGCCACCACTTCTCAAGCACTCCATGAAATAGTTCCGGGAAGTGAAAATAACAGGCACCGCAAAGAATCGCGATTCCCAACTCGGCAAGATAGACTGCCGTTTTCCTAAGTCCGATCCCGACTTCTTTTTCGAACTGCATCGGCTTGGCTGCGAACTGAAGCAAGCGACCGGAAATCAAAATCCATCCGGCGATCGTCATGAACTTGGTACCTATCGAAGCGCTCGCCGCCATCGTATCCCACACATGAAGGAATTGTCCTGCCATCATGGCCACTCCAGAAACAGCTCCCAAGGCGAGCGTGATCCAACCGACGTTTACAAGTGGAATAGTCCAAAGTGGTTTGTTGCGTAGGGTATTGCCAAGGATGGGATAGCCGACACCTAATACGATAAGCGCCACGAAGGCTCGATGGACAAACGCCCAAGACTCGATGTGATCGGTAACCGACAAGGAACTTGGCAAATCCGCCCACCACAACAACACGAACGAAATCGACATCAACGCTAACCCGCAATAGCGAAACGTACTCCGTTGTCGATCGATAGAAATCGGCAGAATCGACAGCGCTCCGATAAACGGAAGGGTCGTTGCCGCAATCCGCATCGAGCGCGATTCAAAGGCCAAGACCAAAAGAATGCTAGGTATCAATAACAAAAATGAGGTTACCGTATGCAGGACAGGCATCCAGGTCATCGCATGACGAATTTTCGCAGGTTCAGCAATCGAACTAAGCCGAAGTGAAGGCCCAAGAATCGATGCTTCTCGAATCAATTCTCGGAGCATTCCTGCAATAATTGCCATCGCTCCAAGTCCACTCAACATCCAGACCAATTCGCTTTGAAGCCTTGGTATCTCATAACGAAGGCATATTCCGGCCGACAAAACCAACAGCAGTGAAACGACACTGAGATAGAACGCCAGCCCTCGCTTTCCTTGTGCAGGCTCCCAAAGCCGCCACGTCGCCAATACTACACCGGCGATTGAAAGTGCGATGACAGCCCAATGGAAGTTTGTCCATGTCTGAATTATCGCTCCTCGATCAATCGCCCAAATAAGACTCAGACCCGCCGATACCACCGGCACGACGAGACTAACCGATTTTTCAACAGGCATCATCCATGTTGGAGCCGTTTGATAACCGATGCGAAATCGAAAAGCGCATTTCACCAAAATGGCTACCAAAGCAACCCATACTGCCCCCCATAGAATGTTCCATAAAATGACAAACGATTCCGTCGGAGCAGCCGTTCGTAGCAATGCCGAAATACCAGCCGCAGCCGAGAATGCCGCAACATGACCGCGCCATTTTTGATTCGAGACAACACCGCTAAGAACCGAAAGTAATGCTAAGAAACTCAATTCGATCCATGGCCAATTCGGATTCGGATCGCGAACGATACTGACCATCGCCAAGAAACCGACGATCGATGCCAACACGATCCATGCCAACTCGCCAAGGGTAGAAAGCATTTTGCCGTTGGCAGTCGCTACGATTCGCACGCCAAGTCCGATCGCTAATGCGAAAAGCCAAAGTGCTATCAACATGCGAAACGGCTCGAAATCGGCTGCCGCTGGAAAACTGCGAGCGACATCCGCTTGTAACCAGTTCGCATACGCCGCAGCTCCGATAGGCGACACAAACCCCAACGTGACGCCCATCAAACCGAATTTCGTTGAACCACGTTCAATCGACAGAACCCAGAACAGCGACCACGCGATCATCGCCGTTACCATTACGAGCGGTCCACCCAATCGACCGATACCCACCAACTGCGCAACGGGAAATAGTACGACGACGAACGCGGCCCCAAGACATAGCGCAACGACACCAGTTAACGAAAAGAGCGTGATCGTCCAACTCGATCGAACGCTTTGCCGAAAGCGAGCTCCTTTGATCGACGAGGCAAACAATGTTCGAAAATTCGCACCGCGACCAGCCGCGCGGCGTATACCAAGGAAATTGCGACACGTCGTAAATCCGATCGTACACCAAGCTAAACAGGCGGCGACGATCGCCGTACTTTGCAACCATACGATCAACGTCGTTGGCCAGGCAACGCCACCGGATAGAGCCAACGCCGACAACGTCCCACCGATGATCGCCGTCGAAATTGCAGTCGTCTGCGTCATTTCGCTGCGTTCATTATTGAAGAGGCTCAATCCCCATCTCAGCAACGCGACCAACAGCAAAGGTCCCATCCCAATGAAAAGCGACTCGACGTTCGAACGCCAATCGCTCGCATTGGCTGGAAGGAAAGTTGGAATACGACCTTCTACCGCCGAGGCGACAAATAATCCTGTCCCTACCAGCAGCAGGCATACCGCTGCCGCTCTCGCGATTAGCAGCCAACGATCGTTGCGTGCGAGCAATTTTTTTTGGCTACCCATCTGCTGCCACGCCGACGCCGAAAGATCTTGCCACACTGGGCCGATGAACTGGAGTAGCTCGCTGGCAATCAAGATGCCACCGAGCCACCATAACGCGATGGACATCGAATAGGGAGGAGCGAACCACGCCATTAAAATGAATGCGATTGCGACTGGCACACATCCAGTCATATCGAAAAGAAACGCATTCCGATGCCATCTCCCGATCAAAATCGTAGCGCCTGTTAATACCCAAGTCGCGATCAATGCCATTGCAAAGCCGGTGTTCGAAAGAACCATTGCGATGAAGTGATTGGCTTCAAACGACACATTCCAACCGAGACATTCTGCAACATGTGGGTATGCTGCTGCGACAAGGCTCAGCAGGAATACAATCCAGCTTGTCGACAAAATCGTCGATGCAGCCCATCGCGGGTGCGCTACGATCCAATTCGACTCATCGGAAGCAGAGATGATGGCTCGTCGGAAAATCGCCAAGAGAGTCGTTTCAAAAACAGCGATGGTCAGCGAAACGACGGAAACGATCACAGCCGTCGAAGCTGCCATTCCTAACGGACTCCACCAAGTTTTAGCGATCCCTGTATAGATCGTGATCGACACGATCCAAAGTACCAACGCGATAAGCCCGAACTCACGAAACCACGATTGACGATTCGCATAAAAAAGCCCGAGCAATGTCATTGGCAAGAACCACCCTGTTATGCTGGCCAATTCCAATGCATCCGGCCGCGACCAAATCGCAAAACCACTTGGAATACACACCAACAACGCGAAGCCACTCAAAATCTGAATATTGGATGTTTGCCGTTGTCGAACTTGGCTCGCCACCAGTCCGGCCGCTAAAGCCGAGCCGAACAGACCAAGAATCGCCGTGCCGATAGACCAAGCTCGATCAGGTCGCAAAACTCCAAGTACGCTATCGAGCATCGGACTTGAATGGCATAGCCGCACCGTCCCTAGCAAAAGAATACTTAGCCCTACCGGCATGATGACCGTAGTAAATTTGTTCTGTTCAACGAGTTTGCCTGCGACAATTCCGCCGCTGATTCCAAGCAAGCCATAGGCGATGAGCATAAGCGATGCCCAGTTGCCGCCATACGGGGTTTCACCTATCGGTAATAAACTTGCCAAGATCGTCAGTCCGCATGATACGACGATAATGATCGCACTGGATAGGATCATCCCCTGAGCGATCGTTTTCATGGAAGCTCGCGGTTGATCCATTCGTCGATGCTTCGCATTCACCGTAAGGCTGTTTGCCGACCATCGAAACCCGGCCAACGCTATGATCGCATGAAGGAACGCCAGAGAACTCATCAAGCTGACACGATGAAAGCTTATCCAATCGGTCACTCGAAGTTGTTGCGATTCAACGAGCGGAACTTCAAACGCCAAGGCGATGGCCGTCAGCAATGCAATGCCACCCGCAGCGATACTCAACATAAGATTGCAAGCCCAACCGCTCCCAAGCCACCAACTGGCGCATACAAGCAATAACGCAATCATCGAGTATCGGGAGCCTCCCGCTTGCCAAAGTGCCGCCACTAAGAACGACGAAAAAATAGTTGCCAGACTCCATGCGACTATGGCAAACCAACTCGATTCTGCGCGATGATCTGGCCGGGATTTCACGTCGTTGCCCGCCTCAGTATCCAGTCGCTGGATGGCGAACGGGCGAAGACTCGCCGACCAACCCCACGTTGCCCAGGCGGCGGCCAGCGAACCTGTTGCAACCCACCACCATGCACTTAGCCCACCGTTGGTTCTCGATTGAATGAACCAAAAAGCGAAGACGACGAGCGATGCAAAAATGGTTTGTGTCACCACACCTGAAATAATTCGAAACCTCCGCAACATGAGTTTGCGCGAGTTTATGCTCATCTTGATCACAACCATGGCCGACCAAAATCCGACGATCGTCAACGGAGCAAGGGCTAGAATCGACGAAGCGTGAAGCAATGCTTGGCGCTGGCCAAGATAGTAAACGACAACCAACGTAGCGCTCGATATGATGGTTGCAACCGCCACGACCATCCAACGTCTCGCAAACAGAGCACGCGAAGCGGTAACGGCTAGCCCACTATAGGCAACGCTACCGATCGCTAGGACCAGGATGGTAAAGAGATCAAGGCTAGGCAAGGCTTCCTGTCGTCGCGACAAAAGAATCCCAACCAATACGGCGAGCGGGATCAACATCAAACCAATATGAAGGATGCCTCGCGATGTGGTTCGAAGTTTCCATTGCCGTAAGGTATATTGCCCAGCACCATGAACGGCGAAGGTCGCTAAGAGAAAAACCAGCGACGGAAAAAAACGGCTTGTGCTCGATAGCGTGCTCCACAAACTGATCACCAATCCCACGGAACAAACCACGATCAACGCAGCACTGATCAATTCGACCCAGCGAATATTCGAACGCTCCATAAACGATTTAAAGATGCCTGCTTTCAACCGTTGCTGAAAAGCAGGCTGCGGTCGCTCGACAACAGGTGACACCTCGTCAATATCCAGCGGATGCGGCTCGACGGATACAATCGCGTTCTCCCGTGAACCGTAGGCGCTAGCCTCGGGCGTTTGCAAATCGATTGGCAGTATCGGAAATGTTTCCGTGATCTGCGGCAAAGGTTCGGCAGTCTGCGGCGAATCGATCGATCGCGATGCAACGACCTGCTCTCGACCTTCATGCACACGAGTTTCAAGACGACGAACTAATTTTTCCAATTCGGTTGTCTGTTCCTTGGGTAGCCAGTTTTGAAATCTAGCGAGCCCGATCAATCGCTGAGCAGCCGCTAAATCGTCCTCGACCTTGGGTGGCGATATTTGCGAGTTACGGCTGGTCCGAAAACAGTTAGGGCATTTTTCCGAAAGATGCCGAAAGCTGCAATTTGGGCACCGCTTTCCAAAGGCAGACCGAAATAGATACGATGCGATAACCCACATCCCATGGCCGATCAGCGCCCAGAAGAACAGAACAGCACCAAAGCCCAACAAGGCAAATACGAATTCTTTCACGCGTTTTTAACTCCAAATCACCACGACCATCAATGAATCCACTATAAACCTACTGCCGAAGACTGTAAACGAAGCGAATTTTTGAAGAAATTCCATGTTCGTTTATTCGTTTGCCCGTTTCTTCGTTGCCTGCGATGCATTCGGCCTGGAGATCAATCCGCAGTATGCTACGATTGCTTGCGAATTAGCTACAAAGCCATCGAACGAAAGCCAAGGAATAGCCGTGAACGCTCTGAAAATCGTATACACTAAGACGGACGAAGCACCTGCCCTCGCAACGCGTTCCCTCTTGCCAATTGTAAGTCATTTTGTGGAAGCAGCCGGAATTGCTGTGGAGCTGGTCGACATTTCGCTCGCTGGACGAATCCTCGCGGCGTTTCCGGACTACTTGGACGAATCCCAACGACGCTCAGACGGACTTGCACAGCTCGGCGAATTGGTCAAATCGCCAGACGCGAACATTATCAAACTTCCGAATGTTAGCGCTTCGATCCCCCAGTTAAACGCAGCCATTAGCGAGCTGCAATTGAAGGGATTTTCTATTCCTGATTTCCCAGACGTACCATCGAATTCCGATGAAGAATTGATTCGCAAACGTTACGCCAAAATTCTGGGAAGCGCCGTCAATCCAGTGCTACGCGAAGGCAACTCGGATCGGCGCGTAGCCAGTCCAGTCAAGCAATACGCCAAGAATAATCCGCATTCGATGGGCCCTTGGAGTCGCGATAGCATGACCCATGTCTCCCACATGCAGCACGGTGACTTTAATGGCAGCGAGAGATCGCATGTCATGTCCGCGCCGGGCACAGTGAGGATCGAGTTCACGGCGGACGGAGCCAAGACCGAAGTGATGAAGCAAGTAGACTTACGGGCCGGTGAAATCATCGATGCGTCAGTAATGAACCGTATCGCATTGCGAGACTTTTACGCGAGAGAGATCGCAGACGCCAAACAGCAGGGGCTCCTGCTATCGTTGCATTTAAAAGCCACGATGATGAAGATCTCGGATCCTGTCATTTTTGGACACGCACTCAGTGTGTACTTCGATAAGGTACTACAAAAGTGGGGTAAGGAACTCGACAGTGTCGGATTCAACCCAAACAACGGCCTTGCGGACTTGCTCAAGCGAATCGAATCTTTACCAAGCGAGCAGCAGGCGGCAATCAAAGCTTCTCTCGAAGAAGTCTACCAGCAAGGACCAAGCCTGGCGATGGTTGATTCTGATCGTGGGATTACCAATTTTCACGTTCCAAGCGACGTCATCGTCGACGCTTCGATGCCCGCCATGATTCGTTCGTCAGGCAAGATGTGGGGACGCGATGGCAAGCTGCATGACACCAAGGCCCTGATCCCCGATCGCTGCTACGCGAGCCTTTATCAGGAGACAATAAAATTCTGTAAAGAACACGGTGCATTTGACCCGGCGACCATCGGCAGCGTTTCCAATGTCGGGCTCATGGTATTGCAAGCTGAGGAGTACGGCTCGCATGACAAGACATTCGTCATCCAACAGCCTGGCACGATGCGAGTTGTTGACGAATCCGGAAAAACGCTGATCGAGCACCCAGTTCATGAAGGTGACATCTGGCGGATGTGCCAAACAAAAGACGAAGCGATTCGTGATTGGGTCGCCCTAGCCGTTGCTCGCGTTGTCGCGTCCGGTTCACCTGCCGTCTTTTGGCTGGATGATAATCGTTCCCATGATCGATGCGTGACTGAAAAGGTCGTCGAGTATTTGAAGTCGCACAACTCGGGCGACCATGAAATTCAGATCATGTCACCTTCGGTCGCGACGCGTTTTACTTGCCAAAGAGCTAAAGATGGCCTGGATACGATTTCGGTGACCGGCAACGTACTGCGGGACTACCTGACCGATTTATTTCCTATTCTCGAACTTGGTACTAGTGCCAAGATGCTGTCGATTGTTCCGATGCTCGCAGGCGGCGGCATGTATGAAACGGGCGCTGGCGGCTCCGCGCCAAAACACGTTCAGCAATTTGTCGCCGAGGGACATCTTCGATGGGATTCACTCGGAGAGTTTCTCGCGATTGCAGCTTCACTCGAAGACTTGAGTAACAAAACCGGGAACAAGCAGGCGAAACTGCTTGCCAAGACACTCGATCAAGCTTCTTCGAAGCTGCTAAGCAACGACAAGTCTCCGTCTCGTAATGTTGGCGAATTGGATAATCGCGGTAGCCATTTTTACTTGGCTCTCTACTGGGCACAGGCTCTCTCAGACCAGAGCGAAAACGAACCGATTCAAAAGCAGTTTCACGCCATCGCGAATCAACTGCAATCCAATGAAGCCGCGATCATCGGTGAACTCAAGGCAGTACAAGGCAAACCCGTCGACATCGGTGGATATTATTTCCCAGACGAAACTCTCGCTAACGAAGCGATGCGGCCGAGTGCCACCATGAATAAAGTATTTGAGTAAGCAGCCCTGAATTTGCCCGCCATGTGTCAGAGTTGATTGATTCGGGTGAGCTGACTGGATGGCTGCAACCGCCTGAATGGATGACACCAGAACTGAAGGCTGAAGTGAAGCGGACTGAGTATGAGTACGCGCAGGTCAGGTGAAATATAGCCGACACACAGCCGGTCCTAAATACGACCCCTTTGGCCTTGTGCCATAGGTGAAGAAGCTTAGCAGCTAAACTGAGGCCCTGTTAGTTCTCCCATTTCCCGCATCCCGCCGCCGAAGCAACCAACTCCACCGCGTAAGCCATCGCGCCACCCCACGAACTCTCTTCTGCGAACCGCTGGAAACTCGACAGTTGCTGGCGGTCGATTCGATACAGGCAAGTCTCGGGCTCACACACTGCGTCGGACTACGCTTGAAGTCGTTGATCGTATCGACGTTGAATTCGAGATGCAGTCAGAATCGAACTACTTCTTTGACGATACGGACGGAAATTATTCCCGTAACAGGGTCAGCGCGGGGAGGCATCTGGACGACGAGGTCGGCAATGTCTTGAGCGGTAGGCGCGGTTTGGGCCGATTCCATGGCAATTTTCCTAAAAATTGTTCTCTAAAGCGCCTCACGCGGCTAGCTCCGCATGTTACAAAATAGAGTTGAGAAGGCACACAAATATGAGGGGTGTTTAGAATTAACGAGAAAAAATGAGCAAAGCCGCCAAGAGCCGAACGCCTGCGAACCGCGGCCTCGCTAAGGCCCCCACGGGCATTCAGGGATTGGATGAAATCACCGGAGGTGGCCTGCCGCGCGGCCGACCCACGCTCGTCTGCGGAAGTGCCGGCTGCGGTAAGACGCTGTTGGCGATGGAATTCCTGGTCCGGGGAGCGACGCAATTCGACGAACCCGGCGTGTTCATGTCCTTCGAGGAGACCGTTGCGGAACTGACGGAGAACGTCCGCTCGCTCGGCTTCGACTTGGACGAACTCACCGAGCAAAAGAAGCTCGCGATGGACTTCGTGCGGATCGAGCGGAATGAGATCGAAGAGA
>JAWXCK010000282.1:0-38575 GCA_034408855.1 Pirellulaceae bacterium
GCTGGCGCCAACGAAAGCTACGTTTTCTTTCCGTCGGAGGAATTCCCCAGTAGCCAACTCAAAGAATGGCTCACGGCGAATCGTCTTGGGGTTGCGAGTCCAATCATACGATTCCAACGTGGCTTCGGTCGGGAAGCCCGCGCGTCGGATGCGAGCCTGGATTGATGACTCTTGGCTCTCGTTAGCCGGTTGCTCGAGGAATTTGGCTAAGAGCTCTGAAACAGCTAGCGCTGATTTCGTATGGTGTTGCAGAAAGGAGTCAAGTTGCTCCTGGTTCATCTTGATTTTCAGTATCTCCAGGTACTGGAGGATCTTCGCTCGGTGGTTGGTCGGTGTGGGGGTGATCGGTTTGCTCATGTTGTTGGTCTTGGTTCTCTTGATCGATAAGCTGTTGATATTCCTTGCTCCTTCGAGCTTCTACGCGGGTCGATTCCGTGAGTTGTTGCAACGTCTGTTGTTCACGCTCGCTAAGTAGTTCCCAGTTGGCTTTCGGCGTTCCAAAGTGTGCTAAGATTCGCTCCAGCGATTGATAGCCCAAGGCGTGATACTGAATCCCTCGCTGCATGGCACAGATACCATCCTTCTGCGGATAACCATGAAGCAGCGACAAGATCCGCTGGGCCTCGTGTTTGCCATACCGGCACTTGCCAAGCAGGCCATCGAAGTACTCCAAGCCACTCTGGCCCCAGTGCGAGTATTTTTGGCGAAGGATTGTCAACTGCTCTTGGTGATCTTTCGGAGGAACATGATCCGGATGGGTCTGCTTTGCGTTCTTGCCTCGCATGAGATTGTGCGTGGCCACCAGTTCGATGTGACTGTTGTAGATTTGAAGTTGATCTTCGAGAATTCGAACGGGTAGCATTTGGCCAAGCAAACGCCAGGGCGCACTGTAACGATTATTGGAATAGTTTATGAAGCCTTCGCTATCGACCATACGATAGATCACTTGAGCAGTATCGAATCGGATCGTTGGTAAGGGCACCTGACGATTACCTTGGCAATTGGTGGCGGTATCTGACGGACCACGATGCATTCAAATATGGCGATGGCGATCTCAGATTCTCGTCGAACTTGGTGGATGTATTGGTTCAAACACCTACCACCGATCAGACTTTAACGCCCAGTAAGCACCGAATCACTGCTTCTGCGATCGCTGATGGAGCGATCGGACGCGTCGACTTTTATGTGAATGGCGTTTTCGTAACTTCGGACTCACAAAGCCCATTCGTTTTTGACTGGAATACTTCGGGATTACTTGGCGATCATACGGTTGTCGCCAAGGCTTACGAAATAGTAAACGGCTGGGAGTTCGTCAGCGAAGCGATGCAATTTACGGTACTTTCGGGTGCTTGGAACAATTCTTCGAATAGATTCGACATCGACCAAGATGGGTTCGTCGTTCCGCTTGATGTTCTCCTGGTCATCAATAGCTTGCGAAGGAGCGGTTCAATCGCTTTATCGATAGTTCGGCCAACGGGTTCTTACTTTGTCGACGTCAGCAATGACAACTTCGTAAGCCCTATCGATGTCTTGATGGTGATCAACTATCTAAATCGCAGAAGTCCAGCGAGCGAAGGCGAATTCGACGCGGAAAGCGAAGATATGAGTACGACATCAATCGGAAGTGCAGATTTGTTTTTTCAAGACCTCGGAATTGTGAGTGACTGGGACGGGTTAATTCGTGGAGCATTTAGTCGACGGAGACTTCGCTAATTTTAGCGAAAAACCGTTTCTATTCGGTAGCACTTCCCCAACAGTTAAGCGGCAACAAGCTGCCTTGGGGCTTCGAACCACTGGAGCCCAGCTATTGGGGAAGATTACATATTTCCTGATCCAAGAGTCAGGCTGAGCAGCGTTTCAGAATACGTTTCCAACCATTTCGGCTTTGGGTAGAAGCGGTTTTGGCAACGTTCGCTCGCCTCTCGCGGAGCTGTTGAATTAGCGTACCTACGAGAGTATAATGCCCCACCTTCATTCGCTGAAGATGATACGATCGAGGGAACTTGGAGAACATCTCATCATGGTCCCCCGTTTCAAAAACTGATCAATCTCGCGTTTAAAAGTGAGCGTTGACATTTTATGACCCAGTCTAACGACCGTTCACCGAACGATGATCAGCCGTCGCGACAGAATTCAACAGACAAAGATTCCAACGCGATTGACTGCATCGATCCTCAAGACCATCTCCTGTTCATTATTGGGCTTATTCAAAGATCCAGGGCGTGTGGGCGATTGGTTCTTCTTGGAAATCACGAAGATCATACCGATAACGAGATTTTTGACCGCCTGACAGGCGGTGGAATTATCCAAGTATTCGAGTTGAGCGAGTCAATGAATTGGTTAACCCTTCAAATACGAAGTGCAGCCCACCGAGTCCGCTCGTGTAGCTTGGATGCCGAAAACTTTATTTACGCAGTCAGAGAGCCAGTGATGAAATGGGGCAACGAAATGCTCCCCACGCTCTTGTCGGACGTGAATTACGGACCGAAGCAGCGGCATCGACTCGCAATGATCTCACGGAGGATTGTCATCCCGATGCAGAAAGCTCAAAGCTGGGATCGTATGGAAATCCTTGAGGGACTTTCCGAATGTTGCGAAATGATGGAACAGTTTCGGCCACGACTTAGGAGTCTTTACTGGAGTCTGGAAAAAGAACTCGAGCCTGTCGACGACCTAGACTTTAATCTTGCCCGTGAGCTTTATGTTCGGGTTCGTGACGTCGTACTCGAACAGGATGACTCGGCGTTTCTAATAGGTTCACAGTACGAATTCATGCGACCGTTTCCCTTCCAGATGGTCGCCATAAGTCGAATCTTCGATAGCTATGTATTGTGCCGTGACGGCAAGGAATGTTGGGCGGAATTCTTTATTCGGTTCCAACGTGAAATTGAAATTCTGTTGCCGTTGCTCACGGTGGATTGGCGGTCACATATCCATAAGAAAGTAGGATCGCTTTCTGAAGTGGTTCACACCAACGATTGGGGGAGACGATATCTTGATCTTGATCAACCGATTGATCAGCTACTTTGTGACATCTTGGGTTCGATCGAAAGAGACCTCCGGGCCGCTGTGCGCGCCAGCGTGCGTTTATAAGTTTACCCAACGAAGCTGACGCCGCTACTAACGCAGCCGCCCCGCACCGCTCGAAACTCGTGCTTTCCCCGACAGTTAAGCGGCATCCTGCCTTGGCGGCTTGAAACCTGTGGAGCCCAGCTATCGGGGAAGAGGGGGAAGATATTGTATGCACGAAATGAAAATGCTCGTTTTGCACCGTAATGATGACGTCAGATTTTTACCTGCGTTCGAACGGGGACTAACAGAGAAGTAACGTCAGCATAAACAGGAACGATTCCTCCGAGATCTTCAATTCGAACAACGACGGCATAGGGAACTGGTGCAATCTGCCGTTTCCATTTCTTATAGGCTCCGATTGCGAGCGTATAGTGGTTGTCACTAAATTCTGCTCGATGATGTGTCCACTCAAACCAATCGTGCTGAACAGCACCTCGTGACCGACGAGTAATCCGATGCTCGAAGGACAATTCGTTCGGCGATTCATTGTCTTCAACTTCAGTCGATGCTTCGTGCTCTTCATCAGAAGCTGACATGATGGAGATGATTTCTTCTCTCGAAATGTCGCCACGAAACATTCGCCATTTTAGATCAACTCCGAGATAACTTTCTAAACCCCACTTCTGAACCTCGGGATAATGAGCGGTTGTCACGGTGATACGCTTCTTCCCCGTCGAATCCGCAAGCGACGATGGAATTGGTACGTCAAAATACGCGACTTGTCTTCCTTCGATCATTCCTTGATAAAACAAGATGATTGAATGTGAATCGCAGCCCGTCGCTCGTCCAGCATCTGGAAATCCGTAACCTAATACATCGAGCCACTTCTTTTTGGCGATGGTATCTGCCTGATTCTTAATGTTCGTTAAGTCGCCTCGGTATTGGGCCGAACCTATTAAGAAGGCTTTTAGAAGGGGAGCACTGACCGGTGAAACGCCAAGCTCAGTTAATTCACGAAGGATCATCGCGAGCTTGTGGGAAGCACGGGGAGCTGCGAAGCTCGTTCCAAAAGTATGGGCGGCGGCGGGAGTAAGCTGATGACTCGCCATAACAACGTCCGTCCCTGGATTGCCACGAACCCAAGTTCCTGACGGATCGCGGACCAAATTACCACCAATCTCGATCAACTCTGGTTTTATCTCGCCTTTGATTCCGGGCCCCGACCGCGTAAACGGCGATGGCTCGAACTCTTGGGCAATGGCGGTGTCGGAAGAGGAGACAACTAACGTCCCTGCGGCAATCGAACCTACGGTAATTGCAAGTGCTGCCTGACTCGGATCTAGGATTCTTGATGACTCATCGAATATGTATCTCGGATACGTCGTGTCATCGTTTAGAAAGTGGCGGATCTCCGTCGGGTGGATATTGCCTGTAGAGACAACGAAAACGATATCATGTTCACGGCTGAGGCGATCCAGCGTTCTTGCGGTCCATGACGTTCTCGGTTGCGTCCGCTTTGAGTCCTGATTCCATCGCTTTGCCATATCCGCTACCGACAGGTTAAAAATACGGACGCCGAAGGGCACAAATTCCTGAACGACTTCTTCGATCACTTTCGAGAACAATCGATCTTCCTCGATTTGGTTGTCCGCTCCCAGAATTCGAGCGCTCGCAATCCACGCCTGAGGAAAGTTCTCGGCACCGTGATCGAGATTGATGGCGTAGTATGCAGCAAGCGATGCGACGCCACTCCCGTGGCCTACTTCATCATAGGGCGAGTCCTTTGCATTGTTGAGGAAAGACCGAACGAGATCTTCACGCGTCACCGGTGTCAGGAATGGATTTCCAGGCGTGACTCCAGAATCAACTATACAGATTGTTGGCGAATTAGCCGGGGGTGGTGCAATTGGTGACAAATCTTCGAATCGAAAGTTTTTCCAAACTGTCTGAAACGTTTCGAATCGAGGTTTGGGTTCGAACCAAGCTATCGATCGTTGCCACTGCGGTTCTTCGACAAGCCGTTGAAACATCGATCCGGTACATCGAATGACTGCTCGACAAACCCCGCCTCGTTCCTCATGCTCAAAGAGGGTTCCATGCACGCCACTTGCAAATGACCGATTCAATTGCTCAAGAATCATTGCGATCTCGTTTCGCTGATTGGTTGAGCCCAGCAACAAAGAAAGAATCTCGATTTCGCAGATTACGGAAGGTTGCTTAATTAACGAGTCGTAGGTCGAGACCATTTCGTCGCTTAAACGATCCTTGGGATCTCCTAGTTCAATGTCGAGTACGCGAGAAAAGTCTTGGTTCTTTACGAATCCGTTCTTCGGTGTATCAGCAGCAAATTGTTCTAGCTTCTTCGTTAGTGCGTCGAGATTGTCGGTTCGCGGTATAACGAGCGTCACGGATTCTGATCGATCGACGAGCGCTTTCAATCCTGTCCCCGGAAGCGTGATTGGACCGTCATGCGTAACCTTGTAGAAGATGGCCTTTCGCTGCTCCTCTGACATACTTCGGAGTGCCTGATCAAGGCTTTGGATTTTTACTCCCAGCACTCTCGCAATTTCTCCGCGCCGTGCTAATGCTTCCGGAGAAAGCGGCTGCCGTTTAGGTTTCTCGGCTCGTCGAGTCTGATATTCTGGCCCCTGGAGCTGACGAGGTGGGAAATTCTCATTCATCCTGCCCTAATTGCTCCCTATTCGTTGCGGATTTCATTTTTTTATGATGGGTAAGTTGCTCGGCAATATCATTTATAAGGAGATCCTTGCGATCTGCCAGAATCATCGATTTGATTGCCTCGACAAGCACATGCTCAATTTCCGCGAAGCTGAGTCCAGCCGTTAGTTTACCAAGTTTTGGCATTGATCCATCGAAGGGAACTCCGTTCAACAAATGTGTGATGTAGCTTAACCGTATGCTTGGAGACGGTTGAGGAAACGTGATGACATCGTCAAATCGACGCCAGATTGCTGGGTCCAGCATGTACTGGTGATTACTTGCTCCGATGAGAACGCTCTCTTTGGCAACAAACGTGTCCATCGCTTGGAGCAGACTATTGACGACGCGCTTGAGCTCGCCAACATCTTGTAAATCATCGCGAGTTTTGGCTACGGCATCAAATTCATCAAACAAGACCACTATCGGCGATTCCTGGGCGATATCGAAAACTTGCTGGATTCGAGCTGCGGTATCGCCGAGCAAGCTCGAAATTAGTGAACTCAATCGAACGACGCCAACCTTAATGTTGAGTTGGTTCGCAAGAAAGTGGGCCGTAAGTGTTTTACCGCATCCAGGTGGCCCCCAGAACAAAAGTTTGGATTTAGGCGAGTATCCGAAGCGTGCAAGTTTCTTGGAGTTGCGACGTTCATCAATAAAGCGATCGATACGCTTCTTAGTTTCCTCATTGAGCAGCAAATGTTGAGTGCTTGCCGGTTCATGATAGATCGTGAAAAGTTGATCCAGATCTGTCCTGCGACGAAGGACGGACATCCCGCCGAGAGATTCTCGCGGGGTTTTAGGGGGCGTTGAACCGAGGGCTGCACGAAGCTCCTTTGCAGCCGAATGATGATTTGCCGCTAATTCATCAGCGATAATCGATTCAGCCGCCTTGCGAAATGTAGCTTGATCGTTTTCGCGATGCGCGCGAAAGAGCCGAATCAGAGGATCGATTTCTGATCTTATCCGCTTCCCGTACATTGAATCAGCCTTTTCGTCGGTCATTCTATATCCGCTTTTCGTCTTCAAAGGGTCCTTTGTGATTCGAACTCTATCGGCAATCCTGTTCATATGCGGCAACTAAACCTAAATTCGATGATAACATAAGCATTGATAGCATACTTGAATGATTTTGGAACCTGAAAAGGACGCGGTCAAACGATGCGTTATTAGGTGGAGTTTACGCTGTCAGTGCGCAGGTTGCATTTTGCTACAGACCGCCATTAGGCGGTAATTCAGTCAAAGTCTAACGGTTATTCTGCCACCAAAAACGGAATGAACTGCAGAATCGCTACAACCGGGCATGTTTTGTAAGTTGATCTTCCGATCAGTTTCCCAACGGACAAGATAGGTTCACAGCTAGAAAACGGACAAATGAAATGGTATGTACAATGAAGACAATATGGGCAGCATTGCTCCTGCTAGCAATTCAAGAAACTGCCTATCCGCAGCAAGCAATCCGAACGAATTTGTGCGACTCTTCCGCATGCGATTCCGCTCCCGCTGACAGTTGCGATGGTTTAGGCTGTGACTCGGGTTACATATTTAACAAAAATCGAAAAGCTAGTAGTGGATACTGCGATTTTCGCTATCGAACGCCAGCCATGATTGGCGACTTCTTCGGAGGTAGTCCAATCGGTTTCCGAGCTGATGCTACTCTTGATCGGTTGATCGTACTCGCCAATGATTTAGACGCACCAAACGTACTGCCAAGCGCTGGTTCGCAACTATCGATAAGCGAAGCTGGTCCCGTTGGAATCTATAGCTCATCGTTGGCTTCGACCCAACAACTGCAAACGCTATTGCGAGCCAATTCAGCGATTCCGAGTGCCTCGCTTGTAGGATCGATCAATTCGAGTGCAACGGTTACTACCGCTCAAACGATAAGCCAGATCCAATCGTTGCTCGCATCCACCGGCCTCGCTTATGACATCATCGCCGTGCAACAGCCTCAAGGTGCGTATACTTCTGGCGTCAATTCGGCCTTCGCTGCGAGAAATGGTATCCGAGGAACGACGACATATGACTCCAACGGTTCGGGCGCTTTGTTGCAAGGTGGCGTCGATACGCTTACAGGCGGCGAGGATCTCGATGCGTACTACTTCTACGATTACATTGTGCGATTCAACACGAATTTAGCGGATGCCAGCAGCGGCGGTGTAGGTCGGATGAAGATCGCGGAAGGAGGAACGATTTTACCACAGGATCGAGTTTTCTTCCGTTACAGCTACTTCGACAATGTGCGGTACACGAATTCAGGACTCGGGCTTAGCCGCTTTACTCCAGGATTCGAAAAATCGTTCCTTGATTCTCTGATGTCGGTCGAACTTCGAGCTCCCTTTGCCACAGATACCGTAACCGATTCTGTCTTAGCGGGAAGCACCTTTTCCAACGGCAGCGAATCTCGATTTGGCAATCTGACGGTTTATCTCAAAGCTCTACTGCATCAAACTGAGACACTAGCATGCGTTGGTGGACTGGGAATCGTCATGCCAACAGCCAACGACATCCGTGTTCGCTACGCCGATGGAACCGATTTGCTGAGAATCAACAACCAGTCGCTTCACCTTCAACCGTTCCTTGGTTTCTTGTATTCCCCATCGAGCAATTTCTTTGCTCAGGGATTCGTCCAGCACGATACGACAGCATCGGGCAATACTGTCTTGCTGAATACCACAGGAACAGGCTTAACGAGCGCGGGAAGGCTCACCGATCAAAATCAGCTCTTCATTGATGCTGGCATTGGATACTGGCTATATCGTTCAAACGCCTGTCGAGGTCTGACGGGGATCATTCCGACGCTCGAAGTCCATCAGACTTCGTCTACTCAAGACGGCGACGTAGTCAATGCTGGCCCGTTTCAAGTCGGTAACTTTGCAGGAAGCACCAGCGTTACCAGCCTCGTGGCGGGCTCAACATTCGAATTCGGTAAGAAGTCGCAGCTAACCGCCGGTTACGCCACTCAACTGGGCGGCGGCTCAGACCGGCAATATAACGGCGGCCTTCAAGTCTTCTACAATCGGTTGCTTGGATGGTAATAGCTTCGATCAACAGTTTCAGTGATTAAAATGACATGACTCAGCATCTTCGTGTAGCTTTTGGCATAAGCCAATCGAGAGTCATATACGAATCCGTTCGATTTCATCGAGCGTGATTTCGTCGGACGTTCGGTCGTAGAGCTTGGTTGTTCGAGGCGATTCATGGGCGGCTAACCTCCAACCGTCGAAACCATCGATACCGTCTCGCTTCGGTCGATTTGTGTAGCATCTCCAGTCATGGCAAACTGTGCTGTTCGATCTTTTTGATAGGAGGTATGTATGAACGAACCAGTAGCTACGAAAGGAAAGAAAAAGGAAACCGATAGCGAAACAACGGACCCAGTCCAAGTGCTTCGCAAAGGGGCGATCGCTGCAAGCATTTGGCAGCGACAAAGCCCAAGCGGCTATGCCTATTACGACTTCTCGATGTCGCGATCGTGGAAATCGATGAGCACCGAAAAGACCGGCTATTCTCGGAATTTTTTCGAGACCAACCAGGCTGATCTTTTTGAGGTCATCGAGAAGGCATCGGCATGGATCGTTGAAAAGCGATCTTCCGATAAAAATGCTTCTCCAGAGAAGCTCGCCGCTTAAGTGCACTTCAACTTGATGGATGGCCTGTCAGCCACTTGATGCTGCCGGGCTATCTACTTTTATGGAGTAGCAATCCATGCAAAATGAAATCCCATCGGCTGCAACGGACGCAAGCCAAAATGAAGCAAAAATCTCATCCGATGGAAAGTCTGCATCGACTGATGAATCGATTGATCTCGAAAACGAAGTCCTGCAAGCAGAGTATCGCAAAGCGTATCTTGAGCAATTGAAACGAATGTCTTGTCCAGGCTGCGGAGAAGATCCGACGATACCGTACTAGTCGACAAGCGACACACATGTCGCTTTGGAATGGCATTCACGCTGACCATCCAGCCGAACAAAGAATTTCGTCGAGGCCGTTGCTTCGTGATCTTCCATCCATACAATGAGGTTTAAGAGCTCTTGAGACTACCTGCCCAAGTTTCGGGCTCACGCGCCCCGTTGGATCACCTGCCCCGGTCTGACGGGGTTTTTTATTTTCAGACTACATCGTTGCCGATTTATGTGTTTGCGAAAGCGGAAACGAAATTGAGTCTCCAATTTTTGGAGGCTACTTCAATTCGGTTCCATCGATTCAAGCGCCGACTCGTATTCACCTGAAAGATCGATTCCGACATCGTCATTGGGAGCGAACTGCTTGAAGGCTGCGTACATGATGGAAAGTAGATGAAGGCCGCTAAAATTTCCCTGCCATGCCTTGAGCGTGTACTTCTCAGAAGGATCGTTGATATCGAGTCCCTTCATTCCAAGAAGCGCGATCTCAAATCCAAGGAGTTGAATCTCCTTCTTCGACATGGCTTTGAATCGATTGAGTGCTCCAACCATGTACATCATTGAATCGGGGCGAAAGCCACCTTTGCCGCGAAGTTTGTCTTGGGCTCGTTTGGTTCGTTTCTTTTTAGCGATATCAAGCACTTCATCGGGTCCGCCAATTTTGATGGCTTGGTCGAAAAGCACATCGGCTTCATCGATTTGATCAACGGCTACCAAGGCCTCGCCTAGGGCAACGATCGCTTGGACGTCCTGCGGCGCAACCATAACGCATCGGCGCAGAATAGGAATCGCATCGGAAAAGCGCCCCTGCTTGAGAAGGCAGGCCCCAAGGTTCTTCAAGGCCCACTTGTTCTCAGAATCGAGCTTGAGCGCTTGGGTAAGCCACTCCTCGCCAATCAGCAGATTATTTGATCGAATCTCTGCCACACCAAGCGCGGTGAGCCCGTGAACATGCTTTGGATTTGCGGCTACCAAACGCTCGAGAATCTCGATCGCTTTTGGATAATTGCGAAGTTCGCTGTATACGACGCCTAGGTTGTAGTAGTTATCGAGGTCACTCGGATCATTCTGAATGAGTGTCCAAATCATCGGAAGTGCCACCTGAAGTTGCCCACGATTGAGCAATTCAAGAACGGCATCCTTCGGGTCCTTCGAGCTACCGCCCTTCGTCCAGCGAACTTCGATTTCCCTTGCAGACTCGTTTACGATGACGCGAGCTCGACCACCAAAACCTTGGAATTGCGTAACAAAGAATTCATTGACAACGGAAACGAACAGGGGAGAGCTTCGATCGAGATTTGGCTGCTCTACCAAATCGAGATCGAAGTCATCGAAATTTAGCTTAAACGTGAACTCTTCCGCCATCCGTTGTCGCCTTCACAATTGTTTAGGAATTGTCTCGAACCATTCGTCAAGTCCAAGCTCTTTGGCCCATGCGTCGACCAGTTGACGATCATCGTCGGGTGAATCTGGGATGGAGTTGGCAATGGATAGTAGCTTGTCGCCTCGGCTACTGTAGCCAGCGGAATGAAACGGAACAACAAGAGTCGGATCGTTGCGAAGGTTCGACCAAAACTTGGCGAACGCCGTACTCATCGACACATTGGCCTCGATGATCTTCCTCGGAGCCATCGCTTTGACGGTTGGACTCAACGCTTGCATTGATTCTTGAAGTTGGCGGTCGATATTGGCTTTTTGCATCGGCTGAAGCGATGGGTACTGGTCGAAGATCACCTGCTCCACTCGCAAAGCAATAGGCATTGACCTAAGTTGAAGCCCAAGCCCATTTGAGAACTGAGCAGCGATCTGCGGGAGTAGCTCTAATGGATACGGATTCCCTTGAGCCACCCAATGCTCTCGTATCATTATCGGTACCTCCGTGTGCATTATCGGTTTCGACGTCAAATCGAATCGTCGTGCATCATCGGCTTCTAGCGTCCTCAGTGTGAGCAAGCACTGGGAAGCGAGCAAGTAAGGAAGCTCCGACTCATGGATTGGCTTGTACAGCAATACATGAGCTACTTGATCATTTTTCGCCAGCTTTAATGCCGCGTGCCCAGCCGCGCGTTCATCAGCTTGAACGAGAATTGGTTTTCCCGTCAATGACTCGATTCGACTTAGAAGTTGCTTAGGGTAATTGGAGTCGTTCAAAAGTTCGCACCAACAGGAAATTTATCAGGAATATCAAGCCGTTTTTCGTAGTACAGTAGTCTATCGAATTGTCAGCTTCCCTAGAAGCCGAGGCTCTACTCGCAAGAATCATTCGAAAGGAGAATTTCGTGACAAGTTTTTGCCGCCACATTTAAGCATCGCATGCTGGGACATGAACCACTTTCGACCAAGTTCATTGCGAAGGCGTGCAACGACCTTGTTGTGACACTGAGCCAACCTAAGGCCACGTTTTATGCAATGTTGGCTACGAGCCCTTGAGACCACCTACCCCAGGTTTGGGCTCATGCACCCCGTTGGATCACCTGCGTCGGTCTGAAGGGTTTTTTTGGGCAGATGCGATAAGCTACTTCTTAGCCCGTTAGCGTTCAAACGAGGTTTTTAGACATTCAAGTAGTGAAGTCCGCCGCAGACTCCAGCTCAATAGCTCGACCATACGAATAAATGCTTATCTTGCAAGTTCTGGTAACAATTAGATGTACCTTAATACGAGATGAGAGCTGATTGCCAAACTGGCATTTTTTATTCGATGAATCTGTGTTATCAAACTTTCGTCGAGGTAAATCTTATCCCCGCTTGGCAGGGTTCGTAAGGGCTGGTAAGGTTTGTGAATTGCAGAGAGTTGCTGAACTTTTGTCGCATCCGAGGGAGTGCTCATGGCGCAATCAAACTGCGAGTTTATCACGATCGCCGAAGCGAGTAAGTTGCTTGGAGTTGCTCCAAACACACTTCGAAGCTGGGGCGCTTTAGGGAAGATTGAGGAGTATCGCCATCCGATGAATAATTACCGGTTATACAAAGTACGGGATATCGAGAAGCTCGAGTTGAAACTAAGAGCTCCAATAAAGTCGAGCAAGCTCAAACATAATTGAACGTGGAGAACAGGGGTGGATACAAAACAAATAGCGTTACTCCGACTTGTCGTTGCTAGGTTCGGCGAGATGGATCGATGCAAGTGGTGGAACACGAAGGGAGTTCTCTCGAACGTCGGCGAAATGGTTTTTGCCAGAGGATTCCCGCGTTCACACCTGTTCGCTCGCGCACGAACAGTTTTCGCTGTCGCAAATGCACGTTCCCAAGAAGTCTTCAATCCTCCCGATTCTTATACGCTCTGGCATCTTCCACCCGATGTTGAGGACCAATTGGACGATGCGTGGTCTTCATGGCTTGGAAAGCCTGAAACGATCGGTGAGGTACTCAGTAAAATCAACGAGGATGACAGCGGAATTGTTCTCGGTTGCCTTGAGTCCCTCGGACTTGTTAGTGCGAAAGTCATCGAGCGCGCAAACAAACTTCGGCGTGCAGATGATCTTCGAAGCGTGCCGATTAAGCTCGCTGACGAATCACGAAACGAAGCAATCTCTTTATTGGCTGCTGCCCACTGCTGTAGCGAAGCGGGAAAACTATCCGTTCCGTTCATCCGAAGCGAGGAATTCCCGTCGTGATGAATGCCACGTATCCCATCAGCTCATTCCTTGCGATTAAAGGGCCTTTTATCGAAGCTACTTACAGAGCCATGAACGCATGGGATGCGACTAAATCACCGTCAGAAAACTATGCCAATATAGAGCGGCAGAATTCGATCGGTGCGCCTTCCTCTGGATGGTTGACTCAGTTCCTTAAAGCAACCAAACGACGCTACGATTTTAGCGGCAGTGATCGACCACTAGTTGAGCTTGTTCGTCAGGGCTGGAATCTGGACGAATGGCGTCCGGTGCTGCTTTGGCATATATCCCAAACCGAGGCCCTGCTTAGGAGTTTTATCGCCGAATGGCTTTACTCGCAGAAGCAGTCTGGAGTAGTTCTCATAACCGCGGAGTCCGTTGAACCCTTTATTAGAAGCGAAATTGAGAAGCATCTCGGATCATCTGCCAAATGGTCAACAGAAACGGTCAAACGTGTTGCATCCGGATTGCTAAAGACTGCTGTCGAGTTTCACTTAATGCGAGGCCGCGCGTCGAAAGAATTCGAGAGCTATCGGTTATCCGAAAAGACCCTCGTTTATCTGTTGCATGTTTTCCTTGAACGCGATCAAAGTACAAAGCAAGTCGTCGAAGCGATCGACTGGCGAATATTTCATATGACTTCGACCTCAGTGGAAGAAGAACTGCTTCGGCTGCATCAGTATGGAAAGCTTCGATTCGAACGAGCGGGAAGCTTTCTTGAGCTAACATTGCCGCATCCGACTATGGCAGATTATATGAGGAGCGGTGCTTTATGATTCACTGGAAGACAAGACTCAAAGAAATCCTTGAGCCCGCTTTGATGAAGGAAGATCCTAGAACAGAGATTAGCGCTTATCGCGATATGCCACTCTGTATCTTTCTCTACGATCCTCGCGACGAATTCATGCTCAGGCAAGAGCTCGCCCTCCTCAAAACGCGGCTCGAACAGAAGGGAAAACGAATCACGACCATCTCTCTTATGGAATGCATGAAGGAAGCACTTGACCAATGTGCGCCGATTCCCGACTTGATCGAAAGCGAGAAATTGCTTGGACGCAATGGACACAAGACAGCGGCTCAAACCGTTCATCAAGTCTTGTCTGAGTACGCACCTCTTGACCAAGCGGTTTTGAGTAAGGTACCTCAAAATGGCGACCCTATTCGGGACATTATCTGGATCACGAGGGCAGGTGCTCTTTACCCATGTTACCGAACGTCAACCATCATTGAACACTTTCAAGCAAAGCTCTCGATACCCGGTGTTCTTTTCTACCCTGGGGAAGTCGTACCGCCTGCGGGGTTAAGTTTCATGGGTGTTCACGAAGCAGAGCATAACTATCGAGCTAAAGTTTTATAGACAATTAGGACTGACCGTATGGCAACCACTTTCATCAAAGACATCTTCGCCCGCGATATCCACCGCGATATCCGAGAAGTCATCAAAGTTGACCAAACCGATGATGAAGTAATCCGTAACGAAATCAGTGAGTATATCGTTACCAAGACAATTCTAAGTAACTTTGTTGAGATTCTCGAAGCGTATAACGAAAGCCCAAAGAAACCCAGCGAGCGAATGGCAGTATGGATCTCAGGATTTTTTGGTTCAGGTAAATCGAGCTTTGCAAAACTACTTGGTCTTGCGTTGGCCAATCGCCCGATTGGCACGGACACGACAAGCGACTTGTTGGCCAAACATATTGGCGATAGCAAGGTGCAAGTTCTCATCAAAACGATTGTCGAAAAGATCCCCACTCAATCGGTCATTTTCGATGTAGCAACCGAACGCGGCGTTATTAGCGGCAATCAAATGCTGACGGAGATCATGTACCGACAGCTTTTAGCTCATCTTGGTTATGCGAACGATCTTGATCTGGCAGAGCTAGAGATCACGCTCGAAGGTGAGGGGAAGCTAGCCGAGTTCAAGTCCACTTACAAGAAACTCTACCCCAATAAAGACTGGGAACGAAACAAGAACCTAATATCCTTTGCCATGAACGAAGCCAGCCGAGTGATGCAGGCAATGGATGGCCAAACCTATCCAAGCGCCGACTCGTGGATCAAAGCGGTGAAAGAGCGTGCGGATGTAAGCCCGAATCATCTTGCCGAACGCTGCAAGGAACTTACGGCCCGCCGTGGAGAGAATCGGAACTTAGTTTTTGTCGTGGACGAAGTCGGACAGTTCGTTGCTCGAACTGTCAATAAAATGTTGGACTTACAAGGTATCGTCCAAGCGTTAGGCCGCGTAGGTCAGGGGAAATTCTGGATCGTCGTAACATCGCAAGAAAAGTTGAACGAACTTGTTGGAGGGCTCGATGACTCCAGAGTTGAACTCGCGCGATTGATGGACCGATTCCCATTGCAAGTTCACCTTGAACCAAGCGACATATCCGAAGTTACCAGCAAACGTGTTTTAGCGAAGAACGCGGACGCAGAAAAGCAGCTTAGTGAACTATACGAAGCGAATCGCGGAAGCATGGCGGCCAACTCATCGCTTTCGGCAGATATCAAACTACCGCCGCTTACCCGCGAGGCATTCATCGATTTATATCCAATGCTTCCTTACCAAGTGGACTTCGTAATCCATGTCGTATCGGGATTGCGGACACAAGGTGGAGCCAGTCGTCACGTTGGGGGAGCGAATCGAACGGTTATCAAGCTGGCGCAGCAACTGCTCGCCCATCCTAAGGTTGGATTAGGTGAGCATGAGATTGGCAACCTCGTAACTGTTGAACATATTTATGACCTCGTTCGCGATAATATCGACAGCACCATTCGCGAAAAGATCGACAGCCTCCCAAAAGAAGTCGATCATCCGTTTGCACAGCGTGTGGCTAAATCAATCTGCTTACTTCAATTCGTGAAGAGCATTCACAGAAACGCTGAGAACATTGCGGCGACACTATTCCCGCGAGTCGGCGGCGATTCAGTTCGGGCCAATGTCGATGCAGCACTGCAAAAACTGATCGAGGCGCATAAAATACGCCTTGGTGATGATGGTTATCGAATTCCAACCCCCACCGAAGATGATTGGGAAACGCAACGCGCAGCCCTCAAGCCAAAACGAGCCGATTCCAATCAGATTCTTAGAGAGATGATGGAGAAACTTTGGCAGCCGCAGCCGACCTATACGCTACTCAATACTCGCGTATTTAAGGCAAGTCTATTCCTCGATGGACGCGAGCGAATCAAAGGAGATATTCCTTTCCATATACGTATTGCCGAAGACATAGACGATTATAAGCGACTCTGCGACGAGTCTCGTCGTCAGAGCCAAGCCGAGCCGCAATCGATTTTTTGGGTTGTACCAGTCGATGATCAAATCGATAAATCTGTTACCGAAGTTTTTCGCTCGAAAGAGATGATTACCAAGAAAGAGCGAGGTGCGCAAACTGCCGCCGAAACTCGTCTTCTGTCTGAAGAGACACGGCGTCGCGACTTACATCGTGCGGAAGTCCGAAGATTACTCGAACGCGCTGCACTTACTTCCGCAATTTTCTTTCGCGGGAATGATCGAAGTCCCGAAGAATCAGACTCAACGGTTTGCAAAGCTGCTGAAGTCGTCATGGCACATGCGTTGCCTTCTGTGTTCGATCGATTCGCCGAGGGGGCCGCTCGTGTATCGAAGAAGGAGATTAGTTCGCTTCTGGAAAGCACAGACTTACGAGGCCTTCCTTCGGTATTCGGTTCCCTCAAACTTATCCGTAACGAAGGCGGCTCGATGGTCTTCGTCACAGAGAGTGGCCCATTGAGTGAAACGTTGTCCTGGATCGCAAACAAAAGCGAATATGGAGTCAATCCGCTAGGCAAAGCACTGGAGAGCCAGTTCGGTGATTCTCCGTTTGGTTGGGACGTGGATATCGTCAAGCTATTCGCACTCTGCTTGTTTCGAGCAGGACAAGTCACGATCACGAGCCAAGGCTCGACAATCGAGACGACCGCGGATTTGGCAAGTAAGGACATCTTCGGCAACAACAATCTTTTTCGTGCGGCAACCTTTCGCCCGAAGAAGGTTCTTGATTTTGCGGAGATCGCCAAAGCTGCCGAAGCTTTCAAAAATACCTTTGGTGAGGAAATCAAAAGTCTGAATCAAGACGAAGTAGCGCGATCGATTCGCGAAAAGTGCCTCAATCGGCAACGCGACCTTCGCGACGTTCACACAATGCTTGAGCGTCACGGTCTTCCTGGAACGGACGTGTTCACGTCTGCTATTAGCCAAATGGAACAGATCGTTAGCTCGAACGAAGAGGGTGCCATTTTGGGATTTGGCAGTGGTTTTGCCAAAATCAAAGAATCGCTCAGCCGGGCAGCCGATATCAAGTCGACCGTCAACGAGCCTCAGCTATTGGTGCTTGAGAATGCGAAACGTACGCTCAGCTCACAGTGGACGTTTCTTGATTCCTTCAGTGAGACGACTGACGATGATCGACAAGCCGCTGATGAGCTTCGAGATCTCATGGCACGGGAAACCTTTTTCAAGGAAATTCCGAGTATCGATAAACGAACGAGTCGATTGACCAAACTCTATGGAGCCGCCTTCAACCAGGCCGTCATGGAACGGTCGCAGTGCTATTCGGTTGCTCGTGACCAACTGATTGCAACATCTGGTTGGGAACAATTGGATAGCGATCGTCAGACTCGAATTCTCAACCCAATCGCCAGTCGATCCGCGCAAGATGTTCCGAAGCAAACCCCTATTCCTCAATTGCAATCCGATATTGATGCATGTGGTAAGCGGGTCTCCGATGCAATTGCGGAAGTTCATCGGCTGATCGAAGGCGACCGCGTTGTGCAAGTGAAAGTGACCAGTCATTTTTCAGCGGGGATTGATACCGAGGAGCAACTCGATGCAGCGCTCGGCAGTCTACGTGACGAATGCCTGCATCACATCGGCAAAAATAAACGAATCTTGATTCAGTAAGGACGAACGGAAACGCATACATGGATCAAGAAACACGCAATAAGTTGCAACGTGCAACTCAACAAGCGCGAAAGCTCTTGGAACAGGAGTTCGCCGAGCAGCTTGAAGGGACGTTTGACATACTTCCTAGCGGCAAAATCTTGCCGGAACCAGGAAAGCATCTCGATGCACGCCAGAAACTGATTCGGCAAAAGCTCGTCGATGCAATTGAGCACATTAAGGCAGGGGGAAAGAAGGCCAATGAAGCGATCGAGCAGTACACTCGTGAAGCGGCATTCACGTTTCTGAATCGGTTTGTGGCGCTGCGGATGCTAGAAGCAAGAGACCTGCTGCAAGAATGCGTGACAAATGGGGATCGGTCGAGCGGTTTCAAGGAATTCTGTGGATTAACACCGGGGCTCACAAGTTTGCCAGATGGTGGATACCAACTTTATCTTGAATGCTTGTTTGACGAACTCAGCGTTGAAGTCAAGGTGCTGTTCGACCGTAGAGACACCGCGAGTCTTTTGTGGCTGAGGCGGCCTGCCCTTGTTGAATTGCTAGACATTCTAGGGCAAAACGATTTAGCAAATACTTGGAGGGAAGATGAAACGATTGGTTGGGTTTACCAATATTTTAATAGCGGTGAAGAACGGAAGAAGATGCGAGAGGAATCGCAGGCTCCTCGAAACAGTCGCGAATTGGCGGTACGAAATCAGTTTTTCACACCACGATATGTCGTCGAATTCCTAACGGATAACACATTGGGCCGCATCTGGTACGAGATGCAAAAAGGGAAGACGTTTCTTGTCGACCAGTGTGACTACATGGCGCATCGCACTAGCGAAATATTCTTAAACAAGGACCAACAGCCGCTCGTCGACGACAACGAGGGCGAGCAAGATTTCTCTCGGGAAGATTTGCTCAAGAAGACTGTTTACATCAGGCATCGGCCGAAAAAGGATCCGCGTGATCTGAAGGTTCTGGATCCTGCTTGTGGCAGTGGCCACTTTCTTTTATACGCATTTGATCTATTGGTCACAATCTACCAGGAGGCATGGAATGACGAACAAAGCCCCGAATCGGAAATTACGGGCCAGCGACTTAGAACGGATTACCCTGAACTTTCTATCCTTCAAGCTGCGATCCCTAGTCTGGTACTTAGGCACAACTTGCACGGAATTGACATCGATCCCAGAGCTGCACAGATTGCCGCATTGGCGTTATGGATGCGTGGACAGCGTGCCTACAATGAATTTGAATTGCTACGCGACCGTCGACCGCTAATTACTAAATTGAATCTGGTTTGCGCTGAGCCTATGCCGGGCGAAAAGGAGTTGCTTGACGCATTCATAGAAGAACATCTTTCCGATTCAACTGAAAATCGATTGCTTGGTCAACTTGTGCGTCACGTTGTTGAAGCAATGAAGCTTGCAGGTGAAGCAGGTTCGTTGCTCAAAGTTGAAGAAGAAATTGCGGGGGCAATTGCGAAGGCAAAAAAACAATGGAAAAGTGAGCCTAAGGCGATTCAACAGACGCTCTTCGAAATAGAAAGCAGAGTCAATATTCAGAAGGAATTCGCATTCGACGTTCTCGGGATAAAAGATGAGGAGTTCTGGATGCAGTCCGAGCAACGCATCTACAATGCATTGAACGCGTATGCTGAAACAGTCGCGAAATCTGATTATAGGCGTAAACTCTTTGCTGACGACGCGACTCGCGGGTTTGCATTTATCGACGCCTGTAGTCGAAAGTACGACGTTGTGTTAATGAATCCGCCGTTCGGCGCGGAAGTTCCAAGTACACGTAGTTATATTCGCCAGCACCTTCACGTGTCCAAGCATGATCTGTGCGCTGCATTTGTAGAGCGATTCCTTGATCGTCTAACTGATCGCGGCGTTCTCGGAGCAATAACGACGAGAACAGCTCTTTTTGTGCAAACATTTGCGGAATGGAGAAGGGAAATATTTTCTAAGCGAATGTTCAAGTTAGTCGGAGACTTAGGTTATGGTGTCTTGGACGCAATGGTTGAAACGGCAATGTATGTGATAGAGAACATGCCTCCCAGTGATTCTGACTTGATTGTGTTTTGCTCAGCATTATCGACGACAGGCAAAGAGAAAGCTATTCGGGAATCGCTCAATAACGGCGGCTGTAATCTAGCAGTCAGTTCGCAAAATATTTTTGAGAACGTCCCCGGAAGACCAATGGCGTACTGGGTCTTACCTTCACTGCTAAAAATATTTGCAAAACTAGAGTCGTATCTCGCGCGAGGTGGACTCATTCGCGTAGGACTTCAATCCGGCGATGATTTCCGATTTTTTCGACTTGATTGGGAAGTACCATTGGCATCTATTTGCAGTGCGGGCTTGCGACGAAATGAAACCAAACGAAATAACCCGAACTGGGTAAGAATTGCCAAGGGCGGTGAGTACTCTCCTTGGTGGGACGATATTCACTTGGTCGTGAATTGGCAGCGTCATGGAATTGAGATAAAGCGTCACCCAAGCGCGAGACCGCAGAATATTGAATATTTTTTTCGACCAGGATTAACGTATCCATATCGAACGACCAGTCGCTTTGGGCTGCGAGTACTTCCATCGGAATGCGGATTTAGCGTCGGTGGTTGGGGTGTATTTTCTCCTCCGGGCTATTCTCTTTTTGAAGTGTTAGCAACTTACAACTCACGGATAGCAAGCTATTTTCTTGAGGTATTACTTGGTCAAGGTGATTCTTCTGTAGCCGGAAGCGCAGCACGTAATCACGGCGCTGAAGCAGTAGGAGGAATACCTTTTCCAGATTCGTTTTGGAGTCCTGAGTTAGATGGTGTTTGTAGACTACTCATTTCGCTTTGGGAGCAACTGTCGACGGATGAGACGCATACGCTGTATACTCGACCACGACTTTTACGCTCGCAAAGCAACACATTCGCGCAGGCGATAACTATTGCGTGGCAAGACTATTGTAGAGATCTGGCAGAAGTCGGAAGATTGAGTGGAACGCTGGAAGAAGCCGTTTCTAACGCGTATCGATTGACGCCAATCCAGCGAACTGCAATTGCCACTGAAGAGGGGATGCATCCAACTGAATACGAGAAGAGAAAAGTTGATTTGACGAGAGTGCAGTACCTATTTAAGTTACCACTTGATAAGCTCGTTGAGAGCGCTCAGAGTGAGATTGGGTCTAAGAGATTCATCGTAAAGAAGGCTTATTCAATTGAGCGCAAGGTTGATTTGATTTGCCACATGTCGAAGAGTCACCCTGAGCCAATTCTTGAAGCATTGTCGGCTATTCCTCTGATTGATTTGCCTGAGTATTCGCAGTGGACAAGCGAAGTACTTTCGTATGCCTTTGGGGTTTCCATTGGCAGATGGAGAATTGAGAATCAAGACCACCAACTGCCCTTAGGTGATCCAACCGCTAGCCTGCCATCAATACCGATGGGAATAATTTCTGAGGTTGCAAGTAGTATGGGACTAATGGTGGATGATTTCGGGCATGAGCTTGATGTTTGCACAGCTATTAAGGGCTCACTAGAACACATTTGGGAGGAGGGACACGATGTATTCGAAAAGGAGATTTGTCGAATAAACGGAACGTCAACATTACGCGCGTTTATTAAGTCCGGATACTTTGACGAACACATCAAACTCTATTCGAAGAGCCGTAGGAAAGCGCCGATTTATTGGCAGCTCGCAACTCCGTCCGCGTCGTATTCAGTCTGGATTTACTACCACCGTTTCACGAAAGACACGTTCTTCAAGATACTCAACGAATTGGTCAGACCTAAACTCGAACACGAGCGGAAGAAGATGAATCGGCTGAGAGCAGAATCGGGGGCTGAACCGTCTCGATCACAACGCATGGAGGTCGAAGATCAAGAAAAATTCGTCGCAGAACTCGCAACAATGGCTGAAGAGGTTGAACGAATCGCCCCTCTCTGGAATCCCAATCTGAACGACGGAGTTATCATCAACTTTGCGCCTTTGTGGCGGTTAGTCCCGCAAAATACATCTTGGCAAAAAGAATGCAAAGAATGCTGGGATACTTTGGAGAATGGCGATTTCGATTGGACTCATCTTGCCATGCGACTATGGCCGGAGCGAGTTGTCCCAAAATGCGTCTCCGATGCAAGTCTGGCGATAGCGCATGGACTTGAAGACGTGTTTTGGGAGCACGATGATAAAGACCGATTCAAACCCAAATCACCACCTTCAGGCGGTTGGGAAGCAACGATTGCGGCCATCGTCAAAGAACGCACTTCTAATGCAGTGAAGGCTTCACTTAAGAGTCTTTTGGAGGCTCCATCAGCGCGAAAGAGTTCGAGCGGTAAGGGAAAGAAGCGATCGATGTCAGCAGCGGAAGACGATGAGTAGCGAATTAGTTAGGAATTATTGCCGATGAAAGATGGCTCAAGATGTGCAACAATGACTGTGTCAAGAGTTGGCCCCCCAGTGCTTCAAGCACGACTTACCCAACTCGATCACTATGGAGGAGACTGAATGGTTGCCACAGTAATTACACCGGTTTGCTTAAAGAGCCACGACGCTTATGGCGGTCGTCCGCCTGCTATACCTATTGGCGAGCTGATACGCTTGATACCCGATATACTTTCGCGGTCGATCCGCATGGCATTCATGGGTCGAAGTACCGTTCGCGGTTCGACTCCTAATTGGCTACGATCGATGTCGGATATCCGATTCACCGACCTGCAAGGAAGTAAGGATGAGACGAAGCTCTTTTTCGAATGCCCTACGCTAGGGTCGGCTGCACCGCAGCTCTACGCTCAGCAAGAGTTCGAATGGACCGAACGACCATCTGCTGACGATTGTGGCTTCGATTTGTATGGAGACGTTATCACCGCCGTCCGCTCTCAAGACCGCGATAGCGATCGTTTTGATATGCAGCTACTCAAGCGAGTAGGATTGTTGCAAAGAGGTATAAACGGCACGTTTCAACAGCTTGAATTCACGTCCAGACGATATCCAGCGGATTGCCCAGTTGTCCTCGACGAGCGAACAATCCAAATTGCGCGAGATTTCACTTCTCGTATCCCCAAGTCGGACCAAGTGCGAGTGGTTGGCAAGCTCGATATGTTGCGAGCTAGTACTCAATCGTTCGCGATCAAAACTGATGATGGATCTGAAGTACGAGGAATATTGCCTGAAGGCTGCTTGGAGAACGCCAAAGAGTTGTTGGCGCATCGGGTGCTGATTATCGGACAGGCTGCCTACCGGCCTTCAGGGAGATTGCTTAGAGTCGACGCTATCGAGATCCAAGAGGCCTCGAAGGAGGGCGCATTCTTCTCACGGGTTCCGCAGCCAAAGACGGCACGCTCGAACATTGGTCAGATCGTTCGCGATCAATCGCACAAGAAAGGCCTTGCGGCGATCATCGGAAAATGGCCAGGCCAAGAGACCGATGACGAAATTGCTTTAGCGTTACAAGAAATGGATTGATGGATGGCGCAAACAGCGAGCTTTCTCATAGACACCAACATCCTCGTTCACCTCATGCGAAACGACGACCTTGGACAATGGCTGGAACGGACGTACAACCTTCGCGCGACTCTTGGGTCGAGCATGATCTCGGTTGTTGTCATCGGTGAGATCCTCTCGCTCGCAAGGCAATTTCATTGGAAGGAGAAGAAGCTCGACGAGTTGAAGCTTCTAGTCGATCAGCTGGTTCACATCGATATCAATTCCGATGACATCTTAAGTGCCTATGGAGAGCTTGATGCTCACAGCCGTTCGGTGGGTCGGCGGATGGGTAAGAATGACCTCTGGATCGCTGCAACAGCCCGTGTCGTCAATGCGGCAATTCTGACGACCGACAAAGACTTCGACCATCTTGACCCGACTTTTCTAACCCGCATCTATATCGACCTTACGAATTACGATCAAACCGCCTAGTTGAATTGCACGGAATCGCATGAACGACCTACATCAGCACATCACCCGCGTTCTCCTCGAACCACTTAAGAGTCGACGAATCGTCACGTGGTATGACACGCGAGGAGAGTTCTCGTCCTACGTCGCGGAACTATGCGGTGGACAGCTACCAGCAAGTGGTCAAGTTGATGTAGTCGAGATCGCAGATACAAAGACGCGAGTTTGCGTCGTCTATGATTCGTTCTTCGAAGTCAAATTTGCGGTTGAGGCATTTGTAATGAGTGAACGTCCCGATCCCTTAGTGATTTACATCCCCAACAAGCAGCGAGATGATCAGACCGCGATTCTCATGGAACTGGAAGCGGGTGGCGAGCGTTGGGAGCCACAGCTCAAGCGTGAAGCCCGAAGAGTGCTGAAGAAGCGATACAGCGATGGCCAAATCGACCAAATGCTGGAATCGGACAATGTCAGCTATCAAGATATCGTTGGATTGCTTGGGACAGAGGCCCCGACGACTTCGATGCTGGATGTAATTTTCCGCGAAGCAAAGGGTGACAACCCAGCGATCATCGCCGCATGGCTGGCAAATCCCGATCGAGACAAACAACTTTTGGACAAAGGCGTCACCGTTGAGCTCTTTCAGCTTATCTCTTCGCGATTGGGCTTAGTGGTCCCCGAGGGAGTGACCATCGATGAAGCCCGTGGCAAAATCCTTCGTTATGTTCTAGTCGCCGAATTCCGTAGCGATCTCGATGGGGATGTTCCACTATCTATTCAGATGATTGATTTTCCATCAACAAAAGGCCATATCGAGCAAACGATTGCGGTTGCGGTTGCATTGCGAAAGCATTATCCCGATGCGTATGTAGAACTCGCTGATACCGTTGAACGCGAGATGAAACTCAGTACGCAAAGTATCGACGCCTCACGGCTTGGCAAAATTGATACGTTTCGTTTTGAGGAATCTTCGCTTCTGGATCATGCTGGCAAGCTTATCTTAAGTGACAAATTCGATGATGCAGTTTCAGTGATCGAGAATCGTCGGAAGAGCTTCTGGGCCACCCATTTCTTTGCAAGACAGGAGCAGTGGCAGGCGTATGACTTGGCTGCAAACCTTGCCAAAACGCTTGCAAGCGTCGGAAAGTCGCTTCCCGATTCCAAAAAACCAGCTAGCACTTGGGTAGAAGGATACACCGCTAAAAATGGTTGGTACCGCGCCGATTTGCTGCATCGAAGACTAGAGTCGGCCTTAACCGGGATGTCCGATCCCATTGAATCGGAAACTGTTATTCATCGAGTAAGGCAGGAATACGAAAAGTTACTAGAAAAAATGACGCGTGGATTTACATCAGCCTTTAGCGATTCGGGATGGTCGATCCCAGGCACGCCGCATCAAACTGATGTTTATTCCCAACATGTTCGAAGCCCTAGTGAAGTAGTCTGCTATCTTTTAGTGGATGCACTTCGATTCGAGATGGGAGTCGAACTCATGGGATTATTGGATGGTGCGGAATCAATCAATTTGCAACCGGCCATCGGAGCTATTCCAACGATTACTCCGATCGGAATGGCCGCATTGATGCCGGGTGCCGACGAGGCATTCTCGGTTGTTGAGCACAAATCGAACTTAGCAGTTCAAATAAGTGGAAATGTAGCTGCCAACCTCTCAGACCGTCGCAAGATATGGAAGGGGCTAGTGCCTGATGTACTCGATATCGAACTTGAAAAAGTTCTGAGTCAGTCACCGGCACAACTGCAAAAGAAAATAGAGGGAGCGCCGCTGATCGTGGTGCGATCGGTCGAAATCGATGCGATGGGTGAAGGTGGTAATACGTTCCTTGCTCGGCAGATAGTCGATACAGCGATCGGCAATGTTGCGAGAGCAATTAAGCGACTTGCATCTGCTGGCGTCGCTAAGTTTGTCGTCGCATCCGATCATGGTCATCTCTTTGCACATGAACGAGATGAATCTCAGCGGATCGAGAATCCTGGTGGCGATGGCGTCGCCCTTCACCGCCGTTGCTGGGCAGGTCGAGGCGGTGCGAATTCGCCAGCAACGATTCGCGTGAGTGGGAGTCAGCTAGGTTACGCAACCGATATGGACTTCGTGTTTCCACGCAACAATTCTGTATTCAAAGCAGGAGGGGATCTATCTTACTATCACGGCGGCATAAGCCTCCAAGAGTTGATTATTCCCATCTTGACTGTCAGGATGAGTAAGGAACAAGCCAAGGTAGTTGATCAGATCACGGTCACGCTTACAAAGGTTCCAGAAAAAGTTGCGACGCGTCTTGTTGTGTGCAGCGTTACCGTAGCCGGTGGACTTTTCTTGCCAGAATATGTAGAGATCCGTCCGGTATTGCTTTCCGATGGCCAGCAAGTTGGAGAAGTAAAGGTCGCAATCGATGGTGACTTGGTAACAGGTACGCAGCGAGTTAGAGTACGACCAGATAAAGTTTGTAATATCGGATTTCAGCTCGTTCGCGAGGATGTGAAGGAGGTCGAGATTGTAATACTTGATCCCACGACGGATCAAGTACTTGCGAAATCGAGTAAGATACTGGTCAAATTGGGACTGTAAAAGGTAGAGATGATAGATTCAATGGTTATTGATGTAGACGCACTCGATCAAAAGTTATCGCAAGTATTCGATGGCAAAGTGGTTCGAAAGGACCTCGTTCGAAAAATCAAGGTTGGCGCAAACGTCCCTGTTTTCGTGCTCGAATATCTCCTTGGAAAATACTGTGCCTCGGCTGATGAAACTGCCATCCAGATGGGCCTCAAGGTCGTCAATGACACTCTAGCGGACAACTACATCCGTTCAGATGAATTCATGAAGGCTCAGAGCAAGGTCAAGGAACAGGGCAGGCACACGTTTATCGACAAAGTGCAGGTCCGACTATCGGACTCTGATTATTGGGCAGAACTCAAGAACTTCAATGACCGATTCGTGCATATCTCCGATCAAAACGTGCGCGACTACGACCGTTTACTTACTGGCGGTGTGTGGGCAATGGTTGACATGCGGTTCGAATACGACGAGGACAGCAAAGGAAAGCATCCTTTCTGGATTGAAAAGTTCTCGCCGATACAAATTGCTTCCTTTGACTTAGAGGAATATCGACGGGGCCGAGCGCAGTTCACAGCCGATGAATGGATCGATATCGTTCTTCGCACGATGGGCTATGAACCGGCTCAGATGGAACGACGCCTCAAGATGCTATTCTTGACTCGCTTGATTCCACTTACTGAACGCAACTTCAATCTAGTTGAGTTAGGACCGCGTGGGACTGGGAAGAGCTACGCAGTCCAAGAGATCTCGCCGTATGGTGCATTGCTCACCGGGCCAACGACAGTCGCCAACATGTTTGGGCATATGCAAGGCAAATATAAGGGTATGGTTTCCATTTGGGACGTGGTTGCCTTCGATGAAGTCGCTGATCTTCAGAAGATGCCGAAGGAAGTGATCACGACGCTCAAGACCTACTGCGAGTCCGGAACATTCCAACGGGGAAAAGAAGCAGATTCAGGCGATGCCAGTATCGCTATGTTTGGAAACACCAATCAACCCATCGATGTGATGGTTCAAATCGGCCACCTTTTCGCCCCAATGCCCGACGTGATCCGTGACGATATGGCGTTTATTGATCGCCTTCATTTTTATCTTCCGGGCTGGGAGATTCCTAAGATGAGGCCAGACTTGTTCACAAGTCGTTTTGGCTTCGTGGTGGACTACTTTGCCGAGGCAATTCGGGCGCTACGAAAGCACAATTTCACGGAAGTTCTCGACCGTCACTTTCAGCTTGGCAGCCATCTGAATACCCGTGACCAAAAGGCAGTTCGAAAGACCGTCTCTGGGTTGATGAAGATCATCTACCCGCATGGAGAGATCAGTAAAGAAGAACTCGCTGATTTAGTCGAGTACGCTATCGAAGGTCGTCGTCGAGTTAAAGAGCAGCTCAAGAAGATGGGCTCGTTCGAATATTACCACACGTCATTCAGTTACAGCGACAAGGAAACCGGCGAAGAGAAATTCGTTGGAGTGCCAGAGCAGGGTGGCCGCGATCTTATTGCGTCTGATCCGCTAGCTCCAGGAAGCGTTTACACGGGAGCCATTGCACCCGATGGAACGGTCGGACTCTTCCGCCTAGAAGTCACACTTACATCGGGGACGGGTAAGGTGAAAACTGCCGGTGGTGTTCGTGGCGCGATGAAAGAATCGATAAACCGTGCATTCAGCCACTTGGCATCGAAGAAAGTCGAGTTTGGATTGGGAAGGGAGATGGACAATTCAGACTTTCATGTTGAAGCGATCGATCTTCTCAGCAACGGAGTAGAAGCCGAAATAGGCGTCGCATTCTTCGTTGCAGCTTTCAGCGCCCTTCGGCGCGCGCCAGTAACCGCCGCGACGCTGATTCTTGGTGACATGAGCATTCAAGGCAACATCAAAGAAGTCCGATCTCTGACCGAGCCACTTCAACTTGCCAAAGACAACGGTGTCAAACGAGCGCTCGTACCTATCGAAAACAAGCGTCAATTCTTAGAAGTAAGCGGCGACATCATGGAACACGTCGACCCCGTTTTCTACGGAGATCCAAAGGCAGCAGCGTTCAAGGCATTGGGGATGAATTAGGATAAACTATGATTTTGCCACCACCGCTTCTTGAAGCACTTGCCGCACCAGCGGGCGGACGTGTCGTATTGGTCATCGGAGCTGGAACTTCATTGGAGCCACCGACGCTAATACCGCTTGCTCTCGAATGTGCTCGTGAAGCTCACAGAAGGCTTTTAGCCGACGGTATCTTAAACCCTACGGATTGTTCGAATCCAGATGACCTGTCTATCTTGGCTGATACGGTAAAGTCAAAGACTGGAGGTCAAGCTGAGTTAGTGTTGCGACTGCCGACCCCAGAATTCAAGACCGCTCCTCCAAATGACGGCCACTTAATCGCTGCCGCGTTGATGATGGAAGGGGCAATTGCAAATATCGTAACTCTCAATTTCGATCTATCTCTGAATCATGCTTTAAGTCAGGTTTCAGCCAACAATGACGTATCCATTATTAAAGGGCCAGAAGAGCATCATGGTCTTGGACGTAGCAATGTTATCTACTTGCATCGTAACGTCGAAGCTGAGCCAGAAAACTGGATTCTAACTACTGATGCTCTAGGCGATGCTTGGAGGGATAACTGGGAGGAAGTCATCGTTCGATTCGCCACTGCTGCGCCAGTCACGGTTTTCGCGGGACTTGGCTCGCCTTGCGGTGTGTTGTCACACAGCATAAGGAAGATACAACTTGCTTTGAGAGACAATGCGAATATTTATTTAGCCGGGCCTGGAGAAGTAGAAGATTCATGTTTTGCGAGTGAACTCCAAATCACTACAGATCAATACGTTAAGCTCGGATGGGTTGACTTGATGCGAGGGTTCGCTGATAGGATAATTACCGAAATCACTCACCATATCTCGATATCATGCAAGGAGCTTATTAGACGAGAAGGCTGGGTGGAGGAAAACATCGATAGACTTTGTGAACGCTTGATAGGTTTGGGAATGGTAGATTTCGGTCGGCTTCGTGCTGCATGGCTTCTTGACGATCGAACTTACTTAAAAGCTGAAGTTGGTCACCTGCCACTGATCGCGGATTTGTTACTTGCCATTGGTACGATAGAACGGGTCAAAGGACTAACTGCGAGCATTTTCCCTAACGGCATAGTGGAGCTTCGTTCAGCGACGCAATCATGGTTAATCCGGGTCGCGTCAGGGCGGGGTATCCTGCGATGGGCGTCGATGGAAGCAAGATTGCTATACCGTGAAAAGTATGAGTCGGCGGTCGTGCCTACAGCATGTAGTCGAACGGTATTGGTGAGCGGAGTTATCGGACAGCGATTTGCAGTTGCTCCACCGGCATCTATCCTCGGCACTATCGACGAGAATAGTATCGTTGGCACTGATACGACGCTTCTGCTTGTTGATGTTGATCAAATCAGATGCGTCCCGCCAATTTTAGAGGAGATGTTTGCATAATGTCTGGAAATGGCTCTTTATCTCAAACGGATATACTTGCTGCTGCATCCAGCGTGTTGTGTCGACATGGGTTTGCAGAGGTGGAATCTTTTTCCCTATCGGGAATTGACCAATTGCGTCACCGGCTCTTTGAAGACGCATACACGATCGTGGCAGTCATAAGTTTTTCAAGCTGGAAAGAACTTTCAGGTTCATGGATAGAGGCGCAGGCTTCTTTGGTGGAACTCATGTCAGAGCAACTCTCAAAAGACGAATTCAAAGCTTGGGAAGGATATTTAGTACTTCTAACAACTGGTGTAGTCCCAACCAATGAAGAGCCACAGGTTGAACGGATTCGGTACGACACGGCGCGGATCAGGAAATTGGTTTCCACGGGTTCGCAACTACGAGAAGTATCCGATGTTGAGGATGCACTATTGCCCGTCTTGCCATTGCAGGAGGGAATTCCAAATTCTACGAGTGACGCTGTTATGAATAGCTTGCCCGAACTCTTGCACAGTGAAGTTCTTCACGCAGATGCTATCAGATGTGTAGTTAACGCATTTCTAAATCAGGAGCCTCTCGCTGAGGCTATGCATAAGTACATGGGTGGAAAATGAGACTCAAGAGTATTGATATAGGAGGATTTCGAGGATTTGCTTCGCGACAGAAATTTGATTTAAGTGCGGATGCAACGGTGATCGTTGGAGTCAATGGTCTCGGCAAGACCTCTCTCCTGGATGCTATACTTTGGGGACTTTGTGGTAAGGTTGATAGAGTAGGAGACGACGCGAAATTAGTTTCACTGTACTCTGAAACAGGCGAAGCTCGTATATCGATAGAACTTGAAAGTCAAAGCGGTGAGTTAACGTCTATCACGCGGAGCTCCGATGGCTCAAAGCAATCAATTCAACTGTCAACAGGTGAAATGGATTTTAAAGGGGGCTCAGCTGATGCTCGTTTGTACGAGCTCTGTTGGCCTGATGCCATTTCAGCTAGCGACAGTAACGCGTCATTAACGTCGGCGTTTGTGCGCAGCGTGTATTTACAACAAGATCGCGTACGTGATTTCCTTGATGCCTCAAGTGATCAGGATCGATTTAACATAATTAGTGAATTGGTGGGGACCGGTAGGCTTACTGAACTTCAGCTGCAACTTGAGAGAGAGCGGAATAGCTGGACTCGTGCAACCACACAACGAAAAACCGAGGGAAAGCCTCTCTTGGATCGTGTTGCAGAGCTAGAACGACAACTTCAGAAAATTCGGCAATCATCAGAAACTCTGGACGAAGAGGGAACACCTTCTTGGAGCGAATGGTGGACCGCTGCGAAGGGACTTGGCATTATATCGCCTGCTGATCCACCTTCTGCGGCATCTGTTGAAGCTTCGAATTCATTGAATTTTGCGATTCAAGAACTGCAAAGTGCTGGATCGCAGAGCGAGAGAAAACGCGGAATCGGTGTTTCGCTTAGAACGCTACTGGATGAGAAACCGAACCGTCCAGAGGTATCGATTGACGAACTTCGCCTTGTCAATGAGAAAGCGGAGGCTGAACTAAATGACACACGTACGAAACTCGATTTTGCCAGAAGACAAGCGGCAGAAAACCGGAGACTTCAGATTGAAACCCGTGAGCTGAAGGCACAACAACGTGCACTTGCACAGATCGCGCTCATGCTCCTCGGTGACCACTGTCCCGTTTGTGAGCAATCCTACGACCATGAACAAACAAAGTCTCGTTTGGAGAGGCTCGTAATTCCGGAAGAAACGGCGTTAACGTCTGCAACAGAGACGTCGGACATAGTTTCCGAATTGGCAATTGAGGAGGAAAAGTTTGCCAAATTTGCAATGGATGCAAAAAAACTTCTTGATGAAACTCGAGCGAAAATCGCTTCTTATTCCAAATGGCAAGATGAAGTAACTCGAGCGATTTCCGACCTAGAGCTGGAGATTCTTGCTTCCGATCTAAAATCGAGCCATATCGATGAAATCATTTCGAGTTGCACTCGACGTAACGCGGAATTGCTTGCTCATCGTAAGGCCGGTGAACGGCTATCTTTGAATCTTGCACGTGAATCAGCAAAATCTCGCATAGCAACTGTAGAAACGGAACTTCAGGGAGGAAAAACTGAGCTAGAGGCCCATCTCGCCGCAGTTACCTCACGTGAAGCCACTGGAGAAAAAACTAGCCTACTTCTTGATGCACTCAGGGAAGCTGCGTCACGAGTTGCTGTTGATCGATTGCGACAAATTGAACCTTTTTTTCAACGAGTCTATGCTCGTATCGATCCACATCCAGCATTCCGAATTGTCAAATTGGCAACACGCTTTAGTCGTGGTAGAGGGAGGTTAGATACTGAGGTTTACGATAGTTTGGAATCAGTTCGCTCAGATAATCCATCTGCTGTGTTGTCTAGCTCTCAACTAAATGCATTGGCGGTCTCGTTGTTTCTTTCATTGAATCTTACGCTTCCCAAACTTCCAGTTGAAGCAGCATTGTTGGATGATCCGATCCAGAGCCTAGACGATATTAATTTACTTGGACTTGTTGACCTGCTCAGACGGACTAAAGACAAAAGGCAATTAATCGTATCGACCCATGACGCGAGGTTCGGCAAACTGCTTGCGCGTAAGTTACGTCCAGGAAATAAGATTCAACGAACTTCGGTTATAGAGCTGTTTGGGTGGTCAAGACGCGGCCCGGAAGTGCGTCAATATGATATTCAGTCGGAGCACAGTGCACTTCGCTTGGTTCGCGCTAGTTGATAAGTCGTCATCGACGCGTACGATCAGTAGCATCGGAAGGCTTTCACGTAGCTTATTGCTCTGAAATTCTCGCATAAATGAGTCAGCATGATCAGTCGAACTGAGCATCGGGTGCTATTCTTTTAGTTGCACCTCTCTTACCGACAAAGCGAACTTGAATAGTATGCTCGTCATCGATATCAGAGGCAAAGTCAAGATACTCGCCTATCGGTCGATCAAGAGTCATTCCGCTGAGCCGAACGAAGAAATGGGTTAGTGGAACCTCTGTGTCCAAGATTCGAAACGAAGGTTTGCAATACCGGACAAGCAGTCCTCCGGATTCGAGCATCGTAAACAAACCGTTCACTTCGGATTCTTTGAGTGAACGAACGGTCTGTCGGTAAGTTAGCGATTGCCCCTCGGCACTCTGCTCAGTTCCATCACAAACAACCCAGTGGAGGAAGCTGATCTGCCGCCTATCTGGTGCCGAAAGCCTGTCACCAAATGGAAAATGAACACCCGTGGCCTGCGAGATTTCACGTAGCATCCGATACGGCTGATAAATCGAAGCGAAATTCTTTGCGAAAAGTGGCACTGAGGTCCCGGTTCCTTTACCGCTGAAAAAGCGATTGCCTGATTGAAGGATCTCAAAACCCAACGCATTGGATTCGGCGAATGTCTCCATGAATCGAGCGAATTGATCCGCATAGGGAAGAGATGCGACTGACCTACCTTTCCATTCAACAAGATTTGTTTCGATGCTGACATTGCTTTTGCCAGTTGGTGCTCCATTTGCAAGGTCGAAGCGCATGTGAAGCTTATAACATCCTTCTTCAGTTGTTCCCTCGAACCTCATCTCTTTAGTGCCTGCCTCGACAGAACCACGATTGAACGGAAACGAAGCAACTAACTCGCCCTGTACACTATAAACGGCGAGATTGCACGTGGCGTCCAATCGATTCGCCGTAGTGAGTGTGATACGTTCGCTGAAAAATCTTTGAAACGCAAGTGAACCTTCGATTGAGAACTGATGCTCCTCGAAGGTCACAGGGACGGCAAGTTCCTCGAATTTTTGTAGTTTAGCAGTGGTTTCAGAATCGTCCGAGAAACTCAAGTAAAGATCAAGTGGGTCGCGTGCGCGAATAAGCTGAAATGACCGTCCACCGATTGTTGCCTCTTCGACAACCAATCGGGCGTCTAGCATTTCGATCAACTCGTTGCGCCTTTGAAGAACGGATTCAAGCGATTGCATAGAATCATAGGCACGTGTAATTGCCGTCAAAAATCTTGTGCTATCGCTCACGCGGTCCTTGAGCGAAACACGAATAGTTTGAGTCTTTTTGCCGCGCCTGGTTGCATTTCGGCTGTCAATTCCTTTGCCCTGTATCCAATTAAAATAGCATTCTTCCGTTCCTAAATCAGCGACGACCAAGAAGACAGGCAGCGAGTCATTGCGTTTGTAATCGCTAAGGTTTGAAACGCGTAACGACTCAGAGAGATAACCCTTGGAATGCTTGATTTTTTGATGTGATTTTAGCTGCACGTAGAACAGTAGCTCGGTTTCTTGGCCGCCGTTGAATACTCGGATTAAAAAGTCTCGCCCGTAGTCGTTGTCGTTGTTCGGCTCGTCGACAACCCACGCTGGTGGAAGCAGCGATTGAAAAAGGCTCTTGCCTTTCGAATTTGATATATGTTGTTGAGGTCGAGCCATTCTGAGTTACACGGTTGAATTAAGGAAAAGGATGAAATAGTCCTAATCCTAGCAGGTTCCAGCTAAATCCAAATCTGTTCAATCCCATCGAGCGTTTTATCAGAAAAGGTTGGGTCGTAGATCTTCATCGTCGGAAAGTATCGTGAGCTACTATTCCTGTACGCGTCGATTGGGAAGAAGATCAAATTCGAATTCGTTCAATTTCATCCAAATTGATTTCATCGCTGGTTCGGTCGTAAAGTTTAGTAGTTCGTGGCGATTCATGAGCTGCAATAGCCTGAGCGTTCTCTATCGTACCACCATTTTCGAGATAAGCGGTGATGCCGGTGGCTCGGAATGTGTGGCAGCAGATTTTATGCGAGAGTCCAGCGGATCTGGAGCGGCGTTTGACCATCCGAAGTGCATCATGCCGAGTGATGGGAGAATCGGTGAGTTTTCCCGTTCGACCGATTGCGGAACAGAATAGGGGAGCCGTCTTGTCGCCTGTGTGGCCGGATGCTTTCAGATAGGCATCGAGATATTCTTCGGCCAAGTGATGAGCGGGAACCTCATGATGTTTGCCGCCTTTTTCGTGAAGCCGAATCCAAGAACGCTTGCCGATCTGATAGTAATCGTCGACCTTCATGCCAACCACGGCGATTACGCGGGCGAAGGTGAAGAGCATGATGGCGATTATCGCTCTGTCGCGCAGACCAATGACAGTGGAGGTGTCGATGCTATCCAGCAACTGCCTTGCTTCCTGAGCGGTCAAGACTGGCGTCTTGCCGCGTTTGATCACGTACTTGGGGCCGCGGACCGATGATGCTGGATTCATCGGCATGATTTGGCCAACCACCAAGTAGTCCATACACATTCGAATGGCTGCCAAGTGTTGCTTGACGGTCGGCTTCGAATAAATCCTGCCAAGATATTCGACGTAAGCCGAGACGATGATTGGTTCGCAACGCATCGTGACGGGCGAGGGGAGAATTGGTGAACTTGCCAGTGCGGCCAGTCGCAGTAAGGAACAGGGGAGAGGTTTTGTCAGCACCGTGATCCGACGCTTTCAGATAGGGGTCATGGATTGTTGCCGCATAAGGTATACGGTATTGTAGGAATCGTCCAACCGTTGGAAAGAATCATAAACCTGAAGAACCTATATCTTAAAGGGCGGCAAATGAAAACAATTGACTGGAATGAAATCACTAATGTCGTCTGCGGATTGCTCGCGGAAGCTTACGGACCCCAACGAGAAGCCATGGAGAAAACTGCTAAAGACCAAGGGTTATCCGTACATCAATGGATTGGACTTTGCCTAACGCGTGAAATCAGCGTTCGAATTGAAGGGTCTGATATGGACGACGACTAGCAACTTTGTTCGATACGTTGTGTGATCGCAAGCAAGAAGCCGGTTCAAATGCGAATCCGCTCGATTTCATCGAGTGTGATTTCATCGGATGTTCGGTCGTAGAGTTTGGTGGTTCGCGGGGATTCATGAGCAGCGATGGCTTGGGCGTTCTCAATGGTGCCGCCGTTATCGAGATAAGCGGTGATGCCGGTGGCACGGAAGGTATGACAAGAAATCTTGTCGGACAGACCAGCCGTGATCGCGCGGCGTTTGATCATACGAAAAGCGTCATGGCGAGAGAGGGGAGCTAAGCGAAGTCGATTTGTTCGTCCTATCGCTGAAAGGAAGAGGGGGTAGTTCTTGTCGAATCCGTGACCTGACGCTTGCAGGTAAGCGTCGAGATACTGCTCGGCGGTATGGTGAGCTGGGACCTCATGGTGTTTGCCTCCTTTCTCGTGGAGTCTGATCCATGATCGCTTGCCGATTTGGTAGTAATCATCGACCTTCATGCCAACGACGGCAGAGACTCGAGCAAAGGTGAAGAGCATAGTCGCGATGATCGCTCGGTCTCTGAGGCCAACGAGCGTTGCGATATCGATACTATCGAGCAAGAGTCGTGCTTCGTCGGCGGTGAGAACAGGAGTTTTACCACGTTTGATGGAATATGCCGGGCCACGAACAGACGACGCAGGGTTCATTGGGATAATCTGACCAACAACCAACCAGTCCATGCACATGCGAATAGCGGCCAAGTGCTGTTTTACCGTCGGCTTCGAGTAAATCGTGCCAAGATACTCGACATAAGCGGCGACAATGACGGGCTCAATCTCGATAAGCGACACGTTTCTGTCGCCAAGCCATGCGAAGAAATCGTTCAACGCTCGATGATAGGCTTCGCGAGTATTACGATTACGGATGTTGACGGTAAAAAACTCGAAATAGCGACGCGCCGCCTTTGCACCTTGGCGTTCGATGATCGCAGGGATTGGCCATTTTCCTTTCCGTAAAATCGAAGCCGATGACTGAGTTAATTCGCGCGTATCTTTGGACACATGCCTCCGATGATTATGCCCACCAAGGATCGGTGGCCCAGTTGATAAATGCTTGACGATGAATATCATCCCAAACACGCAGCGCGTTCATCACGTCAAATTTCCCGCACCGCCATTCACCGTCTGAATCCCACACAGCAAGAATAAATCTAGCGGTGCATAACTCTCCATGACTCGCGGTGCCACTCGATGCCCAAGCATCAAGCGTTAACGCGTCCCATGGCCGAATCCCAGGCGCATTCCAAAGCGATGGAAACGATTGAGCAAGTAAACGAACACGGTTTGCAGGGTCACTTTCAAGATCAGCCATCCACCTCCAAGTTGGGAAACATAACGTCCTTTATGGTTCACCACTTCGCGGCTTTGTGCAAGCGGGAATCTTTTGTGCATACTAAGCAAAGGGCTTCTTATCGGATTCGGGACAGAAACGTAAGCGGTCACAAGCACGTCTATTCGCTGGAAGGCAGAAGCCAAAAATTGTAGGTGATCTCAATGAATAAACCTGCTAACCTTTCGAAGTGTGTGTCTACGAATGACTTGGAGGATGTTTGGCAAGACTTGGTACGGTAATTGGAATTATTTTTCTTGCGATAACGGGCTGTGGCGGCGGCGGTGGCAGCGGGTCATGTCCCGATGATGCACCTTTAGAGTGTGCGAGCACGAGCACTTGCTGTGCCAGGGGTCATCCCTATGCTTGTGACGGATATTGCTATGCTGTTCCACAGAATGGCTGCGCCGCGACAGATACATGTATTTTCAAGGAAGCACAGTTGGCTGACACGGAAGTCGATCTCAGACAATTATCAAGTGCCAGCCCTGAACTCAGCCAACCGATGACTTTCGAAGATGGTGATTGAGGACCGCCGGAGGTATGGAAGGATTTCATTGTTCAAGCCAGGAGGCGATGCCACCGCTCTCGCAATGATGTTGGTATCAACGATGATTCTCGCCATTAGTTTTTGGCGGCTTTGCAAGCTTCATTTACGGCTGCGTCAGCTTCAGATTCCGTAATGCCATGGCGCAACGAATTCTGATGTGCTTTCCGCGTCAACTCTTGAATTCGCGAACGAGCACTTTGCTTATCGGAAACGGTGGGTTCCAATCCGGGCTGGTATGCAAGGATAAAGACTCGTTGCTCGGATGAAAGATTAGCGCCGATCAAATTTTGAATAGCATCTCTTTGATTCGCGGGTAGCTCATCGACGGTACGATCGACGGATGTTTGCGGCGATTGAGTCATTTGTTGGTCTCCTTAGCCTCAATTCTAGCATCTACATCGTGGCCAATCACCTTTAATCGACAACTGCCTGAAATCTCAAGGCGGAATCAGCCGAAATTGAGATTCGACCGCCGTAGATTTTTCAGGAACTTCGGTCCATTCCCTGTAGCTTGTGCCGATATCTTCTGACGCTTCATCAGTCGATTCTCAGTAAACTCTTAGGCAACCTACCAACGGGCCAAGGATATTCGCCAACAGTTAAGCGGCAATGGGCTTGCCTGGGGCTTGGCACCGATGGAGCCCACTATTGGCGAAAATATTTGTTGGGAAATCGTCGGAATTCTTGCGCCGATTCCTGCCAGAGAGCGACTTATCAGCGCATGGATAGGCTAACGGAAGGCTCGGATGCCTTTGGCTATCACTAATCAATGAAAGCGGGATCATGGAAACAACATCAACACGACAGATTGCGTTGCC
>JAWXCK010000283.1:0-106737 GCA_034408855.1 Pirellulaceae bacterium
GGGATGGGGGATGGGGGCTATGAAACTCCTATAAGCATATTAGGAAGCAAAATATTATCATAGGAACGGTATCAAAAAGAGCAGAGCAAAGACGATCAGCAAAAGTATCGAGACATACTTCCACCGATTCGATCGGAAAGAAGTATGTTTATAGTCAGCAAATTCCTCGGCTAAAAACTCATCGTAGTCGAAGTCATCCTCGGCAACATCGTGACCACCGTAGACGGATGCATGGTGGGAATCGGCATCGTCGAACTCAAGCAAAGGGTGCAGGGCCTGCTCACGACGGCAATGATGACACCGTTTCGCTGTCTTGGCGATGCGTTTTCCGCAGTTTTGGCAATCGATGAATTCAAGCTGCGGCATACGTTCTGGCACGACTCCTTGAATAGATTATAACACTCGGGTTGCCTCTTTGTGGCCTTTGTTCGGATTAGGAGAATTTGTCATGCATGTCCTCGAAAAAAATCGAATGATTACCGAAAGGTATAGCTTTATAGACACCGTCGTACGAAGCATATTTCTTCCATGCGTTCCGCTCATCCTTAGTCTGCTCCTGGTCGGTTGCGGTCGTGAGTCAGTCTCGACAGTCGTCCAATTAAATGACTCTCAACCGACGAGCGTGTCCGAAGACGTTTCGGCGGTTCAGAAATCTGACAGCGATTCAGGGAGCAAGTCGATTGCCGTTGCCGAAGTCGTGGCTATCGAGGCGCCAACCGCGACCGAACAATCGAAAGCTAAAGTACTACCGAAGGCGAAGGATGTTGCGAAATTAGTTCCGGTGATTCCCGTGAAAGCCGTTGAACCTACGCCAGATCAATTGAGTCGATGGACTCCTTCGCCATTCGAGCCATTGCAACTTTTAGCTTGTCGCGATTCGGCAAGAATTGGATTTGTTTCCTGCATGGTTTCTCTTTCAGACGGGCAGCAATTCGTATTGGCCGGAACAAAGGTTACGCTCTGGTCGATTTCCAGCGAAGCACCGGAGCACGTTTTTCTTGATCTTGAAGGCGCAGAAAAGGATCGCTTTATTAAATCGCTTGCGATTTCGCCCGATGGAAAATGGCTTGCTGCCGGCGATTCTGAAGGGCTCCTTCGCATCTGGAATGTTGCCGATCGAACTGAGCTTATTTCGAAACAGCTTTATCCAACCGGAATCACACAGATTGCTTTTTCGCTCGATGCGGAAGAGATTGCAACGACTACCTATTTGGACGAAGTAACGGTATCGAATGCTCAATCGCTAGAGCAAAAGATCCGCTTTAAAGTCAACGACAATGGATTGCAGCGAATTTTGTATATTGCTCCGAATCAATTGGTTGCAGCCGCCGAGAAGATGACACTTTGGAATTCGAGCTTGGGAAAACTCGAGGAAACGATCTCGCCAGGACGCTACAACTTTACGCTTACTCGGTCGCTCGACAATCAATGGTTTGCCTATGGCGACAAGGAAGGGCTGCATTTTTGGAAGATCGCCGAGGGGAAAAATCTTTCAAAAATCGACGGCGATTATACGCCAGAGCAACTTGCTGAATTCTCGCCCGATGGGAAATATCTCGCGCTCGCAGGCGGTTCAGATATACGAATTCTCGATGCCCACAGCCATCGGACGGTACAAGTCATTGACCATGGCGGATGGGCGATGGTTGGAATCGAATGGTTGCCGAAAACGAATCTACTCGTCGTCGCTTCTGAAATCGGTCGAACTCGAATTTGGGGCACGCCACAAGCCGGAGAATCCTTTAACCTCAAGCCGATGCATGTCGCCGTAGAGATGCCAGATAGCTCATCTCACGATCCGGCGTCGGCAACTCAGTTGTTGAACGCCATCGATTTGAGAGTGTTTCCAAAATTGCCGGGCGGTAGGCCGAGTGCGTATGGCTCAACGGACCTCAGCTACACTGCACCGGTTCAGATCGAAGAAGCCAAGTTGTACTACCGTTACATGCTTGGGAAAGCAGGTTGGGCGGAACTGCCCCTCAACCCGCTCATTCCCGACCAGTTAGAATTTCGCAAGAATAGTTTCATGCTGTGGGTCTCGTTTTATAAGGCGGACGAATCCAACACGAATATCAGCTTGGTTAGCTCCGGGAATTACAATGTACGATGGGCATCAAAATTCGACGCAGCGCCTATCGAAGTAACGTTCGAAAACGATTCGACGTCGATGTATAGCACTGAAGCCGAACTGCTTCAAATTGAAACCAACTTGCTTCGGAAAATGCATCAGGCAGGCTGGACTGCTTACACCAGGCTTCACGCTTCCCATAACGAAGAACCAGATGCGCGGAATTTGGAGTTTGTTCGCAATAGCAGCATCTTGAGTATCTCGATCGGAAAATTCCCAGTGAAGCCGTCTAGCTATATCGTGCAATATGGAAAGCGCATGACGATTTATTCGCTGCCCATCCCTGGCGATTCGGGCTTCGTCGAATTCGACGGCGTGACCGAACCCTATATGGTCGCAACAACCAAGATGAGCTTGAAGGAGACGAGCGAATTCTACGACAAAGAGATGGTCGCCCAAGGATGGCTTCCTCGCGAAATGGGACGTAGCATAAAAGATGACCATCACTGGTTAGCCTACATTCGAGGTCAACGCGACGTTTCGATCGGACTGGTAAAACAGGACAACGGCCGAACGCTCATTCGAGTCGGTAAGGATCTTGAAAAATCTTCGTGGCAACTCGCGAAGGAGAAGACCCCCGACGATTCCAATGCGAAAATAGTTGGCATTGAAGCGGTCGATTTCCCAATTTTGGAAAAATCCAAACCGCCGAGCTTTGATGCAAATGCGAAGAGTCTTGAGATTCAAGTCGATGCAACGCCCTTAATAAACGTCGGCGAACAATATACGAAACTGCTTGAGACATTGGGGTGGAAGAAAAAGAGCGAAGGCATTATGGCCGATGACTATGTCTTCCTGACCTTTGGCAAAGAGCGTTCAGAGATCGACTTGCGAGCTCGATTAAAAGATGGGAATGCCGTTGCCAACATTCAGGGTAGCGGATTGCTCTGGACCAAGCCACTTCCGGGTGGTCAAAAACGCATTTCTTATGAAGCTTGGTTGCGTCTCCATCGAAAGCCTGCAAGTTTAGATTGGCTGGACGAATATGAAACCGAAATGCAAAAGATCAAGTAGATTGGCTTTGCTAAGCCCGCCACAATTATCGATCGCTTGCCAGATATTGGCTCAATATCCCGAGGTTCTGTATAAAAGCTTTGGATTCGATGATTTTCGCCGATTCGCTTTTGCTGTCTTGGGATTGCAGTTTTCCTGATTGGACCCATGCGCCACGTTCATCAAGTCCTTCGATAACTTTGCGGACCGTCTTCTCGTCGGGGCGATCAATTGGCCTCGGAAGGTTTAGTCGCGCCGCGTATTCTGAGAGCTTCGACGGACTGAGTGCAGCAAGTTTTTTATAACGATCGTCGAGTTTCTTCAAACTGCTGCTGATGACGAATCCATAATGAGTGGGAACATCTTTGTCATCGTATGCTAGTTTATAGTCCTTCGTGAAGTAGAGCGGTCGATTCGATTGCAACTCGTAAAATCGTACCAAGTTACCGTCCGGGCGAATCGATTTTTGCAGATAGTCGAGGGCGCGTTTAGCGGATTCGAGAAAACGGCTATCGCTAGTGTTCTGGTACATCGTCAGCAAGATATCGATCACTTTTTGCGATTCGCCGCCGGAAACCGACGGTGGCTCGAAACGCCGTGCCCAAGCCGGTTGCATTTCGGCATTGTATTGTTGAGCCCACGCCGGCTGCGGATCAGGCATTTGAGCGAGCAGCAAAAACTCGGCGCCTTTGATCGCAGATTCTTTGTAGCGCTTATCGCCGTAAATGTCGAAGGCCAAGAACATCATTTTCAAGGTGTCGACATGCGTGTTGTCGTTGAGCGTGTAGTAGCCTTTATAATCAACATTCGGATGCGTTCGTGACCAACTCGACGGATAGCTTGCCTTGACAATCGGAAAATCCTCTCGATTCGGAGCTTGCGAAAAGCCTTGCGGCCATCCGCCATTGGGGTACTGCGCTTCGAGAAGTGCCTCCAAGACATACTGGGTCGCTTGGTGGATTCTTTCATCCGAGAATTTGAGCTCTTGATCGAGCCCCATCATAAACTTTACGCAGGCCTGGGTCTTATTATCATCGAGCGTCGTCACGTTTCTCGCCTTGCTACGAATTGGTCCATCGACTCGATAAGCATTCTTTAGTCGTTCGTCCTTGTCGAATTCGATACCATTCGACCAACCGCCACTATGAAGCTGACCTCGAATCAAACATTCAGCCGCATCCTTGGCAGCGGCCAGGCATTCTTGGTTTCCTGTTCTTTGAAAGGCTTCGAGCATCGCCATGGCGACCGCCGGAGTAGAAGGCGGCTCGATCCAGACCGTCGACTTACCCGTCTTCACTTCGCCCTCCTGGAACGTCAAATCGGACGAGTATCGGAAGACGTAGCCTCCCTCGATCGCGACGGTTTGATGAAAGAACGTAGCGGCTTTGTTCAGAGCAAGCTGAGCAGTTGCGCGCAGCAAATCATCGGCAACGGCGTTCCTTAAATACAGGGTCGCGCCCAGAAGCATGATCGCTGCGATAAGGATCGAGCGTCGAAAACGTCGCCATGAACAAAAAGATAGCGTCATAGAATCAATGCTTAGGTGGGATAGGGAGGCGGGGTCTGTCAAGCGAAATTGTATCGTATCAGAAAGCGTTACGCATTGCTGCGGAGCCGTCGGTGTTAGCCGCGATTAACCTAATCGACGATCGAAGAACCGGTGGCTAGCCTGGATTATTCATCAGCCGGCGTGCGTCAGCACCGGTTCGCTAGTACTGTCAGCACAAAAAAGCGATCGAATTGTGAACTTGTTGACAGCCAAGTGCCGCTGCTCTAAAGTTAGCATAATTATCCTGCATATTTATGCAGCCTTGCTGGCTTGGCGATCGATGCCATGGCCCAATATCCTTCGAGGTACGTCCACATGATAACACGCATGCTCAACAGCTTTCAAATCTACCATGCAGAGCTGCAATCGCGAGGTCGAGCAATGTTCACACGAGGCGGTTATCTTTGGCGATGCTGGTTGCTATTGCTGATCGCAGGGGCGACCAGTTGTTCCAATCCAGGCGACTCTCGACGGCGGTCCGACGGTCAGGAAAAAGCAATTCGTGTGGGCGTGTCGTTTCAAGAACTCGACAATCCCTACTTCGTCGTGATGAAAGAATCGCTCGATGTGGCAACGCGTTCGATCGGTGCCGAGCTGTATATTGCCGACGCTCGACACGATGTAACCAAGCAGATCAACGACATCGAAGATCTAATTCAAAAGGGGATCGATATTTTGCTTGTCAATCCAACCGATTCGGTAGGTATCGCAACGGCAGTTCGCTCGGCCAAGCAAGCTGGTGTTGTTGTCGTTGCCTTGGATGCGCAAGCCGACGGGCCGATCGATTGCTTTGTCGGTTCTAAAAATTTTGACGCCGGATATCAAGCCGGCGAAGAACTCTCTCGGCTACTCAATGGCAGAGGCAATGTAGCCATCTTGGATGGTATTCCGGTCGTTCCTATTCTCGAACGTGTCCGCGGATTCAAGGAAGCGATTGCAAAATCTCCAGGCATTGAAATTGTGGATATGCAAAATGGAAAGCAAGAACGGAGCACGGCACTTTCGGTCACCGAGAATATCATTCAGTCGCATCCGGATCTCGATGGCCTGTTCAGTGTCAACGATGGAGGCGCGTTGGGGGCGTTGTCGGCTATCGAAGCGTCCGGCAAAGAGATAAAACTTGTAAGTGTTGATGGACTTGCGGAAGTTGTTTCCTCAATTCTCAAAGGCGGTCCTTTTCGGGCCACGGTGGCTCAGTACCCACGAGATCAAGCGAGAGTCGCGCTGGGTATCGCCTTGGCCAAACATTGGGGAGCCAATGTTCCGAAAATTATCCCGATGGAAGTAAAACTCCTTACGGCCGAAAATGCTCAGGGGTTTTCTTGGTAGCGATTCTGTGTTCTTACCATTTACCAATAACTTTGATTTCGATGTCGGCAGACTTACTTGAACTTCGATCGATTACCAAACGTTTTTCCGGAATCGTCGCCCTGCAAGATGTCAATCTATCGTTGCGGTCTGGGGAAATCCTGGCTTTGGTCGGCGAAAACGGGGCTGGTAAGTCGACATTGATGAAAATTTTGTCAGGAGTCTATCAACCCGATAGCGGCGAGATTTTGCTGGACGGAGAAAAGGTTGCCTTACGGAACCCGGTCGATGCTCAGGCTCGCGGGATCAGTATCATCTATCAGGAGTTCAGTCTCGTTCCATCGTTTAGCGTCGTCGACAACTTGTTCTTGGGATGCGAACGAACCAATCGTTTCGGGATTTCTTCTGCTGCCGAAATGCGTCGTGAATCCCAGGACATCCTCAAGCGACTGGGAGCGACGTTTTCAATCGATACGCCAGTCGAACTGTTGAGCGTTGCCGAACAGCAGTTTGTTGAAATCGCTAAGGCTCTGCTGCGGAGATCTCGGGTGCTCATCATGGATGAACCCACAGCGACGCTCACCGGGCAGGAGGTCGAGCGACTTTTGGCCATCGTGCGTGAATTGGTCCAGCAAGGCATTGCGATCATTTTCATTTCGCATCATCTCAACGAAGTTTTTGAGATTGCCGATTCCATTGTTTGCCTTCGCGATGGTCAACGAGTCGGCCAGCTCAAACCGAGCGATTGCTCGCAACACGATCTCATTCGCATGATGGTCGGACGCGACGTATCGCAGACTTTTCCTGATCGTCCTGCAAGTGGGACTAAGCCAATTGTCTTGAATGTTCGGCAGCTTCAGCGGAAGCCGCACCTTCCTGCCACCTCGTTTCAACTTTGCGCCGGAGAGATCTTAGGGATTGCAGGGCTGGTTGGAGCTGGTCGAACGAAAATGGTCCGTGCCCTTATCGGTGCAGACAGCGCTTTTCGGCAGGAGCTCTTGTTGGACGGCAAGTGCATACGACTTCGGAGTCCAGCCGACGCCCGAGCGATGGGAATCGGTCTGGTGCCCGAGAATCGACAACAACAAGGCTTAGTGATCGATGCGTCAGTACACGACAACGTTTTGCTGGCTAGTCTTCGTCGATTTTGCCATCCACGCTGGGGTTGGCTTCAACGATCGATAGCGAAAAATGCTTCGCGCGAACAGCTTGAAAAGCTCGATGTGAAAGCGTCTTCCGTTCATCAACCGGTCAGAACATTCAGCGGCGGCAATCAGCAAAAGATTGTTTTAGCAAAATGGCTCTTGGTAGATTGCCGCATTTTGATTCTCGATGAGCCGACGCGAGGCATCGATGTCGGTGCCAAGGGAGAAATCTACCGACTGATACGACAGCTCGCCGATCGAGGCGTCGCCATCCTTCTCATTTCGTCGGAGCTTGCCGAGGTCATCGGATTGAGCGATCGAGTCATGGTAATGCGAGCTCAGAAAATCGAACATGTCTTCCATTCAAACGAATCGGTTTCGGAAGAAGCAATCATGAGTTTTGCCGCTGGAGGTAATCGTGGCTAGCGAAATGAACCGCCACTGGCGTCGAGCGATTGAAAATCCAACCGTGCTTGCTCTGATTGGACTGATCATTCTCTGCCTAGCCATGACCTGTGTTTCCGATCGTTTCGCGACCTTGGACAATTTCAGCAATGTGGCGCGGCAAGTTTCGATCAATGCGATCATTGCGGCCGGAATGACTATCGTCATTCTGACCGGCGGTATCGACTTGTCCGTCGGGTCAGTAATGGCGTTAAGCATGACGTTTTGCACGGGAGCCATGTTGGCGCATGTTCCAATTCCCATCGCGGTTTTGATTGGCTTGCTCACCGGCCTTTTTTTCGGTGCCATCAATGGCGTCTTAATCGCCTACGCTCGACTACCAGCAATCATTGTCACTTTAGCGACGATGGAAATTCCGCGAGGCTTGGCGTTACTCTACACCGGTGGTTACCCGCAATCAGGATTGCCCGCGAGCTTTGCTTGGATTGGTCAAGGTGAGTTTATCGGCTTACCAATACCGATCATCGTGATGCTTGGCGTGTTCGGTATTCTCTTTGCGTTGCTGCGTTATTTTCCAACCGGTCGCTATTTCTTCGCAATGGGAGGCAATGAAGAAGCCGCTCGGCTATCGGGCGTTTCCGTCGAGAGCAACAAAGTTCTCGCGTACGCCATATGCGGACTCACCGCCGCCATCAGCGGGATCGTCCTTTCATCGCGGCTCATGTCTGGGCAACCCAACGCCGGAACCGGTTTTGAACTCGACGCCATTGCCGCCGTGGTGCTCGGAGGAACGGCCATTCGAGGTGGTCGAGGTTCGATCGTTGGAACCTTGATCGGTGCCATGACCTTAGGTGTACTCAATAACGGATTGAACTTGATGAGCGTTTCACCTTACACACAAAAAGTATTAAAGGGAGTCATTATTCTGTTTGCGATTTACGCAGGATCGGCCAGACGCAATCGATCATGACGAAAAAAGCATTACCCGTCGAGAACTCGGACTCCAACGAACAGTTGGCACTGATCGCTCGACTTTACTACGTCGATGGTTTGGGGCAAAGCGAAGTCGCCAAGCTTGCTGGTGTTTCTCAAGCCAAGATTTCGCGATTGCTATCGCTCGCTAAAGAACGAGGTATCGTGCGGATCTCGGTAACGGAATATGAACCTCGCGTACAGTCACTGGAAGCAGAACTAAAAAAGCGATTCTCGTTAGACCCTGCGATCGTGATCAAGGTGCCGGAGGGGAATCAGGATGATAAGCTGCGTGAAACGGTAGGATATTTTGGTGCTCCGGTTATCCATGGGCAATTGTTAGCGAACCCGGTCGTCGCGATTGCTGGTGGTCGAACTATGGAAGCGTTAATTCGAAACTTGCCCACCACTGAAGCAGAGTCGATGTCGGTGGTGCAAGCGATGGGGAATGTCGATTCAATCCTTTTGCCTTTCGACGCTCAGGAAATCGGACGCGTCACGGCGCAACGCATGGGTGGCACTTTTGTGTCGCTGAATACCCCAGCTTTTATTTCAGAAAAGCGAACCCGCGACGCGTTGCTCAATCTCGAACAGGTTCAAAACGTTCAAGAAACTTGGAGTCGATCAAAAATCGCTTTGGTCGGAATCGGCACACTTGACAATTCCGTCTTCGTCGAAAGAGGTACGTTGACAAGAAGCATGCATCGCGAACTACTCAACGCCGGTGCTGTTGGCGAGCTCTGCGGCCGATTTATCGATGCCAACGGTAAAGAGATCCAAACGCAGTGGCGAGACTGTGTTGTGAGTATCGCCATCGAGCAGATAAAGAAAATCCCGCTTGTTTTGGCCGTCGTTTCCGGTAGTGATCGCTCGGAGGCAATTCATGCAGCCATTCGAGGAGAGCTTATCCAAGGCCTTCTCATCGATGAGCATGGTGCTCGATCGCTTCTCGAATTCGATCGAACCATGGTCGCCACCAACAAGACTTCCGCTATCCCGAATCGGCCAGCCAGAAAAAAGGCTACGCGATGACGTTTTCTTTAGATCACCTATTGAGCGAAGAGCTAGCTGCGCAATTATCGCAAATTTCGCATGTCGCACTCGATATGGATGGCACGATCTACCATGGCGAAACGTTGTTGAGTTGCACGTTGCCGTTTCTCGAGCAACTCGACGATCTCGGTATTCGCCATACCTTTGTTACCAACAATCCTTCTAAAGGTCTCGACGATTATGTCGCGAAGTTACGTCGAATGGGGATTCCAGTAGAAGCCGATGAAATCTATACATCGGCATTGGCAACGATCGATTTTCTTCGACGCGATTTTCCAAAAGTGCGACGGATTTTCGCACTGGGAACACCGAGTATGCTCGCCGAATTCGAAGCGGCTGGTTTTGAACTTACGGATGATGATGCTAACGACGTTCCCGATGCGGTAGTGATCGGTTTTGATCTGACGCTGACCTATTCACGACTCTGCCGGTCGGCCTGGTGGATTCGTCAAGGCAAAATCTATATTGCAACAAATCCTGATTGGGTTTGCCCAACCGAACTACCGACCGTCCTAGTCGACTGCGGATCGATCTGCGCTCTACTGGAGAAAGCGACTGGCCGATCACCCGACAAGGTGCTAGGCAAACCGGATCCGGCGATGATCGGGGGGATCATCGAGCGATACGAATTGCGAAACGACCAGATCGTGATGGTAGGCGATCGAATCTACACCGATATCTTGATGGCGCATCGAGCCAACATCTTGAGTGTGCTGGTCCTTACTGGTGAATGTACCGAACAAGACGCCGCCACGGCCGGTCCAGCCCCACATATCGTGGTCCCTAGTCTGGCAGAGTTCGGATTACTGCTCGAAAAATCGAGAAAGATGTGATGCAGTTGATTCAATATTCCAAATTGACTCTCGATCAAGCTTTATCGGCTGCTCGCGATACAAAAGGGCTGGCTATCGGACAGCAGATTCTTCCGCAGTCGGCGAAGCTTTTTCAACGGCACTTTGGCGAACAGCCAGCCGTGATCGTCACGGACAAGAATACATACGAAGCTGCCGGAAAAACAATTGCCAAGGCATTTGAAGACGCCGATCGAAAGCTGACGTCGCCGTTTATTTTTGACGACGAAGATCTCTTTGCTGAGCATACCTATGTCGAGCAACTTGAAGAGTTTCTTAGTCAGCATCGTTCGACTCCGATCGCTGTCGGTTCGGGAACGATCAATGACCTAGTTAAACTAGCGGCCCATCGGATGGGACGGAAATATTTTTGCGTCGCGACAGCCGCATCGATGGATGGCTACACGGCCTACGGAGCATCGATTACCTACCAAGGTTCCAAGCAGACATTTGACTGCCCAGCCCCTTTGGTCGTGCTTGCAGATCTCGATGTCATTGCAGCCGCCCCACCTGCCATGAAAGCTTGGGGGTATGCTGATTTGTTGGCGAAGATTACGGCAGGTGCCGATTGGATTCTTGCCGATGCGTTAGGCATCGAACCGATCGATCCGCTCGCGTGGTCGATTGTCCAAGGTGGATTGCGCGATGCGATTGCGAATCCAGAAAACATTCGTTCGGGCGACGCCAATGCACTTGGCAAATTGGTCGAAGGCTTAATGCTTAGCGGATTTGCCATGCAAGCCATGCGTTCAAGCCGACCTGCGTCGGGCGCCGAACATCAATTCAGTCACCTCTGGGACATGCAGCATCACACGCACCAGGGTTATGCTCCTTCTCATGGAGAGAAAGTAGGCATCGGGACACTCGCGGTTACCGAATTATACGAAAGAATTCTGGCAAATGCAGAGTTGCCAATCGTTCCATCATCGATCGTTGCTCGTTGGCCTTCCCAACAAGCTTGGATTGAATCAGCCAAGCAACTCTTTGCCGACGAGGAGTTGCAGGTAGTGGCGACGCGCGAGATTGCCGCTAAGTATATCGACCGAGAAACGCTGTTAAAGCAACTTGAATTCCTTCACGAGAATTGGCGAGAACTTCGACAACAGCTCCAAACGCAGTTGATTCCTCTTGGAACGCTGCGATCTATGCTCGCAACGGTGGGAGCACCGATCGAGTCCGAGCAGATCGGTATATCGAAGGATCGATTGCGCCGAAGTTACCGTGAAGCCTACTTTATTCGCCGTCGCTATACGGTGCTCGATTTCGCGACGAAGCTAGGCTTGCTCGAATGATTCAACGACCAAAATTGACGCTGTTCAATCATTTTCGATATCGACTATCGGTCTTTACCTAGCACCGCTACGATCGCATGACCATCCGTTGACAGAATTTGCGTGTTGGTCAATGCGTTACCAAATTGCTCGAAGTCTTGAAATTTCCAGACGACATTTTTTTCACGATCGACCTCAATGATCTGGGGGTTATTGTTTCCGGCATGACAATTGCCGATCACGATATTCCCCGACGGCAATTGCTGGAGGGTCGTTACCCAAGCTAATTCAATTCCCTTGAGATCCTTCGATTGGAGTTGCCAAACGATCTTGCGGTCCGGCGTGATCTCGATGACTTGATGTCCGTTTCCGGTCGCAATTAAAGTATTGCCGTTCTCCAATCGCAGTGCCGAAAAGCATTGATTGCCGAAGCCTTCAACGCCGTGCCCAGGAGCGGGACTTCGATCGAAAAGTGGAACCGCATACTCCCACGCGATTTCTCCCTGTGACGAGTATTCGCGAACGATCCCTTCGCCTTCTTGGCACACTAAGTAATTGCCCGATTCGAGTTTTCGAACTAAACGAGTATCGCGATGGGGGTGCGGGGAGGTAACCTTAAGGGCCACTTCATGAACGACCTTGCCATGCACGTCGACTTCGAGAATGCGGCTTGTGCCACTTTCAACAATCATGGTGTTCCCATTTCCCAAGCGTTGAAAGGCATGCACTTCCAGTTTCTTGCCACGGTTTCCATGCGACGTCGAAGCATCATACTCCCAAATAGTCTTTCCCGATTTTGGATCGATTTCGGCAATATGAGTCCAACTTGTTTGGAGTAATACGTGCCCATTGTCTAGCATGTGCAAATCGTGCAATGGACCGATCTTCATTTCCCACTCGGTGTTTCCGACTTCGTCGATAATCGCAATCCGATTTTTAGACGAATCTGCCGTCAACAACCGGTGTTGGGGCGAAGCCGCATCGATCAAGTTGACTGATGAAAGGAAAGTGACTAGAAGAAAGCACCATGACGCAAATTTCATTTTCTTATTCGATCCTATCAAAGATTGCTCGTTAGACATGTATTTCACGCATTCTCTTGGAATCGGTCCGCAATAGCAAGCGTCGCAAGTACCTAGATTATTCATTAGCCGGCGTGCGTTAGCACCGGTTCGCTGGAATTGCTGGGAAACCGGACGCTAACGCGTTCCGGCTGATTTTGCAGACGGCTTTTTCCTCGATCATTTACTCCCCTTTTTTGAAAGTGCCAAAGCACTATGCTTGTCGTTCGATCCAAACCACTTTTTTCGCTTTTAATCGAGAATCATCGTTGACGACTCCTATTCGCATCGTGGTCCGGCCCAAAGGCCGTGGCGCAGTCATGTCTGGTCACCCTTGGGTGATGGCCGATTCATTGGTGTTGCCATCGGAAGCCATTCCCGCAGGTACGAAGGTCGAGCTTACGATGCCCGATGGTTCGTTCTTGGCCAAAGGACTATTTAATCCGGCTAGTCGCATCGCGGTGCGGACGTATTCTCAAAAGGGTGATCAGACGCTTGATTCAGCGTTCTTTAAGCAACGGCTGGATCAAGCTCTCCGGCTTCGTGAATCGCACTACTTCGATGCTTCTCGCTCGGCCGTTCGCTTGGTTTTTAGCGAAGCCGATCATTTGTGTGGTTTAATCGTCGATCGATATGGCGACTACATTGTCGTTCAACAGACTGCAGCGGCGCTGACGAGCGTGATGCCCGAAATGATCGAGCATCTTCGCGAGCGACTGCATCCCAAAGGCATCCTTTGGATGGTCGATGCCTCGACGGCTAAGCTTGAAGGAATCGAAGGCTTCCATCGTTGGGTGGTAGGAACCGAACCGACCGAACCGATACAGATCATCGAGAACGATCTTCGTTTTGATGTCGATTTGCAATCGGGGCAGAAGACAGGTTACTATCTCGATCAGCGCGACAATCGCGCGGCAGCCGCGCGATGGATTCCACCCAACTCGAAAGTCTTAGATGTATGTTGTTACGTCGGCGGTTTTGCGTTAACGATAGCTAGACATTGTGAACGGAGCGAAGTTCTGGGCATCGATACGAGTTCAAGGGCAATCGAGATTGCAAAACGTTATGCGGCGATCAATGAACTAGGAAATGTTCAGTTCGAAGTCGGCGATTTCTTGAAATCGCTTGAAGCCAAGCAAGCGGCTGGCGAGCTTTTTGATGCCATCGTGCTCGATCCACCCAAACTTGCAGGCTCTCGCGATTCGATCGAACGAGCTTTGCGAGCCTATCATCGCTTAAATTATTCAGCCGTGCGATTGCTTCGGCCTGGCGGATTGCTGGTTACTTGCAGTTGCTCGGGGCGAGTCAGTCGCGACGATTTTTATCGAGTCCTGCGCGGTGTCAGCAAACAATCGCGTCGATCGATACAGATTTTAGAACAGCGAGGAGCGGCAGCCGATCACCCTGTTTCCACCGCCTGCCCGGAAACGGATTACCTCAAGTGTTTCATTTGTCGAGTGGGTGAGTAACCGACTCGATTTGTATCCGTTTTATTTCTTTTGCCCCGAAAAAATAGTAGATCCCCCCAATCACTGCAACGACGATCAATTCAAAGCGAAACATGACGGCTACGATTAATCCCTTGAAGCCAGCTGGAAGAATCGGCAATTCTTCGATCAGTTTCGCAACGGCCATTTCTTGCACACCGACACCGCCAGGCGTCAGCGGTAAGGCGGCGGCGGCGAAAGCTGGCGGTACCGTAAGAAAGTGCTCTGCCAGTGAAGGCGTTTCGGCATAGAGCGAAATTGAAATCAGATACATTCCAACGGTAAGCAGCGAATGCACCATAGCGGTCATGCCCAACAAGATACCGACCAAAGCTGGCCGACCTTCGAACAGCATTCCCGCCGAAGCCATGCGATGGAGGGTGTGTCCAAACATCGGGATTCTGTTGAGTAACTTAATCGGTAAATGATGGCCCGCAAAAGTTACAAGAGCTAGGCAAATGGTTCCGATAACGGAACCGATCAGTGTTCCTCGGCGAATCCAATCCAGCGTCACCGACAGGCTGTTGGAATAAAGCTGAAGGCTAATCGCGGTCACATAGATCAGTCCCAGCAGGCCGACAATGCGGTCAACTAAAACCGACGCGATTACTTCGGGACGTTTCTTTCCTGCTTTGAGAGCCGCCGCGATGGCTCGAAACAAGTCGCCACCTATAGAACCGAGTGAAACAAAATTAAAGAGATTGCCGAGAAAGCCAAACTTGATGGCTTCGGTCATGCTGATCGGAATTTGCAGTGCATGGACGAAAACGTACCATCGCAAATAGCTGATAACGTGTGCCACCAGGACTGCGACCAATGACGCGGCCAGCAAGCCCCAATTCTTCTCTTGTTGTACCAGCGTGTTCCAATCGTCGCGGTTGATCGACGCGCAGATCCAAACAAGAACCAAGACAAGGATCGTAAGTTTGACTGCGATAAGTAAGTTTTTTCGCAATGAAAGCAGTCCGTGCTATCGGTCAAAAAACTTCTTGATGGCATAAACCGTCACGGCTCGCCCCGCACGAGCAATCGAAGTCGTCAATGGAATCTGTTTCGGACAGACGGCCACACAGTTTTGTGCATTCCCGCAGGCCTGGATGCCGCCGGGTTGCTTCAAGGCTTCCAAGCGTTCGTTCGCCATGTTTTTTCCGACCGGATGGCTATTGAACAGCATCGCTTGAGAAATTGCGTGAGCGCCGACAAACGCTTGATCGAAAGCTGTATTCTTGCGAGTTTGCAGTTCTTCCTCGGATTCGCCAGGTTGCAACTGTAGCTCGATTTTATTAAACTGAGGACAGGCATCGAGACAGCAACCACAGCTCATACACTGACTCAACGGATAATCGCGTTCTTGGTCTTCTCGCGAAATTCTCGGGCCGGCTCCCATGTCGTAGTAGCCATCGACCGGCACCCATGCTTTGACGCGTTCCAGGGAGTGAAAGAGTCGATTGCGATCGACCATGAGGTCTCGAATGACTGGGAATTTGGTCATTGGTCGCAATTCGATTTCAATCGGATTGGCTTCTAACAAACGATCGACCAATGCAGAACAGCTTTGTCGGACTCGGCCGTTGATCACCATTGTGCAGGAACCGCAAACCTCTTCCAGGCAACCGCAATCCCAACTAACCGGTGCGACCGCCCGACCCTCGCTGGTGTTGCTTTGCGCCGCAACTTTCTGAAGGATGCTAATAACGTTCATGTCGGGTTCATAGCCGACTTGATGGCGTTCCCAATAGCTAGGCAACCCGGGTCCATCTTGTCGCAGAATATGTACGTTGATTTTTTCGGGGCGACGGCGATGTTTGGTTGCTTCAGGAGTCGAGGCAATCATAAAAGCTTTCGTTGATGGATCTAGATTGGAAAAAGGTTAGTAACTCGATAAATGCTTTGAGTCAATCGCGGCTTCGCTTTCGCGATTAACCGACGGGTGAAGGATTGCGCCGTTCAGAAGCGACTTCTTGATGCTGATTTTTGTTCTTAGTTCGTTCATTCCATACTTGTTCGATAGCCTCTGCTCCGACCAGTCCATACAGTCGAGGACGAGGTGGGATGAGTGAAGTATCGACGGCTTCGTATTGAATTTCGGGCTCAGGAGCTTTCCAAGTAGCGATGGATGATTTGAGGAATCGGCTATTGTTTTCTTCGAATCGATCGCACCAGACTTCCGCTTCTTTACGTCGTTCAGTCGGGTCTTGAGATGAAAGACTCTTGGGGGCGAAAGCTGGCTTGAAGTGAGCGCCGCGGCACTCGTCTCGCATCAAAGCACCTTTGAGAATGCACAAAGCGACCGGCAGCATGTCTTGGAAAGCCTTGGTGAAAATGACGTTCTGGTTGGACCAGTTTCCGGTATCGGTCAGGGTGCAGCGTTTGGATCGCTCTTGAATCAAAAGTGCTCGATCGTAGGCTTCTTGAAGTTGCCGGTTTTCTCGAACAACCGTGGCCGCCCGCGTCATGACATCGCCAAGCTCCTGATGGAGCAAATACGGATTCTCGTTGCCGGACTGATTGGCAAGTAACGCTTTATGTCGCGCTTGATGGCGTGCAACGGCGCTTTCGAAAACGGACGACGACGTAGCATCGGTCGATTTCTTCGATTGCATCCCGCTAACAATTCCAGGTGCTGTAATCAAGCCGCTAAAGATGCAACTCAACAGTGAATTCGCACCCAATCGATTAGCACCGTGATATTGGTAATCGCATTCACCGATTGCATAGAGCCCTGAAATATTTGTCATCTGGTTCTTGGGCGACCCGATCAGCAAACCACCGTCGGCAGATTTCTCATAGTCGACCCACAACCCACCCATGCTGTAGTGGACGGCTGGGAATATTTTCATCGGCTCTTCGCGAGGATCCACGCCTTGAAATTTTTCGTAGATTTCAAGGATGCCACTGAGTTTACGGTCAAGCTCGGCGCGAGGGATGTGTGTTAAATCGAGATAGACACACATCCGCGATGGATCGACGGAGAGTCCTTCGCTGACACAGATGTTGAAAATCTCGCGCGTTGCAATGTCGCGAGGCACGAGGTTACCGTACTTGGGAAAGCGTTCCTCCAAAAAGTAGTAGCGTTCCGATTCGGGAATTTCTTTCGGGTAACGAGTATCGTTAGGACGGCGTGGCACCCAAACTCGGCCTCCTTCGCCGCGAGCCGATTCGCTCATCAATCGAAGTTTATCAGCACCTGGAATTGCCGTCGGGTGCACCTGGATAAACTCGGCATTCCCGAACCTACCACCGACTTGAAAACAGCGACTGGCCGCGCTTCCGTTGCAGAATACCGACATCGTCGAGCGTCCGTAGATCAGACCGTTGCCACCGGTTGCAACGATCACCGCTTCGGCGGGAAACGATCGAATTTCCATCGAAACCATATCTTGCGCGACGGCTCCGACACACTGACCGTTTTCATCGAGTACAGGACCAAGGAAATCCCAAAATTCGAATTTCTTAATCATTCCTTCCGATTCGCGACGGCGTACTTGCTCGTCGAGCGCATAGAGCAACTGCTGTCCCGTTGTTGCACCTGCGAAAGCTGTGCGGCGATAGAGCGTGCCACCAAAACGTCGGCGATCAATAAAGCCTTCCGGCGTACGATTGAAGGTAACGCCTAACCGATCCATCAGATCGATTACCTTCGGCGCCCAATACGACATCTCTTTCACCGGCGGCTGGTGCTGCAAAAAGTCGCCACCGTAAATCGTATCGTCGAAGTGCTTCCATTCGTTATCGCCTTCTTGCCGAGTCAAGTCGCTGACGCTGTTGATGCCTCCCTGGGCGCATACGCTGTGGGATCGTTTGACTGGAGTCAAGCTGATCATATCGACGGCTACACCTAGCTCAGCCAGTTTCATCGAAGCGGCTAAACCTGCTAGCCCGCCGCCGACGACTACTACGCGTTTACCAGCCATTGTTTCAAAAATTCCTTAGTGGACGTGAGGGTTTATTCAGGAACAATCGGGTCGTTATTTTGTGCATTTCGATGCCCGACTTCCGGGGCGGTTTCGGAATGCGGATGAGCTCCCGATCGCTTGTGCGGCTCGTCGTTGATCTCGCCCGACTCGAGTCGCATTCGATACGTCGCATCCTCAATTTGGATCGCTTTCTCGATATCGGTTGTTTTCGCGGCCCACAACGAGCTTAGACCAACGAAGGACAGCAGAACGCCGAAAACACTACAGGCGACCGTCGCGCGACGTTGTGCTGCGGGACTGATCCATGCTCCCCATGTGATTCCGGCTGTCCAAACTCCATTTGCTAAATGGTAGCAACAGGCCAAGACCCCTGCCGCATAAAAGATCGGCCATGCCGTACCAGACAAAGCGCTCGCTAAGGTGCTCGCCGCGTTATACGGACGGAACCGAGCCATACCCAACGGTTCAGCCACCGATTTCAGCCACCATTCGGCATGAAACCAACCATGCAAATGAAAAACATGGGTAAAAATAAAGACGAAGGCCAAGTAGCCCGTCAGCCGCTGCCACGAGTATCGTCGGTTGGCAGTAAACGGATACTGCTGCGTATTCGAATGGCCCGAAGTGGCGATCCAAACGCCAGCGACCGCATGGAAAATGAGCGGAATAAAGATAAAAAGCCATTCGACCAACGGAAGGGCCGGCCCAAGATTATGGATCAAATTGACGTTGGCTTGGAATCGACCGGGACCGTTGAGCAAGCTTGCATTGGTCAGCAAATGGACACACATGTAGGCCCCGATCGGTACCAAACCGCTCAGGGAATGGAGTCGGCGGATCAGGAATTCGTGCCGTACGAGGAAGGAAACCGAGCTTGGCAGCGACGATGGGACGCTCATAGTAGTTCTGAAAATGGGGTCGGCAAAGAGAAAAATGGGTGAAAAAAGGCAAAAGCCCGCCGAATTCGATGCACGCGGTGCGGCTGGCTTTACTGTCCCCAACAGGATATCCGAGTCGTAGTTGATTACCAATGCCACTCGAAAACCAGCAATTTTTGAAGTTTCGTTGACACTCTCTTTTTTCGGCAACTATACTGGGGGAGGGTGCATAATTGAGGTCGGTCGAACCAATTTGGATCGATCTGGGATAGCGTTCCGCGTAAAGTGTTGAGGAGTCACGTTAATGACCCTGCTCGGCAAGGTTTTCATGTTTATCATCCTGCTATTAAGCGGGATTTTCTTTTCATTGGCATTAGCTATCAACGCTAGTCATACGAACTGGCGCGACGCTGCGACGGGGCCTAACGGCTACCAGGCTCAGATTAAGAAGCTCAGTGTTACTATTACCGAGCTCAAAGCGGCTATCGAGAAATCGCAAAATGAATTGGCGACCGAGCAAGCCGCACGACGCGTCGCGCTGGCCTCGCTTCAAACCCAGTTAGCAGAATCGCAACGCGACTTGGCGGACAAGGAACGCAACCTTCTCGATCTTCGTAGCTCGCTATCGAATTTGACGTATACCCAAAAAACGACAACGGATGAAATCAGTCGACTGACCAACGAAAATGATAAGATCAAAAAGTTAATCGATTCGACGATTCAGGATCGTAACGCACAACGAGCTCGCGTCATCGTGTTAACCGACGAATTCAACAGCTTGCAATCGAACTTAGTTGATGCAATAGACCAATTAGAATTGCTACAAGAATCGCATACCAACCTCGAAGCTCGCAATAGCATCATGCGATCGACGCTGGTCAAAGCTGGACTTAATGAAGATCCCGAGGATGCACCACCGGCAGATTTGAAGGGATTGGTCTTAGCGGTCGGTCGCGACAATATGGTCGAAATCTCGGTAGGTCGCGACGACGGAGTAAAGAACAATCACGAATTCGATATTGTTCGCGGGGCTCAATACCTCGGAAAAGTCCGAGTCCTTCGTGCCGACGATGATAAGTCGATCGCTTACATCGTTCCTGCATTTCGCAAAGGTGCCATTCAACAAGGAGACAAGGTCGCGGCTAAAATCCGATAGTCGATCTTTCTACGATGAATCCTCCAAAACAACCGTTGAATGTCTATTTTGTGATGCTGGTCGCTTCAGCCGTTCTTATGCTGCTGGCTTGCATCCTGATGTTTGTCGAATTCTACCGTTATGGAAACCCGTGGGAAAAATCGGGGATACCCCAACGCGTGATGACGAGTGTTGAAAACCCATGGCAACATTGGGACTAAGTCGTCTTCCCAACGTAAATTTGCGTTTGGTACTCGGGGCGCCCCGCCCGCGAGATCTTCACTTAAGCTTGTCGGAATCGTTATAACCGACAAAGCTTCATCTCCTCAGATGCCTTCCTGTTTGAATCCAATGGGTCGGCTGTCACTCTTCGTATTCCGTGAGCTAACCTTTTCACGTGGATTCTGGATTGGTGGAATCGATCCGTCGCGACAGGTTGTCGACGGGAAATAGAACCAGCGCCGCATGCCCGCCTTGCATTGGAATGGTAGAAAATGGAAACGGCCCATCTTACGGAACTGAAGGATCTTGAATCGACCTATTGGTGGCACGTTGCAAAGAGAAGTTTGGCAACTTCGCTCCTATCGCAATACACTACTCCATCAGCTCGGATCGTTGAAGGCGGTATTGGTGCAGGAGGCAATCTCCGCTTCTGGCAGTCGCAAGGTTTTGAAGTTCACGGCCTAGATATTATGCCCGAGTCGGTGGCCTACGCTCGACAATGTGGCCTTGAAAATGTTCACCAGCACGATCTTCATGATCCATGGCCAGTGCCAGCTCAATCGGCAGAAGCCGTCGTTTTGTTGGACGTCCTCGAGCATGTGCGAGATCCCGTGAAGGCACTCCAAAACGCGGCCCAAACGCTCGTTGAAAACGGTTCGATTATTTTTACCGTACCTGCCCATCCCTGGCTGTTCTCCGAATGGGATGAGCGATTGGGACACTTTCGTCGTTATACACAGTCAATGATTCGCGAGCAGGTCGAACAAGCGGGGCTGCGAATCGTCGAACTCCGCCCTTGGAATGCGATTAGTCTGCCAATCGCCGTGATGCTACGAACCTTTCGACGCGTCTTTCCGAAACACACAGGGGCTGAGTTTCCACGGGTCAGCCAGCGCTTGAATCGATGGCTCATTCAAATACAAGAATGCGAACGTCACTGGTCTTCTCGATTCACGGTGCCGTTCGGACTTTCGTATGTCGGAGTTATCTCGAAATGAATTCACGGCCTGCCGTTCAAGACGCGACGATTTCGTTGGTACTACCGCTACTCAACGAAGAAGCGGTATTGCCACGCTTGCTCGGTGAGCTAAAGCGAGTGCTGACGGAGATTGGCTGTCGCTGGAACATCGTGTTGGTCAACGACGGCTCGACCGATGGCAGCGTTGAGTTGATCGATGCGATGGCTTACGCTGATCGCCGGCTGAAGGTCGTTCATCTTTCAAGAAATTTTGGTCAACAAGCCGCAGTGCAGGCAGGGCTAGCTCACGCACACGGCGATGCCGTCGTCTTTATGGATAGCGACGGCCAAGATGATCCAGCCGCACTTCGAGAGATGGTCCAGCGTTGGCTGGCAGGTGACGACGTGATCTACGCAGTTCGCTTCGGTCGCAAAGAAGGACTGATCAAACGTTTTCTTTTCAAAGCCTTTTATGGTTTACTCCATCGCTTTGCTTCGATCGCCATACCGCGTGATGCGGGGAACTATAGTCTAGTCGATCGACGCGTTGCCGATCTGCTGATGACGATGGATGAAAGCGATCGCTACTTGCCAGGTTTGCGAAGTTGGGTCGGCTTCCGTCAGTCGGCCGTGCCAGTCGAACGCTTTGCACGACATGACAAGCGACCGCGAGTCACCCTGGCTGGCCTATGTGGACTTGCTAAAAACGCGATGTTCGGATTCTCACGCGTTCCACTACAAGCATTCTACGGCATTGCACTTCTCGCCGGATTGGTGAGTATCGGTTGTATCGGCTTCGCTGTTTTCCATCGCTTGGTAACTGGAGCCGCCATCCCGGGCTGGGCATCGATTACCAGCATTACGGCTTTCTTTGGTGCGATCAACGCGCTTGGAATCGCTATCTTGGGTGAGTACGTCTCGCGAATTTACGACCAAGTTCGTCGTCGACCGGCCTATGTCGTCGATCGAACGTGCAATGTCCAAGGGAACGATCGAGATCAAGATCTGCAGATCGGTCACGACATCCAGTCGATACTGCGTGAATTGAATCAATTGAGCCAAGAAGCCGAAGTTGTCGCTTCTGAAACGTCGCCACGTCAGCACGTCGAGAGCCTGTCTACATGGCAGTAGGCGATTTAAACAGCGTAAGCGAGAGCGGAATGACGCTAGTCCAATGCCGCTCACTTTCGCGATTTTGGTGTCGATTTTGTAGCGGTGCGGCGCTAGCCACCGGTGCTCCGAAAAAATCGCCGCTTGAAAACCAGCCGCAAGCACCCCGCGTCTCACGATACATATGGATCGCTCGCTTCCGATGTCTACGATCGCCTGTTGCTTGGCTACTCCTCGTTACCGCACTGTTAGCCTGGCCAGCCATTTTCTCGACGTTCGCATTGTACGACGACGAAGGTTACGTCATGATGACCCTCGCGACCTATATGCAAGGTCACAGGTTATACGGCGAGACGCACACTCAATACGGTCCAGCCTTTTATTATTTGACTGCCCCGTTGCACTCGATTCTCGATTGGCCGCTGACGCAGACAGGCGTTCGCATCAAGACGCTTTTCATTTGGACGATCGCGGTTTGGTTTTGCTTCTCGATCGTCAGGAGAATGAGCCATTCCAATTTCGCAGCGATCGTAACTGGAGTTTTTGCGGCGTTACACTTAGACAAACTGTCGCTTGAACCCGGACACCCACAAGAGCTTGCGCTACTCGGTACGCTTGGCATCTTAATGCTGATTGCCCGATCGATGTACGTCACAACGAACGTTGCTCCGACGCTATTTTCGCATTCAAGCTGGCTGACTGTGGGATTCGTGGCAGGCATTGTCGGTTTAGTAAAATTGAATTGCGGGCTCGTGACTGCGATTCCGCTGATCGTCGTTGCAGCGATACAAATGCCATGGGCGAGGAAAATTCGCTGGGGTCTTTTGGCTCTGGTCGCCGTGCCATCGGTCATGGTAGCGTGGACGGCACGTTCAGAACCGACGATTTCGTTTTGGGCGCTCTGGATCGGTCTGAGCTCGGTCGTTCTTCTTTATTCAGCCATTCCTGAAAAACACTCGTTCGCGTTCCCAAGTGTTTCACCTTTGATCGCCATCGTCACCGGTGGCGGATCAGCAATCGCGTTGATCGCGACAATTTCGCTCTCCGAGGGGATCACGGTTAGCGAGCTCTGGTTTGGTTTGATTGGCCAACACGCCGATTTCGCCAACTGCTTTTTTGTTCCCATCGATTTCCCGTTGATGGCACTGATCGGTTTAGCAACGGCGGTCGGTTGCTTGCTTTACAAGAACTCGAAGCGTTTTCATGACCACGCCAAGCCGGCGATTTGGTGTTGGATAGCGTTATCGATCTCGCTTACTTCTTGCTTACCACTTCAGCATGGCCTGATCCCCAGAGGTGCTGGCTTGTTGCTCGCCTGGGCAGCTCCGGGTTGGATTTTATGGTTCTGGAGGCACGACGTCGCAACATCGCCGAAAAAACTCACGATCGGATTGATTGCCATCCTTTCACCCCTGATCGCTTTTCCGGTTTCCGGTACCCAGGTATCGATTGGAACTTTACCAGCGTTGATCGTCATTGGGATTTTATCGGGTGAGTCGCTCGTTGAACGAGCAAGACTTGTTTCGTCGAATGGTTCCAGCGAATGGTTATCGCCGGTGCGGCTGTCACGATTGGTCGGTTTTTGTACGGCAATCGTCTTGGTGTTGAGCACGTCGGCACACTGGGCAAGGTATCTTAGTGGCCAGCCGCTCGATTTGCCTGGTACCTACTGCCTTCGATTGCCTGCAACAGTCGTTAGGGAACAGCGAGCAATCGTCGAGGCGATAAAAAAATGCGAAACGTCGAATTTGCTTTTCGAAGGAAACAATCACAATCGCTTCTACTTTTGGACAGGCATGCGTCCACTTACGACGGCCAACCCAACTTTTTGGCCGCTAATGTTATGCGAAAGCGAACAACAACAATTGGCCAAGGCCATTGATGGCCAAACACGACTCTGCGTAGTGCGCGTTCCAAAATACGAATGGCTTTACTTTGATCGAGTCAAACCGATACGCGAGCGACTTGATGCTCGCTGGCAACACCAAGAGTCTGTCGGCGATTGGGAAATCGGGGTCGTCGAGCAATAAAAATGAGTGAGTGAGCCGCTGATCAACCCTCGTCGACGATTTGCATCAATCGATCGACGATCTGATTACCGATTTCAAGCGAAGCGGTAGCGGCAGGACTTGGTGCATTGAGGACATGCAGCATGTGGCCTTCCCGATGCACGATAAAATCATCGACGATTTTCCCGTCACGACTGACCGCTTGAGCTCGAACGCCCGAGGGGGCTTTCGTGAGATGCTCGCTTCGTATTTCCGGAATCAATCGCTGCAATGCTTTGACGAAAGTGGCTTTCGAAAGCGATCGTCCGATTTCATGAGCGCCCATCCGCCAATAGCGAGCGGCGAGTTTCAGAAAACCGGGATAGCATAATGTCGCCATGAGTTCATCAATGCGTACTGTTCGCCAGTCGTAGCCTTCTCGCGCTAGAGCCAGGACTGCGTTCGGGCCACACTCAACGCCGCCGTGAATCATGCGTGTGAAATGTACACCGAGGAATGGGAAGTTCGGATCCGGAACGGGATAAATGAGGTTTCGGCAAAGCGACCAGACGCTTTTTTCTAACGTGAAATACTCGCCTCGAAACGGAACAATGCGAATCGGTGGCGTCAATCCACAGTCCACCATAACTCGATCGCAATAGAGGCCTGCGCAATTGACAAAGTATCTGGCTTCGATCTTTTCATTGTCGAACTGAGCGATGATGCGATCATTGTGGCTTGTTACTCGTCTCAACCGACTTCCTAGCAATACCGTCCCGTTGCCGGATTCTATTTCGCTTGCAAGTTTGCGAGAAACGCCGATGTAATCGACGATCCCAGTCTCGGGCACGAAAAGGGCGGCGATTCCGCTGGCGTGCGGTTCGATCTGCTTGAGTTCATATGAATCGATTCGACGGCATTCGACACCGTTTGCTTCGCCGCGCTGTTGGATGCGGACGAGTGCTGCTAACTCGCTGTCGTCAACTGCGACGATCGTTTTGCCGCAGCGTTCCCAAGCAACCGAGTGCAACTGGCAAAATTCCTCCAACGCTTGCTTGCCGCGACGACAAGTAATAGCTTTCATCGAACCAGGCGTATAGTAGATCCCAGAATGCAGGACGCCCGAATTTCGGCCGGTCTGGTGGAACGCAACGGTCGGCTCTTTTTCGATCACCGTTACGTGCAGCGCTGGCTGACGCTTTGTCAACTGATAGGCAGTGGCCAAGCCGACAATTCCGGCTCCGACGACGAGTACGTCGGTAGTTGAAGGCAATTGGTTCATCAGAACGGTTTGAACCTTGCTAACCATTTCGTAAACCAGCCTCGCGAATAGCCGTCGCGGACGTGACCTTGATCGCGTTTCTTGACTTGCAATTCAAAAATATCGCGGCTGAGGATGACGTTATCCGGTCCAACATCCTGCGCGCGGCAAACGCCAGACAACGAAGCTTCCCAAATGTTGTCGTTCAATTCGACCGATTTGCGAGCCGATAAAACGAGCGTCCCATTCGGTCGAATATCCGCGATCTCGGCGGCTATATTGAACTTCATCTGCTCACTGGTTAACAAGTTAGACGAAGCGCGATAGACTTCATTTTGTTGGCCTTGTACGCGGGGATCACCGTCGGCTTGCTTCGATGGCTTCACCGTATCGATACCGACCAACTCGATCCAATCGTTCAGGCGGGCATCATAAAGTCCAGTCTTTCGTGACTGCGCATTCCCCTGTGCAGTCGTCGTCGAGATTTCATCGACTCGAATGGAAACGATGTCGTGGATTTTAAGCGATCGAGCCGGTTGGGCAGGCACGGCCGTCCACGAAGCGGCTTGGAGCGGATGGTTCGGCCCCCATTGTCCGTTCGAAGGCGGCAAGATGAGCCCGGCTGCATTGGGAGAGGCCACTGGCGGCGGAAGTTGTTCGGTTCTTTGAGCACGTGGGTCGTCTGCTCCATCCGGTCCACGAAATAAGCTGCCTGATTGGCCGAAAGCCATTGTGCAACTCATCGCACAGCAAGCGATGAAATACGGAGAGAACAAGAAACCAAATCGCTGAAGCATGGTCATCGAGCTATCGCCTCCACAACGTTTCCACCGACTATGCGTGCGGCTAGTCGCTTCTTGTTCCCTTCGACTTCGACTTCAATCACTTCATCGAGCCCACCCGATTGAAGCGCTCGACCAGTTGTCTGAGCAATGATCGCTCCGGCAATCACGTGAATTTCAACGAGATCGCGAGTATGAATGATTCGCGGAGGGCCTGTGTCAGCAAGTAGTATCGGTTGTCCGGTACTGATGGCTCGTCGAAGTTCTTTTCCGATCAACTCGGCCGAATCGCTAAAACAGTCGACATCCTTTGCCTTCATGGCCGTTGTCAAACGGACAAGTTTCAAATCGTTTTCAACAAGGACATGTCCCTTAGCCAACGGTCCGGTCGCTCCCCATACCATCGACGGGACGCTTACATTGGCGACGATTTCGATCGGTTGATCGCCTTGTGGAGTTTGGAGCAACAGCGTAAATCGCTGTTCACCTGTCCAAGGCTCCTGGCCACCGGCAATTCCTTTAATCAATCTCTTCTGCAATAGCGTCTTGATATGTTCGGCTGGCACAATGGGCTTGATGGTCCAAGACGCTGCGTCGCTCGATTTCGCAACAAGGTAGTTGGATACGACGCTCGCAACGGTACGTTCTGCCATGGAGCCAGATTGAGTTGCGAGATTGGTCGTCGTAAACTCGATCGGCGATATGTAGTCTGAACTAGCGTCCTGACGCGAAACTAAGCACGAACTTTCTCCCCCCCATCGAATATTCTTTTCATCGATCCCTCGAAGCTTGAGGAGTTGTAGAACGTCGGATTGAGTCCACGTTTGTCGGCTGCCAGCAATGGGAGCCGGTCCGAGCGGTAGATCTCGGATTGCTTGCAAGATTGCTTCCGAGCCTGAAAGATCAGCAATATCATCGAGCTCAACAATGTTTTTCTCACACACCGCATTCGGTTTCAAAGCTAAGCGAACCGTTGCGAGACTATCCGAGTTCGTTGGTCCTCGCGGTTTTTGCCAGGCGGGGACCTGCTGTGCGTAGACCGGTGCCGAGACGAAAACTCCAAGGAAGCAGCGTCCTACCGCCTTCCATGCAGAGTCAATCGTGTTAGACGAACGGTTATTCATCGATGCGCACCTTGATTATCCACGCCGAAGATTGGCAATTTGTTGCAGCAGTTGATCGCCCGCTTGAATGGCTTGTGAATTGAGTTCGAAGCCGCGCTGGGTAGTGATCAGATCGATCAGCTCTTTGACCGGCTCGACGTTCGACGCTTCCAAGGCATTTTGGCGAATGACTCCCAGGCCATTCTGACCGGCTGGTCCTAACGTGGCTTGCCCTGAAGCATCGGTTCGCGAGTAAAGATTTTCACCTAGCTTTAGCAGACCATCCGGATTGATAAAACTAGCCAATTGGATCTCGCCCTGTTGCTGCAACTCAGGCGTTCCGGCCGATCGTGTCATGACTTGTCCATTGGCATTGATCACGATCGCAGTAGCTTCCGGCGGAATACTAACAGGTGGATCGAGCAATCTACCCGTTTGCGCCGATCCGATGACCAACTGCCCGTTGGCATTCACATCGAGGTTGCCCGCACGGGTGAAGACTGCTGTTTGCGAGACGGGGTCCGTCACTTGAAGGAATCCCGGTCCTTCGATAGCAATATCGAGACTTCGGCCAGTGTCCTGAATGGTTCCTTGTCGAAAGTCGGACTGCGTGCTTTGCACCCGAGCTCCCAAGCCGATTTCTAAACCTGTTGGAGTAGGTGTTTGCTGCGAGTCAAGAATTCCAGGAAAGACTTCGTTGCGGTAAAGCAAATCTTCAAAGTTAGCACGATCGCGTTTGAACGCAGTTGTATTAATGTTTGCCAGATTATTAGCGATTACATCCAGCTTGGTCTGCATGGCGTCCATGCCGGTCGCAGCCGTATACAGCGTTTGAACACTCATTGAACCATCCTTGTCAAGAATTTCGGCTATACAACACTTGCGGAATCGCCGCCAAGCGGATTTCACCTTTCCTCATACAAGCTGTCGATGGTTGGACGCAATAGAATAAACCAGAGAAAAAGAGGCCTCGGTGTCGATTCGCAAAAATGCCTTTAAAAGTCCGGTCTTGGATTTATAGGGCACAATCGGCTAGTATAGGGTGCGAAGGAATTTTCCGGGACCGATGATCCGGCTCCATTTTATAGGGAAACAGCCCTTAAGATGCCTTCCAGTTACTATTAAAAGGTATGGTCGTATGTCTAACTGTCTTAGATTGCCTACATTATTTTTATTCAGCAACCTTGTTTTCATCGCCTCGACGGCAGTCGCGCAGGACGCCAACCCGTCAGCCGTTACCACTCCGGTGGACTCGCCGGAATCGAGCAACGATAGCCCTAAGCCCGACGAGAAGAACGCTGGGCAGGACGATCTCAATGCCGCCATCGAATTGAAAATGGATGCCAACGACATCGACAAATGCACGAAGGTGATCGATTTGATTGAAAAAGCGATCGCAAAGGGATTGCTAAAATCCGATTTACCGCTTGCCAATCAGCTTCTCGGATCAGCCGCCATGGATCGGGCGAAGATGCAACTTCAGGAGATGATCAAGGCGCGTGTCAGCGATACGATGGCTCGTCGCGTTCAGCGAAAAGTTCTGAGCGATCTTGAACTGGCGACGAAAAGTGATCCTACGCTCGGTGAAGCTTATCTTTTGATCGCAAAACTTTCGGCCCGTTCAGACAGCATCAAAGCCAAGGAAGCTCTCGACAACGCAATTAACAATCTCGGCCACGATGCAGAGAAACGAGGCGATGCCTATGCCATGCGTTCGCTCTTTCAAGAAGACGATGAGGCGAAACTCGCCGACCTACGGAACGCTATGAAAGAGCTTCCGCAGAGTGTTGAAGTGCAACGAACCTTGTTTGCTCTACTTATTGACAAGGATCGATTCGAGGACGTTTATGAAGTTGGCATGGAACTATTAAAATCCAACGCGAAAAACCCACTTGCGATTCAAGCGACCATTACGGCTTTGCTCGAGTTAGATCGAAAAGACGAAGCGATCAAAGTCCTCGACCAACGGGTTGAAGATGACGAAAGCGATATCGCCAGTCGAGCTATTCGCGCCAATGTCTATCTGACGCTCGACAAGTACGAAGAAGCGATCGCCGATGCCACGAAGATCATTGAACTAAAATCCGATGAGGTCGAAGGGTATTTTGTTCGATGCAAGGCTTATCTTCAGCGATCGGAACTCGATAGAGGCAATCCAAATTCCGACGACCTCACTAATGCCCGTCGCGATATCGAAAGCGCATTAGATCTCAAACCGAACTCAGTGGAAGGTATTCGGTTGCGGGCGTTGGTGTCGAGTCAACAAAAGCGTTATGACGAAGCGATCCAAGACATGACTTTGTTGGCTAAGAATTCTCCCAAAGAACCTGTTTGGCTGCTACAGTTAGCCACTCTTTATCAGCTCAACGATCAGCCAACGCTAGCCGCGAAGGTAGCGGATTCTTTGATTGCCATGGATAAGAAAAATTGGCAAGCATATCGGATTCGCGGTGATGCCAAACTGAGCACCGGCGACCAAAGCGGTGCTTCTATCGACTACAAGAAAGCCCTCGACAACTTAAAGGAGGGTGATTCGGATCGTTCGGCATTGCTGAATAATCTTGCCTGGATTCTCGCGACTTCACCCGACGATAGTTTGCGCGATGGAAAGAGGTCGATTGCCTTAGGTACGGAAGCATGCGAGCTGACGGAATACAAGAGGGCTCATATCTTAAGCACGTTAGCGGCAGGCTACGCAGAGGCCGGTGATTTCGACCAAGCTATCCATTGGTCGTCGAAAGCAGTCGAATTAGGTGGCCAAGAAGATCACGAGCAGCTCGAACAACTTGAAAAGGAATTAAAGTCATATCAAGACAAGCAACCTTGGCGAGAAAAGCAAGAAGTCAAGGAGAACAAACCGCCGCTGATCAAGCCAGAAGATACCATCGAAACTTAATTCGTAACCGTTACCTTGATACTCCCTGATTTTCGATCGACGTTGACTTCTGTATATCTGTGACCTGAAAGCGAAAGTTGATGGAGCAACTTAGCAATGCGTAATGCGGTTTCTAATATCAGCGACTACATCGTTTACGTGGCGTTGCGCATCGTCATTTGCATCGTTCAACTGATGCCACTCGAACGATGTGAACGCGGGTGTTCGTTGCTGGCGATCGTATTGCACCGATGGGTTGGTTTGCGTAACGATCTCGTTCTGGAGAATCTTCATCGCGTTTTTCCCGATTGGACGCCGCATCAAGCCCATCAAACGACGGGTGCGATGTGGAAGCATCTTTTTCTCATGATCTGTGAAATTGCCCATGCACCGAAAAAAATCCGTCGCACTAACTGGTACGAACACTTTCTATTCTCCGATCAGAAGCTCATTCTAAAAACGCTCTTCGATGCGCGGGCAAAAATTGTTGTAACAGGCCATTTCGGGAATTTCGAAATGGCAGGCTACGTCAGCGGGCTCTTTGGGCTTCCGTCGACGACACTCGCCAGACCGCTCGATAATGTTTATGTCCACAATTATATTACGCGATTCCGTTCGCTTGGCGGCCAACATTTTTTATCCAAAGATGGAGTTGCTCCCGAGATCCAACGGCTTTTAGAAGGAGGCGGAACACTTGGATTATTGGCCGATCAAAACGCTGGTAACCGAGGTTGCTGGGTAAAGTTTTTGGGGCATCCCACCTCCTGCCACAAAGCTTTAGCCTTGTTTACGCTAAGCAATCAAGCACCGATGATGGTTTGCTATAATCGTCGAATGGATCAGCCGTTGCGATTCGAAATGGTTGTAACGGGAGTCGCAGACCCGCTGGTGCCAGAAAAGCACCTCGATAATGTGCAAAGTTTGACGCAATGGTATAACGATTGTTTGGAATTGGCGATTAGGAAGTATCCTGATCAGTATTGGTGGATTCATCGACGTTGGCGTCAACCGCCCTCGCGATTGAAGCGAGCGTCCGAGCGAATGAATCCTGATTCGCAAAAGATCGAAGCTTCCGCTTCATCGATCGACGATGAGACTGCGACGAACGAAAGCCAAGAGCGAGCTGCTTAGGTTCGGTATGTGATAATGACGTTAGATACTTCAGAAGCGTTTACAAGTACCGAAGACGATTTGCGTCGCCAATATCATGAATTGGCGGAACTCGCTGGTTCGTTAGCCCATGAAATTAAGAACCCGCTCTCGGTCATTCATATGAATGTCGATCTTTTGAGCGAGGAGCTCGACGAAAGCGAATGGTCTGGCAAGCGACGGGCAGGAATCAAAGTGGATATCATTCGCGAGCAGTGCGGTCGCATGGAGAATCTGCTTCGCGATTTTCTTCGCTTTGCCCGACTGCGTGATCTCGACATGACCCCAGGCAGTCTCAATGATCAGGTACTGGTTGTCCTACGATTCTTTCAGGCCCAAACCGATAAAGTAGGGGTCAATGTCGTCAAGTATCTCGATCCTGACTTACCGAGCATTATGTTGCATAGCGACTCGATACAAGCGGCGCTCATAAATCTTGTTAAGAATGCAATCGAAGCGATGTCCGATGGCGGCGAACTGATGGTGCGAAGCTATTCTATCCCCCGTGGTGTCGCTCTCGACTTGATCGATACAGGAATCGGTATGGATGACACAACCGCCATGAAAATGTTCGAACCATTCTTTTCAACCAAACATGGTGGCTCGGGTTTGGGATTACCAACCGCTCGAAAAATCATTGAAGCTCATGGAGGAAGGATTGCCGTGCAAAGCGAAGTCGGACGTGGAACGAAATTTGTGATCGAGTTCCCAACACCAGTACGACTGCGGTAAGTGAAAGCAAAAGTGGGGTAAGCTTCCAGCTTGCCGAAGGACTCTGTCAAATTTCGAAAATTGTGAAATATGCAAGAATGTGTGAGCCGACGGGGCTAGCCTGGACTATTCATAACCCGAAGCGTTAGCGAGCGACAAGCTTGAAATCCCTCGTTAACGCTTCGGGCTACGAAGGTGATTACTTCGCAAAACCTAGAATTGCAGGGTTTTATTAGCGGCGTGGCCGCCTGAAGGCGGAACTACAATCGTTATTGGATCGTATTGTTCAAAAGGCGTAGTTTCTTATATGCATCGACTAAGACAGCGGCGGCAGACTCGATTTCATGCGGCTCGTTAAATCGACCGAGTCCAAATCGCAAGGAACATCGAGCTTGCTCAACGCTTAGTCCAATCGCTTGCAAGACATGGCTTGGGGCTGGATTGGCGCTCGTGCAGGCACTGCCGCTGCTTATGCAAAGATCGGGGCAAGCCAGCATCAACGATTGCCCTTCGACATGATTCCAATGGCAATTCAGATTTCGGGTGAGTCGCGATGGAGAATCAAGAGCGGGCCCATTCAGCGTAACTTCACCTCGCGTTGCCGTTTCGATCATCGCCCAAAGTTGATTTCGCATCCGTTCAATATTTGGACGCTCGGACTCGGCATGCCTGGAACAAATGTCGAGGGCGACCGACATTCCGACGATCCCAGGACTATTCAATGTTCCCGAGCGACGATTGTCTTGTTGACCTCCGCCGACGATCTGTGGAGATAGTTTTACGCGACGCTCGCGATGGCGAACGAATAAACCGCCGACACCTTTAGGGCCGTAGAATTTATGACCCGAAAAACTCATTAGGTCGACATCGAGCTGATCGACATCGACGTCGAAATGACCGATTGCTTGGGTTGCATCGGAATGTAGCGGAACATCCCAGCGGCGGCAGAGCTTCACGATATCCGATATTGGTTGAATCACGCCGATCTCGTTGTTAGCCAACAAGACACTTACTAGCGCCGTCGATTCGTCGATCTTGTCACGGGCTTGATCCAAATCGATTTGCCCGCATTGCGGATGACCCTGGGGAAAGACTGGAAGCAAGCATACTTCGAAACCAATTTTTTGAAGTCGTTCCAACGGATCGAGGACGGCTCGATGCTCGGTTTGCGTGCTGACAATCCGACGCCGTTTTTGGCGTGGATGGAGACAGACTCCCATGAGCGCCAGGTTGTTCGATTCCGTCGCTCCACTGGTCATGACCAGCTCATCTGGTGAGGCATGAAGGTGCTTCGCCAGATTTGCGATTGCAACAGCGACTTGCTCGGCTACGGCTCGGCCTGCCGCGTGAGTAACGCTTCCAGAATTTGCGTACTCGTCAGCCGACATGCGATGAACAGCGTCCATCGCAGCCGGATCGATACGCGTCGTCGCGTGATTATCGAGATAGATCCTTGCCAAAGTACGTTACCGGGTAATTCACCGCAAGCTGGAAGCTTACGCCACGCTTGCAGGTCCTTAATCTTGAACGATCTTGGTTGGCACCGCCGTCGACTCGGGTTTAATCGGTGTCGCGGGTGTTGGAATAGTTCCAATGGCGGTGGCAAAGTCGATTTCACGTCCGAGCGACTGATGTTCGAGCTTTTGTTGCAGGTATTGCATCGTCTCGTCGATGGCGTCCGCTTGCATGACCACCAATTCGCCTGGTTGGATCATCGCTAACGCTTGATCGACGGCCTTTTTCCAACCTGGTACCGCAAAGACTTCTTTGACTCGTCCGCCAGCATCGAGACCTTGGCGGAAGAGCCGAGTGATCTCGCCCGGCTCGCGACCACGAAGATAGGCATCTTCGTAGAGTACGACTCGATCGAACGCACCGGCTAAGATTTCTCCTTGCCGAATCATGTCGATGTCCCGTCGATCGCCGGCGGCCGAATAAATCACGGTTCGCCGAGCGTGTGGAAAATGCGAAATCGCTTGCACGATCGCCTGGAGGCTAGATGGATTGTGACCGTAATCGACGATAATCGTCGCGCCATTCAACTCGACAAGATTGAATCGACCGGGGACTTTGTCCATATGAGCAGAAAAGCTCTCCAAGCCGATTCGTATCTGCTCACAAGGCATTCCGAGCGTCCAGCAAGCAGCCGTTGCGGCCAGAACGTTTTCGACTTGGAAGTCGATGCGACCATGATGAGTGAGCGGGATGCGATCGAGGCTCAGGAGTGGAAATTCATTTTGCCCTTCGGCTAGCATTACAGCGTTATCGCGAACGAACGCAACTCGACCACCTTCGGCGCGTTTCTTCAAGAGAAGCTCGTGTTCACCATCGATTGCAAAAAAGGCCACACCGCCACGGCACTTGTCCGCCATTTCAGAAACCCATGGATCATCGGCCTTAAGAACCGCGTGTCCCGTTTTGGCTACGGCTTCTACAACGCAACACTTTACCTTGGCAAGCTGTTCAACTGTTTCGATATCACCGATCCCGAGATGGTCGCCTTCGCCAATATTCGTGACGACGCCAACATCGCAATAATCGTAGCCGAGTCCTTCGCGAAGAATGCCTCCGCGAGCTGTTTCGAATACGGCGGCCTCGACCAATGGATTCATCAATACGGATCGAGCCGATTGTGGACCACTGCAATCACCGGAGTCGATTCGTCGTCCTCCGACATAGATTCCATCCGTACAAGTCATACCGACTTTTTTGTTGGTGCTCGCGATGATATGCGCGATCAACCGAGTTGTGGTCGTTTTTCCGTTAACGCCGGTCACACCGACAATTGGAATTCGACCGTTCGATTTGTCGGGAAACATCATCTCGACGATCGACTCACCCACCGGTCGACCTTTGCCGACTGACGGTTCAATATGCATTCTCAATCCCGGTCCGGCATTGATTTCGACGACGACAGCTCGCTGACCTTGCAGCGGTTGCGTTATGTCTTGAGCAACAATATCGACGCCTGCGATATCTAGACCAATAACGCGAGCTGCTTCGACTGCTTGTCGAGCAACGTCGGGATGTACAAGATCAGTGACGTCGGTCGCCGTACCACCAGTACTGAGATTCGCATTGCGTCGAATGAGAACGCGTCGCTCGACGGCAGGAACGCAGTCTGGCGAGAGCCCTTGTTCGGCGAGGACGCCTAGGGCGACCGAGTCGATACTGATTTTGCTCAATACCGTGCTGTGGCCTTCACTTCGACGCGGATCAGAATTGACGATATTGATCAACTGCTGGACAGTTGAAATCCCATCGCCGATAACGTGAGCCGGTTCGCGGCGCGCAACGGCAACAAGTTTGCCACCGATTACGAGCAACCGATAATCGTCTCCTGGAGCATGGCTTTCAACAATAATCGATTGGCTCTCTTCGCAAGCTGCGGCGTAGGCGGCGATTACTTGTTCTTTATTTTGAAGATTCGTGGCGACACCGCGACCGTGGTTTCCATACTGCGGCTTCAAGACTACGGGAAATCCAATATCTTCGGCTGCTTCACAAGCATCTTCGACCGATTCGACAGGACGCCCTTCCGGGGTCGGGACTCCGATCGCTCGCAGCAACTTTCGCGTTAGGTCTTTATCTTGAGCGATCGCTTCGGCAATCGCGCTCGTCGTATCGGACTCGGCAGTACAAATACGACGTTGTTTGCATCCGTGTCCTAATTGAACCAAGCTTCCTTCGTTAAGGCGCTTCCATGGAATGTTCTGAGCCTTCGCAGCATTAACAATCGCTTGAGTGCTTGGGCCGAGGCAAACATCGTGCGCGAGATCACGAAGTTTTGTTACTACTGCTTCAATATCGTATGGCGAATCTTGAATTGCTGCTTGTATCAGTTCAAAACCGGCATCGATGCAAGCCAAGCCGAGTTGTTCGTCTTCATATTCCACCGCGACTTTATAGACACCATGAACATTCGATGCTCGAGCTTTGCCGTAACCGACATTGACGCCTGCCAACGTCTGCAATTCAATCGCGACGTGCTCGAGGATATGAGCCATATATGTTCCGCGGGTAAGTCTTGTAAAAAAACCACCGCGTTCACCAACGCTACATCGATGCTCGATCATCGACGGCAGCCAGCTCGTCAGCCGTGCGTTGAATCCAGGAATCATATCAGAAGAGATCTCTTGCATCTCCTCTAAATCAACCCATGCCTCAAGCACGGGAAAGTTAGCCCATATATTAGGTCCACGAAGCTTGTTAACCTTCAGAATCCGCATTGGTGCCTCAATGAAATTGAGCTTGCTAAAGAGCTCAGTTGGGAAAGGAGTAAGTGCCTGGAGGGAGGGATTTTTAAATTCGCTTAAATCGATTTTTCGCGCGATCCATCGAATCATTCAGTAAGCTAGGTAATCCATTGCTCAAGCACTTGGGCTGATACGCCCAGATTAGCGATCCTTCATTTACGCATTTCCCGGACCGCTTCGCAAATATTTTACTCCAAAGCAGGCTATTAAGGAATAAAAACCGACGCAATCCGCGGATTTGACGATCGAGTATTTCCACAAGAAAGTCGCCGGGGTATGCTTGAATGGTAGGTGATTGACGTCGTTTTGATGTCAAGGTGTGTCTTTTAAGGTACACGGCAAGGGTGTTTTTTACGTAGAGGTAGAGTAAGTATTACAGTGCTTATGATCGGTTGCCGACTCAAAAATTGTAAGAAAATTTTCCAGCCCGAACCGAGATGCGACTAATGGAATCGGTGGATCAGCTCCAACAGCGTGCGACGAACCACACCGATGCTGGCGAATTTCAGGCTGCAATCCAGCTTCTTGAAGCCGCAGTCATGATGGAGCCGTATCGTCCGGATGCAGGCTTTCATCTTGCCTTGCTCTACCACCGTCAAAGTTCATGGGAAGCAGCCGCCACTTGCTATGAGCGTGTCGTGTCAGTCCAGCCTGATTTTACGGAGGCTCTCAACAATCTTGGTTGTGTTTTGCTGCGTCTGGGGCGGCATGAAACGGCCCTGGGTTATCTTGAGCGAGCCCAAGTGCTTTCACCCAATATTGCCGAAATTCATCTCAACATTGGCAACGTTCAAATTCAGCAAGGTCGATACGAGCTCGCATTGGACAGCTACCAAACGGCGTTGTTGCATCGTCCCGACTATGCTGACGCATTTACCAGCCTCGGAAATGTTTTTAAAGAACAATGTAAGCTGGACGAGGCATTTGAAGCGTATCTTCGAGCAATGCAACTTAAGCCAACCGATGTTCAATGCTACGCGAACCTTGGCAGTATCTTGCAGGAGCAGAGTCGCTTTGACGAGGCTCTTCAAACGTATCGTAGGGCGTTGCAATTAAAGCCCGATGCGATGGAACTGATCGCGGCCGTTGTCTACCTTCAGCAGTTGCTTTGCCAATGGAACGATTTGAACACTCTCGCACAGCAGCTAATCGATGGCGTGGAGCATCCGAGCGACAGGCCATCGTTGATTCCGCCATTCCTGATGGTTGGCTTGGCACTGGAAACAACTCCCGAGCAGCAAGCGAGTTGTGCTCGCTCTTGGGCCGATAGTCTTTACCGGTATATTCCTCGGCGAAAGCACGAACCGGTCGCTGCACGCATTGCAACGCCCGAGCCTCGTTTGCGCATCGGCTACCTGTCGGGAGATTTTCGAAGACATTCGGTTGCCTATATGATTCCCGAGTTATTTGAACGTCATTGTCGCGATCGATTTGAAATCTATGCCTACTCGATCTGTCCCGATGACGGGAGCGACATCCGAAAGCGGATCATCAACGGCGTCGATGTTTTTCGCGATATTCGTGCACTGTCGTTCCGCGCTTCATCCGAACTCATTGCCGACGATGGCATCGATATCTTGGTCGATCTGCAAGGTTATACGACACTCAGCCGAACCGAGATTGTCGCTTATCGTCCTGCTCCGATCCAAGTCAGCTACCTTGGGTATCCTGGAACAATGGGGGCGGATTTTTACGACTATATCCTAGCCGACGACTTTGTTGCCCCGCTCGACCAAGCCGCCAGCTTTAACGAAAAACTGGTTCATCTTCCAGTGAGTTATCAGGTCAATGATCGCTTTCATGGCATCGCAGCGTATGCTCCAAGCCGCGTCGAGTGTGATCTACCGGAAGACGCCTTTGTCTTTTGCTCGTTCAACAATAGTTATAAGATCACGCCGAATATATTCGATGTGTGGATGCGACTGCTGCGTGATGTCCCGAAAAGTGTCTTATGGATTGCCGGACGCGATGAATTGGTGAACACGAATCTGGTTCGTGAAGCGAAGTCGCGCGGAATATCCAGCGATCGATTGCGGTTTGCAAAATCGCTGCCCCTCGAAGAACATCTAGCCAGGCAGCCGCTAGCCGATCTTTTTCTCGATTCGTTCCCATACAATGGCCACGCGACGAGCAGCATTGCCCTTCGCATGGGCGTGCCAATTGTCACACTGGCTGGTCGTTCGTTTGCTTCGCGAGTATCAGGGAGCTTGCTTCGTGCACTCGGTCTCACTGAATTGATCACGCATAGCCTTGAGGAATACGAAACACGAGCGCGGCAATTGGCTCGCGACCCGATCCAATTTTCTGCCATTCGAGCGAAGCTTGCCAGAAATATCGAGAATGCTCCGCTGTTCGACGGTGCCGTTTTTGCCAGCGACGTCGAAAAGGCATACCGAGCAATGTGGGAAGGCTATACTCGCGGCGAAGCGCCAAAATCGATTTTGGTATCGGTCAGTAAATAAGCAATTTCTTATCACTTCGTCGCAAGCGAACAAGCTACGTCACGCATTACGGATCGCGCAACACATAAAGATTCGAGGGCGCATAGGTTCTGGCATACCAATCTCGCCATGCTTTCTCGTCGTACCCGAACGGCTGGTTATTACTTATTTCCTGAAGCGCGCTCAAGACTCCTTGGTTTTGGATTTGTACAACCTCAGGCTTCTTCTGTCCCGTTCCAAAACTTGCGTTGTTCGCGTTAGGCAAATTGCTGTTGGTCGTCATGCCGGCCTGATAGGAAGGCTGAGTCGGGGCGGCTCGAAGGTGCTTGGTGACCAGACAGTCCATGAGTCGCGGAATGCAACGTTCGTCACCGAGCATAACCAAGGCCTCGCCAACGCGGTCGTATAGTTCCGGCTGATCCTTATCTGGTTTTCTATTAGTCAACAGCCCCAGCATCGACTGCACAGCCATTTCAGAACCAAACTCTGACAATTTTGAAACACATTCAGCGCGGATCGATCGATCAGGGTCGTACACTGCAGAATCAATCAACGCTAGCACCGAGCCAGATGTGCGAATTCGAGCGATGATTTCGATGAGCAACATACGAAATTGATTATTGCTATTCTTGCGATCATTCTCAAGCAATTCTTTCAAGGGCGCAATCGCGAGTGGATCTTTGAGCTCGGCTAGGTACTGCCTCCCTTCCGCAGCTTTCGGAGAATTGTTTCGAACTTCGTTTATCGCCTTGGTCACACTCTTTTTAACCTGTGCGCTTTGCAGCTTAGCTTGATCGTTCATCTGCTGGATCGCAAGGTCCTGAGCGACGTACCAGCGACCACCTTTCTGTACCAACCCTCGCCGCATCTGAAAAAGATTGCGTCGAATCCATCCGTCCGCCGTGTTGACGTACTCGAGTGCCGCCCAAGCGGTCTTATCCGATGGGTCGAGTTCGACAATACGTTCCCAATGAGCATCGGCCAAAGAGTTCAGACCTTTTTCAAGACACCATCGAACAATACTTTGGTGGACTTTCAACACATCGTCGACCTTGGCGATATTTTCGACGTACTTTTGTTGAACTGCCGACGATGGTCGAAAATCTTTGACATCGCTTCGACTGATCGTGAACGTCAGTCCGGAGTCGGTTTCAATCTGCCATTCCGTCGCGTTTTTGTCTGCCGCATTGAGACAACGGCCTTCGAGAAGCGTCCCATTTTTAAGGAGCAGCGAGTCGGCCTGGAGCTGCGGAGATGTGGTTAGGGCTAAACAAAGCCCAACACCGATCGAAACAGGTTTTCTAAGCGGGTGTTTAGCTGCGATTTCGAACATTATTTAGAGCTCACTTCCGATCTCCTGACAATCGCTCCATCCAATATGGGGCAAGCATACCTAATTATACTGCACTTTTCGCGCCGCGCAACAAACTCTTTCCTTCGTAGTTTCGCCTGCCGTTCGTAGTTCCGCCTTCTGGCGATTGTGGCTACGGAGCTTGCGTGGCTTTGTCCAGCTAGTCATCGAGGGCATTCGGCGATATTCTGGGGGCTTCCGGAGACATCGCCAAAACTGCTGATGTCGAAGATTCCCATGCTTTGAAAGCCCGCGAGAGGATTATGAAACTGTTTGAAGGAAAAAAAGGAATCATTCTTGGGATCGCCAATGACAATTCGATCGCTTGGGCAATAGCTCGCGAAATCATGGAGCATGGCGGTGTATGCGGTTTTTCACATCTTCCGGATCGACCCGACGACGAAAAGAAGAAGAATCGGTTGCGGGTCAGCAAATGCGTAGACCAGTATCCAAAGCAATCGACTTTCCTCGAACCCTTAGACGTTCAAGAAGACGAACAAGTCGAGGCGTTCATGAAGATGGCAGGCGAGAAAATGGGCAAAATCGATTTTCTACTGCATTCGATCGCATTCGCCGATCGAGCCGACCTTGCTCGACCCACCGTTGAAACAGGGCGAGCCGGCTTCAAGCTAGCGATGGACGTGAGCGTCTATAGTTTGATCTCCGTCACCAACTTCGCGCGACCACTCTTCAATCCAGGAGCATCGGTTGTCGCCATGACCTATTATGGCGGCGAGAAGTGTGTGCCGGGTTACAACGTGATGGGAATATGCAAAGCCGCATTGGATTCAACGATCAAGTACTTGGCCTTCGATATGGGACCAGCCGGAGTCCGCGTCAATGCAGTCAGCGCCGGTCCACTCAAGACGCTTGCAGGTTACGCGGCTGGCGTTGGCGAGATGCAAGAATTCTACGGCCACGTCGCACCGCTAGGTCGCAATGTGACCCATGAAGAAGTCGGACGAAGCGGAGCTTACTTGCTAAGTCCTTACAGCGAAGGGATCACCGGGGAAATCCTTCACGTCGACGCCGGTTACAACATCATGGGTAGCCCCGGACGTTTGCTGGAACACATCAAACCCACCAAGTAATGTTGGGTACTACGGAACGGTCAATCGGATTCGCCGTCCGCTCTTCGCGGATTGGTAAATGCCTAAAATAAGTTCGACGCTTCGTCGACCTTCTCCACCTTCGGTCATCGAAGTTTGACCGTTGGCGATTCCCTTTAAAAAATCTTTGAACAGTTCGCGGTGTGCTGCATGGCCAATGGCCGTTGGGTCCGATGCTCCACCACCGGTCTTCGTGTTATTGTGCAGTTGTTCGATAATGCGTTTGTCCTTGGCTTTCTCTTTGGCAAACGTCCATCGAACGATGCTCTCTTCCTCGAGCGTTGCCATTCCGTGAGAACCGGCAATTTCGATGCGTTTGAGCGACCCTGGATAAGCGGCCGTTGACGCTTCGATGACACCCAGCGCTCCGTTTTCAAAACGAATCGACGCAGTGGCTACGTCTTCGACCTCGATGCGTTCATGAGCAAGCGTCGCCGTGTTGGCGGAAATTTCTGCGACGGGTCCCATGATCCACAGCAACAAATCGATGCTGTGGATCGCTTGATTCATCAGGGCACCGCCACCATCCAACTTCCAAGTTCCACGCCAGGCTCCACTATCGTAATATTCCTGCGTTCGAAACCATTTTACGTAGGCGTCGGCGAGTGTGATTTTTCCAAATCGCTTTTGATCGACAGCTTGCTTCAAGACCTTGGCCGACTCATGAAATCGCGACGGGAAAATCGTTCCCAATCGGACTTTTGCTTTATCGCAGGCCGCGATCAAGGCATCGCAACGTTTGAGCGTGACTTCGAGCGGCTTCTCGACCAGAACATGCTTACCGGCCTTGGCGGCCATCACGCCTGGCTCCAAATGGGCACCGCTCGGCGTGCAAATAGTCACAACATCGATATCGGGTCTTGCCAACATCGCATCGAGATCATCGTATGCTTGGCACGGAAATTCAGCCGCGAACTTAGCTGCCTTGTCGAGCGTTCGATTGTGGCAAGCGACAAGTTTCGCCCCGCGTATCTCGGCGATCGCCCGCGCATGAAAGCGAGCAATCATTCCACAACCGATAATCCCAAATCCGATAGTCATTTGTCGAGCTCCTGAAGTTTGATTTTAGCATGACATTAGCTCACCGCCTTCCGAGAAGCAAGTATGGCAGACCCTGAGCCTAGCCATCTGTTCGGAACCTGCCTCCGACGGATGCGTTCTGGAGTACTAGTCGCATAACTTTACCCCCGCGTTCCTCCATTGGTTCGAGACCGCCTCCGTCGTTCTCGAACCGATGGAGCTAAGGTGGCGAACTGCCCTAGAACGCCAAAACAAGCTCGCGACGGGATAAGCCCGTAGCGAGCTATTCGAGAAACTTCCAAGCTGGTCTACGAATGCCCAGTCGTCTATAATCGAAACATGAGTTCTAACCAGCAACAGAATGAGGCGGCATTCCGGTCCGCGACAAATACTCTCAATAAGCAATTTCCCGTCGGACATTTCGTCGCTTTTGATAGAGGAGAATTGATTGCTGATGCTGCGACTTTTGACGAGTTGACCGAAGTGTTGACAGCCAAAGGTGCGGACCGTACCGATATATTCGTTGCTCAAACTGGGATTGAGTACCCAAACGAAGTCTACATCCTCCTTTTAGACTGAGTCGATGCTTCGGATGGAACAGCGAAATATTTATCGTGGCAGTCCTGCTCGAGCGTGGATACGTTTGCAACTGCTTTCTCGGGTAAGCGAAATTGTGGAACTAGAATTTTTGGTCGACACGGGAAATCCTTGTGCGGTCATCATCGACGAATCGACGATGATGGCCAATCGCTGGCGCGAGGCGACGCAGACCGATTCAAATTTCGGATTGTTAACCGGTGGATGGCTGCACATCACAGTTCCTGAAACCGGGTTCGATGCGAAGATGCTGGGCTATTCAAATGACACCGTCGCTAGCGTAGTCAAGCGAAGTGATCCAAATTTTGGTGGATTGGTCGGCTTACCACTCCTAAGATTGTTTGAATACGGCGGCGACGCGGGAACTTTTTGGATTCGATCTTCTTAGATCGCAGTTGGTTGGTACCTTCCAATCCGATGCAACGAGACTCGCGAAATCCGATCTTGAATAATCTGTGTCCCCGACGACCCGGTCGGAGCTCAAGATTGTAGGAATATTGTGTGTACAATGCAGTTTAGAAGATTTTCAAAAGTTGCGTTTTACGAGCACCAGAAATTGTCCAGATTCAACGAAGTCCAATCCTCATGAACTCCTTTGAACTTTCTCGTCGCCAATTGCTTGCGAGCATGTCGACCGGCATTGCCGGAGTAGCGCTATCGCACTTGCTGGAAAGCGAGACGATCGCAGGTACTCGACGCGCGCCGCACTTCTCTGCAAAGGCCAAGCAAGTCTTGCAGATATTTTGTCCAGGTGCCGCTTCGCATGTCGACCTTTGGGACTACAAGCCGATGCTTGAGAAGCTACATGGCACACCGATGCCGGGTGGAGAAACGGAAGTGACGTTTCAAGGCAAGAACGGTAATCTGATGAAGTCGCCCTGGGATTTTGTCTCCTCTGGGCAAAGCGGCAAGATGATCTCGTCGATGATGCCGCACATGGCCAAGCATGTCGACGATATCGCCTTTATCCATAGCATGACATCGCGGACCAATACCCATGGTCCGGGTTGTGTCTATATGAACTCGTGCTTTACTCGCGAAGGCTATCCGAGCGCGGGTTCGTGGGTTAGTTATGGACTTGGCTCGATGAACGAAAACTTACCGACCTATGTAGCGATGCAAGATGTGCGCGGTGAGCCATCGAACGGGAAAGCCAATTGGAGCAACGGTTTTTTGCCTGCTCAGTATCAAGCGGTAGCGATGTCCGCTCAGCAACCACTTCGCAACCTAGCCAGGCCTGCTTCCATATCGGAGAACGAGGAACAAGCGACTCGCGAGTTTTTGAAGTTGATCAACAGCGAACATGCGGTGGTTCATCCAGGCAACGATGAACTTCGGGCTCGCATGGCAGCTTACCAGTTAGCCGCCAAGATGCAGCTTGCCGCTCCTGAGGTCAGCGATATATCTCGGGAGCCTCAGCACATTCATGAACTCTACGGCACCGACGACTCGAACCAGCTTAAAGCAGCGTACGCTCGCAATTGTTTGCTCAGCCGACGATTTCTCGAACAAGGAGTACGCTATGTCAGTCTCTATTGTGCATCGCGAGCCAGCTCGGTGGATGGGTTGCTCAACTGGGATGCGCACAAGACGTTGAAAGCCGATTATGAACGACATCTACCGATCTTCGATCAACCGACGGCGGCATTGCTTACCGATCTCAAGCAACGGGGGATGCTGAAGGATGTGCTTGTTATCTGGTGTACTGAATTCGGTCGCATGCCAACCCATCAAGAAGGAACCAGTGGACGCGATCACAATCCCGATGCGTTTACAACGTGGATGATGGGGGCAGGCGTAAAGGGAGGCGTGAGCTTTGGTGAGACCGACGAATTCGGTCGTCGCGCTGCAATCGATGTCGCAACAGCCTACGATTTCTACGCGACAATCCTTCATCTCTTGGGCCTGGACCATGAAAAGCTGACCTACTATCACAACGGTGCCAATCGTCGACTTACGGATGTTCATGGTCACGTAATCAAGAAGGTGCTCGCGTAATGCACCTCAAAAAAAAATCGCAATCAAAGGAGCGCCAATTGCTATTCGACGCTTGGTTTCGTTGGCCTTCGGCCGCCATTTTATTACTCGTACTGTTGTTTAAAACGACACCCTCAACGAAAGCTGAAACTCCGCTTGGGAGAGACGAAATTGCTTTTTTTGAACAAAGAATTCGTCCAGTACTCATCGAACACTGTTACGGTTGTCATAGCGCCGCAGCCGAAAAGATCAAGGGGAATCTCTATCTCGATTCGCAAGCCGGTTGGAAAAAAGGAGGAGACACCGGCGAGCCCGCGATGGTGCCTGGAAAACCCGAAGAGAGCTTGCTCATTCGAAGCATTCAGCATCTTGAAGCAGGGCTCGAAATGCCCCCCGAGAAACCCAAGCTTCCCGATGCGGTCATCGCGGATCTTGTGACATGGGTGAAAATGGGAGCACCCGATCCTCGCGACGATGTCAAGGTAGAAGCGAAACGGGGTGACAAAAGTTGGTGGTCGCTTCAACCGTTGAATAGACGCTTCAAGCATGACTCCATCGATGGCTTTGTTCGCGAAAAGCTGGCCGAGAAGAGCCTGGCGTTGAATCCGCCCGCCGATCCGCGATCTTTGATTCGGCGTATGAGCTATGACTTACACGGCTTGCCACCGACGCTCGAAGAAGTCAAAGCCTTCGAAGAAGCCTTTCAACGAGACGCTCCATCAGCGACCGAAGGCTTTGTCGATCGTCTACTTGCTTCGCCTCGCTACGGTGAGCGTTGGGGCCGACATTGGCTGGATGTGATTCGTTTCGGCGAATCCATCGGCTTCGAAAAAAACATTGTCATCGACGATCTCTGGCCATTCCGCGATTACGTTATCAAGTCGATCAATAACGACAAACCCTTCAAACAGTTCATCATCGAGCATCTCGCGGGTGATGTAATCGGTAAAGACCAGCCGGAGGTCGAAGTCGGCAGCGCGTTTTTAGTCGCGGGACCGTATGACGATGTGGGCAATCAGGATGTCGTTGCGCAGAAGAACATCCTCGCGGCGACGTTGGACGACATGATTACGGCAACAAGCGGCGCGTTTCTTGGGCTTACCATCCATTGCGCTCGCTGCCACAACCACAAGTTCGACCCGATCCCTACCGAGGACTACTATCGCCTTCGTTCAGCGTTTGAAGGGGTCACGCACGGGCGACGTCCGATTGCGACCGCCGAACAGCGAGCAGCATTCACTGCATCGATGCAACCACTCAACAAGCAGAAGGAGAAACTTACCGCCGAGCGCAAGACTCTTGACAATACTATCAACGCGCGAGCGAAGACCGAATTTGACAAGCACACACCCACGCGCCCGAAGATCGATCCTCAGCTTACGGAGGAAACCTTCGCGCCAGAGGAGGCTCGCTACGTGAAGTTTGTGATTCTAGCAGACACCAGCGCCATGACCAAAGTCTCCTCGGCTCGCTTGACTGAGTTCGAGATCTGGAGTGACGACTCGGAACCTCGTAATGTTGCGCTCGCCAAGAACGGCGCAGTAGCCGAGGGTGCACGCTCGACCGTCGCCGAGGATTTCCTCGAGGCCTATGGGCCACAGTTCTGCATCGACGGCCAGTTCGGCGAGCAATGGTTAATCGGCGAGCCAGCGGTGCTGACGATCACGTTGGCAAAGCCAGAGATAATTCGCCGCATCGCATTTAGCAACGCCAAGGGAGCGAACATCGAAGACAAGGCGCAGGGATCGACTCCATGCGAATATGAGGTGCAAGTGTCGCTGGATGGCAAGGTGTGGAAGACTGTCGCCAGCGGAGACGATCGCGAACCGTGGACTCCCGAGCATGGCACCGAGCGATCGCGGCGCAAGATCATCACGCCCGAGGAAAACGAGAAACTCGCAGCAATTACTAAGCAGCTCGCACAAGTGCAGGCAAGGATTAACAAAGTGCCCAAGCTCCCCGAGGTCTGGGCCGGCAACTATGCGCAGCCGATGGAATCGACCTTCGTCCACAAGGGGGGCGATCCGATGAAACCCGGCGAGGCCGTCGTGCCCGCGAGCCTCAACGTACTGGAGCAAGTCGTCAAACCATACGAGCTTCAAACGGATACGCCGGAAGGCGAACGCCGCCTAGCACTCGCGCAGTGGATCACGAGCGTCGATAACCCGCTCACACCGCGCGTGCTTGCGAACCGAGTTTGGCAATATCACTTCGGCGCAGGCATCGTCGATACGCCGAGCGACTTCGGCTTTCTCGGAAGCCCGCCGACTCATCCCGAGTTGCTCGATTTTCTCGCAGTGCGATTGGTTACATACGATTGGCAACTGAAACCACTACATCGAGAAATTATGCTTTCGCAGGCGTATCTTCAATCTTCAACCTTTCGCGAGGATGCATCCAGGGAAGATAAAGATGCACGTTGGCTTTGGCGTTTTCCACCTCGTCGGTTAAGTGCCGAGGAACTTCGCGATACAATGTTGAGCGTTGCCGGGAAGTTGCAATTGGAGCCGATGGGTGGCCCTGGATTCCGGCTTTACAAATTTACACGGAATAACGTTTGCACATATTTCCCACTCGACATGCACGGCCCTGAGACCTATCGCCGCGCAGTCTATCATCAGAACGCGCGAGCCAGTGTCGTCGACGTACTCAACGATTTCGATCTTCCCGACATCGCCTTCGCTGCGCCGAAGCGAGCTAACACCACCACACCCTTGCAAGCCCTCACGCTTCTCAATCACAGCTTCACCCTCGACATGGCTAAGGCACTTGCCGCACGGATCGAGAAAGGAGACGCGATAGTCAACGCTTATACTTTCGCGTTCCAACGTCCGCCGACCGATAAAGAACGCGTGGCCGCCGAACAACTCATCTCGCAATACGGCCGCGAATCTTTCTGCCGAGCACTGCTGAACGCAAATGAACTCCTCTACGTCGAGTGATCCACTAAGACGAAATAAAGAACCTTTGTATGCGGCAGCGTTGGCCCGCCTATGTCATCCGTTTCGCTTCCTATAAACCAGCTACATTGAATTCGGGTCGATATTCGCGGCGAAGGAGAGACTGAGCATCCGCAAAATTGGTAATGATCGCTTGTTCGGAATTCCATTCCAGTGTCTGTCCAGGAAAACGATTGGCTAAAACGCCTAACAGGACCGCTTCGGTCAATGGTCCAGCGTATCCGAAATGCGCCGTAGTGGGGGTACCGCCCAGGCACGCATCGACGAAAAGATGGTAGTGATTCCCGTTGGGAGCCATTTGGATTTCGAAATTCGAAAACTGCTCTACAGGCAAAAGGATCGGTGTTGCGATATGAGGAAGCAGCACATACCCACTTTCACCGACAAACATCGATCCCTGTTTAGGCAACTCGACTAGTTTACCTTCGGCATCGGTCCGCTCGGGCCAGGATGTTGTATCCGGCATCAAACCACCATCGCTCCAGGTCAGCAAAAACGACTCTGTCGTATAATCTGTCGGGCCAAAGTAAAATTGAGTCTGATTCTTGAGGCCATACGATTTGAGAGGTGGAACTGGGCTGCTGGAAACGATCTTGCGCGGTGCTCCTAACTTGAGTGCCGAGAAAACCGGGTCCAAGATATGGATCGCCATGTCTCCCATGGTGCCACAACCAAAGTCATACCAGCGGCGCCAATTAGCAGGATGGAAATGCCCCTCGGCGTAGGGTCGCTCAGCCGCCGTACCTAGCCAAAGATTCCAAGCAAGGTGTTCGGGGACTGCGGTTGGTTCTGGATCGGGGCCGTCATACCCCCAGGTCTTGCTGCTCCATGAGTGAACTTCTTTGACTTTGCCAATGGCACCGCTTTGGATTAAATTCACCGCGGTGCGATATGCCGCATGGGAATGAATTTGCGTCCCCATCTGCGTGACCAGATTCCGTTTCTCCGCCGTAAGACGCAACTGTCTCGCTTCGTAAACATCATGTGTCAATGGTTTCTGGCAATAGACGTGCTTACCTTGATTCATCGCCATCATTGTCGCAGGAGCATGCGTATGGTCCGGAGTGGAGACTTGAACAGCATCAATTCGATCGTGCAGTACATTCAACATTTCACGGTAATCTGAAAAAATTGCCGCCGTCGGGTGCTTTTCGTTGGCCATAGCAAGTCGCTGGCTATCGACATCACAAAGCGCAACGATATCGACCTTGTCGTGTGAACTCAGCGATGACAGGTCGGATGCCCCCATCCCTCCAATACCGATACTTGCTATGCGCAAACGACCATTATCCGTTCCCTGTGCGCCGGTTGCTTGATGAATATTCCGCAACCAAGCTGTCGTTGCAAGAATTCCCCCCGTCGCATGCGACACGAACTCTCGTCGCGAAGACGTTGACGGTGCAATAGGAACTGATTGGAAAGTCATGTTCATCTTTCTTGTTATTGAACGTTACCAACGATTTGTATCTTGCGATGACCCGTTGAAGGGTACCGCTATCTTAAATCTCCGACGCCAACTTTATCAACTCTGGCCGATCTCTTCGGGCAATCCACAACGTCTACCTAATCGAACCACCCTGTCCATTGCGTTGCCTGTCCTTTGTGTCCCTTATGTCTTTGTCTCTTTTACGTCTAAATGTCGGCATTCGGATGAAAATGGACCTTTTACGGCATTCTTAGCGGATGGCAGAATTGATTGTGGCTGCTACTTTGATTGCAAGCTAGCGTCGCAGTCACTATATTAGAACTCTCGAAGAAAGTCCCGCCCCAGTTTTCAATTCCCGCCTTCTGCTCTGAAACAACGCACAATTCTATCGTAGCCACGTTCGTTAGAGCGTGCAGAGAAAATTATCGCTGATTTGTAGTTCACCCCATTACAGACACGCGTACTCGACTTGCTCGCTCATGACCTTCGCTCCACGTTCCAACTCTTTTTTGACCCTAGCTTGTACTGGCTTGCTGGCGATCATCGCATTAGCTGGAAGCTCTGCGATGGGAGTCGAAACGCTCGCAAAGACAACGACGTCGCTTGCGGCTCAAACGGAGACCATGGCCCGCAAATTTGAGCTAGACATCCAGCCAATTCTTACAGCTCGGGGTTGTAACTCAGGTGGCTGCCATGGCAAATCGCGTGGGCAAAATGGCTTCGCCCTATCGCTGCTCGGTTTTGATGCCGACATGGATTACAAAGCGATCGCTTTCGAATCACGTGGACGCCGTCTTTCATTATTAGCACCTTCTGAAAGTCTGTTGCTGGTCAAAGCGACGGGCCAAGTCCCGCACGGCGGTGGCGTGCGATTCAAGACGACGGACCAAGAGTATCGGCTATTGATGGAATGGATCGAGTCAGGTTTGTTGCGAGCATCGGACACCGATCCGAAGCTTGTCGGAATCAAGATTACACCGGCACCGCATGCATTGTTGCCTGATGAAAAAGAGATGCTCAGCGTCACCGCTAGCTACAGCGACGGATCGGCACGCGATATCACTCGGATGTGCGCCTTTCTATCGAATGAGCCGGCTATTATATCGGTTGCGGCTGACGGGGGATTGCAAGCAGGCAAACTTGCTGGCGAAGCGACGATCATGGCTCGCTATATGGGGATGATAGCGACCTGGAGCTCGGCTATTCCGCAGCCTGATCCTGTTTCACAAGATCGCTACGATTCGCTTCCAAAGAACAACTTTATCGATGAGCTTGTCTATCAAAAGCTTGCATCGTTAAACATTCTTCCGAGTGCTCCCTGTAGTGATAGTCAGTTTTTGCGTCGACTTTTTCTCGATGCGATTGGGCGTATCCCTACGGCTGACGAAGTCTACTCGTTCTTACACGATACGTCGCCGGACAAGCGATCGCGATGGGTCCAATCGGTGCTCGATCGGCCGGAGTACGTCGATTTCTGGGCAAACAAATGGGCCGATTTGCTCCGTCCGAATCCTTATCGTGTCGGCATCAAAGCGACGTACAGCCTCGATGCGTGGCTTCGAGAGTCCTTTCGCAAGAACTTGCCTTACGACCAATTTGTTCGGCAGCTTGTTACAGCCCAGGGAAGTACGTGGCGCAATGGCGCGGTCACCATCTACCGCGATCGTCGACAACCGGAAGAAATCACGACGATGATCAGCCAGTTGTTTTTGGGAGTACGACTCGAATGCGCAAAATGCCACCAGCATCCTTTCGAGGTTTATAGCCAGGCAGATTTTTTTGGTATGGCCGCTCACTTTGCGCGTGTTGGCTACAAAGGGACGGGAATCTCGCCTCCGATATCGGGCGGCGAAGAAATTGTCTTCGTGAAATCGAAAGGCGATGTGCGACATCCGCTCACCGATCACGTTCTCGAACCGCGGACGCTTTTCGGTGAAGCGAAGGCTGTCGAACCAAACCAAGATCCTCGAATATCGCTCGCCGACTGGATGACATCTCCGGAGAATCCCTATTTCGCGCAAGCGGCCGCCAATCGACTTTGGGCTGAAGTCATGAGCGTTGGGATTGTCGATCCCGTCGATGATCTTCGAGCTACCAATCCCGCAAGCAACCCATTGCTTCTCATGGCGCTGGCCGATCACTTTCGACAGGTCGGTTATGACAATAAGAAGCTTTTGTACACGATTTTTTCCAGTCACGTCTACTCGCTATCTTCAGAGCCGAACGCGTCCAATGCCACCGACAGTCGGAATTTTTCCCGGCATTATCGAAAACGCTTAAGAGCCGAGGTTCTCGCGGATGCGATTTCCGACATTACGCAACGCAGTGAAGATTTTGATGGCATGCCAAAAGGGATGCGGGCCATGCAGCTTTGGACGGCGCGAACGAGCTCCGAATTGCTCGATGCTTTTGGTCGCCCAGATCCTAATCAAGATCCGCCTTGCGAACGTCAAACTTCTGCTACGATGACTCAGACGCTTCATCTGATGAATGCTTCGCACATGCAACAGCGGATCTCGTCGGATGAAGGGCGTTGTCAGCGATTGGCGTCATCTGAAAAGATGCCTTCAGCGATCATCGAAGAGCTCTACTTGACGATCTTCAATCGACCGCCTGACGAACGCGAGTTGTCGGATATCCAAGCGGAATTCGACGCTCCCGATTCAGATCGTCGGCAACTTGTCGAAGACCTTATGTGGTCCATGCTTAATTCACCTGAATTCCTTTACCTCGATTAGAGAGACACGATCGTGAATCGAAGAGGATATTTGAAACTTGGAATCGCCGGACTAGCCGGTGGCAGCTTTATCGATTTGCTTGCGCTTCGAAATGCAACGGCAAAAGAGGATGGGACATCCGAGAAGCCGAAATCGAACTGCATCTTGATTTGGATGGATGGTGGCCCGTCGCATCTGGAGACTTTTGATCTCAAACCCGAGGCGCCTGCGGAGATTCGCGGTGAGTTCCGTCCGATCGATACCAACGTACCTGGGGTTCAAATCTGTGAGCACTTGCCAAAGCTAGCACAGATCGCCGATAAGTACGCGATTATTCGCTCGGTCTGCCATAATCAAGCGAACCACGGTGCCGGAAATCACTACATGATGACCGGCGCACCACCGCGCATTCCGGTCGGATGTGGTGCCTTCGTTAGTTTTCATCCAAGCCTTGGTTCGGTCGCGGCGTATGAACGTCCCGCCCCACATGGCTTGCCGAGTTATTTTTCAATGCCGCAAATGTCGCGTTCAGGGGGCCCCAATTTTCTCGGCGCCAAGTACGCTCCGTTCATTGTTGCCAACGATCCGAACAGCGAAAAATTTCAGGTGCGCGATGTCGAGCTGCCGCGGGAGCTTTCCGAAGATCGCTTTCAATCTCGACGCGATCTTCGAGCATTGGTCGACCGGATGCCCCGATATTCTGATCCACGAGTCGGTGATCCGGTCAATGCATACGATGAAAATTTCCAACAAGGGATCGATCTTGTGATGACTCCAGAAGCTCAGAAAGCCTTCGACATCCAGGACGAACCGGCTTCGATTCGCGACGCATATGGGCGCAACAGTTTTGGACAGCGAGCGCTGCTGGCTCGCCGATTGGTCGAATCGGGCGTGCCATTTGTCACGCTCTACGACGGTGGCTGGGATCATCACTCAGACATCTTTGGCGCATTGAAGAAACGGCTGCCATCCTGGGATCAAACCGTCGCGGCATTGATCAGCGACCTCGACCAACGCGGCTTGCTCGAAACAACCATGGTGATTGCACTCGGCGAGTTCGGCAGGACGCCCAAGATCAGTACACTATCGGGGCAATCCAAAGGTGGTCGCGATCATTGGGCGAGTGCAATGTCGATTCTCTTCGCTGGAGGAGGCAGTCAAGGCGGGCAAATCATCGGAGCCACCGATCGATTGGGCCATTCCGCTGTTCAACGCATCCTATCACCCGAGAACTATGTTTCAACCGTCTATCGCAAGCTTGGAATCGATCCCGGCAAGGTTTACTATACGCCGGCGGGGCGTCCGACCCATTTGGTAAGCGACGACGCCCCGATCACGGAATTGATGTAACAAATAGACAAACAATGATGCTCGAGCGACCTAGTCCACACATGAAAGCCACTTCGCTCAAACAGATCATTTTCAGCCACTTCTTGCTGATCGCAACCACGAAAACGCTCGTTCCTAGGCTCTCGCCTGGGAACGCACTGCTTCGGAGGCTCCGCCTCGTTTACGTTGTGTTGCCACTCTCAAACAATTGTCGTATCTGCAGGCAGAGCCTGTGTTGCAGTGGGTTCCGAGGCAGAGCCTCGGAACCAGATGGTGGCGATCAGCGCAACGTCTCCTTTTTCCTCACTTTGTTGTATCTGCTTCTGTGCAACACAAGCTCGGCTGCTGACAAGCTCGAATGGAGTCGAGTATTTCCGCCGGGCGGTCAAAAAGGAACCGCGATCGAAGTCGAACTGACTGGAAAATTTCCCGATTGGCCCTATCAAGTGTGGTCGGACACCGACACTATTCAGTGGACTTGTTCGAGCGATCGAGGAAAGCTCAAAGCGGAAATCGCTGCCGACGCGACACTCGGACTGCACTGGCTGAGACTCTACAATGAAAACGGCGCGACTGCCGCTCGTCCTTTCCTGGTTGGCGATTCGATCGAACGCAACGAGATTGAACCCAATGATCGCCCCGTCGAAGCGAATGAGATTTCTTCGTATCCGCAGACAATTCACGGCGTCTTGAGCAAGAAGGGCGACGTCGATCTTTTCTCCGTGGTTCTCACGGCGGGACGGCTGCTCGTTGCAACTGTCGACGCCTCGAAGTTACTACAATCGCCAATGGATACCAATTTGCAGATCCTCGACAGCAATGGTTTTGTGCTTGCTGAAAACATCGATCATGTGGGACTCGATCCTTACCTTGAGTTCACCGCCCCCAGCGATGGCCGATACGTGATTCGTGTATTCGCGTTCCCAGAAAAGCCTGATAGTAAAATCGGATTCGCAGGCGGGAGCGACTGGTGCTACCGTTTGCGACTAGAATCGCAAGCCGGAGCCTTCGGGAGTCCAATCGCGATTCCGATGCAAACGGAATTGAACTCCGAGTCGATCGAAGCAATACCGGAAGCACATGTAAGTCAAGCTCAGGCAATGAAGCTATCCCTTCCGGTGAGAATCGATGGAGTTATAGCAAAAGCAAACCAAATCAACTACTTTCAGTTTACCGCCGTCAAGAATGTGCACTATCGCGCGCGTGTACTGGCTCGCGAGTTTGGCTCGATGTTAGATCCGACGATCGCCATATTAGATGCTGCAGGTAAGCAGTTAGCTCAATCCGACGACGTCGCTTCCAATCGAGATCCGCTGCTCCTTTGGAAAGCTCCCAAAGATGGGGAATACTTTTTTACGATTGCAGATTTCCATCGCACCGGTGGGCAAGGATTTCAATTTCAGGCAACTCTTGAAGAGCGGCCGGAAGATTTCACGTTGTCGATCGCAAATGATTGGATTCAAGCCACGGTCGGCAAAGAGACCGAGATTAAAGTGAAAGTGACTCGCGAAAGCGACTTTGCTGGGACAGTCTCCGTTTCGATGGTCGGACTTCCGACCACGATCCATTGTTCTAAAGTAGATTCGATCAACGGCAAAGAATCGTCGAAAACCGTTACCTTAAAACTCAATGGAACATCGACTTATCAAGGCCCCATTCAGATCGTTGCGCATTCGAAAGAACTCGACGAACATGTTCGCACTGCAGTCGCCGAAACCAACAAGCCAATCTGGCTTAGCATTACGAACGATTGACGATGCAATGCTTCAACATCCCGATTTCGTTTGACAGCACATAGCTTCAGGGTTATAATTCGAGGACGTGGGAAGTTGAATACATGGACGAATTCGGGGAATGGTGGAATCACCTGATGGAACAGGAGCAAGACGTTCTGCCATGACAGGACGAAATAAATTTTCTGACTTGAAGAAGAGCATGGGGACAGTTCGTGTTTCCAAGGTCGAGGCTCGTACCAAAACGATGCTGGGTGAAATGCTCCTACCTGAGATTCGAAGACACTCGGGCTTAACCCAACAAGAAGTTGCCGATGTGCTAGGGATAAGCCAGCCGGGCCTTAGCAAGATCGAGCATCAGGACGATATGCAAATCGGTACGTTAAGTAAGCTCATCGAAGCGATGGGCGGTAAGGTCGAGATCATTGCCCATTTCCCTTTTGGTGATTGCAGACTAACTCAATTTGGCGATGCGGCAACGGAGTCGAGAGTGAAACGATAGTGGGCGTCCCCAATCCGCCGTCCCCAATCCGCCGTCCCCAATCCGCTCGCGTGTCCCCAATCAGCTCGCGCGACGCAATCAACTGATGGCGCTATCCAAAAACTTCATCTCGTAACGATTGCAACGCTGGGACTAACGTTAGCGTGCTGTTCACTTTGAATTGTTCTCATAGACTACTTCACCGTCGACGATCGTCTTTCGGATTTGGATATCTTTTAGACGGATGCTGGGAACGGTAAATGGGTTTTCGGCGAGGACCACAAAATCCGCGACCTTTCCAATTTCAATCGAGCCCTTCGTCGTCTCTTCAAAATTTTGCCAAGCGGCGTCCTGCGTCACCGCTCGTAGGGCGGAATAGACATCGATTCGCTGTTCTGCGCCGAGTAACTCTCCGTTTCGCGTTACGCGATTGACAGCGCACCAGACCAAATGCATCGGATCAACGGGCGTTACCGGTGTGTCGTTGTGAATGGTAAATCGCAGACCGACGTTGCGAGCCGACGCCAATGGACTAATTCGCTCGGCGCGCTCCGGACCAAGAAATAAATCGCGATGTCTGTCTCCCCAGTAATAAACGTGTGCCACGAAAAACGATGGCGTGACTCCTAGCTCGCGCATGCGGACTAATTGATCCTCGCGCGGTGTTTGGCAGTGCTCGATTCGGTGTCTCGCATCATTACGCGGAAAAGCAGCTTGAGCTTCTTGATAGGCAACCAAAATTTCATCGATCGCGGCATCGCCATTGCCATGAATCGCGATTTGATAGCCGGCTCGATGATACTTCCCAACCATCTCGACTAGTTTTTCCAGCGATCGAGAAGGGTAACCTGCATAGCCCGTTTTGCCTTCGGGCTGTCGATAGTAAGGGTTGGTGAGAAAACCTGTATAACCTTGCAATGAACCATCATGCAAGAGTTTAACCGCACCGAAGCGAACTCGCTCTGGAATCGGACAAAGCTTAGCAAGCGATTCAAGCGATGGCGGCGTGGCTTGGCTGCCCGAGGACATCGCGATGGCTCGCAGATGCAGCGATCCGAGCTCGCGGGCCTTGATTAAATTGGGGATAATATTTCCCGCACCGCCGGCGATAATCGTTGTAGTGACACCTTTTGAAAGATACTGTCGATCGCAAAAACGGATGACCGCGATTTGCTGTTCCGACGATAGAACCGGCGTCAACTGACTGATCACGGTCAGCTTTTCTTCAAAGATCCCGGTCGGTTCGCCGCTCTTGGCATCCATCCGTATGAGTCCACCTTCGGGCTGCGGCGTATCACGCGTCACCTTGGCTAGTTCGAGCGCCTTGCTATTGGCAACGCCCAAATGCCCTGATGTGTGAACAATCCAAATGGGATGTTCCATCGATGCGCGATCCAAATCGACTCGCGTCGGATGCCGCTGCTCGTCGATCAAGGTATCATCATAGCCGCGGCCTACAATCCATTTCCCAGGGGCTGTTTGCGCTGCGCGATCGCGCAATACCGTCACGATATCCTCGATCGATCGGATCGAACCAATGGGAGGACTGTTCAAGTCGACATCGTAAAGTGCGACGCGACCGATGGAAGGAAAGTGATCATGGGCCGCATAGAAACCGGGCAATAGCGTTGCGCCGCCAAGATCCTCGATCTGGGTTGTCGCGGTCGCAAGTCGTCGAATCGCGTCATTACTGCCAACAGCAACTATCTTGCCGCCCCTGACCGCCACGGCCTCTGCCACTTCCTTGGCATCGACCATCGTGACGACAACTCCGTTCAAAAAAACTTTGTCAGGCCCGATGCTCTGATCGCCTAACGTATCATTCGCAAGCCGGAAAGATAACGCCAGGACTAAAATGATCGGCGCAGTGGAACGCGTGACAAGAAACATGCTTTAACCTATTTCTGCTGTTTTAATTCGGGCTATTTTGGTTCACGATCGCCCGTTTGCCTGCCTCAAGAGTTTGAATGATTTTATCGACATCGTAAACACAACCGCCCCAGGCTCCACCGCCAATCGCCTGGAGGGCTGCCCATAGTCGCGTATCGTCGGGAAGCCGAGGGTCCGAATGGAGGTCGGGATGCGGTGGTCGTTCAGCCAGGATGCGAGCTCCTTCATCGGCAGTGACCCTTTGATCGCGAGTTCCAACAAAATGAACATGTCCTGTCATCCGGTTGCGATCGATTTCGATTTCAATCCAATCGTCATCTTGAAGTCGGCCAATCGGACCACCCGCAAGGGCTTCGGGACCGACGTGTCCGATGCACGCACCGGTGCTCACTCCGGAAAACCTCGCGTCGGTAACCAGTGCGACATGCTTGCCGAATTTGAGATGCTTGAGGGCGCTGGTCACTTGATACGTTTCCTCCATCCCTGAACCTAATGGACCTCGCCCTAACAGTACGATCACGTCGCCGGCGACAATCGCTCGGTCTGTTTGACCTTTGATTGCGGCAATCGCTTGGGGTTCACTGGTGAAGACGCGAGCGGGACCACTCTTTCGGTAGATACCATCGGAGTCAATGACCGTTGGGTCGATCGACGTCGCTTTGATGACCGATCGTTCGGGACAAAGGTTGCCTATTGGAAAACAGATTGTGCTGGTCATACCAACGGACTTCGCTTTGGCAGGCGTGAGAATTACATCATCGGCATCGACTCCATCGCGATCTTTCAGCCACGCACGCAATTCAGTTCGACGCGAAGAGCCTTGCCATGCGTCGAGAATCTCATTCCAGGTCTTTCCTGTAATCGTCCGTTCATCGCATCGAGCGATTCCCATTTCACGAAGATGCCACATGATTTCGGGAACGCCGCCGGCCAAAAAAAGTCGAATCGTCGGATGGAATTGCGGACCATTGGGAAGGCAATCTACGAAACGGCTAACGCTTTGATTTAACTCGATCCATTTGTCGACGGTCGGCCTGGGAAGACCAGCCGCGAAAGCGATAGCCGGAACATGCAGCAAAAGATTCGTCGATCCACCGCAGGCGGCATGCACGGCGATCGCGTTGTGAAAGGAATCCTCCGTCAAGATATCTCGCAGTCGAAGTTTGGATTGATGCATATCCCATAAAGCGCGTGCACTCTGCCTAGCCATATCGAGCCATATCGGTTGTCCGCTCGGTGCCAGAGCGGCATGGGGCACGGTCAGCCCGAGTGCTTCGGCGATGACTTGGCTGGTCGCAGCCGTCCCGAGAAACTGGCATCCTCCGCCAGGCGAACCGCAAGCTCGACAGCCAGCTTCGGCGGCTTCGTCGAGACTCATTTCGCCATGGGTATAGCGGGCACCGATCGTTTGGACCTTACCTAAGTCTTCGGCTGCTCGGGCCGGTAGCGTGACACCACCTGGCACGATCACACTCGGTAAGTCGCTAGCACCGGCCAGCGCGAGCATCATAGCGGGCAATCCTTTGTCGCAAGTCGCAACACCTAAGACACCGCGTCGCGTTGGTAACGAGCGAATCAAACGTCTGAAGACAATGGCCGCGTCATTGCGATAGGGCAACGAGTCGAACATCCCAATGGTTCCTTGTGTTCGACCATCGCAAGGATCGCTTACATAAGCGGCGAAGGGAACTCCGCCAGCTTCGGATAGCGTCTCGGCGGCAGCGCGAACCAAGAGTCCGACTTCCCAATGTCCGGTATGATAGCCGAGCGCAATTGGCTTGCCGTCTTCACCTCGTACTCCACCTTGTGTGCTGAGTAACAGAAATTGTGGGCCCAACATCTTTTGAATATCCCACCCCATTCCGGCGTTCTGCGTCCATCCAAACAGATCGCCGCTCGACCACGTTCGTAGCATCTCGTCGCTAAACGGGAGCTTGCCTTGTGGCCCTTCACCTTGGGTCGCCATACGCCAATTAGAATGATTCGAATCAAAATCGAACCAGTCATTTAGTTGAAAAGCACTCGTCATTGTCCGCTAAGCCTTCGCAATTCCAACGCTTGCCAAACAGGGTTGCTTCCATTCGATCGGACGAACAGTAGATCGTTTGCTAGGGCCGGAATCGCTCGATAGAGATTTGGGGTAAGTTTCGTTTCCCATATTACCGAAAATTGTTGGGCATTGGTATCGAGCAACCATACTCGACCATCGATTCCAATCAAAAGCAACTGAGTTTCCCCGATTGCGATCGTATGGCATATCGGCATCGAATCGCGAGTCCAAGCCACTTCGCCAGTCGCTGGGTTGAGGCATTTATACGATGCGCTACCCATGTCTTCGCGGCCATCCGAGCCGTAAACAAATCCGTTTGAATAAACCGGCGTCGCATATTGGCTGTTGATTTGATCGCCTTGATAGAGTGTTTCGACGGATGTCGGCGATATTCGGAGGAGAACATTTCCGATGCCGTAGCTGGCGGTCAAAAATAATTCGCCTGGTTTGCAAACAATCGGTGTTGCCGCGTTCACCGTCGGCCCGCGTTGACCAAACGCGGTTTCCCAAAGGACTTTTCCCGTTTGCGCGTCGACGCCGATCGTTTTCAATCTCGTCGGGATCACGACCGTCGCATTTTGCGAATTCGACGTTGATACGCCGTAGTTCATCAGGATCGGCGAAGCATAGCTCGCATCGTAGTTCGTCGCATTCCATAAATCTTTACCTTCTGCCAGCGAGACGCACAGTACGCCCGCTTTTTTTCCTCCTACGTTGACGACGACCCTGTCTTCCAATATCAGCGGCGAACTGCCATTTCCAAAGTAGCCGTCGTCGGCATCGAATTCTTTTGTCAGGCTACGAGTCCATCGGACGGAGCCATCGACCGTCGATAAAACGCTCAGGTCGCCGGCGGTCGAATAGACGACCACGGCGTTCTGGGCGATAGAAGGCACGCAGCGCGGCCCCTTATCCGAATCGACCCCGCCGCGATAACGAGCAGGCATCTTGCGTTCCCAAATCAAAGTACCTTGAAAAGCATCGACGTATCGAATGCGGTCTTGATCGCCATCGCGATCGTAGAGCACCGCTTTGCCATCCGCGACGGCGGCACCCGCGTAACCTTGCCCTGCATCGAGTTTCCATTTCGGAGTGAGTAAACTTGCCGGGGGATTGGTAGGCAATTCACGGGTTGATGCCGAATGACCATCGCGATGCTTGCCAAGCAACCCAGGCCAGTCATCAGCGCGTCCGAGTCTTGTTTCAAGAAGCAAAACGCAAAGGCATAGGGTTGGAATTCGAATAGAAGAATTTCGTTGACGAGCGGTATCTGAAATCGGAATCATCATGATTTTTGTTCGTTGGTTAAATCGTGTACGCCTGACGGCATGGCAGTCCGGAGTGAAATGTGAGCGGCACGGCGCTAGCCGCCGGTTCTTCTGTCCGACAATTCGGGGTATCTAAGTGCATTAAGATCCCGTGGCTAGCGCCATCGGCTCACATTCAAAGATTTTAGCAGTTCGGTCAAGCCATGTCTTCTAAACATCGGGGCGTTCGTAAAACTTTGAGATATCTAAACCCTGCTTGGATTCCTCTTCCATGATACGAATGCGAGCTTCCATTCGTTCGAGTCGACGTTGCATTTGCGGCAGGAGGTCGATCGTGTCGTCGATCTTATCAAGTCGTGGGACGCTTGGGTAACCGAGGTGCCGTTGCATGGCGGCGAACAGATACAGAATATCTTTTTTCCGGTTCGCGAATGCGATCCGCCCTTCCTTGTCGCCAAAGAGCACCGGGAAGTCGACGGGCGTCGCGTCCGATCCAAGTTGCTTCGCGCGATACTCGACGAATGCTTCGCTGCGACCGTAAATCAAGTCGGCCAAGTCGACTAAGCCGAGCTGTCGACGGACAATTAATATCCATTCGCTCCAGCCTGCATCATAAGCGGCGTCTTCGGACATCGCTTTCAGGCCGCGGTCGTAATTTAATCGATTCCGACACATCGACTCGAATTGAAAGAAGAAATAGCCTTGGGCATTCTCGCTCTTGCTACGATACTCGGCTTCGGCTTGTAGTATCCGAAAGGCCATGAGCGTGTCAAAACGTCCGCGATCGGTTTCCGATTCTTCGATGAGAAATGTTTGCCAGGGCGAAAAGTAGTGGCTAAGCCGTCGCATGCCACTGGCCATGATTCCATTGTGCTTGAGTTCCGCAACCAAAAATTGGATGGCCATCGGAAGCTTCGTCGTCACCAGCATTTCGTGGTGGACTTGCAAGAGCAAATCTTGCATGGGAATTCCGTCCTTCATTCGCTCGCAGAGTGTGCGAAACAAATAAGCTTGTTCGACATATTCCTCACGCGGCAAGACCATCAACTAAAACGTTTCATTGTCGATAGAATGGAGCGGCGACCGTTCGACTTTAGGTCCCGGCGTGACGGGAGTCACGCTAACTTTGCTGCGTTTTAACTCGTCTATTTGCGCAGCCATTCGCTGCAGCAAATTAGCGATCTCGGTTCCTGCCGATTCACCAACATGGACCGCAAGAGCTTTGCGTGCATTGTAGGACAAGCCAAGATTCGATTGATTCATGATGTTTTTGCTAATGGAGACGAAGAGAGAGAGAGGAGGCGAAAAGTTACTCGACGGTGACACTCTTGGCGAGGTTTCTCGGTTTGTCAACATCGCAGCCTCGCAGCACCGCAATATGATAGGCTAAAAGCTGCAATGGGATTGATGCGACAATTGGTTGGAGGAAGTCTTCGCAGCTCGGAATTTCGATGACATCATCGGCCAAAGATCGAAGTTGGTCGTCGATGTGGTCGACGATCGCGATCACCGGCCCTCCACGCGCTTTGACTTCCTGTAGGTTACTCATGACTTTGTCGTAGACCGAACTTTGCGAGACAATAAACACCGACGGAGTGTGCGCGTCGACCAGGGCGATTGGACCATGTTTCATTTCGGCGGCTGGATAGCCTTCGGCATGGATATAGCTGATTTCTTTCAGCTTCAAGGCTCCTTCGAGCGCCGTCGGGAAATTGTAATTCCGGCCGAGGTACAGGAAGTTCGACGCTTGGTGGTATTTTTCGGCGACGCGACGCACGGCGGCATCGCAACCTAGGGCTGTTTCGACGAGATTTGGGAGGTTCTCAAGTTGATCGATGATGCGCAATCCCGCTTCGAAACTCAGATGCCGCAATCGACCGAAGTGCAATGCTAGCATCGAGAGGACACACAACTGCGACGTAAAGGCTTTCGTCGATGCGACTCCGATTTCGGGCCCCGCGTGGAGATAAATTCCGCCGTCGGCTGCTTGTGCAATACTGCTGCCGATGACATTGCAAATGGCAAGTGTGTGATGACCTTTGCGTTTCATTTCTCGCAACGCAGCTAGCGTATCGGCGGTTTCTCCGCTTTGCGTAATACCGAAAACGAGCGTGTCTCGATCAAGCGGCGGATTTCGATATCGCAGCTCGCTCGCATATTCGACCTCGACCGGAAGTCTTGCAAGTTCTTCGATTAAATACTCACCGACGAGCGCCGAATGCCAACTGGTTCCGCACCCGGTCAAGATGATGCGATCGACATTGCGAAGCTGATTGGCCATCAAATTTAAGCCGCCAAATTTTGCCGTCGCATTTTCGCGATCTAAACGACCTCGCATGGCGTTGCGAAGCGATGTTGGCTGCTCATGAATCTCTTTGAGCATGTAGTGAGCGAAACCTTCGGACGAAACGTCAGCCGTCTGCTCATCCAGAACGCGCACATCGGGACGAATGCGACCTTGATCGCGATGTAAGACTTGGATCGAGTCTTGCGTCATCACCGCCAATTGATGGTCGGCGAGATAGATAATGCGATCGGTATACCCGACCAGCGGCGAAGTATCGCTCGCAATAAACTGTTCGTTGCGTCCAACACCTAAAACCAAAGGACTGCCAAAACGCGCGGCGATCAATAGATCGGGCCGCTCTTTGAACATCACGACTAATCCGTAAGTCCCGCGAAGGAGCGGCAATATCTCGCGAACCGCGTTTAGATAAACAGCGTTAGGCCCTTCGCTTGATACGGCTACTTGGCTTGTTTTCTTCAGCGCATCGGCAACGAGATGTGCGATGACTTCGGTATCGGTTGCCGATTGAAATACGTAACCCTTGACGATCAACGCTTGCTTCAGCACTTCATAGTTTTCGATCACACCATTGTGGACGACGGCTACTTGACCGCGACCACCGGTGTGCGGGTGAGCATTTTCCGTCGTGGCCGCACCGTGCGTTGCCCATCGAGTGTGGCCAATCCCAGTCATTCCTTGAACTGGCGATGCTTCCATGAGATCGGCTAAACGATCGATGCGACCGACCGCTCGTCGAAGCTGAAAGCCGGCAGAAGTCCCCGTCTCTGTGCTGCTGGCGAGCGTAGCAATCCCGGCGCTGTCGTAGCCGCGATACTCCAATCGGCGTAAACCGGTCAACAGGAAAGGGCTTGCCTCATTCTTTCCGACGTAGCCAACGATTCCGCACATGTTTTGTTCTTCTGCTGATTCTGCTGGGCTCCTTGAAAAACCAAGGATTCCTGAAACCCAATCTGCAACGCTAAGTTAGTTCAAAAACAACCGATTTGCATGGCCAAAACCCACGAGCGAGTAGAATAGCTATAAATTCATGAATTCAAATGCGCACCGATAAAATTTGTCGCAAATTGTCTAGCGGTCCTATCGATTATGCATAGTGTTACGCCGACGCTCGTTCTATATTGGCGACTACCGCCGGCAATCGAATGTAAAACGCGGTCCCTTTTCCGACGCTGCTCTCGACGCGAATCTTTCCGCGATGTTCTTCGATAATTTCTCGACAAGCGGACAGTCCCAAACCTGTTCCACCTTTGCCGCTGGCGTCGGGCCCGATCTTGGTCGAAAAGAATGGCTCGAAAATTTTTGGCAGGTTTTCCTTAGCGATTCCTTTACCGCTATCGCGAATCATTAAGACGACATGCTGTTGTTTTGCTTCATAGCTAAGCCGGAGCTTGATCGAGCCCGACTCGCCGATTGCTTGCCGCGCGTTGGTCAAAAGATTGATCAACACCCGCTGAATCTGATTCGCTTCTACGAGTGCCATCGGAACCGCGTCGAACTCGGTCTCGACCATGATTCGATAGCGATGGAGTTCTCGTTCCAACAGAACGAGTGTATCTCGGATTACTGGCTCGAGTGCCGTTGGCTCTTGTACACCACTACGGTTGCGAGCCAATCCAAGAATAGTCTGAGTGACTTTCGCAGCTCGATTCGAGGCGTCCACAATCTTACTGAAAGCTTTGTCGCGAGTCGGCTCATCCTTGTGCCGCATCCCAAGTTTGGCATAGTTCATGATCGTCATTAGCAGATTGTTGAATTCGTGCGTCGTCGTGCTCGTCAATTCGCCAATCGTTGCCAACCGCTGAGTTTGAGAGAGTTGTTTTTGAAGTTGAACAACCAGGTTTTCCAACTCAGCAATTCGTGAGGCGCTAGCCGCAGGTTCTTTACATTCTAAACCGGCGGCTAGCGCCGATCCGCTCACGTCTTTTTTGTTCTGTGTCATGCTGTCAATTCGAATTGCTAGCGGTGAATGCCGACACGACTGACCGTATCGACGAAGCATTTTTTCAATTTCTTCTAGCGTCGAGAACCGACGCTTGTTAATGTCCGATTACTCGTTGTAGGTACAGCAAAAGAACGAAAGGCGTCAAGCGGAGAAAGGGAATTCCAGAATGCTAGACAATTCGGTTGAATTACTTGAACACGCGATCAGTTATGCGAAATCGCATGGTTTTCGCGTCCGATCGGAAGGGCTCGATGGAATACCCGGCGGCTACTGTCGCATCGGAAACAATCCATTTATTTTCCTCGACCAATCCACCACTGCTGCTCAGCAGCTCACCGAAATCATGCGAGTCCTTCAGAGTAATTTGAAAACTTCGCCGAGCATAGAATAAGTCGCAACGCAATGAAGCAATCGTACATTGCTAGCGTTACCGATACAGTCGATCCAATCGTTCCTTTGTCTTGCTTTTTGAAGACAGATTATTGTATACCGCATCGCCAGGAGTGGCCTGGTGTCGTCGATTTGTCCGATCTACTCACAATGACGACGAAGTTTGTCTCGGATTTTTGACAGTTGTAGTAAATTGGATACACAGGCATAGGATTGTCGTTAGCGTATGAGCAAGCGGCTCTTTTTTTCAGTTGGTGAACCAAGCGGTGATCTTCACGCTTCCAATCTCATCCGCGCGCTTCGCGGCGATGATCCGACGTTGACGTTTCGCGGCTTCGGCGGCGTAAAAATGACGCAAGCGGGATTGGACTGTGACTTTGATTTAACTTCGATGGCTGTTGTTGGTTTTACCGAAGTCCTACCGAAGATACGCGAATTCTATCGCATTGCGGATATGGCAGAGGAAGTATTTCAACGCGGCGATTGCGATGGCGTTGTCTTGGTAGATTTCCCCGGATTCAATTGGCATATCGCTCGACGCGCCAAAAAGTATGGTTTGCCGGTCTATTACTATCTACCGCCGCAACTTTGGGCGTGGGGCGGTTGGCGGGTAAAAAAGATAAAGCGCTACGTGGACCGTGTCCTTTGCAATCTTCCGTTTGAAGAAGAATGGTATGAGCGGCGCGGTGTGGCGGTCGATTATGTCGGACATCCTTTTTTTGACGTCGTCGATTCGCAACCCTTATGCGCTCGCTTCTTACGCGAATGGGAGTCGCCTGAAAAACTTCAGGTCGCGGTGTTGCCTGGTTCGCGAGACCACGAAGTCCATCGGATTTGGCCGCTGCAACTTGAAATTATACGCCGATTGCATCCACAGTTCCCCAACGTCCGATTCATGGTAGCGGCGCTCAAGGACCAGCACGCTCTTTGGTGCCGCTCACAGTTGCAAAACGGCGACAAAAATTTACCGATCGAAGTATTCGTCGGCAAGACGAGCGAACTGATCGAGCTTGCCGATTGCGCTTTAATGAAGAGCGGTTCGGTGTCGATGGAGATGATGGCTCGCGAGACTCCTTGTACTGTCTTGTACCATTGCAGTCGGTCGACGTTCATCTTGGCCCGACTGCTGACTCGACTCAAAAGCATAACGCTTCCCAACATGATTGCCGAGAAGACCGTGATGCCCGAGTTCCTTGCGATTGGAAATTCGACGAAAGCGGTTGACCAAGCCACCGATGCGATGCGAAAACTGATCGCCGATCCAGCCGCCCGGACAGAGCAGCGCCGATCTCTACATTCGCTAACCGAAAAATTTGGACAGCCCGGTGCCAGCCAACGCGCCGCAAGTATCATTTCGGAAGATTTGGAACGACGTTCCGGCAGTGAAAAAAAGGCTGCCTCGCGAGCAAACGCCGCTTAATAGTTCGGTCTATCTCGGAAAGCCGTCGCGATTGTACGGAAATGTGCAACTTCAAAACGAGCGAGCGGGGGCGTTCGCAAACGTTGGCTAAGCTATTTTTGGCAATTCAAAACCATGCCGATATTGGCGAGTAAAGAGCTGGTTGGCTTCGGCATCGGTCGCTAGTTCCGTTTTGGGATCGATGGTTAACGTTTTGCCAAGCTTGAATTTGGTAAGTTTGTAATCGATGATGCTCTCGCCGAGATGATGCTCAAAACTAGAGAGCGTTTCGGTGACGTGCTGGTTGTCGCTCAGGAGAGAAGGTCGTGTAGCGTTGGGAACAACCGTGCCGAGCTTGTAGGAAACGTTGCCTAGATGAGCCAGCGCGCTAGATAGGTGTCCATCTTCAATATCGAGATGTAGGTCACGATGATCTCGGCTTCGAATCGCCTTTACAAAGTTAGCGAAGTGAGCTTGGTATTCTCCTGAGGACCACTTACCCAATTCATTGCCGTCGTTGTCATAGGCGACCCCGGACGTGTAATTCGGTGACACGACGTATCCGTCCGTTCCATGCCAAATATTCGCTGCACCGGTGAGCGCTCCAAACTTCAAGTTGTATGTAACGGGCGTTTTGATCGGCAATCCACGCACGTCGGAGATAATCAGAGCGTCATCCCATTGGAAAAGCGTGACTTGGCTATTGGCAACGTCGCCATTATCCAAATAGCCCAAGCGACCGCCGAGACTTACAACTTGCTTGGGCAACTCTTGCTTGCCGATTCCCCATCGTGCTTTATCGAGTTCGTGTGGATTCTGGTTCCCTAAGTCGCCGTTGCCTGTTTCGAATACCCAGTGCCAATCATAATGAAGGCGATTTCGCTTCGGCACAATGTTTGATGCCGGACCACACCAGAGATCGAAATCCATCCCAGGAGGAATCGGAGCTGCGTTATTCGTCAGTCCGATACTATCGCGTCGTCGGTAGCAGATAGCGCGCGCCACCGAGACTTTGCCGATCTTGCCGCTATGCACGAATTCAAGCGTTTGTCGCATGCCGAGCATACTGCGGCTTTGCACGCCCATCTGACAGATCTTTCCAAGCTTGCGCGCCCATTGCGTCATGATTCGACCTTCACTGACGTTGTGGCTACACGGTTTTTCGATATACACATCTTTTCCCGCTTGCATGGCCCAGATGGACATCAGCGCATGCCAATGATTCGGCGTTGCGATCGATACCGCGTCGATGGACTTGTCTTCAAGAAGCTTCCGAATATCTTGGACATACTTCGGCGGATGGCCAAGCTCCTGAAATTTCTTGGCTTGTTTTGCATATGCCGCAGGATCGCAATCGCAGATTGCGACCAGATCGACATCAGGATTGGCGAGCCATTCTTGAACGTGGTTTCCTCCTTGTCCATTAACTCCAATAACGGCAACTCGGAGTTTATCGTTGGGGCTAACGGCCCGAACAGAATTGGTTTCTGCGGCCGTGGTAGTTTTCGAAAAACCAGGTGTCGCGAGAGCTGCTGCGGCAGCGATAATGGAATGTTCGACAAAGTCGCGGCGAGAAAGGGGCATCGACGTATCCTTGGGTTGGATGAGTTTCGATTTCTACAGGGGCGGATTCTAGCAGAATTCTGCCGTTAAATTCCGCATGACGAATGACGAAAGAATTCGAGTTCAAGATCACGACCGGCGATTTTGACCGCGAACTAGAAGCTCGGCTGCTATACTAGAAGTGTAATCACTTTTTCTCTCAAAGCTATTTTGATATGGCAAGCGTTTCCAAAGACCATCCCTCGGCTCTACCGATGCAACCGCTTCACGAAGCGGGGAATGCACCACTTTTAGACTTTATCAAGCAATCTGCCACTGCGATCCAGCGAACGGAGCTGACGGTCGGTATTTTGTCCTGGATGGTCATGGGGTTGGCGTCCGTTTTCGTTTTCGTACTCGTCGACCATTGGGTTTGGCCAATGAACGATCTCGTAAGGTATCTCGTCTGGACGCTCCTTGTGGGAAGCAGTTTATTCTGGGTAGTATTTCGGATAGCCCCCTTTATGGGGAGAAAGATCAACCCAGAATACGCCGCCAAGCGCATCGAAGAGACGATTCCGGAGATGAAAGATGGGTTGATAAGTTGGCTGCAACTGGCAACTCATCCATCGACCCCGCGCGGTGTATTAAACACCGTTGGTCGATACGTCGCCAAGCATTTGAAGGGGCAAGAGGTCGCCGGTATCATCGATCAGTTTAACTTGATGAAACTGGCAGCCATCCTTTTTGGATTGATGCTCATCAGCGCGATCTATCTCGCCGTCTCACCCAAGGATGGTATCAACTCAGCCAGACGTCTGCTGATGCCGTGGGCGAGTATTTCTCCGTCGACTCGCGTGAAGATCGTCGAAGTTACGCCGGGTGACGTTACTGTTACCGAAGGTTCGACGGTTAAAGTCGCGATTCAAGTTCACGGATGGCATCGCAGCGACAAGGCGATCATTCGATTCTCGACGGATGATGGTCAGACGATAGATCAGATCGAAGTTATGCGACCGGATATCAATGGACTGACCTATGAATTGGATTTTGGAAAAAGCTTTGGCGGAATCGTTCAGCCGATGCACTATTCGATCGAAGCCGGCGATGCGAAAGCTGGACCTTTTGCCATTAAGATACAAGCCATCCCATTAGTTCTTTTAGAACAAGTCGAGTACATCTATCCGGCTTATATGCGATTAGCTCCGCGTGTTGCCGAAGGCGATGGACGCATCGAAGCTACCGAAGGTACTCAAGTCACGATTCTCGCCAGAAGCAATCAGGAGATGAATAAAGTTCGAATCGAATTTGATTCCAAACCTGACAAGAACGGCTTGTTCCAAGTGTCAACGGCGGACGATGTCGTGCTCGATGGCCGATCGATTGCTGCGAGTTTACTCCTGCGCCTCGATGACGCCAAATCGAATCCGACTTTGCTCAACTATCGCTTTCTCGCAGAGAATCGGCTAGGGGAGAAAAACGCAGAGCCTGTTGTTTATCCGATCAAAATCATACCCGACTTGGCACCCGAAATACAGTTGGCTCGCGACTTAAAGGATGCCATCGATCTCCCAGTCAATCAAAAACTGGATCTTGAAGTTCGCGCCAGCGATCCCGATTTTGGACTCGCTCGGGTTGCCATTGCGGGAACGAGCCGTGATCAAAACGTTTTGGCTAATGAGCTATTTCAAAGTAAACAAGGTGCGATTGGGCAAGTCACTGAAGTTTATGCTTTCGATCCTCAATCGCTGCGACTTCGTCCAGGTGCTCAAATCGATATTGTCGCAACAGCCGAAGATAATCGATGTGCTCCCGGCAGCGATCTACCGGAACCGAACATTCGTCAGTCGCGAACAATTCGAGTCACAATCACTTCACTCGATCAGAATCCGCCCAATGACAAACCACAAAGGAACGCGGAGGACCAGTCTTCAAAAAAACCGCCATCGATCGAACAAAAAGACCCCAAGGAAACTGCTCCATCGAATGAAAAGAATGGTACCCGAACACCCGATCAACCAGCAAACGAATCGAAGCCGGATTTGAACACCAAATCAGACCCAGGAAATGAGCCAGATCCTCAAACCAAGCAAGGCGAGCAAGAAAAACCAGACGAACAAAAAACGCAAGAGAAGCAAGGGAAGAAAGGCGAGCAAGGAAAGCAAAACGAACCAGGTGATCAGGCAAAGAATCAAGACAAAATACCGCCCGACCAAGAACCGCAGGAAAAAGGGAATCAAGGTACTCCCGAGCAAAGCCCGTCTGGCCAAGGTCCACAAGAAGACTCGCCACCGAATCCGGATGAGTCCAATCAAGGTCAATCGGGAGCCGGTCAATCTGGATCAAACCAAAGTAACAGGACACCGAATAGCACGGCGGGGTCAGATGGCAATTCGAACGATCCGAATAACGAAGCTGGCACTGATCCAACTCGGTCCGATTCAAAAGGGAAGCCTAGTTCGAATCGCGGAGAAGGTAAAAGCAGCGATCCGATGCATGATGGCGAGGCCTTTGAAGAACTTCGCGATTTGCTTAAAACCGATACCGGATCCGATCCAACCAATGCTTCGGGAAAACCGGCGAAGTCCGATGACTCGAATAGCAACACCCAGCGTTCGTCAACGCCCGATGACAAAGCGTCAGGTGAAGGAAAAGCTTCCAACGATTCTAAAGCAAATGGTTCGTCCGATAGTTTGAGTGGTGGCAATGCTGGAAACGAGAATAAGGATAAGCAATCTAAGAATCCACCATCGAGCCAAGGCAATCCGGCGACCGATGATGGTAAGGGCGAACCGACTGAACCGCCCGCGACCGATTCGAATGCTTCCAATGGAAATCAATCGGTAGACTCTGAATCGCAATCTGCTTCGCAATCGAACAATACGGAGTCGCAGTCGGAACAGCAAGGGACAGACTCTCTATCAAAGACAGGGAAGCAAGGTAGCGAATCTTCTTCAAAGTCTGGCAAGCAATCAACCAATTCAGAATCACAGTCTGGCAAGCCATCGACCGACTCAGAATCACAGACAGGTAAGAAAGCGGACGGATCAGATGCCCAGGCTGACAAGCAAGGGAGCGAATCTGGGGCCGACGAAGGCAACCCTGCAAGCGATGCGTCCGATAGTTCCAAAAGTCCGTCAACGAGTAGCAAAAGCGGCCCATCGGATTCGAAGTCTGGCCAGCAGGGGAGTCAAAGCAAATCTGGCGACCAACGCGGAAAGGGAGAGCCGTCGTCGAAAGAATCGAAAGGAAACCTTTTGGGTAAGTCGAATTCGTCCGCCGATGCTTTGCCCGACAATAACGACAATGAACAGCTTGCGTCACCCGAATCCGTGGCTGCCGAAACGGAATATGCTCGGCGAGCGACCGACATGGTATTGAAAGCGTTAGAGCGTCAGCGTGATCAACCCGACTCCGAGTTGCTCAAGCAAATGGGGTGGAATAAGGAACAGTTGCAAGCGTTTCTCGATCGTTGGAAACGTGCTCGCGATCAGGCCGCCAAGGACCCGAACAAAAAGCGCGAATATGACGAAGCTCTTCGGTCGTTGGGGCTTGTTCCCTCGTCCGCTCAATCCAAGACCGCCGACGGTCGTGACGATAAGCTCCGAGGTTTGAATGAAGAAGGCTTGCGAGTGAGGCCGCCTGAATCGTTGCGCGAGCGTTACGAAGCATTCCGCAAATCGACGAGGCAATAGCCTACACGGTGCTAGCCTGCTCACCGTTGACGCAATCGATTTGACATAACAAAATGAGTTGGGGCATGGCCAATTCTAGGGCTTTTCTAATCTATGAACTTAGGAACATTGCGATGAGAACACAAATTGATATAGGCTTAACAAGGCCGACTTGTTTACGTTGCGCGGTCTTGTTTGGAATAGCAGCTTTCGTCGCGAGTTATTCGACCGCCTTCTCCGAAGAAAAACACCTAGCGACCCATAAACAGGCTTATACGATTAAGCCGACGATGGCAGATAGAGACGTCAAACTCGAAACATTTTGCGTGGGACCACGTGGCAGCCTCTGGATGGCCTGCCGTGTCCAATCCAAGGATGGTTCGCCCGACAAAGGTCTGATCATGGTCTACGATCCAAGCGGACTACTATTCGATTCCTTTCCGTTAAACTTCGTGCCACAGGCGATCAACTTTGCCCCAAATAGCAAAATGTACGTTGCCGGTTCAGGTAAGGTTGCTCGAGTCGCATTAGGTGGAATCGTCGAAGTTGAAATCGATGCACCGAATATCGGCAATCGCGAAGAGGCGATCGCCAAGGCTCGCAAAAAGGCGGAGGAAGAAGCCGCAGATGTGCGTGAAGAATTCGAAGTTCAAAAAAAGCAAATCATCGATCGACTCAATAATATCACGGCCATTGCTGCAACCGATAACGAAGTCTTCGTTGCATGCCCTGAGCCGGTTGGAGACTCCTACGGCGTTTGGCGACTGAGTCCTGACTTGACGGTCGAGGCTAAAATTATTCAGGACGCTCATGGTTGCTGCGGTCAGTTTGATATCCAATCCGACGGCGAGAAATTGATCCTTGCTGAAAACACCAAGTTCGAAGTCGGAATCTACGATCGCAACGGAAAACGACTGAGCGGATTTGGCAAGCGAGCGGGAGACGATCAAGAAGGCTTCGGATCGAGCTGCAATCCAATGAATGTTTGTTGCCGAGCCGACGGTGAGATCCTCACTGCCGAATCGAGTATCGGTCATATCAAGCGGTTTAAGAGCGATGGAACTTTCGTTGGATTCGTAGGTACTGCGAAAGTGGCTGGCGAATGCAAGCGTGTTGCCATCGGATTTGATCCTGATCGAAACTGGTATTACATGATGAATGAAGATTTGTCGCATGTCGCCGTGTTGGTACTCAAAGAAGAAGCCCCTGAAGAAAACGAAGATGAACTCCAAGCCCGATAAACGATGGACGGGATCGGTAAAAAATCAGTAGCCGTTTTTGATATTCATCTTTTTTGCGAAATGACCGTTGATTTCATGGTACATTAAATACGTCTAAGTTTGCGAATCCGGCGAAGCGTCGCTGTGTAAGGCTTCGTCGAATCAAAAATCGTATTCAATATCTTGGGAGGGTATCGTCATGCCATCGGTCTCTCGACGAAAATTCTTTTCCGTGGCTTCGAGTTCAGCTGCCGTTGGGGCAACGACTTTGCAGCAGTTGCGGTTTCCGGCTTTGCGAGCTGAAGATACAAAGCTCGACAACAGCATGGTTCGCTTCAGACCCGAGATCGAGCCGCTTGTGAAAATGCTTGAAGATACGCCGCGAGAAAAGATTATTGACGCGGCTACCGCTTTGATCCGCAGCGGTACGAGTTATCGCGAATTGCTAAGTGCCCTTTTCTTGGCCGGAATTCGGAATGTCCAGCCACGGCCATCGGTCGGCTTCAAATTTCATTCGGTGCTAGTTGTCAACTCGGCGCATCAAGCGTCGATCGCGGCCAAGAACGAGTCGCGCTGGCTTCCGTTGCTTTGGGCAATCGATTACTTCAAAAGCGCGCAGGCAACGGATGTTAAAGAAGGAAATTGGACGATGGCGGCAGTGAACGAAAATCGCTTACCGACGGCTTCTCAATCGCTGATAGCCCTCGACCAAGCGATGGATCAGTGGGATGAAACGGCGGCCGATGCGGCGGCGGCGCAAGCGGCCCGTGTCGCCACATCGAGCCAACTGCTCGATATTATGGCACGCAATGCTGCTCGAGATTTCAGAAGCATTGGTCACAAGTCAATTTATGTAGCAGGTGCTTTTCGTTTGCTCGGCGTGATCGGCTGGGAGCACTCCGAACCGGTGATGCGATCGTTAGCCTATGCGATTCTCAATCACTCAGGCGAAGGAAATCCGTCCAAGAGCGATTCGGAAGCAGATCGTGCTGGACGGCGGAATTGGGAATTGATCCGCGACATTCCAGACAACTGGTTGGCCGGTCGGCACGATTCGACCGCTACTCTTCGTGTTTTGCAAGGACTTCGTGAATTGTCGCCGATCGACTCGTCAGCGATGATCGTCGAGATGTTAAGCAAAGAGATTCATCCACGCAGCATCTACGACGGCATCTTACTTGCATCTTCAGAGCTGGTAACACGACAACCGGCAATTGTTCCGCTTCATGCCGTTACGACGTCTAATGCATTGCACTATCTCTTTCATAGCGTGAGCGACGATTCGCTGCGCCGCTGGTTGCTGTTGCAAAACGCATCGTTCGTCGCCCACTTCCGCGAAGCCGCCAAGAGTCGCGAAAAGCTTCCTGAAAAGCACCTCGACGAACTGATCGGATCGAGCAATGCACGCACGACGATCGACGGAATTTTTGCGAACGTTCATCGCGATCGTGCATCGGCTGCCGAAGAGATACTTCAATTCTTAGATGCTGGCGGCAATGCTGAATCGTTGATTGGTACCGCCCGAGAGCTTGTCTTCCTCAAAGGCTCGGACTCGCATGATTATAAATTGAGTTCGGCAGCGATCGAAGACTTTTATGCGATGGATCCACGATGGCGCAATCGCTATTTAGCTGGCTGCAGCTATCTCCTGCACGGGAGCAGCGAAAAGACTACTGCGCTGGCGGACAAGGTTCTGGCAAACTCGATTTGAGCCGGATGCAAGTCCTCTGTTCCAGCCAAAAATTTATTTGGTTCGCGGGCGTCCCGCCCGCTACCAACCCCATTTGGTTTTGTCGCCAGAAATTTGATCGAGGGCGTTTTGGGCGGCTTGCTTGAAACCGCTGAGCGTAGAATCTTGCATCAGATTGCCGCGATTGGCTTTCATGATTGCGACCGCCAAGGGTTGTCGGTTTTGCCAATCGCTGAGTGTAAATTTGCGGATGTCGACATATGGCATTTCAAGTTTCGCAGCAAGTTTGGGAATGAAGTTGATTCCGTCTTTCGAACGGACGATGTAGAACTGCATCGCGATAAACAAGACGGCTGCCCCAACGACCATACCGGCAAAAAAACTACTGATTCGACTCATTGCTTCTCCAAGACTGAATTGCGCACTCTTGCCACGGACCGCAAGCCCTGCGATATACTTGGGCTCATCCCATTCAGATGTATCGGTAGCACGTCGGAAATTTTAACACAATAGGAAAAATAGATGGCAATCGCGAAATCGACACTTCCCTTGTTGCCCTATCAGTTAATTGTTGAATGCAAGCATCGCGGAAATCGCTTGAAAGCTGCCGATTCTACCGGCGCTAAAGTTTCCGGTTACGATCTTCTATTGCGAACCCTGATTCTTTGCCGATTGCTTGTGCGAAACGTTTTCAAACCTGGCGAGCAGAACGTCGCACTCCTTTTGCCGCCCAGCGTTCCAGCGACGATCGCTAATTTTGCTCTTACTTTTGCCGGCAAAACGTCGGTGAATCTCAATTACACCGCGAGCTCGTCGATTCTTAATCAGTGCATCGAGTTAGCTGGCATCCAGCATGTCATCACCAGCCGCAAGGTCATGGACAAGCTAAGTTTGCAATTGGACGCTCAGCTTATTTATCTCGAAGACTTTCGCGAAAAGGTCACGCTCTTCGACAAGCTTGCGGGTTGGATCGGCAGTCGAATTCTACCGACCAGCTTTCTTAGCAACCGATTGGGAATTTCGAAGCTTAAGGGTGACGATCCGCTGACGATTATCTTTACGTCCGGCTCGACTGGAACGCCCAAAGGAGTCGTGCTCACCTACGACAATATCGCCTCGAATGTTTATGGCATTCAAAATGCCTTGAGTCTACGTGAGGACGATGTGATGCTTGGGGTATTACCCTTTTTTCACTCGTTTGGCTATACCATTACCCTTTGGACGTCGCAAGCGCTTTCATTGGCCGGTGTGTTTCACTACAGCCCGCTGGATGCTCGACCGATCGGCAAACTGGCCGAAGAATACAAAGCAACTATCCTTCTCGGAACGCCGACGTTTTTACGTACCTATATTCGGCGCGTCGAACCCAAGCAATTTGCATCGCTTGAAATGGCTATCGTCGGTGCCGAAAAGTTGCCGGTAGCACTCAGTGACGATTTTGAAAAGCAGTTCGGTATCCGACCTATCGAAGGGTATGGCTCGACGGAGATGAGTCCGCTCGTATCCGTCAACTTACCTCCCAAACGATCCAAAGCGACTGACGCCACGAAAGGATTGCGAGAAGGATCGGTAGGGCGACCGATTCCTGGCGTCGAAGTGAGAGTAGTGGGGCTTGAAGATGGCGAGCTACTGCCAATTGGCGAGACCGGAATGCTTCACGTTCGAGGCGCTAATAGAATGCAAGGTTATCTGAAGCGTCCCGATTTAACGGAGCAAGTCTTTCGCGACGGTTGGTACATAACCGGTGACGTCGCCAAGTTAGATGCGGACGGATTCATCCATATCACCGGCCGCCAAAGTCGATTCTCGAAGATCGGCGGCGAAATGGTCCCGCATATTCAAATTGAAGAAACCATTCAAGCCATCCTTGGTTCCGACTCGGATGGGATGATGAGTGCCGTGGTGACCGCCGTACCCGATGAAAAGCGCGGGGAACGATTGGTCGTCTTGCACACACAACTTTCGATGACTCCAGGTGAGATCATTAAGAAGCTCTCAGAAGCTGGCCTGCCCAATCTTTACTTGCCATCTGAAGATAGCTTTGTGCAAGTCGATGCAATTCCAGTACTCGGCACCGGAAAACTCGATTTAAAAGCGATGCAGCAGATGGCGTTGGATAAGCTGTCGTAGCTTGGACGATGTGAGGTTAAAATTGCTCGTTTGATTGTGCAAAAGAAACGGGAGGTGATTGAATGGGACGGCCAAAACGAGCGGACGAAGCCAGATGCACCTACCATATGCTAAATCGTGCAAATCTTCGCGTGGAAATATTTCATAAGGCCGAAGACTACGAAGCCTTCGAACGATTGATTGAAGAAGCGTTGGACTTGTTTGACGTGTCGCTTTTCAGCTATTGTTTGATGCCAAATCACTGGCATTTTGTTGTCCGACCCAATGTCGATGGCGAGATGGGCCGGTTCGCTCAATGGATAGGCTTGACGCACACGCAGCGTTATCACGCTCATTACCACTCAGTGGGCATGGGACATCTTTATCAAGGTCGATACAAATCCTTTCCAGTTCAGAATGACGAACATTTCTTGACTTTGTGTCGATACGTTGAGCGCAATGCATTCTCAGCGAAGCTGTGCCGAGAACCGGATCAGTGGCGCTATGGAAGTCTATCGCGCTGGCTTCACGGAACACAAGCCAATAGGAATATATTAGAACCCTGGCCAATCGCAAGGCGAGCCAAATGGGTGCGGATGGATTTCTCCGATTCCGAACGTGCTCAGATACAGTGGAGTATGGCTCGTGGCGTACCTTTTGGAAATGAAACCTGGGTCGAGTCGATGGCTCGAAGATGTGGCTTGGAATCAACGATGCGTCCTCGAGGCCGTCCAAAAAAGGCCCCTAAATAACAAAACGGTGTCGGACACCTTTTCCTTTCAGAAGTAGATTAGCGTAGCCGAGTGGCCGCCTAAAGGCGGAACTACGAACGTAGGGCCGCCTAGGGTGGATCTGCGAACTCTATTCTTCGTCTTTGGAGGCGGCGGAATCGATTTCTGGAATGGCGCTGAAATCGACTGTTTCCGCAACTTGCGGTGCAGCGGCGAGGAGCGGGAATTCCTGCTCGTTGGCTGATGAACCTCGGTTGAGCAGATCTTCGAGAGCTTCGCGACGATAGCTGACTTCGGAGTCTTGGAAGGTGCGGAATCCAGTACCGGCAGGTATCAGATGTCCGAGGATCACGTTCTCTTTCAAGCCAACTAAACGATCGATCTTACCTGCCAAGGCGGCTTCGGTGAGAACTTTCGTCGTTTCTTGGAAGCTGGCTGCCGAGATAAAGCTATTGCTTTGCACCGACGCCTTGGTAATCCCAAGAAGCTGGACGCTCGCCGATGCTGGCTTAGGCTTCTTACCTTTGGCTGGCTTGCCTCCCAAGGCCTCGATCTGGGTGTTGGACTGCTCGACTGCTTCCTTCGGAATGATAGCCCCCAGCGCGAATTCACTATCGCCTGGATCACTGATCTTGAGGCACTTGTTGAGTTCTTCGTTGACGCGTTTGAATTCGAAGCGATCGATGACGATCCCCGACAACAAACTGGTATCGCCTGACGTGTCGACTCGGACCTTTCGAAGCATACGCGCAACGATCACTTCGACGTGCTTGTCGTTGATTTCAACGCGCTGCGAACGATAAACTTGTTGAACTTCGTGCAACAAGTATTGCTGAACGGCTTCTTCGCCGCTGACTCGAAGGATATCGTGCGGCACGAGTGGTCCTTGAATCAGCGCTTGGCCAGCCTTGACGATATCTCCAGTGTGCACCATGAAGCGTTTTCCTGGTGGCACAAGATGTTCGACTTCTTCACCGCTATCGCTCTTGACGATGATCGAGCGCTTGCCACGCTTCTTGTCTTTAGAAATTTCGACAGTTCCGTCGAGCTCCGCCATGACGGCAGGTTCTTTCGGCTTTCGAGCTTCGAAGATTTCGGTAATTCGCGGAAGACCACCGGTGATGTCGGCAACCCCGGAAGATTCGCGAGGCATTTCAGCGAGTTCAGTACCGGCCGTGATAGTCTTTCCTTCCGGAAACGTAACAACGGCTTTTTCAGGAAGGAAGTAAACATCCAGTGGCTTACCTTCGGCATCTTCGACCACAATTTGCGGATGAAAACTACCGCGATGATCGACGATCACGCGACGGATATTACCGCTTGGATCTTTCTCAAGCCGCATGGTTTCGCCTTCGATCACGTCATCGTAGCGAACCTTGCCACCAACTTCAGCGAGAATCGGAATCTTATGTGGGTTCCATTCGCAAAGGACTTGTCCCTTCACGACTTCGGCACCTTCGCTAACACTCAATTTTGCACCGGTTGGTACTTCGTATTTCTCGAGCTCGCGACCCTTCGGATCCAAGATCGCAATTTCGCCGTTACGCGTTAGCACAATATCGACGCCGTCATCGTTGCGAACCACTCGCATACGCATCAAGCTGATCGTACCAGACTTTTTGGCTTTGATATCTGATTCTTCGACACCGGTAATGGAAACACCACCGATATGGAACGTACGCATCGTCAACTGCGTACCAGGTTCACCGATACTTTGAGCAGCAATGATTCCAACGGCCATACCTTCTTCCACTAAGGCACCGGTACTCATGTCCATTCCGTAGCACATGCGGCAAACACCGAGCGGAGCATCGCAAGTCAATGGCGATCGCACTTGAATGCGCTCGAGCCCCATTTCTTCGATCTTTCTCGCAACTTCCCGAGTGATCATACCGCTCTCTTGGACGATCGATTCTTCGCTCAGGAGGTTCACGATGTTCTGTCGGCTAACCCGTCCGATGATCGCATCGGCCAAACGGACTTCGACCTTCTCACCGCGATAGATGATTCCCTTGGTGATACCTTGGGTTGTTCCGCAATCGTTGAGCGTGATCACCACGTTCTGCGCGACGTCGGCCAATTTACGTGTTAAGTATCCGGAGTCAGCCGTCTTCAGGGCCGTATCCGCCAAGCCTTTACGAGCACCGTGTGTCGAGCTAAAGTATTCCAGTACCGACAAGCCTTCTCGGAAGTTAGCTTTGATAGGCGTATCGATGATTTCGCCTGTTGGTTTCGCCATCAGACCTCGCATACCCGCCAACTGACTGATCTGAGCGATACCACCTCGTGCGCCCGAGGACGCCATCAAGAAGACCGGGTTGACATACCATGGACCACGATGATCGTCGACTTCCATCGCCGACAACATGTCCTTGGTAATCAATTCACGAGTATTCGTCCACGTATCGATTACTTGGTTGTAACGTTCCTGAGCGGTGATCAGTCCCTTACCGTAGTTCTTTTGGTAATTCATAACCTTCTTATCGGCTTCGGCGATATGCTTCTCCTTGGAGTCAGGCGTCACCAAGTCGTCGGTACCGAACGATAGCCCGCTTCGCGTCGATTCGCGGAAGCCTAGCTGATTCATGTCATCGAGCAACTTAATGGTTGGACGACGACCCAGTTTCGAATAGCAATCGCTGATAACCGATGCTAAGTCACCGCTCTTCAACGTCATGTTGTAAAAATCCATACCTTCAGGCAGGATGGAGTTAAAGAGAATTCGGCCGTAGGACGTATTGATCACCGCCCCATGTTTGGCGGAATCGTCTTCGGTCTTTAGCTTACGACTCTTGGGCAGTCGAACTTTGATCTTTGCGTGAAGATCGATAATCTTCTGAGCAAAAGCGAATTCGGCTTCTGTCGTGCTCGAAAAGATCATCCCTTGACCCTTGCAGTCGGGCTTTTCAACTGAGATGTAATAGCAACCCATCACTGTATCTTGCGACGGGCTCATGATCGGTTTGCCGTTGCTCGGGGCAAAAATATTGTGCGTGCTCATCATCAAAGTGTGAGCTTCGACTTGGGCTTCGATCGACAGCGGGAGATGGACGGCCATCTGGTCACCGTCGAAGTCAGCGTTGAAACCTTTGCAAACCAGCGGATGCAAGTGGATCGCATTCCCTTCGACCAAGATTGGTTCGAAGGCTTGAATGCCCACGCGGTGCAACGTTGGAGCTCGATTCAACAACACCGGATGGTTCTTGATGACTTGTTCGAGAATATCCCAAACTTCTTCATCCTTGCGCTCGAGCATCTTCTTGGCGGACTTAATCGTGTCAGCGTGGCCAAGCTCTTTGAGCATACGAATGATGAATGGCTGATACAGTTCGAGAGCGATCTTCTTAGGCAGTCCGCATTGATGCAATCGAAGTCGAGGGCCGACCACGATCACGCTTCGCGCCGAGTAGTCGACTCGCTTACCGAGCAAGTTTTCTCGGAATCGACCTTGCTTGCCTTTGATCATATCGGTCAAAGATTTCAACGGTCGATTGCTACTTCCCAAGACCGGGCGCTTGCATCGATTGTTATCGAACAAGGCATCGACCGATTGCTGAAGCATTCGCTTCTCGTTGCGGATGATGACTTCCGGTGCATTCAAATCGACAAGTTTTCGCAATCGGTTGTTGCGGTTGATGATACGTCGATAGAGATCGTTCAAGTCGGAAGTTGCGAAGTTGCCGCTATCCAAGAGAACGAGCGGTCGCAAGTCGGGTGGAATCACAGGAATCACATCCAAGACCATCCATTCGGGACGATTCTCGCTATCGCGAATCGCTTCGACGAGCTTCAAGCGATTGATAAGGTCCTTCTTGCGCTGCTTGCTGCCGGTTTCGGCCATTTCGATTCGAAGTTCGCCCGAAAGACTGACAAGGTCAAGGTTCATCAAAAGTTTACGAACGGCATCAGCACCCATTTCGGCGTCGAAACTATCCTCGCCGTACTCGGCTTTGGCAGCTCGATATTCATCTTCGGTCATCAGTGTTTGGACTTCGAGAGGCGAAGTTCCTTTGTTGACGACGACATAGTCTTGAAAATAGATGATCTTTTCCAAGCTGGTCGTCTTCATTTCAAGAAGATTTCCCAATCGGCTCGGCATGGCTTTGAAGAACCAAATATGAACCACTGGCGCAGCCAGCTCGATGTGTCCCATTCGCTTGCGTCGGACTCGCGAGTGCGTCACTTTCACACCGCAGCGATCGCAGATCATTCCCTTGTACTTCATGCCACGGTATTTACCGCAAGCACATTCCCAGTCCTTTTCCGGTCCAAAGATACGTTCGCAGAACAAACCGTCTTTTTCGGGCCGGTAGGTGCGATAGTTGATCGTCTCTGGTTTCTTGACTTCGCCAAACGACCAGGAACGAATGTCCTGTGGGCGAGCCAAAGAAATTTTGACGGAAGTGTAATCGTTGACGCGATCGTAAGTGCCTTCAGCGTTGGCTGCGGACATTCTGTTCTCCTTGCGAATCGGCGATGCGGAAATTGGTGAAGTGTAAGGTTGTTTTTTGGATCAAGCGTTGTCATTTGCGTCCGCAACTATCAAAGAGCCGACGCAAGCAATTGGATTTACTTAGGACTTAAAACGAGCGTTTTTCCAGACGCATGTTCAGCCCGAGACCACGGATTTCATTGGTGAGCACGTCAAAGCTGGCTGGCGTTCCGGCTTCAAGCGTGTTTTCACCCTTGACCATCGATTCGTAAATCTTCGTTCGCCCCTCGACGTCGTCGCTCTTGACGGTAAGCAATTCTTGAAGAATGTAAGCAGCACCGTAGGCTTCGAGTGCCCACACTTCCATTTCCCCAAAGCGTTGACCACCAAAGCGAGCTTTACCGCCCAGCGGCTGTTGCGTAATCAACGAGTAAGGACCAGTGCTTCGAGCGTGAACCTTGTCGTCGACAAGATGGTGCAACTTGAGCATATAGATGTAGCCGACCGTAGTCTCCTGCTCCATCGGCTCACCAGTGCGACCATCGGTCAATCGAATCTTGCCGTGTCGAGGCAATCCAGCCACTTCCAATGCGTCGTTGATATCCGTTTCCGTTGCTCCATCAAAGACGGGCGTGATCGCCTGAAAACCTGACTTGGCACCAGCCCAACCAAGGTGGGTTTCCAAAATCTGACCGACGTTCATACGGCTCGGAACCCCAAGCGGGTTCAACATGATCTGGAGCGGTGTTCCGTCAGGCAAGAACGGCATATCTTCGACCGGCAACACTTTGGAGATAACTCCCTTGTTACCGTGTCGACCAGCCATCTTGTCACCAACGCTGATCACTCGCTTGGTAGCAATGTAAACCTTGACCATCTGGAGCACACCGCTGCGAAGTTCATCGCCGCGCTTCATACTGTTGACATGCCGGTCGCGGATGTCCAACGCCTGCTCGACGGCTGGCCACAAGTTCTTATGAACCTTTTTGACCTCCGAATGCAAACCTTCGTCGATCCGATTGAGCAATCGCGAAAGGTTGAAGGTCAAGGCTTTCTCGGCCAAAAACTTCGGATCTTGACCACCGGTCAATGGCGTCCCGTCTTCATCGACGTACTTGCCGCCGATGACTTTTTCCAATTCATCAGCGATCGCCGAGAATGCGACGGCGATTTCTTGGTTCCCTTCGGTTTCAATTAGCTTGAGTTGGCGTTCGAATTCCTTTCGCTCATCTTCCGATAGACTCATTCGTCGCGAGAACTTCTGAGTATCGATGACGATCCCTTCGACCCCGGAGCTAACTTCTAGCGAATCGTTCTTAACGTCTTCGCCAGCACGACCGAAAATCGCATGCAGCAATTTTTCTTCCGGTGTCAGTTCAGTCTTGCTCTTCGGCGAAACTTTACCGACTAGAATATCGCCAGGTCGAACATACGTTCCAACTTGAACAATCCCGGTTTCGTCGAGACTTCGCAAAGCCTTTTCGCTCACATTCGGAATGTCGCGAGTGAACTCTTCTCGACCCAATTTGGTTTCGCGAATTTCGACATCGAACTCTTCGATGTGAATCGAAGTATAAACGTCCTGCTTCACCAACTCTTCGCTGATGATGATCGCATCTTCATAGTTGTAGCCATCGAACGACATGAACCCGACCAGAACATTCCGTCCAAGGGCAAGTTCGCCGTGGAAGGTCGAAGCACCGTCAGCGAGAACTTGACCTTTTTCGACCTTGTCGCCCAGAGCCACAATCGGCTTCTGGTTCAAACAAGTTCGTTCGTTCAAGCCCTGGTATTTCTTCAACAGATAGATATCCGTTCCGACTTCGATTCGCGTGCAGTCGACGAAGGTTACTTTGCCAGCTTTCTTGGCGCGAACGATCATCGCGCTGTTGTAAGCGACTTCTTTTTCTAGACCTGTTCCGACAATAGGTGGCTCGGGGACGAGCAACGGTACGGCTTGTCGCTGCATGTTCGAACCCATCAATGCGCGGTTAGCATCGTCGTGCTCCAAAAATGGAATCAGACCCGCCGATACTCCGATCATTTGACTCGGCGCAATATCCATAAACTGAACTTGCGATGGAGGGGCAATCTCGAAGTCGCTTCGGTGACGAGCGATCAAGCCTGGTCCTGGAACAAGGTGGGAATCCTTGACCGCCAAGTCGGCTGGCCCGATATACGCATCCGCTTCTTCGTCGGCTCGCAGCCAGACCACTTCGTCGGTGACTTTGCCTTCGGTAACCTTGCGGTACGGCGTTACTAAAAACCCGTAGGAATCCACACCGGCATAGATCGACAAAGAACTGATCAGGCCAATGTTCGTACCTTCAGGCGTTTCGATCGGGCAGATTCGACCATAGTGCGAAATGTGAACGTCTCGGACTTCGAAGCCGGCACGTTTACGATTCAAACCGCCAGGTCCGAGGGCCGATAGCCGTCGCTCATGGGTAAGCTGCGACAACGGGTTCGTCTGGTCAACGACTTGCGATAGCTCACCGCGACCAAAGAAATATTCGATCGCTGCGCTGATGCTCTTCGGATTGACCAACGAACGTGGAGTCATATCTTCGACTTCCTTCAAGCTCATCCGTTCTTGGACGGTGCGTCGAAGCTTCAAGAAGCCTTTTCGAAGTTCTTCGCAAGCCAATTCGTCGATCGTTCGCAACCGACGATTTCCCAAATGGTCAATGTCGTCGTAATGCGAGCCACCTTCGGAATCGAACAAGTCGATCAAGTACTTAATCGAAGCGACCAAATCGTCAGGCCGAAGCGTCATTTCATCTTCAGGCACCTGTAGGTTCAGCTTGCGATTCAATCGGAACCGACCAACGCGACCCAACCGATATCGATTCGCATCGAAGAATTTTTCGTGGAAGAGCGTGCGCGCCTTTTCCAACTGCGGCGGGTTACCCGGTCGCAATCGTTGATAGATTCGTAGCAAGGCCTCTTCGTGGCTAGCCGTGTTGTCTTCGCCCAACGAGTTAATAACGTACGAGACTTTTGGACTGTCCATGACTTCGACTGACTTGACGCCGGTCGTGCAGATCAGCTCGGCCATTTCCTTACTGATCTTTTGGCCAGCGTCAAGAATAATTTCGCCGGCTCGGTCGCTCGACGTTGGATAGACGATATCGTCGACCGAGATCTTTCCTTCGAGCTTGACAGCGCTGCGTCCATCGCTGATCTTCTCGTCTCGCGTCTCATAAAAGGCCTGAAGCAACTGAGCGTCGGTGCTGTAGATCGGGCTCATCGCACGCAGAAGCGTCATCACCGAAAACTTACCGCTTTGGTCGATACGCACCGACAAGCTATCTTTCTTCGTGACGTTGACTTCGATCCAGCTTCCTCGTTCAGGAATCACGCGAGCGCTAGGCACCTTGCGGTTCGAAGTACCTTCTTCTTCCTCGACGAAATCGACGCCCGGCGAACGATGCAACTGACTGACTACGACGCGTTCAGCACCGTTGATGATGAATTCGCCACCGCCGAGCATGACGGGGACATCCCCCAAGTAAACTTCTTCTTCGAGCGGCTGTTCGCGATTGAGTCGTAACCAAACCTTGAGCGGCTTGCCGAACGTTAAACGAAGCTGGCGACATTCTTCGGGCGTGTATCGAGGCTTGCCAAGCTCGTAGCGCAGATACTCGAGCGATACGGTTTTGTCGTAGCTTTCGATCGGAAAGATTTCACGGAAAACCGATTCCAGACCTTGATTCTTGCGCTTGTCAGGTGCAATATCCTCCTGCAAGAACGCTTCATAGGAAGCGGTCTGGAGAACGGTCAAATTCGGGATCGGGAACGCATGACGCCCCGAACCAAATTGGCGCACGGAAGTAGGTTGTAAACGACGGTTCGAAGATGTTGCCATAAAGCGAGCAGACTCCGCAATTCAATCAAACGGTTATGGATCAAACAACTACAGCTAGGACAAATGATGAAGCAAAAAATCGCTTAACAAAGGATTCCAAATATCGAAGACGAACAAACACCAATCGATCGCATATCTTCAAAAAATAAGCGCGCACAGATAGCGTCCCACGCATAAGCGCGCTTCGATAAGAATCCCGAGTAGCACCCAAGCCAGCATCCACGGCAATAGTGTAGCGTAACATGCCAAACCTCGTAAACCGGATTTGGATGGTAAAAAGACGAAAATTCAAACCCATTCCCGTAATCTTGCTCGCAACTATCCGCTTGCATTCCGAATAAGCACGCCCAACGGTGCCTGATTCGGCCTTGGAGCAATCCAAGGCCGGAATCTTACCGCAAAGCCACTTTCGGACCCATCGTTCGCTGGAACCGATAAATTTGGAGCAAATTTTGCAAAAGCTTCAAATTTACCGCCGACCTTCCATGTCCGCGACGCGACGTTTTCATATCGGGTTCAATTCAGGGCGACGACGAACTACTTGAGTTCGACGGTCGCTCCGGCTTCGGTCAATTGAGCCTTGATCTTTTCAGCATCTTCCTTCGAAGCGCCTTCCTTGATCTTGGCTGGGACCGCTTCCACCAACTTCTTAGCATCCATCAAGGACGCGCCGGTGATGTTCTTGACGACCTTAACGACTTCGAGCTTCTTATCACCAAAGCTCGACATAATGACATCGAACTCGGTCTGCTCGACGGCAACCGGAGCGGCGGCACCAGCGGCTGGCGCCATCATTACGGCACCGCCTGCGGCAGCTTCGATTCCATGAACTTCCTTGAGATAGTCGCTAAGCTCTTTCGCTTGCTTAAGCGTGAGCGTGACGATCTTCTCGCCAAGGCTCTTGATTTCTTCCGCAAAAGCGGTGGCTGATTCAGACATATTACTTACACCTTCAAAAAGAAACTAAACCCGATTCGACATTACTCTTCTTGTTTTTCGATGATCTTCTTAATTTGGCTTGCCAACTTACGACCACCACCGACCAATTGACCCGCCAAATTCGCGCCAGGAGCGAGGATTTGACCGACCAACATTGCAATCTGCTCTTGGCGGCTAGGCCATTTGCTGATCACTTTGACTTTTTCTGCACTCAAAGCTTCGCCATCCATGACGCCGCCTTTGATCTCGAACAGCTTATACGGCCCAACATTGCTGATCGCCGTGACTTCCTTGGCGAGTGTGACAAAGTCTTCGCAGCCGTAAGCAATTGCAATCGTTCCATTGGCATCATCGAAAGCTGGCCGAAGCGAAGTGCCTTCGGTCGCTCGTGCCGCCATTGTTCGTTTGACCACCAAGAGCGAAATTCCTTTGCTTCGGAACTCCCTTCTTAGATCGCAGTTCGCGTTGCCCGTAAGGCCAACGACATTCACCAAGATGGCGTCCGAGACACCGTCCAAGCGATTGCTAATATCACGCGACACGAGTCGCTTTACAAGTTTACTCATCTATTGATTCTCCCTTAGCTAGCCACGCGAACACTGGGCGACATGGTTGCACAAATCGCAATCGACTTGACGTAGTTCCCTTTGACCGAGTTCGGCTTCAGCGAATTCACGTAGTTGATAAATGCAGAGATATTGTCCATAAGCTGGGCAGCGTCGAAGCTCATCTTTCCGACGACGGCATGTAGGTTTCCACCCTTATCGTTTCGAAACTCGACCTTACCCGCTTTATATTCTTTGACAACGCGAGCGACATCGGTCGTCACGGTTCCAGCACGCGGAGAAGGCATAAGACCACGCGGTCCCAAAACCTTTCCAAGCGGTCCGACTTGACCCATCATGTCAGGTGTCGCAATGCAGACATCGAAATCAAGAAAACCATCTTTGATTTTCTTAGTCAGGTCCTCTGCGCCGACCACATCCGCACCGGCTTCGAGAGCTAGTTTCGCCAAGTCACCCTTGGCAAAAACAATGACGCGCTGAACTTTTCCAATGCCGTGCGGCAAGACGACGCTTCCGCGAACCAATTGATCCGCCTGAGACGGATCGATACCGAGATTCATATGAATCTCGACCGTTTGATCGAACTTTCTAGCGACGAAACCCTTGAGGGCTTCGACGGCTTGCTGCAACGGCACCGGATCTTTTCCAGGAGCATTGGTCAGCATTTTTTTCATGGCTTTCGTTGATTTGACCATCGATTAACCTTCCACCTCAATTCCCATGCTCCGAGCAGTACCTTCGATCATGCGTCGAGCATGCTCCAGGTCTCGGGCATTCAAATCCGCCATTTTCTTTTTGCAAATCTCTACAACTTGCTCGGCCGTTACCTTGCCAACTTTTACCTTGTGCGGCTCTCCCGAGCCGCTCTTCAGACCGGCTGCGATCTTCAGCAAAGCGGAGGCTGGAGGGCTTTTTGTTTTGAACTCGAAGGTTCGATCCGAATAGATCGACACGACGACAGGAATCGGGGTTCCGTTATACTCGCGTGTTCTTTCATTGAACTGCGAAACGAACTGCCCCAAGTTCACCCCGAACTTACCGAGCGACGTACCCACTGGCGGCGCGGGCGTTGCCTGGCCTCCAGGTACTTGAAATTTTGCTTGACCGACTAACTGCTTGGCCATAGTTTGGCTTACCTACCGATCGAATTACTTAAACTTATTTTGAATGAACTGTTGATAACGCTAGACATCGAACCAAAGTTGCAGGCGGCTTGCGACGCTTGACCGCTAAATCGCCTCGATCTGCCAGTGATCGAGCTCGACTGGCGTACTGCGACCGAAGATACTAATGATCACCGTGACCCGTCCGTTGGCTTCATCGATACGATCGACTTCGCCTTCTAGATTTTGAAAGTTCCCTTCCTTAACCCGAACATGATCGCCGTTACGGAACGGAATGGTGGTCTTGAGCGTCTGCTCTTCTTCGGCGTCCGGGTAAACCATCTTAATGATTCGCTCGACTTCGCCGTCGTTCATCGGAGTCGGTTTTCCAGCAGCACCAGTGAAGTCGCCGATCCCAGGCGTTTCTCGAACAAGAAACCAACTCTCGTCGGTAATTCCCATTCGGATCATCAAGTAACCGGGATAGAGCTTGCGCTTTACAACTTTGCGCTTACCGGCTCGCGTGAACTCGACAACATCTTCGGTCGGAACCAAGATTTCGGCAAAAAGCTCCTTGAAGCCGGACAATGCAATCCGCTTCTGCAGCGCCTCGCGAATCGTATCTTCGCGATTGAAAGCAACCTTCAGAATGTACCAGCGCAACGGTGGCTCGGGTGCTTCCTCGGATAGAGATGCCTGATGTAATTCGCTCACTGTCAAACCTTCGCGCCAGTACTGTCGAACCGCCAACCCAAAACGATCATGCTGTCAAAACCAGACAACTAACCGCAATATGCAGGCGAATCTCCTGGCTTATGCCTTATCGAAGCAACTGAAAAAACACACCGAAAAGTTTCCTAAAACTATGAGTTTCAGGCACTGCTTTCGACAATTTCCCAGCCAACTCGACGAAGTCTTAACCTAAGAAATCTTTAACCATTGGAATATTGTTACCCACAACAAATCGTAGCCGAATAACAATAAAGCCAAAAATGCAATCGTAAATATAACAACCAACGCAGCTCTGTAAAGCTCAGGCCACGATGGCCACGAAACTTTATTGAGCTCCGCTTCTACCGAAATCAAAAAATCGGCAAAACGCGGCCAGTTTACCAACCGGTAACCGACCCACATACCAATCAAGAACATCACCAGCGGTATAAACCACTTCAGCGATGTCGCTTGCCAACCAGCGCCAAAATTGGCGTCGATTAAAAACGTTTCGTAAAACCGCCACGAACCAAGAAAGCACGTCAGCCAGATCGCCAAACAGGTGACCTGCCGGACCATACGGCCTTGATTTCGCTTGTAAACTTCCGTCAGCAGCAATTCGCCCCAAAAGGAGCGTGTACTTACGGTATCGTTCGTCGACATCGGTTTAACTACTTCAACTTTGTTCTATCGGAATGGACTGGCCAGCGACTAATCTCGCCGGCGACCAGCAGCAGGGGCGGAGGGAATCGAACCCGCAACCGCCGGTTTTGGAAACCGGTGCTCTGCCAATTGAGCTACACCCCTGAAGGAAAACACTGGCCGCCATAGCGGCCAGCATTCTGTTCGCTCGATCGGTTCAAACGATCTCTTACCTTCGAGAAGCGAGCTATCGCCGCCCGAATACAATCTACTCGAGAATCTTCGTCACAACGCCCGAACCGACCGTCTTGCCACCTTCGCGGATAGCAAAACGAATTCCGTCGTCGATTGCAACTTGCTTCTGAAGTTCAACTTCCAATTTGACGTTATCGCCAGGCATGCACATTTCTGCACCGACCAAGTTGGCGGTACCGGTCACGTCGGTTGTACGAAAGAAGAACTGAGGGCGATACCCGGAGAAGAACGGAGTATGACGACCGCCTTCTTCCTTGCTCAAGCAGTAAACTTCGCAGTGGAACTTCTTGTGCGGCGTAATCGAACCTGGCTTGGCAAGCACTTGGCCGCGTTCGATATCTTCGCGCTTCACACCACGCAAAAGGCAACCAACGTTATCGCCAGCTTTGCCTTCCTTCATTTCCTTGCGGAATTGCTCGACACCCGTGACAGTCGTCTTCTTCTTTTCTTCCATAAGGCCAACAATTTCAACTTCTTCGCCGACCTTGATCTGACCGCGTTCGATTCGACCGGTCGCAACCGTTCCGCGTCCTTCAATACTGAAGACGTCTTCAACGGCCATCAAGAACGGCTTGTCTTCTTCGCGGCTTGGCTGAGGAATAAAGCTATCGATCGCATCGATCAAGTCACTGATGCACTTGCTAGCTGCTGGGTCTTTAGGATTATCGTAAGCAGCTTTAGCTTGACCGCGAATGATCGGCGTGTCATCGCCAGGGAATCCGTACTTGTTGAGAAGCTCACGAATTTCCAACTCGACCAATTCGAGCAGCTCTTCGTCATCGACCAAGTCGCACTTGTTCAAGAAGACGACGATCGCAGGCACACCGACTTGGCGAGCCAACAAAACGTGCTCCTTGGTCTGCGGCATCGGGCCGTCAGCCGCACTGACCACCAAAATGGCACCGTCCATTTGGGCAGCACCGGTGATCATGTTTTTAATAAAGTCGGCGTGACCTGGGCAGTCGATGTGAGCATAGTGCCGATTCGGCGACGAATACTCAACGTGCGAAGCTGCGATCGTAACCGTCTTGGTTGCATCGCGGACCGTACCGCCCTTGGCGATATCCGCATAAGACTTGGGTGTAGCCAATCCCTTAGCCGCTTGAACTGCTAGCAACGCACCGGTGGTGGTTGTCTTTCCATGGTCGATGTGACCAATCGTTCCAACGTTACAGTGGGGTTTCGACCGCTCAAATACCTCTTTAGCCATTGTTCAGAACACCTAAAAGCAGAAAACTCACAAAAATAGATCTTTAATACTCAGAGCTGCTGATGGGACTTGAACCCACGACCTCTTCCTTACCAAGGAAGTGCTCTACCAACTGAGCTACGGCAGCCTACCAAAAATAAAGATGCCGACAACTGCAACCAGGGCCGTTAAGGCCGGTTCGCGTCGAAATTCTTAAATTTAATAAGCGGGTGAAGGGAATCGAACCCTCGTATTCAGCTTGGAAGGCTGCTGCTCTACCATTGAGCTACACCCGCAAACGATCGAAACAAATGGAAGGTGTAGGATTCGAACCTACGTAGGCGTAAGCCATCGGATTTACAGTCCGACCCCTTTAGCCACTCGGGCAACCTTCCGTCATCTCGATCTGTCCATCCATTCACAATTCAACAATTCGCGGCTTTTTCAAGGTCAAATCGACCTTTTAAAGACCCGAGAGCCGGCGAAGGGACTTGAACCCCCGACCAGCTGATTACAAATCAGCCGCTCTACCACTGAGCTACACCGGCAATTTCTCTCCTTGGCACCCCTCAATTCGAGTGCCAAAGTGTACAAGTCTACCCTTTTACCGCAAGTCGACTTTTTTGTCTTCCCATATTGCTTGTCGCGATCGCCAAATTATTTTCTGACCGAAAACCAGATGAATTGTTCAAGCAACCGGGCCAAAGTACAATGGGAAGGCAGCCACTTTGGAGAACTAAATATGGTACGAATAGTTATTACTCAAGATCAAGCCAAAATGTTGAACGCGTCATCTCTATGAATTCACCGTCACTTCAAAAACTGAAACACCTCCTGGGTCGGTTTGTCGTCTGGCAACCCGAGTTCCGTACTGATCGTGCCATGCGTTTTCCCGTCGGCTGCGACGACGCGGGCCGCGATGCCGGCTTCGTTAAGCTTGTCGGCAAACCAATGCGATTGGACTTTGGTCTCGGGTCGGTCGGCAACGTGTAAAATCAAAAACGGCGGAATGCTTTTCCCTTTGGCGACGTGGGTAACGGGCGACAATTCTCGGTGCATCTCGTCCGATTCGCCAAAAACTTCTTTCATTGTTGCATTCGGAGGGGCACTCGTATCGGCGATTCTTTTTGGGAGGTCATAGACCGACACGTCGACCGGCACACATCCTTTGATGATCGCAAGCGATAAGCCTTCAGCCTTTAAGTATCGATCATCGGTACATACCAGAGCTGCCAGATGAGCGCCTGCTGAATGTCCCATAACATAGATCGAATTCGGATCGCCACCAAACTCTTTGGCGTGCTCATGCGTCCACCGAATTGCCTTGGCAATATCGCCGGTCATTTCCTTGACAGTGACCTCGGGCACAAAGCGATAGTTGGCCGCGACCAAGACAAAACCCTTCTCGGTAAATACTTTCGGCTTGTTTTGAAGTTGATCCTTGCTCCCCTTAGTCCATCCGCCGCCGTGAATCCAAAATACAACCGGACGATCTTTTCCTTCGCTAGGTTGATAAACGTCGAGCGAATTTCGAGCGGTTTTCGGTTCGACGTAAGCAAGATCGCGTTGGATTTGCATCTCGCCTCCTAGGGCAGTGGCGGCGAATAAACAAAACATCGTTGCAAGTGTGCGTGTCATTTTGAGATTTCTATATCGGAAATGGTTATTGCTTATATCGGGACCGATTATTTCTTGCTGGCAGACTTAGCTTTGGTTTTGGCTTTTGCTTTGGCATTGATTTGCGGCTTCGCTTCGGGCTGCTGGGCTAAAATCTTCCGAAGTTTGGCGACTACCTCGGGCTTTTCTGCCGCCATGTTTTTCGTCTCTAAACCATCGAGTTCGTAGTCGTAGAGTTCAATCTCGGCCGTGCTCGGTTCGTCGCCTGGCTTTTTCCATTCGACCATCCGATACCGCTCGTCGCGAATCGAACGGCCCAAAAGTGCGTTGCGTGGATAAACGTGCGTCACCGCTGCTCTTGCCGATGAAGAGGGCGACTTGATGACGCTCACGAAGCTCTTGCCATCGAGTCCTGCTGGAACGGGCAGTCCGGTCAGCTCGCAGAGCGTTGGGTAGATATCGACGGTTTCCATCATCGCTTTCGTCGTCACGCCAGCCGCCATTTTCGGAGTCGCAATCATGAAGGGAATTCGAGTCGCTTGTTCATAGTTGGTGTGCTTGCACCACATCCCGTGGTCGCCGAGATGCCAACCGTGATCGCCCCAAAGTAGGACGATTGTTGTATCCCAAAGTTTCAAGGCATCCATACGATCAAGAACGCGACCAAGCTGCGCATCCATGTAGCTTGTCGCGGCATAGTAGCCATGGATCAGTTTTCGAGTTTCCGGGTCGCTGAGTAGACCTTGGTCAGGCATATCGGAATACGATCGAAGTTCGCCGCCAAACTGCGGAGCGTAGCTGGGTGCTCCTTCAGGTGGCGTCGTGATCGTCGGCATGGGTAGCTTGTCGGCGTCGTAGAGATCCCAGTATTTCTTAGGAGCGACAAACGGCAAATGCGGTCGAATAAAGCCGCCTGCAATAAAAAATGGCGAGCTTGATTTTGCGGCCGCGTCGAGGCGCAAAATAAGTTCGTCTGCCAATTGCCCTTCGCCATATTCCGAATCCCCGACATCGGCCGATTCTGTTGCTGTCCCTTTGGGACCGTTCCCTTTCGGCTTGGCAGGTAATGCAGTACTGGCGGGCAGCCGATACGTCGGAGCTTTGGGTCGCCACGAAGGAACGGACCAAGATGCCTCATCGTCGATGTTTCCATGACCGGTATGAAAAATTTTGCCGAGCGATTGCGTCTGATAACCGTGGCTTCGAAAATGCTGCGCTACTGTAACGGCCTCTGGACGAGAGGCACGAAAATTCGTCGCCAGTTCATAGATACCCAAAGTCTGAGGACGAAGACTTGTCATCAAAGCATTGCGCGACGGACTGCAAACAGCTTGGTTGCAGTAGGCCGCTTGAAATAATAAGCCTCGTTTTGCCAATCGATCGACGTTTGGCGACTTGGCGGTCGCATCTCCGTAACAACCGAGTGCAGGCTTGAGGTCATCGACACAAATCATTAAGACGTTGAGTCGCTGCTCGGCAGTTGCTTGAGTTACGGTTGCAGCAACACTGGATAGGAAAAAGAATACGACTAAACTGAGGCGGTGATACGGCATGATCGAATAATTCTTGTGGTAGGAAATGGGCAGGCAAGTTATTGTGGATTCGCCGATGGTCGAGATTCGACTGTCGTCGATCGCTCAACCAACTACGGAAAGGGCGATTATATCAACTTAAAAAGGAATCGATGAACGGATGGAAGGGTCGAATTGAGTATTTTGTTCGAATTGCTTCGTAAATTTGGGTGGCACCCGCTCTCCATAGCCCACCGGTTTAAAACCGTACTCGACGTGGTCGCCACGGTTGACTTGCTTGCAGCGGCTTGGTTTGTGCGCTACAGTAACTGAGTGAAAAAATCGAATACAACTCTGGCACCCATAAAGTACTATGCCGCGAATCGAAAAAGACTTTCTTGGTGAACGCGAACTTGCTGACGATTTGTATTACGGAGTTCAAACGCTTCGGGGCAAAGACAATTTTAATATCACCGGCATTCCGATGTCGACCGAACCCTTTTTTGTGCAAGGGCTCGGATTCACGAAGAAGGCCGCCGCATTGGCCAATCGTGATTTGGGCGTGATCGATATAAAAATCGCAGATGCCATCATCTGGGCTTGCGATGAAATAATCGCTGGCAAGCATTGCGATCAGTTCGTCACCGATTTTATACAGGGCGGCGCCGGGACTAGCACGAACATGAATGCTAACGAAGTCATTGCGAACCTTGCCCTTGAATACATGGGTCACGCCAAAGGCGAATACACGATCGTGAATCCTAACGATCATGTGAATTTTGGTCAGTCGACTAACGATATTTATCCAACGGCCTTTGGACTGGCTTTGATCCTGCGGCTCAACAGCTATATCGACGCCATTACGGCATTGCAACAAGCTTTTTTTACCAAGGCAAATGAGTTCGAGAAGGTCGTCAAAATGGGACGCACCCATTTGCAAGATGCCGTACCGATGACATTGGGCCAAGAGTTCCACGGCTGGGGAACGACGATGGGCGAAGAAGTTTTAAGGTTGCGTGAAGCGCAGGAGCTACTAAAGGAAGTCAATCTTGGCGCAACCGCCATCGGAACTTCGGTTACGGCCGCGCCAGGCTATCCGTTGCTTGCCACCAAGTACCTTTCTGAAATCACGGGCGTCGAATTCACGCTCGCCAGCGACTTGGTCGAGGCGACTTCCGACACCGGTGCCTACGTGCAGCTTTCCGGCGTTGTAAAGCGAACGGCTGCTAAACTTACCAAGATTTGCAACGACATTCGCCTGTTAGCTTCGGGGCCACGGGCCGGCTTCAACGAAATCAATCTTCCACAATTGCAGCCGGGTAGCTCGATCATGCCCGGCAAAGTAAACCCAGTAATCCCCGAAGTCGTCAATCAAGCAGCATTCCTCGCTATCGGACTAGACATTACCGTAACCATCGCTGCCAGTGCCGGCCAACTGCAGCTTAACGTCATGGAGCCTGTTATTACATTCGCACTTTTCACCTCGATCAAGGTCATGGAAAATGCGGTTAATAGTCTGCGAACCAACTGCGTTTTGGGGATCACGGCCAACGCGGAACGGACGCAGGAGATGGTCCTCAATTCGCTTGGGATCGTTACCGTTCTGAAGCCCATTTTCGGCTACAAACTCTGTTCTGAAATCGCGAAAGAAGGCTACTTCCAAAACAAGTCATTGCATCAGATCGTTGTCAGCGAAAGGAATCTGCTTACGCAAGAGAAATGGGACGAACTTTTTTCGCTTGAAAACCTTATCAATGCGAAGTTCTTAAAATAGCTGTCGTTGGTGTACACTGTGAAGCCGCTCGTTTATCTGCACTCTTTTGGTGGAATGCTCTTATGATATGGCTCGACTATGTGGTGTTGATTGGCTATTTTGCAGCCATGATCGCAATCGGCATTTGGTCGATGGGACGCATCAAAGGGCAAGAAGATTACTTCATGGGTGGGCGTGGATTTGGCAAGCTGTTGCAGACGTTTGCGGCCTTCGGAGCTGGCACGGGAGCGCATGAACCTGTCACCGTTGGCCGGACTGGTTGGACAAGTGGGCTCAGCGGTGTGTGGTCGGCGCTGATGTGGTTGTTCGTGACGCCAGTGTATTGGATCGTGGCGGTCTGGTATCGACGCATGCGGCATATTACGTTGGGCGATTGGTTCGTCGAACGCTACGAATCCCGATGGATGGGAATCGCATACTCGATGTTTGCGATCACGTTCTACATGTTTTTTCTTTCGACAATGTTTTCGGCCATCGCAAAATTCTCCGTCCCACTTTTAGGAACGGAAACGATCGCTGGGTTGGAATTGAAGTATGTCCTCGTGCCTGGAATCGCCGTCATCGTCATTTTATACGGCGTCTTGGGCGGGCTCACCGCCGCCTACTATACGGATTTGATACAAGGTGTCTTCATTATTGTGCTTTCGATTTTGCTGATTCCATTTGGGCTAATGGCTTTGGTGTCCACTTACGGCGACCCGACTACGATGGGGATCATGGATGGATTTCGTATTCTTCACGAACGTGTCCCCAAAGACTACTTCAGTCTGTTTGCTGGTCCGAGCGCCGGTGAATTTCCAATGCAATACATTATCGCACTCAGTATTCTTGGCCTGATCGGCGTCGTCGTTCAGCCGCATTTTATTGCAACCGGTGGCGGCTCGGCCAAGAGCGAAGACGAAGCCCGTATCGGTCTGGTAATTGGAAATTTCTTAAAGCGATTATGTACGGTCGGATGGGCATTGACGGCGCTCATCGCTTTAGCACTCTTAGCTGGCAACGCTGAGATTGCGATGGATGCAGATCGAGTATGGGGTGTGGCTGCGAGAGAAATCCTAGGACCAATGAAATGCGGTCTGGTTGGACTTATGCTCGCTTGTTTAATGGCTGCAATGATGAGTTCCGCTGATGCATACATGATTGTCACCGCTGGACTGGTAACCCGGAACGTCTACGCAGCTTTTATCAATCCGAACGCGTCAGAGAAAACTTACGTATTGGTTGGTCGGCTGTCCGGACTGTCGATTATCTTAGGTGCATCGGTCGTGGCGATCACGATGGCCGACGTCTTCGAGCAATTCAAGTTTGCTGTCGAGCTACCGATTCTGTTCGCCGCTCCGTTTTGGGTTGGAATGTTTTGGCGGCGCGCCAATCGAACCGCTGTCTGGATCACGATCGTATTTTCGCTATTTGCCTTCTTTTTACTTCCGCCCATTCTGCCGAGGATTTTTCCTGCGATGCGAAGCGACGTTAGGTTTGCCGCCGCCACGCATAAAATCACCCGCATGACGACTCGGGATGCGACTCCTGCCGATATTGCGAGACATGATGCTTGGCAAAAGATCACCGACCAAGCGACGTCCGACGGCAATGACAAACTGCTGAATTTAATGGGGACAGAGCCTCCGACGGCGAAGGTCGGCGAGTCCATTATCGTGACAACGACCAGTGGCGGCGGTTCCGTATATTGGTCCGAGAATTTAATGCCTGTCGGAGAAACCAAGCTCGAAACCGTTCGAGAATACGACGAAGGAGTATCGCATGTGCTGGTCCAACGTACGATCGGTACTTTTAGCGGACAAGGCGACTTCAACTTAGATTTTTTCTTGTACGCTTTAGCCGGTTTCGATTTAAGTCAAGCCAGTAAAGCGACCATTGAAACACTGCGACTCCCGCCACGCGTGCTGGCACCGTTTTTGGTGCTGATTTTGGTAAGCCTTGTCACACCTCGAAACCGTCGCGAAGCACTCGACCGCTATTACGTCAAAATGAAGACGGAGGTCGATCCCGATCCAGAGCAAGATCGAAAGAATCTTGACGAGTCCTACTCGAATCCAAAGCGTTTTGAAAAACTCAGGATGTTCCCCGGCAGCGATTTTGAAATGCTGCGACCTCGTCCTAAAGACGTTATCGGCGTCCTGCTTTCGGTCGCCGCATGCGGAGCCATTATTGGCCTCCTAGTATTCCTCGCGGGACTGGGAGCGGCCTGATAAAAATGTGACGATACGCGATACAGTTTGCTTTATGTGATTGAAGGAATGCGAGAAAAATCGATGTCGGATTCTATAACGCTTTCCCAAGCCTTCTTGCGAAATCTGAAGGAGATGAATCAAGACGCGTGGCGGCGGATGGTCGAAATGTTTTCGCCAGTAGTCTATGCTTGGTGTCGCAAAGCTGGCCTGGATGGTCACGATTCGGCAGATGTCGTTCAAGATGTTTTCGCGACAATCTCTCGAAAGATTGATCAGTTTCAATACAATACGCCGCAAGCCAGCTTTCGAGCCTGGTTGGCGACTATCACTCGAACGCGACTTGCCGATTTCTTTCGTCGCCGATCCCATCAGGCGCTGGCAACAGGTGGAAGTGCAGCGATGGATTGGTGGAGCGCTGTTCCAGATCTGGAGCACGATTCCAAGTCGCGTTCCGAGGTTCAAACGAGTTTAGCTAGCTGGACACTCGAACTGATTCGAACGGAATTCGAACCAGCAACTTGGCAAGCTTTTTGGCGAACGGCGGTTGAAAATCAGTCCGCCAAAGAGGTGGCTCAATCGCTTTCAATCAGTGTCGCCTCTGTCTATCAAGCCCGCTGCCGCGTCCTGCGCCGTCTTAGATATCGGCTCGAGGAACTACCGCGATAAGCACGTAGCCGAGTCCCTCCGAGACTCGCGAACTCGCCGCGACAAAAAAAAGTAGCGGATCGGCGCGAGCCGTCCGGTAAAGCGTTGAAAGCTTAACGTAACACCGGGCGGCTAGCGGGCTGTTGATTTAATCGTTTAATCGCTGATGAAAGCACCGTAGGTGCCCAGTACATAGCCGAGGACGGCCAATAGAGTCCCCAGTCGCTAACCGCCCTAAAGACGTTTATTGCTTAGTGACGCCCATTTCAATCAGTAAATCTTCGGCTTCATAGACTATTCCGGTGATCCACAATACGTATCGGATATCGACTCCGATGGAACGACTGTAACCTGGATCCCAAGCGAAGTCGTTGATGGTTGCTTCATAGCAGCGATCAAAATTGACGCCGACCAGTTCACCGCGACGATTAAAGACTGGACTGCCCGAATTGCCGCCGGTTGTATCGGTGTCGTAAAGAATCGCGACCGGGACATCGCCTAATTTGGGATGGCGAAATGGACCGAACTCCTTGGCTCGATATTTTGCGATGACTTCTAGAGGAGTAATGAAGGGATCAACACCGGTGGTTTTTTCGATGACGCCGGTCAGAGTCGTAATCGGCGTTTTCGTCACTGCGTCCTCTGGCGAATAGCCTCGAACCCTACCAGAGGTCAGTCGCAGCGTCGCGTTGGCATCTGGAATAAAGCTTGTTTCCAAAAACTGCTGCTTGATTTCGATCAAGGAGGCATAAAGATGACTGAAACGACCTTCGCGCTCTTTTTCTGTTTCTCGCATCTTCAAGTAGGTCGGATACAAATCGATTACTCTGTTGAGGATGGGGTCGTCGAGCTTGGTAAGTTCATCCGGCGATTTGGTTAAGCAAGATTCGACAAAAGCGAGTTCACCCAGTCGCGTTTGGTCGATCCATTGCGACGAGCGTTCGGCAATCTGGGCTGGCGAATCGATAAGCTGATTGAGGACCTTGTTTTGCAAAGCGGGCTCCTCACGTTGCAATCGTTCTAAAATTCCGGCCAGCATGATCTTATCGGTCGGAGCGTGATAGTCGCCCATCGACGTTTTCAACTGCCGGACTGAAAGCTCCCAATTGCGATCCATGTAATTTGCTTCGCGATCAATATCGAGTTTGAGTCGCTCGACAGCCGCGTCATAAATAAAGAAACCGAACGCGGCCGCTCGGCAGGCCGTTCGAAGCTGATCGAGCAATATTTCGTATCGCGTCTCGCGAGAAACTTCCGCGTAGGCTGCGTCTAGCTCAGAAAAAATCTGTCCGTATTTACCCTTGCGAGCCGGATCGGAATCGATGAAAGCCTTCAACTGGCTTTCTTGATCGGTTCGAGTCTGTACGATGTTGGCTTTGCGAAGCCCAGTCAGTTGGCCTCGATAGCGTTTTTCGACATTGGCTAGTGAACGGATACGAGAAGCGTGCTGGATCTCGACCGCCCGCTCTTGGTTGCCGGCTTTCGTCATCACGTCGATCAGCCAGCCATACAAGTCAACGATCATCGGTAAGCGTACGTTTTGTTCATACGTTAAAAACGATGCAGTCTTATGTCGAGCTGTCTTGCCTGGATATCCAAGCAAAAAAACGGTGTCGTTCTCGTCCACTCCTTGCGGTGCAACTTGAATAAAACGTTTAGGTTGGTACGGAACGTTTTCTGCTGCATAGGTTGCCGACGATCCATCGGGGGCAGTATACGCTCGCATAAATGAAAAGTCGCCGGTGTGACGCGGCCACATCCAGTTATCGTGTTCGCCACCAAAATTGCCAACCGATTGCGGTGGTGCGAACGAAAGCCGAATATCTTTGAGATACGTATACAAAAAGAGGACGTAGGTCTTGCCTGCAAACATTTCGGCTACTTCAGCCCGAAGCCCTGAATGTTTTCTCTCGGCGGCAGCTTCGAGTTCTTTGCTCCGCTTTTCGATAGCCCGAGTGCGATCGAGAAACGACATCTGCGGGTGAATCGCTGATAAAACATCTTCAGAAACATCGCGGTAGTCTTCGGTAACACGAACTGTGTAGTCGGGTGCCGGGATTTCATCGGTGAGACCTACCGCTTTGAAACCGTTCAAGAGATAGTCATGTTCAGTGGTACTGGCCTTTTGAATCGCACCGTAGGCACAGTGGTGATTGGTGATAATCAATCCTTGATTGGAAACAAACGAACCAGTGCAGCCGTTGACTCGACAAACTCCGTCGACCAGACTGACGGCGTTGGGATTGAAGAGTTCGTCTGCGGTGAGTTCGATACCCCGTTCGATCAAATTTAGTTTGCCAAGCTCGCTCATCGGGATCATTCCCTCATCAGCGACAACAGTTCGATAAATGGCAATCGAGCCCAAGAAGACGAGCAAGCAAGCAGTGAAGTGAGACTGGCGTCGTTCGAGCTGGCGACCTTCGAGACGACATTTAGCTTTCATGCATTTTCCGTATTTTTTGAAGAGTCGCACTTCCTTCGCTCCACTCGACTTCATGCGGCATGCGCTTGCTTTTGGCGGCAATCGTAGCAACAACGCCAGCCGCCTCGCCCATCGCTACGGCGTTGCCGGTTACTCGGTAGCTCGAATGGGCGATGAAGTCGCCGCTGATACATCGACCCGCCATCATCAGACCATCGACGTCTCTGGCGATCAGTGCCCGCAATGGAATGTCGTACGGTTTCGTTTTCAGTCCTCGATTGGAATAGCCAGCGGATTTATTATGCTCGGCGGAGATCGCATGGATATCGACCGAGAACGTCGGCTTCACAACTGCGTCTGGATGCGTCACACCGCTGACGACATCCGATTGCGAGACGACGTAACGACCGCGAATGCGACGACCATCTCGGACGCCGATCTGTTCGGCGGTCGCAGCAACTTGGATCCCGTCCCAAGGGCCGCCAAGCTTTCGAAGACCTTGAATCATTCGGTTCATTTCAGCTCGCGCTCGAACGGTAGCTTCGGTAACCGCTGCCGCATCGAATGGTTTAATGCCATACTCATGATTGAACATCGCAAGGATAAGATTGTCACGGACTTGCCATAGCGTTGGCTTACTGTACGACGGGAAATGTCCAGTCCGTTCGATTTCTTGTCGGATACGATCTTTCTTGACACCATCGTCTTCCTCCGGACCTTGCTTGTCCATCCGAACGAATTCACGCAATGCTTCTGCATCTTTGACAACTAGCAGAGCGTTGAGCGACATCGGCTGGCAGGGACAATCTTTTTCTTCACCGATCTCCCACTCGCAGCCAGCTAAGGCACCCAGATCACCATCGCCGGTGGTATCGATGAATACCGGAGCACGCCATGCTTGTCGACCGGATTTCGATTCGGTAACGATCGTATTCAAGCGGCGACCGTCACGATAGGCCGCGGCAACTCGAGTATGCAGTTGAAATTGAACACCGGCTTCGACGAGCAAATCTTCCAGGAGCAGTTTCATCCCTTCGGGTTCGTAGGTCATGTTCTTCGCTTCCGTACCACGACGGAGATTGCGCTCGGTCAGTTTATCGGTAAGCTCACGGTTGAAGCCTGGTTTATCGAAATCGATCAGCCAACCAAGTAGACCCGCCGTCCAAATTCCGCCGACACAACCACGCCATTCAAAGAGCCGGACTTTAGCACCGGCTCGGGCGGCGGAGATTGCTGCTGAAACGCCGGCCGGTCCCGCGCCGCAGACGATCACATCGGCATCGCTGATCAACGGGAGTGTCATCGACGGTTCGAGAAACTGTTTGCCATCAGGCGAAATCGACGCATGCTGCTCGGCGGCATCGAGCGAACGCGAGGAGCTTGCGCCGCTGAGGACTGTTGCGGCGCCTAAAAAAACGCGACGGTTCAGAGAGTGATGGTTGTTGGACATTTTGCAAGACTCCTGAAAGTTTCAATGTGCTGCTGCGATCGACGAATGTCGCAAGGTCAAGGTAGCGGAACTGCGCGTGCCGTCCGGTAAAGCGTTGAAAACCTAGCGTAACACCGGGCGGCTCGCGCCGCACCGCTACATTTTTGGACTTGTCTTTGCAGCATTCGGTACGCTAGTCGCATTTTTCCTACTATCTTATCACACGACTGATCAACAATGGAGTCGACTAACAATTAACAACGTTCACAGCTAATCCACCGAGCGACGTTTCTTTGTACTTTGTCTGCATGTCGACGCCAGTTTGTCGCATCGTTTCGATCACACCATCAAGCGATACGCGATGGCTCCCGTCGCCATAGAGTACCGCAAGACGAGCGGCATTGACCGCCTTGACGGCTCCCATGGTGTTGCGTTCGATGCAAGGAACTTGGACCAAGCCGCGAACTGGATCGCACGTCAGGCCGAGACAATGTTCCATTCCGATCTCGGCGGCATTTTCAATTTGGCTTGCCGTGCCACCCATGCATGCCGCAAGTCCGCCAGCAGCCATCGAACAGGCCACCCCCACTTCGCCTTGACATCCCATCTCGGCTGCCGAAAGGGATGCGTTGCGTTTGTAGAGCAAGCCGATTGCGCCTGCCGTTTTGAGAAACCGATGAATTCCGGCCTGATCGCTGCCAGGATAAAATTTTGCGTAATAAGAAAGGACAGCAGGAATTACTCCAGCAGCTCCATTCGTCGGTGCCGTAACCACTCGACCTCCGGCTGCATTTTCTTCGTTGACTGCCAAAGCAAAAAGACTAACCCAGTCCAACTGTATTAATGGATCGGCCGCTGAACTTTGATGGCCGTTGATGCCGTTCGATTCCGCTAGCTTTCGAGCAATTTTCGGAGCGCGTCGTACGACGCCTAAGCCGCCAGGAAGAATCCCTTCCGATTCACATCCTCGCTGGATGCACTCTTGCATGACTTGCCAAAGTCGATCAAGCCCGTCAGCAATCTCGGTGTCGGTTCGCCATGTTAACTCGTTTTGATGCACCAATTGATCAACCGTCAGATTGTTTTTTTGGCACATGCCCATCAGCTCGTCAGCCGAGGTAAATGGATAGGGCGGTAACGCGTTACCCGTTGATGTATTCTTTGACACATCAAGATCGGTTTCGTCATCGCGAAGTACAAAGCCACCACCGATCGAGTAGAAAGTACGCTCAAGTACGCAATTTGAATCACGATTCCAGACAGAAAAGCGAAGGCCGTTTGGATGAAAAGGTAGTACTTGATCGCGATGAAACAAAATGTCACGTTGTTCGATGAAATCAATCGTTGTGGTGCCAGCCAACGATAAGTGTTTCGAACTGCGTATATCGGAAATCAGTTGCTGCATCGATTCGATATCGACCGTCGCTGGATGCAGGCCAGCCAATCCTGCGATGACGGCGTTATCGGTTCCGTGTCCGATACCCGTCAAGGCTAACGAGCCGTAGAGTTCGACCGATATGCGTTCGAGATCGACATCGATTTTCAATGCGTGCAACTCTTGCGCGAATCGCAGAGCAGCAATCATCGGGCCGACGGTGTGAGAGCTCGATGGTCCGATTCCTATTTTGAAAAGATCAAAAATACTATGCATGTTCCAGGCTGACGCAAAGTCGACGACCCCTTCGCACAAGAATCGTCGACAGGGCGATTCCGGCAAGGATGGCCGAGGAGGGTTCTGGAACGGCGGAAATGTATTCGACATCGAGCCGTGGACGAAACGCGGCGGCTGTCGAATCGCTTGAACTGAACCCGACACCGTTGGTGCCACTGGCAAGAAAATTGAGTAACCAGCCACGGTTCACATCGCCGTTGGCCCACGCCCGAAGACTCTTAGTGACATCTAACGAAAAAGCACCAACTCCAACATTGGTCGCCGAACTTCCACCTGAATTGCCGGTACCGACCGTGACGTCGTAATTTCCGGCTAAGGCAGCTTCAATCCCATCCGAGGAAACGCCATCGACAAGCGAAGACCACGTAGAAGTATCTTGCCAATCGGCGAGCATCTGATAGACCGACAAGCCTGATCCGGCATTCGTGACGTCGATATTCAATGTTGCCGAAGCAATCTCCGCATTCATCGGAATCTGTCCTGCACTCAATCCGAATAGCTGATCAAAACGGAGAAGAACTTGCGTTGCCTGTCCACCAGCATCCAATGAATCAACGGTGATCGTAGTCGCTGAGCCAAATGAGACTCCAGGTGCGCTTTGGCTGAGCTGCGTGTCTTGGGCAAACATATATCCGTTTGAATTGCCCTTGCTGAATGAAGTGCTCGCTAAAACATTTCCTGGCGACACCAAGGTAAAGTGGTCTAATAACTTTCCGTTTGCCTGGAAATGCTTCTGCGTATAGTGAGTACTGTTAGCTTCTGCAATCGAAAAGCCATTGTACGATCTTCCACCTTCGGCGGTGACGACCGACGGGTCTGTTGTATCTCGAAATACCGTCTGGGCGGTGCCGGACAAGACTGGCGCGTCGAATCCGCGAGTGGACTGGCCGCCGGATCCTTCTAGCACATACTGCTGCCCCGTGGCGGGTGTTACCGTTCTTTCGTAGCTGTGCGCATGACCGTTGTAGATGACCTGCGCCGTATTGCTACCTGATGAAAACCCCCATTGCATATATGGATTGCTGGAATGGTCGCCGCTGGTTGCTTCGGTCGAATAAGAGGGATGATGAAAGGTTACGACATTCCATGTGCTGGTAGATGCTGCCAAGGCGTTGTTGAACCACGTTCGCTGCGGCGATCCGATTGCTTGACCGCCACCGAGAGCCGAGCTATCTCGCGTGTCCGAACTGAGCACGAAGGTATGCACATCGCCGCGCACGAAATCATAAAAGCGTTCATTACCGGAACTCGACGATATAGCCGAGTCATTGCTGTTGGTCAAATCGAAGTAGTTTCTGTAATTCTGCAAAAGCGAGCCGCCAGCGGTATCGACATCATGATTGCCCGCCGACGGGTAAAAATTATTGATCGTCGCCGTTCCGGTTGCGCTGGCCGACCCTTTTATGTATGCTCCATATAGATTTCCGATGGCGTTATCGAATTCGGCCGTCGTCCCGCCGGTGGTGTAAATATTGTCGCCGGTGGTCGCAATCCAAGTTGGTTTCATCGTACTCAATCGCGTTGCGACGTTGGTCGCTGTCGACGACAGGTTGCCAAAATCGCCGATGATCGCAAAGCGTTCTTGTGCGTGAAGAGAGCTCGATAAGTACGTCGCGACAACAATCGTCGCAGCAACAATCGTTAGGAAGTGTTCTATACGACCATTGCGAAGCGCAATAATGCGATTTAAAAAGAATTGAGGCGTGTAATTCATAGCTAGACTTCTCAGTAGGCAAGCAGGTTACTTTGAATCGTTCGATAAATAAGTGTCCGGTACCTTTTGCCGGAACGGCCCTTCGGGTGCTTTGCACAAAAGGTACCGGACACTTATTTATCGATCATTACTTA
>JAWXCK010000284.1:0-9819 GCA_034408855.1 Pirellulaceae bacterium
AGTGTTTTCCTTGTATTTCACGGCTAAAATCGATTGCGGATCACGAAAACCACCCACAGTTTCTACCGGAAGAGCCGATCGCTTAAGCCCAATGTCGGTCAGTCCGCAACAATCCATATATCCGGTCATGAAGTCACTTTAGAAAATGAAAACGATGGAAGCGTTTGCTGGGTTGCCGAAAATATGACAACGTCCAGTTTTCGCGAGTGTCGAGCAAAAAACATGCCCAATCCAAAGCGACTTCGGTCGAGAATTTTCTCGATTGCTGACGACTGCCCGTCGTTAGCTCTTCGTGGTTGAACGATGAATGAAGTCATTTCTGCCGCATTGCGTGGTTATCGATCAAACTGGCTCTTTTACAAATCAATTAAAACTCTGGCATCACGATCACTGCACCCGCGTGATCTTGGATGAAATCTTCAATCGCCGCGCGCTGTTCTCGCGTTGCTTTATCCGCAGCTTTTTGAACTCGTTGATCTGCGTTCGCCACAAACAGTTTTGGAACGATGACTTCAATTTGCAGATTCACTTTCACGGTTATCGTTGTCTCGTGCCGTTGCGCCGTGGCTTTGAGAAACGTTTCATATTTCTTCAAATTTCCAGCCGCTCGATTAGAAATTGTCTGTACTTCCATGGAATCTGCTTGAATATCTGCGCTCTGGGTCATTTCAAGCTGCTCGGCGTGAATTTCAGGATCGTGAACCCTGACGACGATCAATTTACGAGCCCACAAATCCGATTGAGACTTTCCGACAAGCGCGTGGAGAATGGGACGCGTGTCTCCTTTTGTGTCGATTTCAACATCTTGAATTCGTTCCTCGATCACTTTCATCCCAGAATGCGCGACGATAGCGTTCGTCGCGTTTTTGCGAACCATAATCGCTCGAAACTTTGCAAAGTCGATTGGTAGTTCGAATGATAGCTCGCTCGACCCCGATGAGATATGTGAGATCGTCGAGAAATTCCAGAGCGCGATACCTGCAATGGCGAATAATACAACTGCGAGTCCGATGCCAATACTGACCATTCGGCGATTTCTAAGTTCCATTTCAGAGGTTCTTTCTTTCACGGTTATTTCCAACAACGCGCAGTAACAGTTCGACAAATACTTGCGAAGATAAATTCCAATGACATGCCTTGCAAGCAATAGCTAATGGCGCAATCGATCGATGAAACGAAGCTTTTCGATGACTGGCGTAGTAAAGACTTCGGGGACCAAGTCCAACAAACCCATGTCGCGATTTAGTTCGTTGGTAACGATACCAATTTTTTGGTAGTACAGTAACACGCTATCAAAGTCGTTTGCATCGACGTTGGACAGCAGTCCGAAATGAAGTGCCGATTGCACAACGGCTCGCAAATCCAAATATGCGTTGAAGGTTTCTGCAAAATCTTCCCAAGGATGCATCGTTGAATATCGAGAAATATGCGTCGCGTGCCAATCCAACACCTCATTGCCATTTTGATAATACGCATTTCGGGCTGTGGTATACGTCGGGTTCGTCTCATCTCCGAACAAACTTCGAAACTGCCTGAGGTAATTATGGGCAACGAGCAGTCCCCAATAGTAGTGGCCGAGTTCGTGACGGAAGTGACCGACCAAAGTCCGATGTGGTTCACCAAATTGGACTCGTACTTGTTCCCGCTTTACGCTGTCCGCTTCATTCAGGCAGATCGTGATGCAGCCCTCGGCATGACCCGTTGACACTTTTTCCGCTACATCCGATTTGAACTCAAAACTCAACGGCAACTCCTTGCTATCAATCCGAAATCCAAGATCCTCCAAGGCATATAATACGCGACGTTTGGCAGCTTCCAATTTCTGCCAATTCGATCGATTCTCCTCGATAGACAAATCAGGAATAATTGCATTGAGCCTGCAGTATTTGCAAAGCGACGCATTATCGGCGGCGTCAATCCCACAATTGCAAGCGTCGTACTGCGCATTTTCGCACAATCGCAATTTAGCGGAGCATTTGTCGTTTGCGCACTGAAATGTATTATCGGTTGACTCCACACGAGGCGTAACTTGCCGGCAGTTTGGGCACAATGCCGTCGCTCGATCACAGCCTATACAGCGAGTATTGTCGAAAAAGAGCTTATTGCCGCAGATACATTTAAAGGTTCTCATCGGGGATCCACGAAGTCCAAACTGTTTAGAAGTGATTCAATAAAAGTAAGGAGCAAATCCAGTTCGACCGGCTTGGTGTGGTAGTCCGAACAACCGGCTTCGATGGCTCGATCGCGGTCGCCGACCGTGGCGTGGGCGGTAACACAGTACCGAGGCTGTAGAACACCGTTACATCGATCGGCTGTGGTTTATGGGAAGTTGCCATGGAAGATTTTTTCGTATGCAAGGTGATTGCCAGAACCTTCATTACGCAATTCTTATGCCGCACCAAACGTCTCCCATCTCGTGTCAACAGATATCGGCGGCGGAAAGAATCGCCGTATAAAAAACTTCTGAATGAACGACGAAGCATCATGGCGAGTGAAAATCGGCCAATTTCGAGCGGCAATCTAATCGGGTAATAACCTCGCACGGGCAATTTTTAATCGTCGACAACCGGCGCGACATTCACTTCTTTGCATCGCATACTATTCACCGCGATTTTAAGGGACAGGCAAATCCCCGTCAGGGACGTACAACGCCAATACCAATGCATCTCGCTCCCTGATGGCAGAACTACAGTTAGTCCGTTTTGGCATGACAGTTGCTAGTTGCTATTTGGTATCTATGAAAGCTTAGTTCCAATTGTCATCGATTCATCGAAGGAGTCACATATGAAAACGCTCGCACCTAGGACAGTCGCTGCCAATGCCATATCGCCGAAGTCGATCAGGAAAAGCATCGACTCTATTAAATCCAGTTGGAGCTCTGCGGAAAGAAATCGCCGACACGTGGAATCGCAACGTCGACTTTCCAACTTAGCCCATTCTCTAGGACTTTCTTTTCCGAACGCCCAAAGTGCAGCAGGTTGAACAGACAGCGTTGATGTTTGGTCCGAGCAGTCTAGCGTCTCATCTGGCAGCCAGATACGCATCTTTCTGGTCAACTATTTCACGGTGATGGAATTCGCGTCGAGCTTCTTTTTTTCGCTTGACGTGATCTATCGAACGTCTGAGCGACTTCTTCTACGGCGTTCGGCTCAAAGCCGATCACGCGATACGAGCGTTTAGCGCACAGCGACTACTGACCTGCCATTTTTGCGATAGCGTAAATCACGATTGCGCCTATGATGCCTCCGCCGCCCAGTATGTAAACCAAGGAGTAGCCTGCGGCACCTATCACCATCGTCGAGTTAAGTAACATTTCCATCACATCACCTACAACATGTTTGAAGCTTGATGAGCAACCATTGGCCGAGAATTGACAACCAATTCCTAATCAGCAGGGCTGCATCCGATCCATTGAAATCGCAATTCTCGTGCCAATTAAAGCAATTATAGAATTGCCGCTTGGCGTAGTCGCCGCTGTGGAACATCCGAGAGCATTCCGATCCGTGAGCGATCAGAATGACGGAATCGGTTAAGTCTGACGTATAGACATCCGGCGTTTCGGATTGCGCACGACCAAGCATGGTGCTCTCCACTCAGTCGACGTGGCACATGCTTTGCTTTCTTATGGGGAACCAGCATCTATACTAATGAAGACATCTTAGTGGGAAGAAAAAATCATGAAAAAAGCATTTGTTTTAATGGGTGTAATCCTGTTGCTCCTATCGAGCGCCACCCAACAGATTGCACAACCCGCCGACGATACGAAGTCTCCAACCAAACCCGAAACCTACATGCCCGTCGTGGTGGAAGATTTTGAAACGATGCGCGCTGCAGATGTTTCGAAAAAGACGGCGGTGATGACAGAGCAATTGCAATTGCTTGAAAGTCGATATGACCTCAGCGATTCACCTTCCAAGATTCAAATGTCGGCCGGTCGAAAGCCAGTGCAACAAGGCATTCGAGTCAAATTGCCTAAGAATGCCACGTGGGCCAAACTGTCTTCGATGTCAGCGCAGGAAATTCGCGATCAAGAGCTGTTTCCGGCCGGTTTTCGTCCTTTGCCGCACGTGAAGCATGCCACGGGCGGAATGGTTTTTCCAAAAGCACAAATCGATCAGATCAAGAATGCCGAACATCGCGATTTGTCCCGATTTGATACGGATTTTGATATCCCGGATCGATTCACTCCAGAATATCCGCCTCCTATGTTTCTTACGACGCACCCAGGCATGGACGTGACGGACGGACAAGTCCTCACGATTAAGAACTATTTCAAGTTACTTAAAGGAAAAATAACGCCGGTGCAGATGGAGGGAATGCGATTGTTGCTTACCCCTTTCCCGCAGCAACAATTCAATCAAACGGACGATCGAAAAGTAGAAGAACCGTCGTTGGGGGTTAGTTGCTTGGATTGCCATGTGAACGGTCACACCAACGCGACATTTCATCTCAACCCCGACACTCGACCTCAACAAAATCGATTCCGCATTGAAACGATAAGCTTGCGCGGCGTGTTCAATCAACAAATTCATGGTTCGAAGCGATCTCTGCGAAGTATCGAAGATTTCACCGAGTTCGAACAACGTACCGCATACTTCGACGGGGATCACGTGACTGCAGCCAAAAAAGGGGTTCATTTGCCCAATCGATCGGATCAAGTTGCGATGATGGCTCAGATGCAATCGATGTTAGATTTCCCGCCAGCCCCAAAACTCGACGTCTATGGAAAGCTCATTTCGAGTAAGGCGACCGCGCAAGAACTGAAGGGGCAAGAGCTATTCTTTGGTAAAGCTAAGTGCAGTGTATGCCATCCGGCACCGTTCTATCTCGACAATTTAATGCACGACCTGCAGGTACAACGGTTCTATGAGCCCAAGATTATCTCCGATCACTACGATGTCGCGGTGGGACCGATCAAAACATTTACCCTTCGAGGCATCAAGGACTCGCCGCCCTATTTGCACGATGGCCGATTGTTAACACTCGATGACACCGTCGCTTTCTTCAACATCATTTTGAGCCTCGGGTTAACCGATGAAGAGAGCAAAGCGATAGTGGCTTTCATGACTTGTCTCTGAATGGAGCTATATAATGACTCAACTAAATCCGGAAGTGGAAGCACAACTAACAGCCCTTGCGCAACTTTGCTGTGATACTCTGAATGGTGTGAATCATGATTTGATCGATCAGTCCGAGCCGCTGCTCAAGGCGCTGTTGATGTGCGGATTTAATCGAAATAAGGTGCAAACGCTGATGGTTGAAGTGGAGCAACGGGCGAAAAATATATGCCCACTTTGTACTCTGCACCGCGGCGGCGAACTGGCTTCTCTGACTAGTGGACTCGAGCAAAAGTTCAAGATATTAGTCCAATGGGAATCGACGTCGCCTAATCAGACGCCGCGTTGAAGGTCGTATTCATTAAAGCCTAGAACTCCTCGATGGCTTGCGGTCCCTTCCTGGAAAGATCTCTTAATCGGTCGCGCGTTTCCTAAGCAATTTGCTGATTAACGGATTCGCAAGTGTTATTTTCAACGCGTCGGTTCGTAGCTGTAAACATAGCTTTTTTCCTTCTTGCTTTATTTAGATAAAAACTCAAAATTCCTCGTCTCTCGGAATTCTTGCGGCCTGCGGCGCGGACTGCATGTCTTTGTCCAATCCATAGAGATTGGCGTTTTCGTTATTTTGCGACGCCAAATGGTAGTCGACGATTAAATTGTTGATTAGTTCTTCTTCTTCGATCTGCTCTTTAACAAACCATTGACCAAAGTTGAAGGTAGCCCAGTCCTTTTCCTCAAGAGCGAGACTCACAATACCGTCAATCGAAACTGAATTGTCAACCTCGTGCTGGAGCGTTCGTTGAAGACATTCGTTGATGTTCTTCGGGTCAGCGGGTGGAGTCGCAATCGCTTCAATTCTTGTTTTTCCACCTCGCGCATTGATATACTTGATGAACTTGAACATGTGCTGACGTTCCTCGTTCATATGCTTGTAAAGGAAAGTCGCAATGCCGGGATACCCATTGACTTCTGCCCACGACGCGTAGGATAAGTACACTTGAGCTTGATAAGCTTCAAGGGTCATCTGATCATTCAACGCTTTTTCCATCGCATCTGAAATTCTTTTCTTCGCCATATTGGCTTCCTTATTCTACAAAAACGACATCGTCGTGGCAGTTTACGGTGCACAGCGATTTATCATCTGAACTAGTGAAATCAACAGTCACAAGACTTTTCGATATCCTTGATCTGCTTTTCTGCTTCCTCTTTCGCGATCCCGTAGCGCTCTTGAACTTTGCCAACGAGTTCTTGTCGCTGGCCATTGATACCGTCCAATTCATCATCCGTGAGCTCACCACATTTCTGTTGGATTTCACTTTTCGCCTGCTTCCAGATGCCTTTGATCTGATCCCAGTTCATTTCATTCTCTCCCTTTTCGAGTTAGTGAATTCGCGACACATAGCTGCGGAAAAACTTTCTACACAACATGCTTCCGCACATTTTCGCATTGCGTCACTGCCAGCGTACGGTGAACTTTCCGCATCAACTTGCGCCTTCCTCGCTGTTCCCGGTGCTGCGACCATTGCGAAGGCCGACAAGCCTGCGATGGTAAAGTTTCTTCGGGCTAACATTTTAACTATTTTTCGTCTTAAAAAATGGTCGAATATGGGAAGACGATCCACAAACGACGCTGGCTACTATCCTGCAATTGGCAGGCCAAATCGACAGAGTATTCGCGTTTTCTTGTTCTCACTGTGATGGCAGGGAAATCACTGCGTGCATTTCAATACCCATAGGGAGCCATCGAATCATTGTACTGGTATGCCATTTGCCGCTACGCTGAGTTACTTTGTGTCGCAATAGTGTTTAGAATTGGGAGAGGAATCCATTATGTCCAACTGTTTAATCGCGGAATATGAGACCAATGTTGCTGCCATGCTTGGACTTGAAGTACTAGAGAAGAACGACTATACGTTGGAGAATGTATCTATCGTTTCCAGTGCGACCGATCCCGCTGCGAAACATCTGCACAATCTACCTCAGGACGCAGGCGCTAAAGCAGCTACGAGTGCTGCGCCCGAGGGTCGAAGTACAGCGTTGGGAATGTTGATCGGAGGTACACTCGCGTCGCCTTTTGCTGCCGGAACCCTGATCGGACCGTTTGTAATTGGCGGACCGCTTTTGGGAATGGCGATCGGTGCAGCGATTGGAAATCTTCTCGAAAGCATGGACCAATGGGGCGTCGCACAGCCTACTACTCAAGACTATGAATCACGTGTCAAGGAAGGATCGGTACTCATCATCGTTCACGACATTGATAGCAGCGAACTCAACGATGCGGAATCGCTATTGAAGACCACCGATCCAAAGACACTTGAACGATTTGAGGTGACGTAATTCTGGCTCGGTAAAGGCACTCGAGCGCCGCTACACCTTGGAACTCATAAAGATGGTGGATCATCTCGCGACGATGGTCGATCAGGTGTAAAGGGTGGGTTCGGTGAGGGAACCGGCGGATCATGAGGTGCCGGAGTCGCTGGTGGATCATGAGGTGCCGGAGTCGCTGGTGGATCGTGCGGCGACGGTGGCGGCGGGTCATGAGGAGTCGACGGTGGAATGTCATGCGGCGAAGGAATCGAGGGGACTTCGACATTGGCTACCTTCATTTCGAACCCCGTTACCGCTGATGGGTGAACGCCCGGTATATTTTCTATCATGAATGGCATCGTCTCTCTCTCGATTGCAAAAGTGAATTTACAGACATCATAGCGATCCGTTAGCGACCAAATGGTGTTTCGCAATCGACCAAGACGTCATCAATTAAAGCATACAACTGAGTCAATTCGACGGGCTTGCGAACCAAATCTACACAGCCGGCCGCTTGTGCTCGCGCCCGATCCCCCGGCAAACAATATGAGGATATCACAATAATCGGCATTCGAATGTCGATGAATTCTTTAATATGGACTGCCACTTGCCATCCATCCATTTCGGGCATGTTGAGATCCAATAGAATTACATCGACTTTAACTTTCGTAACAGTTGAAATTGCTTCAATTCCATTGCAAGCCAATAGTACCGTATAGCCTGAACCGCGGAGGCAATCGTCCAGCAACTTACGCTGCATTCGATCGTCGTCGACAACTAGTAAGGTGCGCATCGATCTTAGGCACAAGATATGGGTATCCAATAAAAGAGCGCCATTATAGACGCAATGACCTTCGAAAAAAGCTCAAACGAAGCAAAAAGCAATCTACGTACCAGAAATCGATTGAGATCAGATTTCGAGCCGATCAAATTCTTGATTTGCGGTTTGCCGTTAAGCGCAACGCAGATTTCGGCATGTCGATTGCTTACTTGTGCGTTCACGATGAATTGCAGAAGGCACGAATCTTCGATGGAAGAAGATGCTGATCCAGACGTACGAGATGCAATCTTGATCGCATTGGCTCAAAAAGTCGAGCACTATGAGATAGCTCCACGCAAAAGCCTGATCTGCCTCGGGTTCATCGTCCCAACCTGGATCGCTATCAAAGTTTTCGGTCTTCGAGAAAACGTTCGAGGAGCGGTCACTTCCAGAGCCGGATCGACGTATCGCCGCCACCTCCACCGCTGGCTATCGATTTACCGTCCGGCGAGAAGGTAAGCGACTCGATTCGTCCGGAGTGGCCTATGATCGTTTGCATCAACTGGCCCGTCGCCACGTTCCATATTTTGATCGTTGTATCCTTGGAACCGCTTGCCAATTGCTGGCCGTCGGGCGAAAACGCGACAGAATCGACCTCAGCCGAGTGACCTTCGAACACGCGAATAAATTGCTTTGTCGCCCCGTCCCAAAGTCGCACCGTCATATCTCCGCTACTGCTAGCCATTCGCGTTCCATCAGGAGAAATAGCCAGTGTTTCGATGTCTCCTGTATGCCCTTCGAGGACTCCCAACACTGCTCCCGTATGAGCGTCCCAAAGGCGAATCGTTCTGTCGCTCGCAGCCGATGCAAGCCACGATCCGTCGTGCGCATAAGCGACCGATTTTACTCGAGCGGTGTGTCCATGCAGAGTCTGACGCAGCTTACCCGTTGACACATCCCAAAGTCGAACAGTCTTATCAACCCCGACGCTGGCCAGCGATTTCTGATCGGGAGCGAAAGCCACCGCACGCACAATATCGGTGTGGCCAACGAGTGTGAAGAGTGCCTTGAAATTCCGCGCGTCCCAAAGCCGGATCGTCATATCGCCGCTACAGCTTGCCAATAGATCTCCGTGCGGAGAAAAGGTGACTTGATATACGTCCAGATCATGTCCATCCAGTGTGTGACGCAAACTGCCCGAGATCGGATCCCAAAGTTTGATCGATTTATCGCGACTGCTGCTTGCAAGCGTCCGACCGTCAACCGAAAACTGCAACGACATCACCGAGCCTTCATGTCCATTCAGAACGCTGATTAACGAATAGGGCTCATTCGAATGCGTCGACGTCGTGTATATGAAAAGGAGTACGAGCGGCGCTGAAAACTGAAAAAAAGCGCCTGAATAACGCAGAAGTGATCGGATATGTTTTGTCGACAGTAAGCCCAAAGAATACTTCATTTGACAATCGTCCGCAAAGTAAGCTGTTCCATGACCGCTCCATGTTGACAAACAAATTCGGAACACAGAAACAAACTTACCATAGACGAACTCAAGATTACAAAAATCGCCGATTCTTTGGCTCTTCCGCAGAAACCGTGGGTGGTTTTCGTGATCCGCAATCGATGTTAGCCGTGAAATACAAGGAAAACACTCGACTGAGTGATTGCAAAAACCAAGGTTCGCTTTCTGATCGG
>JAWXCK010000285.1:0-28688 GCA_034408855.1 Pirellulaceae bacterium
AATGCAGCGTATCGCAGACTTAGCCTTAGCATGGCGGACGTTCGGACCGGCGCTAACGCTCACAAAAAATACGAAAAAATGTGTGTAACGATGAGGGCAAGAGCCTGGGAACGAGCGAATTTTTCGACACTAATCTTTTTTCCTTTTCAGAAATCGATGCAGTTGTGCGCGATGATGATCTTCCAGCGGCGTAAGCTGACGGCATTTCGATGAAATCGCAATCGCTTCGTCGATATGCCCAAGGCGAAATTCGGCTTCGGCTAAAGTATCCAAGTAGATGCTGTCATCAGGAAGCAGCTCGGCAACATGTTGGCTTAACTCTAAGGCTCGATCTAATCTGCGATCGATATTCGCGTAAAACCATGCGAGGTTATTCCCGACGAGCGTATCATCTGGCCACTGCGACATATGCGACTCCAAAGGCGATGCGTACAACTCGAGCCACTCTTCCGTTTTCTCGACACCAAAGACTTTTTCGGCCATCGGAATCAGTTCGATTGGCGACTCGATTTGATCGGGATAGACAGCGTGGCACGCTCGAATCGCTTGGTCAGCTTTTTGGAAATCCTCGTCGAGGATCGCGAGCTTTGCAGTGTCTCGATAGAGCATTTCAAGCGTCGGAATGGCATACCGAAGCTTAAAGGATACATCGGTGAAACAGTCAAGCCGATACAGCAACTGACGCCGATCGTCATCGATGATCGCTTTGAGTTTCGATCGCTGCTCGCGATGGTCCACTTTGGTTTCTGATGGCGGCAGGTTCGTTGGCGAATGCTGCAACAAGGCCAATTGAATCGCCAAGATCCAATTCTCGATGGGACGATTTTGGCTGCCGAGCAAACCATTTCGGAGCAATCGCTCCGATTCGGCTTGTTGCGGTTCACGCTCGATTTCAGCCACAATTCCTCGAATCTCGGGTACGGTCAGCGGCATACTGAGGACCTGCAATCGGATCTGGTCGGCTAGCTCTGTTTCACCAATTGCGCGATGACAATGCGAGAGTTTTAAAACCAAATCAAGCCGCTCGGGATTCAACTGAATTAAACGTTCAAGGACGACAATTGCTCGAGAATAGTCTTTCTGCTTGAGAAGCATTTCTCCCAATACTACCAATCGATTGCGCGATACGGGAAGACGGTTCGACAGAATGTCATGCGAACCCCGTAAATTCGGAGGGGCGTTGAACAGTGCGCTTATCCATTCACGAAATCCAGGCTCCGCACCAAAACAAAGCCATTCATTGAACAGATCGGTACGTTGATGCATGAGTGCGAATCTTGCCAATTGTATCGGCAACTCATCATCATCGAGCTCCGAACCGTTGGCCTGCAACAGACTTCGACCCAAAGCTGGAAAACCGCCTCGTTGCCAATCCTCGGGCCAGGACTCAGGCGAACGCCCGGAAAACAATCGTTCTAAATCACCGGCCGCATTCGCGTAATCCTTGCTCCCACGTTGTTCGCCAAGCCATTGTAAAACAGAAGACGCAAGCCGATACATATCATTGCGGTCATCTCGATTGTCGTAAAGAATCCGAAGGATCGCTTCTTGGAGTTCGTGATCGATGCGTTCTCGCAAAAGTTGCCGAAATTGTGTGAGTGCAAAAGGCCTTCGATGCTGCGAAGTCCATGTTTCCATGGCTGCTTTCCAGCGGTCACGCGAAACTTCGGCACCGGTGATCCTTCGATTTGACTTGCTCGAACCATGATCTTCACCTATCGACGAAGCCCATTGAATCACTGCCTGATCGACGATGTCGCCAAGATCCTTCTGTCCGAGTCGTGAAAGCATGCAACCGACAGCGGCCATGCGTTCGGTGATCTGTATATCGGATTGCCGATCGAGTGTCGGCTTCGTTGTCGCACTATCGAGCCAGCGTTGGATGGATGGTTCATCAAGTTGTTCAATACCGATCGAGTGCATTGCGTCGGAAATGCGACCATGTCGAACGAAGTAATCAAAAGCTTCATCCGGAGAACGCTTTTCCGCAATCGAAACCGCATCTTCCGTGCGTCCGCAAAGACTTAATGCGAGCATGACTCCATTGACATCTTCTTCGCTTGGGCCAGGAAGTCCGATGGCATCGGTCCACTTTTGGCTAAGCTCAACGTTCCCGGACCATTGAAGTATCAAGGCGGTTCGCGCCGCCACGACACTTTCGCCTCCAGATGAAATTGAACCGGCGGGCGGTGGTTGGTCTGCATTGGCGGGAATCGAGGCTTTCCAAAGTCCGTTGTCAACGAGGATGGAACTAGCCAATCGCTCACGTCCGAGTTTCTGCGCCGCGGCGACGGATTCGAGAATGCGACCGTTCACTTGTTCGGAAACGATTTCCCAGTGCTCTTCATCGTTGACGTCATCCAGCCGACTGGGGCGTTGCCGCGACCATGCGATCATGCCAAGCATCTGCCAAAGCTTCCTGGCATTGATCGCTTCGGCCGTTGTCCAAAGATAGTCGACAATCGCCGGAATCTTAGACTCTTCATGATCCTTCCAAGCTAATGATACGACAGTGACGCGTAAACTGAAAAGGGCTTCGGGTTCGCTCAATAGTCGCATTCGATCATTTGGAGTCAAGACGTCCAGCATCGCGAGTAGATGTTCCCACTGGTGATTGCGAGCCAAACGAAGGATCGTCTCGGTATCGCCACTTCGAATCAAAGCTAAATCTTCGATCAGCTTCGAGGCTTCGCTCGGTGAGGCGGACAATCGCATTAAGACTTGTAACCATCGAGCACTCGCTGCAACATCGATATCGGTCGATAGAAGTGCTTGTTCGATTAATCGACTGCCTGCCTTTTGATGTCCAAGGTCGGCCATCTCCCAAAGTCGCAAAAACGCAGATTGTCGTTCTCGATAAATAGGCGAACCTAGCTCTTTGATCGACTGAGTAAAACGGGCTAGCGTTGGATCGGTGCCAGGTATCGCTTCCAGCTCCGGAGGTTCCTGCACTATACGAGCGGTCGATTCTTCAGAATGGCCGACACTGCAAATCCCGAGTTGGACGAAAAGCAGCATGCGCAAAAACCAGTTTCGCTGCCGTGTCTGCTTGCAAGCCATCAGTTTTTCCTTGAAGGGAAGAATCGGAATAGCGTTGATTATAGCTCATCGCGTCGACCGAAAGCTTCCAGCTTGCCCAAATGCCGCAAGGATAAGCCCTAAATTGTAACGGTGCGGCGCGAGCGGCCCGGTGTTACGTTACGTTTTCAACGCTTTACCGGACGGCTCGCGGCGTTCCGCTACCTTATCCTTGCGGCATTCGAAGCTTACCCCACGCTTCTATTGCATGGTTCGCGACTCGCGGGCTTCGGACGGAGTTCTGTTCTGATATTTCCGAAATACGTTGCTAAAGTATTGACTGGTATTAAATCCGCAGTTCATCGCAATTTCGGTAACCGAAAGATCGGTTTCCAGAAGGAAAGCCGCAGCTTTATTCACGCGAATTCGTTGTAAATAGTCGTTGGGCGTCTGTCCCGTCGACTGTTTGAAAATAACAAACAACCTAGCCCGACTGCACCCGATCTCTTGGGCAACATCGTCGATCGAGATCGCCTGATCGAATTTCGATTCCAAGTGTGCAATGGCCGCTCGTACTGCTTCGTCGGGCGGAATGGTTCGACTGGTAGTTAACTGTCGAGCCATTTCAAGAAGCGTGCCACATACGGTAAGCCGCAAGGCGGCCGAGCGATCGTCGGGCTGCGATTCGAACTCGCGGACTTGCGCTGCCAGTTGAGAGGTCATTCTTCGTAGCTCTCCGCCCATCGGCCACGCCAACTTGGAAGATTCTGTACACTTCGATAAAATCGAATCCAATTCTGATTGCACGAAGATCGTGTTTCGTAAAGCGTTTTCATTCTCGCTATCCAGTAGAATACTACAGAGTCTGGCAGGACGACGAACGTTATGCAGACCACGGTGTTTGACCCGAGGAGGCACGATCAAGAAATGTCCACCCGGCACGACAACTGATTCTCCATCCGCGAACTCGTAACCGGTCTCTCCGTCGAGCAAAAATAAAAGCTCGAAGACCGCGTGCTCGTGCCAAGTAATTCTCGAAGCATTGCGACTATGCAGCGACGCCAATGACTGAACAACCGGCATCTGAATTCGAGAGCCGGGGACGATGCATTCAGTTGTTGAGGAATCGACACGACGGGAGGACATGATGGTTTAGCTGTATGATATCATCCAAGCTACGATTGCGAAAGACGCGATTGCAACATGTTGCATAATCGTACTACGTCGACTTTCCCAAGTTGCGTAAATTTCGATCGTTGCGAGCCGTCGGCGCTAACCTGCATTTATTCATAACCCGAAGCGTTAGCAAGGAATCCGAGTAAATCCCTCGCTAACGCTTCGGGTTACGAAATACACACCGTTGCACTCGTTCTCAGGCGGAACCTGGGAAACAGTTGGACTGCCTGCCGTTCCTGCGCATTTTTCAAATCAATCGTATTTAAAACCGTGTCGAACCCGTCAACAACTCCTTCGCCGCGCGGCCTTTCCTTGGCATGGCTGATCGTTGGGTTGTTGTTTCCAGTAGCCTTGCTGAACTACTTGGATCGCCAAATGATCGCGGCGATGAAATCCTCGGTCATGGGCGATATACCCAGTATCGGGTCGGAAGAGAACTGGGGATTCATGCTGGGGCAATTCAAATGGGTCTATGCGTTCCTCAGTCCAATCGGCGGTTATTTGGCAGATCGATTTAGCCGAAAATTAACGATCTGTGCAAGCCTTCTCGCATGGTCGTTGATTACTTTCCTCACTGGCTTTGTCACAACCTATGACGGACTCTTGATGACCCGTACTTTCATGGGAGTCAGCGAAGCGTTCTATATTCCGGCGGCTCTCGCATTGATCGCGGATTACCATGTCGGTCCGACTCGTTCGCGAGCTATCGGCATGCACCAAATGGGAATCTACATAGGCGTCATCATAGGCGGCTTTTCGGGTTACGCTGCCGATTCTCCGGCGATCGGATGGCAGTTTGCCTTTAAAGTGATCGGAGTCGTTGGAATTATTTACGCGGTGCCGTTGTTAGTTTTGCTCAAGGATGTCCAGCGATCGAGCAACCTAGAATCCGAGAAGACGAAACCAAGCGTTGCTTCCGCATTGAACGCCTTGGTGCTCAACGGTTCGTTCATTCTGTTGGTCGTCTATTTCACCTTGCCCGCCCTGGCTGGATGGGTCGTCCGCGACTGGATGCCGTCGATTCTCAAGGACAGTTTTAATATTGGACAAGGATTCGCTGGCGTGTCGGCGACGATTTACTGGCAAGGGGCGGCAATTTTTTCGGCCATTGGCGGAGGATGGTTGGCTGATCGATGGATGAGAAAAAATATTCGGGGACGGATCTATGTCAGTGCGACAGGCATGAGCCTAATCATCCCGGCTCTCATTTGTGTCGGCATCGCAACGACACAAGGCTCGTTCAATATGGCCATCATGGCGTTGATCCTCTTCGGGATCGGTTGGGGATTTTTTGATTGCAACAACATGCCGATCCTGTGTCAAATCGTACGTCCCGAGTTTCGCGCCACAGGCTATGGAATCATGAATATGATCAGTATCAGTTGCGGCGGCTTTGCGGATTGGGGATTTGGCAAGTTGCGGGACAGCGGAGTCCCGCTGAGTGCCATATTTGGAATTTTTGCAAGCGTTTGTTTCCTTTCCGTAATCATAGTTTTGCTGATTCGCCCGCGAACCATTGAAGAACTACAGTAAACGACCATGACTTTAAAACCCATTGGGATCATCCCGCCACTTGTAACTCCGTTGCTCGATCGCGACGCATTGGATCACGCTGGTCTTGAACGCTTGATCGAACATGTGATAGGCGGTGGTGTTCATGGAATATTCATTCTGGGAACTACCGGCGAAGCACCTAGCCTCAGCTATCGGCTGCGCCGCGAAATGATCGATCGCACGACGCGTTGCGTGGCCAATCGCGTTCCGGTCTTGGTTGGAATCACCGACACGTCATTCATCGAGTCGGTTCAACTCGCACGGCATGCTGCCGACGCAGGTGCTGATGCGGTCGTTCTTTCGACGCCTTATTATTTTCCCGCTGGCCAAACCGAACTTTGTGGTTACGTCGAGAATTTGATTCCCGAACTTCCGTTGCCGTTGGTTCTCTACAACATGCCAAGTCTCACCAAAGTTTGGTTTGATTACGAAACGTTAGAAATACTCAGCTCACAATCGAAGATTATCGGTTTGAAGGACAGCAGCGGCGATCTGAATTATTTTGCCAAAGCCATTGAACTGAAAAAACTTCGGCCGGATTGGTCGATCATGATCGGTCCCGAAGCGAAGCTTCCAGAAGCGATGCGACTGGGCGGCGACGGTGGTGTTGCTGGCGGTGCGAACGCTTTTCCACAACTGTTTGTCGAATGCTACGAAGCGTGTGTCGCGGGCGATCAAGTACGAATCGATGAACTTCAGAAGGCGATCGATACCCTTCAGCTGATCTACGAAGTCGGCAAGTATGCATCGCGTTACATCAAAGCCACCAAGTGCAGCTTATCGATACTGGGCATCTGCGATGATTTCATGGCCGAGCCGTTTCATAAATTTCGACTCCCCGAACGCGAGCGAGTACAAGCTGTGCTGGATTCCTTTGCCGCGAGAACGACTCGTCCTTGAAAACGATTTTGAAACCCTAATTCCGATTAAATTCCTGTCATCCAAATCGAGAAAAACGATGAAAATCAGAGAAGCAGTGCGTTCCCAGGCAAGAGCCTGGAAACGAGCCTTTGCGTGTTGGCGATCAGCGAGAGGAGTCAACATAGTAGCAACGCTTTTATGTTGGATGTGGCTTTTTCATGCTTCCCTCTTTGCAGACGGCCTTGAACCTCTTCGATATAACCACCCAGGCTTAGTCGTCGATCTTGGCGTTGGGCTTTGGGCGTGGCCTGTACCGTGTGATGCGGACGGCGATGGCGATTTCGATTTGCTGGTGTCGTGTCCAGACAAGCCATCGAATGGAGTTTGGATGTTTGAAAACACGTCTGGCGACACTTCGACGAACAAAATGCCGGTCTTCAAAGCGGGTAAACCTATTAGCAAAACCACGCGCTACGTGATGCCAAGTTACGTCGATGGGTCGATGCGCGTATTGTCGCCTGGTTTGGAGTATCTGAATTTTACGAAAACAGGAATCGACGAAAAAGTCAAACTTCCCATCGAAGCGAAATTCCATAAGCCGCAAGGAGCACAACCAAAGGGCCCGAAGATGCGGCACAATCAATGGCGATATGCCGACTATGATGGCGATGGAAAACTGGATTTGATCGTCGCCGTTGAAGACTGGAGTTACTACGGTTGGGACGATGCTTGGAATGCCAAAGGCGAGTGGGAGAATGGTCCGCTACACGGTTGGATTTACGTTTTTCACAATCGAGGCACAACAGCCAAGCCGGACTACGAGACGCCAAGTTTTGTGGAAGCAGATGGAAAGCGACTGGATGTTTTCGGCTGCCCATCGCCAAATTTTGAAGACTTCGATGGCGATGGCGATCTCGATTTAATCTGCGGTGAGTTTCTCGATAAGTTTACTTACTTCGAAAACACAGGGACGCGAACTTCGCCAAAATATGCGGCGGGGAAACGATTGAAAACCGACCAAAATCAAGAACTCGCTATGAGTCTTGAAATGATTGTTCCAGTAGCTTTGGATTGGGACCGAGATGGCGACATCGATTTAATCGTCGGAGACGAAGATGGTCGAGTCGCTTTGATTGAAAACGTCGGGCTTCGCACCGTCGATGGAAAATCCAAGATGCCTGTCTATTCTGAACCTCAGTACTTCCAACAAGAAGCCGACACGCTCAAGTGCGGAGCACTCGCAACGCCGGTTGGCTTCGACTGGGACGGCGACGGCGACACCGATATTTTGTGCGGCAACACGTCGGGCTTTATCGAGTACTTCGAAAACATGAGCGGACCCAGAATCGCCTCTCCTAAATGGAACAAGCCAACGCGATTGTCAGTCGATGGCAAAGCCTTTCGAATCATGGCCGGCCCGAACGGTAGTATCCAAGGACCAGCCGAGGCGAAATGGGGATATACGACGCTGAACGTCGCCGATTGGGATGCCGATGGATTGCCAGACGTCGTTTTGAACTCGATCCTCGGGCGCGTCGTTTGGTTGAAAAATGTTGGAACGCGACAAGCTCCAAAACTATCTGCGCCGCAACCGATCGAAGTTGAATGGAATGGCAAGCAACCGCATCTCGATTGGGGATGGCTTCGTCCCAATGGAAAAGAGTTGCTTACTCAGTGGCGAACGACGCCGACACTTTACGATTACAACGGCGATGGGCTGATCGATATCGCCATGCTGGATCACGACGGGTTCTTAGCCTTCTTCGAAAGAGCTCGCGAGGGAGATAAGCTGATCCTCAAAGCTCCTCGAAGGGTTTTTTTAGACGAACAAGGTCAACCGCTGCAGCTCAACGATGGCACGGCGGGTAAGAGCGGCCGGAGAAAGCTTTGCGTGACCGATTGGGACGGCGATCAGAAGTTCGATTTCTTACTGAATTCATCCAACGCTGATTTTCTACAACAAGTCGCATTCAAAGACGGTAACTGGATTTTCAAAAATGCAGGTACGTTAGCCGAACGAAATATCGAAGGGCACGACGTCAGCCCGACGGTCGTCGACTTCGATGGAGATCGAGTCGTCGACTTTGTTGGTGGTGCCGAAGACGGTCGCTTGTATTTTTTAAAGAACCCTCGTTCGCCAATTCTTCAATCGGAATTCATCTATGAAAAAGCTTCGTTTCCAAGTTGCCATGCTTCGACGATCGTTGAAGCAACCGACGGAACGATGGTTGCAGCATGGTTTGGGGGCACGCACGAAAAGAACCCCGACGTTGGAATTTGGGTTTCACGATGGATCGACGGAAACTGGACGCCTCCAGTCGAAGTTGCCAACGGCATCAAGCACGCCAATCCGACTGCCGAAGTTGAACGCTATCCGACGTGGAATCCGGTCCTCTTTCAAACAAAGTCAGACGGAAAAAATTCACCGTTGATGCTGTTCTACAAAGTCGGACCGACTCCGCAGACGTGGTGGGGAATGAAGCTGACAAGCGTTGACAATGGACTTACATGGTCCGAGCCACAGCGACTCCCGGTTGGAATACTTGGTCCTGTCAAGAATAAACCGGTTCAGTTGCCCAATGGCGACATTCTCGCCGCTTCGAGTGCCGAGTCGGATGAAAAGGATAGCAAGTGGCAAGCGCACTTCGAACGAAGCAAGGATGCTGGAATGACATGGCAAAAGATTGGCCCTGTAAACGATGGCATCGAGATTCAATCGATTCAGCCGAGTATTCTATTCCTCGGAAACGATCGATTGTTAGCAGTCGGACGGTCGCGACAGAACAAAACATATCAAATCGAATCGGCAGATGGTGGTAAGACTTGGGGCAAGATGACGCTTGGTCGTTTGCCGAACAACAATTCGGGCACCGACGCCATGACGCTATCGGATGGTCGTCATTTAATCATTTACAACCATATCGGTGGTACACCAGGGAAATGGGGAGGAAAGCGAACACCGCTCAACATCGCTGTGTCTCAGGATGGCATTGTTTGGCAAGCCGGACTGGTTCTCGAAAGTGATCCAGGAGAGTACAGTTATCCAGCGATGATTCAGACCCAAGATGGACTCGTGCATGTGACCTACACATGGCGACGCGAACGAGTCAAACATGTTGTCATCGATCCCGCAAAACTTGTCGGAAAAAATATGCAGGACGGCCAATGGCCAGCCCCATAAAAATGCATTTACATAGTGATCCGTAGGCGCTAGCCGCGGGTCAATTCTATGTCTCGGCGGCAGGATGCCACCGATGCTTCCAAATAAAACGCCATAAAATCTCTGGTATTTGGCCACACAAGGCAAGATTCCCCGCCATCGATCGATATTATCGAGAAACTAGGCGCTTTATGAGGGTTTATGCCATTCAATGCCGCTGAACTCGCAACAATTATTCAACTCTAGCGGTTGCCAAGCGGCATTCCCGTTGTTTAAGATAAAGGCTCATCCTCTATTCTTTTCTCCCCATTCCTTCGATCCCTTCCCTTCCGGCACTTGTCTCTTTCTTTGATTGCGTAGGCATTTTTGGGTCCGACAGACTCATGACATAGCCATGTGATTTGCTTTCCACTCCTTTCTCTTATCAATACGAACATGTCTGGGCAACCCAATAACGAACCAAAGCCGCTCGATGAAGCTGGGCTTCTTCGTTCGGATCCGTCGCACCGACCGAATGCGGCAAACGCTCGAGCCAACCAAGCCGAGATAGCTCGACGAGTTCGCCAATTGGACGAAGAGCTCGATCCGCTTTCGATCCCAGAGCAAATCGCTTCCGAGTCGAGAACGCAATCAAGAAAATCAGCGTCACCGGCAATTTTACCGTTTACGCCGCCGACCGCCGAGCCAAAGCAGTTGCTCGAATTGCAAGAGATGAGTTTGCCCGAGTTGTTAGCGTATGCCGAAAGCCTTGCGATAAAAGAAGTGCCGCAACTTTCCAAACACGAGCTTGTTTTCAGGATTCTCAAAGAGCAAGTTCGCACAACAGGAATCATGTACGGCGAAGGAACGATCGAGATTTTGCCGGATGGCTTTGGCTTTCTTCGGAGTTCTAAATCGCATTATCTATCGTGCTCGGACGACATCTACGTTTCACCGTCACAGATTCGTCGCTTTGGCCTGGAAACGGGTGTTACGGTTGCTGGTCAAATCCGACCTCCCAAGGAAAACGAGCGCTATTTTGCGCTGCTTCGCGTTGAAGCGATCAATCATCTTGAGCCGAATCTCCGTCGCGATCGCAAGTCATTTGACGCCTTAACGCCCCTGCATCCGCACCAACGCATCGTCATGGAGACAGATCCTAAGACGATCGAAACTCGCGTTATCGACCTTCTCACTCCGATAGGATTTGGCCAACGAGGCTTGATCGTTGCTCCGCCTCGAACGGGCAAGACGATTCTTTTGCAAAAGATGGCAAGGGCCGTGTTGAAGAATTATCCCGAAGCCGTCGTCATCTTGCTTTTGATCGACGAACGCCCCGAAGAAGTAACCGATATGCAGCGAGAAGTTCGTGGCCCTCGCTGCGAAGTGGTCAGCAGTACCTTCGACGAAACGGCCTCTCGGCATATCCAGGTCAGCAATATGGTTCTTGAAAAAGCCAAACGCATGGTCGAATACGGCAAAGATGTGGTGATATTCCTCGACTCGATTACGCGTCTGGCCCGCGCTTGGAATAGCGAATGCCAACAATCCGGAAAACTGCTCACTGGCGGCTTAGATGCGAATGCACTTCAAAAACCAAAAGCCTTTTTCGGTTCGGCTCGCAAAGTCGAAGAGCAAGGATCGTTGACGATTATCGCTACGGCTTTGATCGATACCGGCAGCCGAATGGATGATGTCATCTTCGAGGAGTTCAAAGGAACAGGGAACCTCGAAATTGTGCTCGACCGAACCTTGGTCGACAAAAGAATCTGGCCAGCCATTGATATTCACGCATCGGGTACTCGACGCGAAGAGATGTTGCTCGATGCCGAAGAGTATCGCCGTATCGGTTGGTTGCGTCGAGCGCTGAGCGAACTAACGGTAACCGACGCCATGGAGTTACTCACGAATAAACTCGCTAAAACGCAATCAAACGCGGAATTCTTGTTGAGCCTTAAAAGCATTTGATTTCATCAAGGTAAACCATGAGCAGTGAGAGTCGGCCCAAGCGTTGTTTCGCTATCGTTGTTTCAAGGTATCACGAGAATATTACCATCAAGCTCCTGGATGGTGCGCGCGCGACATTGCTGCAAGCGGGCGCAACGGACTCGGAAATCATCGTAACCTGGGTCCCCGGAGCATGGGAGATCCCGCTTGCTGCATTAAAACATCTCCGCGAAGATTCGACCGTTGCCGTAATCACACTGGGTTGCGTCATTCGCGGCGAGACAACTCATGATCAGCATATTAACAATGCGGTCTCGTCTGCCTTGATGACATTATCTCTAGAGCACGTAAAGCCTGTCGCCTTTGGCGTTTTGACCGTGAATTCGCTCGAACAAGCGATTCATCGAAGCGGCGGAAACGTCGGCAACAAAGGGATCGAAGCCGCATCCGCCGTCTTGGCAATGCTTCCTATGCTTCGCTAATGATTCGCAAAATCTGTTTGCGAACGCGAGGCGGCATGGCGTAGCGTGGATTGCCAGCATCGTCATTGCCGGCGTCGACGTCGACTTCTAGAAAGCGAAGATCAAATCGATTTTCAAGTTTGGCCATGATGGCTTTCAGCGATCGCATTTTATTCGGTTGCAAATCGAGTTGCTGGTCAAGCTCGCCGAGCGATTTCGAGACATCACCTTGCTTGGCAATTGAGACTAAATGCCGCCACACTCCACGTTGGCTCATTCGTTCGAGTTTAGCTCGTAGCGGTAATGCTCGAATGGCAGCCGCTTTATCGTCGCCATCCGCTGCTGGCGGGGCAATTCCAGGTTCAAGATCGTTGGGTCCATGCCCGCCCCTTCCCAAACCGCGTCGATGACCTGTTCCTCCTTGGCGGCCACCTCGCGGTCCATTTTCTGGCCCGCATTTTCCGCCAGGATTTACGATACCACGCAGATGCTGCATGGCCTTCCGGCAATCGGCCGGGTCTTCAAGGTTGACCATTAAATATGGCACTATACTTTTCCTTCTCTTTTAGTTGCGGCGAGCAACGTCGCCAGGATTATTTTGCGTACGCCCTGCGTAAGCAATGCATAGATAGTATGCAGGCTTTGTCGGCCAGGCAAGAAGAAATCTGGACATTTTTGCGACGATCGCTATTTTTAAGTTTCACATCATGGTCGCCTTTCGCTGCTAGCAGCGAAAAAATCACGATGGTCAGTCTTTCCGAGACTGACTCCGCAGCAAAGTTGGGGGGCTGCGTCTCGGAGAGACGCAGTTACGTGGCAGCAGAGCGAGCAACGACATGATGCTTACGTCCGGTATAGTTTGCCCAGTCGAAAAAACGGGAACCTGCGGAATCGTTCTCGTGAATTGCCGAAATAATTGGGGATAGAGTGGCGTACAAGAGTGCGATAGAGGTGGAGTCTCGGTCTCGGACGGTGGCTAAGAATTCAAAGGGCGGTTGAGTCCTCGGTTAGTCGATACAATTTAGCTCACCTTAGCTTGCATTCGGTGGGTATTAGCGCAAGGAAGCGTGATGATGCGATCGTTGTTTAATTGTCTGTGCCTATTCGCGATTTTTGGTTTGCCTGGTCGCACCATCTACGCCGAATCCATTGCACCCTCGGTCGATGCGAAAGCAGCAGGACGAGGCGGCGCGAATTTCGCCTTTAGCGACAATGGATATATCCTGCACGACAACCCGTCGGGACTTCTTGGAAATTTTGGTAGTTGCTCCAATCAACGCAAACATTTTGTTGATGCTAGCCTTGTCGGGCTTTTCCCGGACCTACAATATTCCGACCCTCAGAACTCGAAGGTAAACGCCTCGAACGATCCATTCGGCATGGGCGCGTTTACCGTCGGTCGACGCATTGCCGACGACGTTGCCCTAGGATTTGGCGTCTACTCGCCAGCCGGCTTCGGAGCACGGTGGAATCTTGAAGGTCCGCCAGGTCCGCTTGCCGGTCCGCAACTATACAAGTCGCTTGGAATGCTTATTCGTGTGCTTCCTGGGATATCCTTTCAAGCCACCGATCGACTTCGGATAGGTGCCAATCTTGGTGTCGCGATCAGCCATATCGAACTGGAAGGCCCGTATTTCATCAACTCGTTGCCGCTGACCGGGACACCGACGTCATTGGATCTTCAGAGCACCGGAACCGCTTTGACGTGGGCAACTGGATTTCAATATCAGGCGGCCGACAACTTGATTCTTGCGGCAAGGTATCAAAGTCAAAATCGATTTCAAAACAACGGCAATGCTCGGATAGCAATTCCTGGTCTGGGACTATCGTCTTACGACATGACGATGGATATTGTCTGGCCTCGCTCGGTAGGTGGAGGGTTCCAATACGCGATTGCACCCAATCGACGCTTAGCACTCGATGTCGATTGGCAGCAGTGGTCGACCGCCAAAAACGAAATCGGGCTAAGATTTGAAGACCCAAGCAATCCCGTCTTTCAAAATGTGGCGGGCCCCGTCGTCCGCGAATCCTTTCCGTTGCAATGGAAAGATAGCATCGTTGTTAAGGCAGGCCTCGAGCAGGATGTCTCGCCGAACCGAACCGTGCGAATTGGCTATGGGTACAACAGTGATGCGGTTGTCAGTCAAACGACGACCACGTACTTGCCAACCATTCTCAGTCACTACTTTAGCGGCGGTTATACATGGCGTCGCTTCTGCTGGGAGTACAATTTGGCTTATCAGTACTCGTTCCGCCCAACGATGCACATCGGAACCAGTAGTCTCGCTGGCGGCGATTTTTCCAACAGTTCGCTTTCAACACAAGCGCACTGGCTGTTCCTCGGAGCAAGCAAGAAGTTCTAGGCGTTGCTCCCGCCATCGCCAAATGCGAGCGAAAGTGGTACACTGCTGACGCAGGAACGCTCTGAGGCAGGAGTTTTATCGGCGATTTCATCCGACACCAAACAATCTCATTAGCCAGCCAAGGATTCAACCGCTCATGGCGATGGACCAATACTCGATTTGCCCGTGTGGCAGTGGTAAGAAAATAAAGTTTTGCAAATGCCACGATCATCTCTCTGAGATCGAGAAAATCGATCGCATGATCCAAGGCGACCAAGGCGTAGCGGCACTCGACCATATCAATTCACTCCTCAAAACGCTCCCGTCAGAACCATGGCTATTGGCGATGAAGTGCGAGTTGTTGCTCAAGCTTCAAGAAACAGAATCGCTGGAAGAAACGTCGGCCAAGTTCATTCGCTTGCAACCTGACAATGCCGTAGCCAAGATGTATCGTTCGCTGGTCGCGATTATGCGAGGCAACGTCGAAGAATCTGCCAACCTGCTAGTCCAAGCGATTGCTGGCTCCAGCGGCGTCCTGCATCCATTGTTCATGACCGTCGCTGTGAATTTAGTCGAGATGCTGATGCAACGGCGTCAGTTCATGTCCGCGCTCATGCATGCAGAGATGCTTCTTTCGATATCGGGCGATGGCGAAGAAGCCAATCAGATGGCCCATGAAATCTACAATTCGCTCATCACGCAAGATACCGTCAGCATCCTTCAGCGCGAAATGCCTCCCTCACCACCGGATGCCGACGACGAGCCGTTTGCCGAACGCTATCGCGAAGCATTAGCGTTGCTCGGTCGTTATCAGGTCAATCAATGCAAGACCAAGATCGACGGAATCCAACGCGAGTTCGGTACCACGGCGCCACCGCTTATCGCCAAACTTCACTGTCAACTCTTGGTAGCCGATTCCGACGGTGCCACAGAAACATGCTTGCGGCTGGCCAAGTCCAGCGGTTTGTCGGAAGGGCAACAAGCCTACTACGAAGCGCTGGCTTTTGAATTGTCACCTTCCAAGTCGGGTGTTGCCATTCAATTGGAAGTTTGCAGCTACGAACTCGAAGACGAAACTTCGCTCGAAGCAAAACTCGTTAGCAGTACTCGACTGATGCCGTTGAAGACCGATTCGATTCGCGGCATGTTCCAAGCGTTGACCAAAGAAGAAGTACCACCCAAGGCCTGTTACCTCGTAGCGATGCCTGTATTGGGAGATGAGTTTACCGAATTCCGTCCGCGACAATCTGGACAGTGGATTGCATTGCTCGGTCGACAAACCGACAAGCCGCCGCGACTGTTCACGCTCGAACCAAGTCGAGGTTATCAGTTCGACTGGTCGCGCGAGCTTCGCGACGAACTGGGTCTTTCAAATGCTCCTCGTGAAGTCATTCATTCGCTTCCTATTTCTCCGGTTGCCTTTTTTAATTCGACGATTCAAGTTGACAAGCGACCGCCGAACGAAATCTCGGAAGCGTTCGGTGCGAATTCTCGAAAAATGGATCGCGATCATTTTCTCGATTTCCCAGTCCCGCTGCTCAACGGCGGTACAGCTCGCAGCGTCATCGGCAAGCCCGAATACAAGACGGATTTGCTGGCCCTGTTGCTCTACTGGCAAGCCAGTGGGATGACGAAGTTGACATCGGAAGATTTTGCCGAGCTCCATAAGTTTCTTGAAATCGAGCAACCGAAATACAACGCGCAATCCGATATCTTTGATCTTGTCGGCGGAGCAAGTTATTTCTGGACCGATCTCGAAACGATTGAAGGGGACGAACTTTTACAGTTGTCGCAGTCGGCGTTGTCGCGCGGTGTACCGACGGTTTTTGGTGAACTTTCCAATCGCATTCAATCGATGCAGTGGCCAGAAGAGTCGGCCATTCCGGCTGATTACACGGCTCTCTGCTTGCGAACCCGAGCTTCGACGAATCTTGACGAAGCAGAGCTGCTTATGTTGCAGATGATCGAGAAAGGAAAAGTACTCGGCGTGCCCATTGGGAATGCCGTCCTAGAGCGAGCCGACATGCTGAAGTCGCTTGGTCGAACCGAAGAAGCCAACGCCTTCCTTCAAAAATCGATCCGCGAATCGCCGGACGACCCGGTTCTGCAACAATTCATGCAAATGATGATGATGCGAATGCAACAAGCTCAAGCGGGTCGATCGGGAATCGACGGCGAAAACGTTCTTGGTCGCGGTGCGCCAGCGGCCGGCGGTTCAGGACTATGGACCCCCGGCCAATCTTCGGCTCCCGAGCCAGCACGCCAACCTGCCAGCAGCAGCGGCGGTTCCGGCAGCGGGCTTTGGATCCCCGATTAACAGTTGTTTACGTCCAATGCAACACTACCTGCTGTACGGTCGAGAGCGATTGATGGTGGCGTTGCCTAAAGAGGCTCGGGTCACGGTCATTCGCAAGCCCAAAATGCCTGTTTTGAAAGATCCTCGCGCCGCGATCGAGGATGCACTTCGAGCGCCAATCATGGCCATCGAAGTCGAATCGAAACCATTATCCGAGCTAGCGCGGCGAGCGCGCTCTGCCTGCATTGCTATTTGCGACATTACGCGGCCAGTTCCGAACGGACTTTTTTTGCGACCACTTGTCGAGGCTTTGGTCACTGCCGGAGTGCCCTTGCGAGCCATCACGATTCTCGTCGCCACGGGTCTACATCGTCCAAACCTCGGTCATGAATTAGCTGAATTGATTGGCGATCCGTGGATTCTTGAAAGCGTACAGGTCGTCAACCATGATGCACGTTGCGATGACGAGCATGTAAATCTAGGACGTACTGCTACGCGAGGGACCGAAGTGAAGCTCGATCGGCGATTTGTCGAAGCCGACATGCGCATTGTAACGGGCTTAGTCGAACCGCATTTCATGGCAGGTTATTCGGGCGGTCGAAAAGTCATTGCGCCTGGTCTAGCTCATGCCGACACGATCACAACGTTTCACAATTGCGCGTTCATGGAAAACATTCATGCGGCGAACTGCAACCTTGATCGCAACCCGTTGCACGAAGAGCAACTTGAGATCGTTCGGATGCTAGGCGATGTATTCGCCTTGAATACGGTGATCGATGAAGATCGCAATTTGGCGATGGTCAATTTTGGAGACGCTATTGAAAGTCATCGCCAAGCCGTTGCTTTCGTTCAGCCGTTTTGCCGCGTCGCGGTCGATCAAAAGTTTGATACGGTAGTCACCAGTGCGGCTGGCTATCCGCTGGATAAAACTTACTATCAAACCGTCAAAGGAATGGTCGGAGCCATCGCTATCCTCAAGCCTGGAGGAAACTTAGTCATCGCATCGAAATGCGAAGAAGGTTTGGGGTCATCTGAATACCAAGCCGCTCAAAGGGCTTTGATCCAATCGGGAATCGACGGATTTTTGGCTTCGATTCGACCGAAACCCTACGCCGATATCGACGAGTGGCAAACTCAAATGCAGACCAAGGCGATGAAGGCTGGTAATATCCATTTGTATTCGTCGCTCAGCACTAGCAACAAATCTCTGACCGGTGTGAATACCATCGACAATCTAGAGGAAGCTATCCAACGATTGGTCGATCAGAGTACCGACAAAGCCTTGGCCATTATTCCTGAAGGACCGTACGTCATCCCGTATTATAAGCCGACGGCCCGCGTCAGGCCCGAACGGACGGGACGGACGGGACCAAGACAATGATGAGATGACAGGAGAATGGGGACAGGAGAATGCTTTATGAATGAACAAGTTGAATTTATTCTTCTGTCCCCATTCTCCTGTCATTTTTTCGGGGAAAGAGCTAGAATGGATTGCTACTGTATGGGGCCCACCTGCCAAAAATCATATAGCCGAATCGGAATGGACTAGGCGATGCTCGATTTCATTAGCCGTGCCAAAGCGCACACCTGCGACGGTTCCACCCGTCGAGATTTCCTACAAGTGGGTACGCTCGGAGCCATTGGCCTCGGACTGCCACAGTATCTCGAAGCGAAAGATAAAGGAGCGGTAGATCCGGCCAAAGATCGACGATCGGCAATCATGATCTTCAATCTTGGAGCGCCAAGTCAGCTCGATACTTTTGACATGAAGCCCGATGCACCTGCCGAGATACGCGGGCCTTTCAAACCGATCTCGACGAATGCTTCCAGTTTTCAAGTATCGGAGATCCTTCCGCTTCATGCCAAGATTGCTGACAAGTTCTCGTTGGTCCGATCGTGCTTTCATCGCGGTGCGGCGGTACACGATTCTGGTTGGCAAATCATGCAGACTGGGCGACAGTTTGCTGGCGGTGTCAACACGCCACACGCTGGCTCGGTGGTCAGCTATCTCCGTGATCGACGCACTGATTTGCCTCCGCATGTCGTTCTCCCCGAAACCATGGGGCGCGGGGGCGGCAATCTTCCGAACGGGCAAGCCGGTGGCTTTTTGGGAAAAGCCTACGATCCCTTTTCGTTGATGGCGGACCCTTCGAAGAAAGATTTCAAAGTCCCTGACTTGCTGCCTCCACAAACGATCGGTCAAGCCAGACTCGATCGTCGCATTCGGATGCGAGAACTTGTCGATGCAACGGTCAAGAATTTCGAGTCGAGCGAATCCGCGAAAATGATGGACGAGAATTTTCATTCCGCCTACCGTTTGATGACCAGCCCGGCAGCTCGCAATGCGTTTGATCTTACCAAAGAACCTGAGTCGGTCCGCGAACGATATGGGATGAATCGATTCGGTCAATGCTGCTTGCTCGCGCGACGACTTATCGAAGCCGGCGTGCGATTCGTAACGATCAACACGTTCCTCACCGTCTTTGACGAAATCACTTGGGATATCCATGGCAGTAAGCCCTTCACATCGATTGAAGGGATGAAGAATATCGTAGCGCCGATGTACGACCAAGCCTATTCGGCATTGATCGAGGATTTGTTCCAACGTGGAATGCTCGACGATACGATGGTCTGCAATCTCGCCGAGTTTGGTCGAACTCCGAAAGTCAATCCGTCGGGTGGTCGCGACCACTGGCCGCAATGCTTTACCGTCGGCTTTGCTGGCGGTGGTGTCCAAGGTGGTCGTGTCATCGGTGCAAGCGATCCGATCGGTGCAGTCCCAGCCGACCGGCCGACTGAACCGCCCGAAGTTGTTGCCACGATTCTTCATAGTCTAGGCTTAAATCTCGAAGCTCACCTACCCGGTCCAGCTGGCCGGCCATTCCCACTGGTCGATTTCGGATATCGCGAGATCCGAGAACTTTTTTAGTCGAGTCCGTTCCTGCCTTTTTTAGCCATCCTTGGATGCTTCCTCATTTGATGATTTCGAAACGATTTTGCGACGTTGTCCTCGTCTGCTGGCTGTTTTTTTTCCTGCGTGTGAATGTACATGCTGAAGAGAAGCAAGAGCGGCCAGGTTTTCAAATATTGCCTGCAACGATCGAACTGACGTATGCTGGTTCGTGGCAGACTGTTTCCGTTCAAGGAATCCATTCGGACGGGATGCAGTTGTCGGAAATTGTTGAAAGCGTCGAGTGGACTATTGAAGACGCATCGATCGCCAAAATGGAAGGTCACCGCGTGGTCGCCTTGTCGACGGGAAATACAAGGTTGACCGTTACCACACGCTCTAAAAACGGTCGCATTGCATCGGACTCTGTTCCGATAGCGGTCGTTGCTGGCGACAAAGTAACGCCGTGGGAATTTCGAAATCATGTGCAAGCCGTTCTTGCTCGCAATGGTTGCAATATGGGAGCTTGCCACGGTGCGTTATCCGGCAAAGGCGGCTTTCGTCTATCATTGCGTGGTTACGATGCAACGACCGATCACTTCAATATCACGCGACAAGATCGCGCCCGAAGAATCGAATTGACCGATCCCGCCCGATCGCTCTTTGTCGCCAAACCGAGCGGAGCAATCGAACACAAGGGTGGCATAAAATTGCCGGTCGATTCTCATGACTATCGAGTTGTCGTCGATTGGATTGCGGCAGGTGCCTACGATGCGTACGCTTCCGAGCCAAAACTGGAAAGGGTAGAAGTATTGCCGAGTCTGGTGAAGTTAGAAAAAGGTGATACTCAGCAAGTGATCGTTCGAGCTCATTACGATAACGGTCGTATCGAAGATGTAACGCATTGGTCGAAGTTTTCGTCGGTCGATGAATCGGTCGCGTCGGTCGATGAGCATGGGCAAGTAAAGGTTTTAGGCCCCGGCGAAGGTGCCGTCTCGGTTTGGTTTGCTAGCCGGATTGCTTTGACGAGAATCGTCGTTCCGTATTCCGGCAAAGTGGACCATGAACGCTTCGAGACTTTTCCTCTCGCCAATGTGATCGACGAGAAAGTGGTCGAACATTTGCGTGCCTTGGGTTTGCCGCCTTCACCTCGTTCGAACGATAGCGAGTTTCTCCGCCGCGCTTACATTACAACGATCGCGACACTTCCTACGGCAGACGAAACGGCAGCGTTTTTAGCCAGTTCCGATCCTGCAAAGCGAGAACGCTTGATCGACCAACTTCTGGAGCGTCCCGAGTTCGTCGACTACTGGGCATATCGATGGTCGGATTTGCTGATGCTGAGCAGCTCGATCATCCAGCCTGACGCCGTAAAATCCTACTATCAATGGATTCGCGGGCATGTCTCAAAAAACACGCCCTGGGACATGATGGTTCGAGAAATCATAGCCGCGCGCGGCGAATCGCTTGAAAACGGGGCCACCAATTTTTATGCGATCAATCAAGACCCAGAAGGAATGTCGGAGAATGCCAGTCAAGCCTTTATGGGGCTCTCGATCGGCTGCGCAAAATGCCACAACCATCCGCTTGAGAAATGGACCAATGATCAGTATTACGCGATGGCGAATATGTTTGCGCGTGTTCGAGCCAAAGGTTGGGGCGGCGACGTTCGGAACGGTACTGCCGATCGGACACTTGTCGTACTTGATCGCGGCGATTTGATCCAACCGCTTACGGGAAAACCTCAGCTTCCCGCTCCGCTCGATGCACCGCCGCTCGATCCAAACGATCCGAGCGATCGAAGAGTGGTGCTGGCCGATTGGCTTACCTCTCCCGACAATCCTTACTTTACTCGGGCGATTGTCAACCGAGTATGGGCAGCCTATTTCGGGATAGGAATTGTCAACTCGGTCGATGATCTCCGAACGAGCAACCCGGCGAGCAATCCGGCTTTGATGGACGCATTGTGCGACTCGTTGAAATCCTATCGATACGACTTGAAGAGTTTGATGCGATTGATATTGAATTCAGAGACTTTTCAGCGGAGCAGTCAAACCGTTACGGGCAATCGCGACGACCGCAAGTTTTTCTCGCACTACTACCCCAAGCGATTGATGGCCGAAGTTTTGCTGGATGCCGTGGTCCAGGTTGCAGGTACGCCTAGCGAATTCAACAAGACGGAATTGATGGGCAACGATTTCAAAGACACCAAGTTCTATCCGGCTGGAACGCGTGCTATTCAGCTTTACGATAGTGCCGTTGCGAACCGCTTTCTGAAAACCTTTGGTCGAAACCAACGTCGAATTACGTGCGAATGCGAACGAAGCGACGAACCGAGTGTGGTCCAGGTATTGCATATCAATAACGGAGAAACGTTGAATCCTAAGCTTGAGAAGAAGGGGAGCAACGTCGATCGTTGGATGAAACAATTTAAGGGCAACGCCCGCGGCTTGATCCAACATGCGTATCTAGCCGTTTTGTGCCGCGAACCGACAGAATTGGAACTCGATGGATTGGAGAATGAAATTTTGGCTGTCCCAAAAACGGAACGTCGAATAGTCATCGAGGATCTCTTGTGGAGCTTAATGAGTAGTCGTGAGTTTCTCTTTGTCTACTGAACTCTTGTCTCTCGACGCGATCCATCAGCGCACTCGATTGAAACCTACTGTTGGCATTGTGCTGGGAAGTGGACTCGGTAGCCTAGCGAACTTCGTCGAGCAACCAACGGTAATACCTTACGAGGAAATTCCCCACTTTCCCAAGCTGTCGGCGGCCGGGCATGTTGGAGAGCTGGTCGTTGGTACGCTTGGTCAAACGCCAGTCGTTGTAATGAAAGGTCGAGCTCATCTTTACGAAGGGCATGATCCGATTCGAGCGACGTATGGCGTCCGAATCATGAAAGCGATGGGGGCCAAAATGTTAGTTGTGTCAAACGCGGCGGGCGGGCTGAATCCGCGATTCCAAGTTGGCGATCTCGTTTTGATGGACAGCCACATCGACTTGATGCATCGAACGGGAATGGTCAGCGATCCGTCGGCGGGTCCGGCCGAACGCAACACGGATATTCCGTTTCGCTCTGGACCGGTTTACGATCGAGCGTTGATCGCGAAGACGCTTGATTGCGCTCGGCGTCTGGGCTATGCATTGGATCGCGGGACTTATCTTGCAACTCTAGGCCCGACCTATGAAACGCGGGCCGAATATCGAGCGTTTCGGAAGCTCGGGGCAGATATGGTTGGGATGAGTACCGTTCCCGAAACCATTTTGGCGTCCTCATTGGGAATGCAAGTCGTTGCCTTTTCCGTCATCACCAATGTAGCATCGCCGAATATTTCGAAGGTGACGACCCACGATGACGTGCTCGAATCGGCGTCGATTGCGCAAAGCAAGCTCATCGCTATTTTAAAAGAATTGCTTGAAAACTTGGATGCATCGAATTGCGAATCCCTGTGAGCGGCACGGCGCTAGCCGTCGGTTCTTCTCTACAACAATTCCCAGTGTTGCCGGAACCCGCGGCTAGCGCCGTCGGCTCACTTCGACAACAGTCCTCTCACTTCTGGTGTTTCGATATGACGATCGAAAGTATCGCCAAGTCGTGTTACCGATAGATGGGAACGTTAGGTCCTTGCGTCCAATTGCCGGATGGCTGGTTGCCAAGACTTTGTATCGGCTGCGTATGACCGACGGAATAATCCGAACTAAACGGAATGGACGTTGCTGGTGTCGAACTCGAGTTGGATTCCGAAGGGTTGCTCGATAGTTGACCGTTTGATTGAAGCTGTCGCTTGTACCAACTGTCAGCCCCGATCGCTTCGACTAACTTTGGCAAAGCCGCGAGTCGAGTCGCGACTAATGGACTATTGGTGGCAAGTTCAACAACCGCTTGGGTTGCGCCTGTAAGGGCGACTGGGTTGGTATTCATCGCAAGCTGCGGGGCGGGACTACCAACTTCCACGCCCGATCGATTCGCGTTTGCCGCAATGGCTCGATGAGATAGCCCTAAAGCATCGGCGGTATGTTGAGCGATCGATCCACCTCCGTCGCCAACCCACTGATTCCAGGCACTCTGAAGTTTGCCGATCTTGGGATAGCCGTAATGCTTTTCCGTCGCGGCAACCCAATCATCCGATCGCATACCGTCTTCGAGGAATTGAACAAAGCGACGTGGGCCACTTTGAGCGATCAAGAAGCACGAGACGCTATAGCCTTGTGCGTACAGCGGCATGATGTCGGCCGGATACTCTTTCAAGGAAAACATCGTCGCAAAGGGAATACCGCGTCCCTGCGAGAGGAACTCGACGAGAAAATGATCGTGTTTGCTTTTTTCGCTTGCGTGCTCGACTGTGGTACATGCACCTTCGTCGGCCCATCGAGGAACGGGTTTACCGAGCGGCGCAAAGTGCGATGCGAGGAGCGTGTGCGTGATTTCGTGAGGCAAAACACTATCGAGAATTCGCTCGCGGCTTCCTTGAACATTCATTCGCCAGCCGCCTACTGCACCTTGGCTCATCGTAAACGTCGTGCTGCCGCCGGCGCCGATTTGCGGTCCTACTAAAACGGTGATAGGGCAAGCTTGCGACCAATTGGGGAGCGGTTGTCCAAGCCAATGGATGGCGAGATCATGACGTTGCTGTTCGGCGGTCTGTGCGACTTCGTCGGCCATCGCTTGCGTTGCAGCCGACACAATAAAGTTTTCAGAGCGAACTACCACCGGGCGATGGCCTTGCATGCGGCCTTGCATGTGGCTTGGCATCGGACTGGGCATGCGGCTTAGCATGGGGTTCGGCATGGGGCCCATCTGAGCATTTACTGAATCGGTTCCGAAGAACGATAGTCCGGCGATTGCGAACAGACAACGAACGAAATATGCAGCATCCATGCCAGCAGCTCTCCAAGTTAGGTTGAGGTCCCTCGATCCATGAAGGACAAGTAGAGCAGAGTGTAGGGACGGCCTTGGAATCCGTTCCAGGTCAATCTTGAGAGAAAATCGATATTAACGACAAAATTGTTTTAATCGTTACGGCTTTTCTCGTGAGAAGTGTTAGCTATCAATACTCCGAGGATCGCGGTTCGATTTCTCGCGTAAGCTTTTGCATGATCGGATCCCTAAGCCATCGAATGCTCGCATCGAATTTGCGAGTAAGCCATCATCGAGATGTCGTGCTGCTAGCAACTCTAGCGGCTGCGGCTACGGTTTTGTTCATTGCCTACATTTCGCGAATGCATGCGGTAACCCACGATGTCTTTCATGAAATGGCGTTGGCTCGAGCTTGGTTGGAGTCGGGCGAGTTTCCTAAGAACGATGTTTTCGCCTATACCCCAACGGTAGCTCCGACCGTTCATCATGAATGGGGAACTGGTCTCATACTCTACTGGTCATCGGCAGTCAGTCCCCTCGGGATGGACGGACTGATGGCTCTAAAGTTTTCGCTCGTGGCAGCCCTTGGTTTGTTGCTTTATCGAGTTGCTCGAAACGCAGGGGCTCACCCGATTGTCTTTGCGCTGACGCTTCCCATCGTACTGCCGCTAATGTGGGTCGGTTTTGCAACGCTTCGCGCTCAACTATTTACACTCGTTTTTCTAGCCGCTCAGATGCTGATGATCCAGTCCGATTGGCGAGGGCGTCGAGCTTGGGTTTTGTTATGGATTCCGATGTATCTCGCTTGGCTCAATCTTCATGCCGGCTTTGTTGTTGGCTTAGGAATGCTGGGGTTTCATGCGATGGAACGTATCGTCGATGGATGGTATCGCGGCGAAAACGTTTTTAAACGCAATTGGCATCTGGTGGCCCTTTTGCCGATCGTTGGCGTCGGGTTGCTATGCAATCCATGGGGATGGGACTACGCTCCCTATTTGATGCGTGCGATCACGATGGAGCGACCGACGATCTTGGAGTGGAAGCCGCTTTGGTACACCTATGACCCATTAACGTCGCTTATCGCCTTCGGCGTTTCGGTTTTTATGATTGGCTACGTAGCGAAATATCGTCGATGGAGTCGACTTCGCGGCTGGTTGTTTTGCGTTCTGGCTGCTTATATGGCACTCAAGCACATTCGACATGGCTCGCTCTACGCGGTCGTCTGGCTCGCTTGGATGCCCGCTTGGTTGACACCAACGCCATTCGGTCATGCGATCGTCGATTGGGTTCAGCAGCAACGTATCGGCGTGATTCGAGTCTGTCGATATCTAGCCATCGGCTGTTCCGCGTTTGCGATATGGAATACGTTCTGGCATGCGAGCCTTCCAACGACCTTAGCCGCATCGTCGTATTGTTTTCCAAGCGATGCTATCCACTATCTTAAATCGCACTCGGTTCACGGAAACATGATGACACCGTTTCACTGCGGAGCCTATGTTTCATGGAAATTGTATCCGGATGTCAAAGTCAGTTTAGATGGTCGTTACGAAGTTGCGTTCGCGGAACACGTCATGCCCGACCATCAACGCTTCTACGAAGGCAAACTGGGTTGGGAATCCGTTCTCACACAATATGATCACGACTTGATTCTCGTACCGCAAGACGCCGCGATTCGAGATAAGTTGTATACGAGTACTACGAGCAAACTACCCGGCTGGAATCTTGTCTATCAAGATAGCTCGTTCGCTATCTTAGCGAACAAAGATTTTGAGCTGCCGTACGTTGATCGGCGCTAGAGAGCCGACGCGTCCTTTTTATTGTTCGATATTCGTCACGTCGACGTATCGATATTTTCCTCCGGTACGTTGTGCAAGTTGTTCGATCCATCGATCGCTTCCGGTGTTTCTCCCCATTCCAAATTCGATGGTATGGATCGTCGTGCGTCTGGATATACAACGCTCGGTTATGCTGCTTACTTCACTGGGCGAAAGACTTGGCTCGGCTGCATCGGTCAGAAAGAAAATGACGTCTGAACCTAAATTGGTTCCCGTTTGAAGGGCGGGCAAGTGTTCGGTTCCACCTGATCCTGTAATCCCTTTGACGAAAATCGAAGCGCTGTTCTTTTCGGTATCGGTGGCAAAGATAAGTCCGCGAGTCCTCGATAGCGAACCGCGATAGGGGCTGGGTGCATCATTGTAAAAGATGATCTGAAACTGATTCACACTCGTGAGTGAAGCAAGGCTCTGTGAAAGTTCGCGTTTTGCCATACGAAGTGGTACTCCTTCGTAGCCGTTCATCGATTCCGACCGATCGAACACGTATACGAATGAGCTGCCGGAACCTTCGATGCCGAAGACTTTGGTGTGCGTAGTTCCCGGTTTCGATTTTCCTGTTCCCGATCCGGAATTTCCGAGTCCGCTCAGACCGCTAGAGCCTTGCCCACTTCCGGTCGCTTCGCCAAGTGAAACTTTTCCAATGCCCGCGAATTCACCGAGCAGTTCGTCAGCGCTGATCGAGCCAGCCATATTGGTCGCAGGTAGCGCGGCGATGCTTTTTGCCAAGGCAGCCGACATCGGTTCATCGACGGCGTTCTTATTCCCCTGCCCGCCTGATTGGAGGAAATAGTTGGTCGATCCCAGTTGGTGATGGACGACGGCGATACCGATGGGGCGGTCACGTTCGCCCTGCGTGCCGCTCGAGTACGGTCGCCACAGCCAAGCCAGCAGCAGGAAGATCGAGCAATGGACGAAAAAACTTACCATCCAAGAAGGCCACGTTGGGCCGTTTTGCCATTCAGGCAAATTGCGGCGAGTGGGTCTCCGTTCCAGTTTTTCTGAGCTCGGCGAGTTCATGGTATCAATCCTCTGATATCGAGTATACTCTTAGAGAATCGTTTCCGCGCGTCGAACTTGACCGCATTCGTCGACATATTCCCCTGCCTTAAAGCTTGTACTTTCATCCGATGATGCCCAACATCCCATTTCATGTTGTAATGTCGCTGGGACAAAGCAGGAATCCAGAAAAGCGAGATCTGGAAGCGGCGATCGTTGCGTATGCTAGTCAGTTGCCGGGTGTTGACGTTATTTCCATTCCGCACCTCTATGACCTTGCTGCTGACGGCGAAAGCGTCGCGACCCTTAAGAATTTTACGGGACCGATCGTCGTTTTTAGTTGGCTTTTCCCGCGGGCCGCCCACTGGGTTTTGGATCGATCCGACGTGCGCGGACAGTATGGCGAAGTCCTGCTTAGCAGTGAAGATGACGACGATCAAGACGACGACCGCGATGACAAAGAATCCGAAGACGAAAAAGACAATCGCGTCACGGATGCCGCTCCTCGGCCAAGCCGCAAAGTCTATTGCATCGACCTACGGTCTGATAGCAAAGCCGACATATTTTATGAGGAACTGCGTCGCATTCATCAACTCGAAATAGAAGAGGCGAAACAATCGGCATCGCAAGTATCGACCGAGAATGTTTCGCAACCTGTGGTTCGCGCAATCGAAGAACATCCGACGCGGCGTTGGTATCCGGTGATCGACTATAGTCGCTGCACGAACTGTATGGAGTGTATCGATTTTTGTTTGTTTGGCGTTTACGGTGTCGACGGGGCTGAAACGATATTAGTCGAGCAACCCGATAATTGCCGGAAAGGTTGCCCGGCCTGCAGTCGCGTCTGCCCAGCAAACGCAATTATGTTTCCTCAGCATAAAACACCCGCCATCGCCGGAGCCGATATCGACACCGGTGGATTCAAGATCGATTTATCAAAACTCTTCGGCGCTCCCGAACGCAACGAAGACTCAGAAGCAGCGGCCGCTCGCGAACGCGACGAGCAACTGATCTTAGCGGGGCGTAACGCCGTCGGCTCAGGGGTCCGCAAAGCGGATACGGAAAATGCGCCCTGGGTTTCCAATCATCGAACGGAAAAATCGATCGAAGAGTCTGCTGCGCTCAGTGCCGTCAAAGTCAAAGATGACTTTGATCGCTTGCTAGACCAACTCGATCAATTGGATCTCTAATGTTCTAAGGTCGCTCTCACACCGCCTAAGCTTCCAGCTTGCGACTTTACCATCGCAAGCTGGAAGCTTACGCGACTTTGTGATCCAAGCATGATACGTTCAAGTGCGGACTGTACGCTTGCCGG
>JAWXCK010000286.1:0-9582 GCA_034408855.1 Pirellulaceae bacterium
AAACGGAGCATGGCAGACGGTTATTGCGCCACAAACGGGGAAACCCAGAAACGGAAGTAAGCCGAAGCCTAAACCACCGCGCCACATCTCGACTCTACCATGCGGAATGAATATGCTCCCGTCGCGCTACCGAAGCCCGCGATTTTCAATTGATAGATTCCTGCAATCAAATTCAGAGTAGGGTCAAGGCCAGCGAAGTATAATTCATATTCCAAATAACGATTAGCGACCACGACACCCGAAGGACCCTGAAGCGACCAGGTAATATTGCCGGCCGAAGAAAGATGATCGAAATACAATCGGCTCGCTGCGCCCAACGTGAACGTATAAAAATCTTGCTCGCCAGCCACGCCAATGGTGCTGGAAACCGTTGTTCCCAACGTCAATGCCGTTCCAGTAAAAGGTATTGGCGGTGTATTGCTGAGGAAGTTCGCCGTAATACCGTAATCGATTGTTCCCGTGTCGTAGATATACCCTTCGATTAGCAGCGTATATGTTCCGGTCATCCCAAGCATCACGTCGGTGAGATTTGTACCGAGATATTCATTGAACACATCTCGACCCAACGGATCAAGCAATCGCCACGCCGCATTTTGCGGGGCAACGGTAGAAGTAACAAACGAAAAATGATCACCTGCATTGGCCGAGAACGAATAGACGTCGGTTTCAGTGGCTGGATTAAGCGTGTTGCTGATTGCGATTCCCGATACTAGAGTGCTCGCTGTTCCCAAATTGAGCAAACGAAAGGAATATGCTCCGCTCGAGCTATCGCTATTTTTGAAATTGATGTAGTAGTCACCTGCTAAAAGATCCAAGACAGGTGCTGTCGAAAGCATCGATTGATTACTTGCGATGATTTCGTTCGCATTTCCAAGATCCTAGCGCACATCCGAAAAATTTTTTAGCGAATCGACATAAATCTTCGCCGGTGTAGCTAACGATAACTCAAATCGATCCTGATCACCAGCCGTTCCAATCGTCTCGTTGACAGTCTCTCCAAATAACAACCCAGCAAGTAGTGCTCGCTTTTCAAGTAACTCGATCCTGCCCAGGCCGGATCGTTTTCGAATCGAATTCCGCTCCCTATCACGACGTCGTTTGGCTGCCATTGGTTTGAGCGCACGCAAGCATTGGACCCAATTGTGCATTTTCATGAAAATCCCTATCGAATTTCAAGGAAACAACCGGCTTCAATTTCGTAGCTGTGCGAAACCGGTGCGAACAGCTAGCCCTATACCTATCGTTTCGGGCATAAATTTAACTTTCTAGATAACGATTTGCAACTAAATTATCGACTGAAATCGCAGTTTCCCCTGGAAAGACTCCGTCGTAAAAGGTTTCGACCTCGACCTCGACTTCGATATTCGTTTTGGCGTCACTCGCAACCCAACGTTGCTTCGCACCAACGGTTTGTTAATTTGATCAAGATGTTATATATTCGTGCTCTGAATTCGAGTATCAACTGCATTTTGTCATGGATTGTCTCGATGGATTTTGTCTGGAATGATGGTGGGCGATCGGCCTCTGGCTTCGTGGGAATGACGGGGGATTGCGTCACACGGTCGATTGCCATTGCGACAGGTACGGCCTACCGTGTGGTTTACGATTCTCTCGGTTTAGCTTCCGAGAAATCGCCTCGCAATGGTATTCAAACAACGTTTGCCGAGCAGTATTTAGCCGACCAACATTGGGTGCGTGTCGATGGGCAAGACAGCAGTTTCTTTCCTGTCCTGCTCCCCAAAGGCGTGGTTATCGTCCATTTGGTTTCGGAAAGCCAACGATCACAGCATTTCTGCACCTTGATCGATCAGGTCGTGCATGACACTTGGAATCCTACCGAGGAAGAGAGGTATCGTGTCCGAAGTTACTGGATTTGCAAGTCGGCGCAAAGTGAAGATCGATTGTTGTCCGTTGCTCCGTTGCAACCGAAAAGCAATGAGCAGCTAGTTACTCAAGCAGCGTTCGATAAGATTCTCAGCCGCTTGCGGGCTTTAGATAGAACAGCCAGCAACGGCGCAAGTACCGAAGGTGAAAAACACAATGCGATTCGCATGATGCAAGATCTCATGCTCCGGCATAATCTTTCTCGCGACGACATCGTAGATAATGATAATGTCGAGCATGTGCTTTTCACACGGATGGCCTGCCCATTGAATGGCCGACGGTCGTGTGCTTGGGAATTGAATTTAGCCGCCTTTGTCGCGCTCCATGTATTTCCTAGTACACTCTGGTACTACGCCACTCGAGCTCATCGAACACTCGTATGGTTTTACGGCCCCAAGTCGGACGTCGAGAATGCCATTAGCCTCTATCAAGAATTACTCTTGACGATTGCTTCAGCAGCTCGACTCCAATTCGGTGGCCATAGCCGAGGGAGCGGGGCTTCGTATGCTGAAGGATATGTTCAAGGCCTACCGCGATCATCTGCCAATACTTCGACCGCTTCGTCATCTCGATCCGATCCGAGTAAGCCCGACGCTAACCAAAATGCCCTGATCGTTCAGCGGACGCTGGCATTACAATCAGCGGCCACAAAGTGGTTAAATTTAGAATGCAACACTCGATTGACAACGTGCACTAGCGCTGGTCGAAGCCAGCACGACGCGACGGCCCAGCAGAAAGGGAGACTGCACGGATCGCAGCATGAAATCGCTGCTCCCAAATTGCAAGCACGGATTGGTCACCGCGATCTGAAAACCTGATGCGGTTGGTCGCCTTTCGCTCCTAGGCTGAAAAAATCACGTAGGTCAGTCTTTTCAAGACTGAAATCGCAGCAAAGCTGCGGGGTTTCTGCGTCTCGGAGAGACGCAACTACGTGTCGGCGGAATAAATTTACAGTTTATCCGCGAAAGTGGTATGAGGTTGGTGAGCGACTTGTCGTGCGAGAAATGCGTCGTAGTCGGCTCGTGTATCGATCCCGCGAGTCGCATGAGCGACTTGTCCTACCATGATCGTAAGTCCGGCTTGAAGGAAGCGTAACTGTTCGAGCTTCTCGGTCTGTTCGAGATTACTGTTGGGTAACGACTCCAGCGTCGATAAGAACTCACGGCGATACGCGTAAATGCCAAGATGCTGAAGAAATAACGGCGGCTCGGATTTCAGCAGCGCGTCGTTCCATTCTCTCGGGTATGGAATTGGACTGCGGCTAAAATACAAAGCTCGACCATCCGAAGCACAAACGACTTTAACGCAATTCGGATCGTCGAGATCGTTGCGTTGTCGAATGGGAGTCGCAAGCGTTGCCACCGATACGTCGGGATTTTCGGCCAATAGACCGACAACCAGATCGATAGCACTAGCATCCATTTCCGGCTCGTCGCCTTGGACATTGATCCAGAAATCGATCTCCGGGTACTTTGCCGCCACTTCGACGACTCGATCGGTCCCGCTTTTCGCATTCGGATCGGTAAGCTGAGCCTCACCTCCGAATCGAACGACTTCATCCAATAATCTCGGATGATCGACGGCAACCGTGATCCCCTCCGGAATCTTTGCCCGACTCGCCGCTCGATACGTATGCTCCAAAAGCGTCAACCCAGTCTCGCAAAGAAGCAGTTTTTCGGGAAGTCGCGTCGAAGCCAATCGAGCCGGTATGACAATGCGGGAACGCTTGGGGTTCGATAAATGGGGTGAAGGGGAGGATGACATGTCAAATAATATAGAAACAATCCGCTGATGAGCTAGTGTGGTATAAAATGAGGAGCGTTTCGGAATCGCAGACAGCATGCAGGATCGATACGGGAGCATTACCATGTCGGATAACCCCTATTCCACCCAATCGTCCGATGACAGCGTGCTGCCGAGGAAGGGATGGCGACTTCCGACTGTGATCGAAGTCTTGGTTTGCATACCGATCGTTCTTGTTCTATTGGCGTTATTACTCCCTGCAACGCGAGGCAATACACGCGAAGCGGCGCGCCGAATGACTTGTTCTTCCAATCTTCGTCAACTCGCGCTTGCATTGTTGAGTTATGAACAATCGCACCACGAATTCCCACCGGCTTACACGGTGGACGAGAATGGAAAACGCTTGCATAGCTGGCGAGCGTTGATCTTGCCGTATATCGAACGAAACGATCTGTATTCCAAAATCGATTTTTCAAAACCGTGGGATGATCCGGTGAATGAGGCAGTCAGAAAAACTTCAGTTTCCGTTTTCGCTTGCCCGAGCACCAAGCTTACGGCTGGTCAAACGACGTATCTGACAGTCGTTACCGCCAACAGTTGTCTCCAACCTGGCAAAGGACGGAAGCTCGATGAACTTATCGACGGAACATCGGACACGGTCTTGGTGTTCGAAACCTCGCCCAAAAATTCGGTGCATTGGATGGATCCTCACGATGCCGATGAAGCGTTGTTTCTCGATGTCGGCTCGAATCACATCGGCGGAGCGAATGTCGTGATGGCAGACAATAGCGTCCGATTTTTTTCCGTCAACATTTCAAAAGAACTCCTCAAAGCGATGATCACGATCGATGGGATGGAAGATATTGAAGGAATTGTTGAATAATCAGAGTAGTGCGTTCGTTGCTAAACCAATGACACTCACTTTAGTCGCCATTCGTTCCTTAGCTATGAATTTATCGAAGCGCTTCACACCAATGTCGCCTTTCGCTCCGCGAAAGTGGCGTGAATCGCTAAACAACCGATGTTTTACTTGAGACTCACGTTTCGTTCACGGAGCGAACGACGACAATGGTTTCCAAAGTCAGCGGCATTGGGCGCTAGCCGCCGGTTCTTCGATCGTCACTTCGATACTCGAACGCCTCGAAGCAAATCCACGGAACGGTCCAGGTGATCCAAGCTGCGAGAGGGTATGTCCATGCTGGATCGGCGTTGATCAGCGACGCGGCTCCAGAAAATAATCGGAGCAAGACCGCCGAACAGAGCAGCATGTAACAGCGCAACATCCATCGTCGATGCGATTCAAAGCGGTGCATAACCGCCGCACGCCAGCCCATCGCCGCACAAAATCCGGTTGCGATCGCAAGCATTGCAAACCCAAGCCCGGCGATGAATCCAGTGTCAGCAAAGGCAGACATCCCTAGCCCGCTTGGAGCTACTAAAAAGAGTACGGTCATGACATGCCAAGTACCTAAACGTCGATGAAAGACTGGGAATCGCCGACGAAGCCGTTCGCTTAATAGCAATAACCCCGTTATCAAAACACAAGGTGACGCGACGATATGCGTGAAGAATGCAAAGCGATAAGCACCAAAAAAGTGGCTTTCGCGTCCTCGCAAAAAATCAGTTTCAAAATTCGGCGGGAAATAACCAGAGTAGTTCGAAAGAATACTGACAACGACCTTGCAAATCAGCAAGACGACAAGCCACTTCAAAAGCACGATTGGCCAACGTGGCGTAAGCTTCCAGCTTGCGATCCCTCTATTGTACGCTTCCATCATTCGATTGTCCGCCGCAAGCTGGAAGATTACGCCAGGCTACGCGATCCATTCATCGATCACGTTTCCAGCGACTCCGGTCAATCGAGCATCTAAACCTTGATGACGTACTGTAAGTTTCAAATGATCGAAACCGAAAAGTTTCATGATTGTCGCATGGAAATCGTTGATATGGACCGGCTTCTCGGTGATCGACCAGCCGATCTCGTCGGTGGCACCATACGTCAAGCCGCCTTTTACTCCGCCACCGGCCATCCACAACGAGAAAGCAAATGGATGATGGTCTCGTCCCGACACGGCGTTAAATCCTTGTCGATTCTCGCCGAGCGGTGTGCGCCCGAATTCTCCGGCGAAGATCACCAAGGTCTCATCGAGTAAGCCACGCTGCTTAAGATCTTTGAGCATCGCCGCGACCGGCTGGTCGGCCATCCCACAATTGTGTGGAAGTTCGACATCGAGATTGGAATGGTGGTCCCAAGAAGCATGAAATAAACTCACAAAACGGACACCGCGTTCGATTAACCGACGTGCCAGCAAGCAATTCGTCGCGAATTGCCGATACTGTCCTGGCCCACCACCGCGAACCGCTTTGGACTCTGGATCTTCGCGATTACAACCGTACATATCGAGCGTCGCTTGACTTTCATCGGAAAGATCGATTAGCTCAGGTGCCGAACTTTGCATCCGGAAAGCCAGTTCGTAGGCCGCAATCCGGCTTGCGATTTCAGGGTCGTGCATGTCGCGAAGCCTTGCTTCGTTCATCGCGCTTGCAACATCGAGAGCTTCACGCTGTAATTCTTTCGGCAAGCCGGATGGATTGGCGAGGTTCAATACTGGGTCGCCCTGGTTGCGAAACAAGACGCCCGAATACATCGAAGGAAGAAAGCCGCTGGACCACAACGAAGCTCCACCGCTCGTACCACGTCCAGCCGATAGCACGACATAGCCAGGGAGATCCTGTGATTCGCTCCCCAAACCATACGTCAGCCACGATCCCATCGACGGCAAACCAAAAAAGGGTCGCCCGGCGAGCAAACTTAACTGGGCCGGATGATGATTGAATTGGTCGGTGTGCATCGAGCGGACCATCAAAATGTCATCGGCGCAAGTTGCGATATTCGGCAGGAGGTCACTGAACTCCATCCCGCACTCGCCATGCTTGGCAAAAACACGCTTCGAACCGAGCAAGACCGCTGACTCTTTTTTGATAAACGCAAAGCGGACGTTCTTAGTCATCGATTCAGGCAGCGGCTGGCCATTGAGCTCGTTGAGTTTCGGCTTCGGATCATAGAGATCGATCTGACTCGGTGCCCCTTCGAGAAAGATGAGAATACAACGCTTGGCCTTGGGTGCAAAATGAGGCGGCTTAGGTGCCAGCGGGTTAGCGAATGCCGAACTCTCGTCATTGTTGTCGTTCTCTGCCAATCCATCGCGAACCATCATGCCAGCCAGCGCCGCTGCCCCGATGCCATAACCGGCATTTCCAAGAAAATATCGGCGCGTATCGCGCTGGGCATCGACGAGCCACCGATCCGGTAAATTGTTTAACCAATCTTTTCTCATTGTAGGATCTTCTCGGCTTTATTCGCGAGTAATGAATTCATCTAAATTAATCAGTACCCGGACGGTGGCGATCCAAGCGGCGACATCCGAGTTCGATTTTCCTGGTATCGAATGGTCGCCGACAATCGCTTCGGCTTCGTCCTTCTGATCGCGATAGTATTGTTTGGCATGATCAAGCAAATTTTGCAGCCGGTCTAGCTCTTCGTCGTCTGCTTGGCGCGTCAAACAGATTTGTATCGCGTGTCCAATCCGTAATCGATCGTCGTCATCATCGTTTTCTTTGAGCAGATTCTTTGCAAGAGCTTGCGAGGCTTCGAAAAAGCTTTCGTTGTTTAAAAGCGTCAACGCTTGCAATGGAGTGTTCGAAACAGAACGATTGACGCACGTCAAATTCGCGTCGGGGCAATCGAACGTCATCAAGGTCGGGTGCGGAATGGTTCGTTTAAAAAAGGTGTACATGCCACGCCGATAGCGATCTTCACCTTTACTGTCGGCCCACGAAAAATTATTGGCATAGCTAAGCTTGGCCAATTCAGGAGGCATCGGTGGAAAGACACTCGGTCCGCCTATTTTCTCGGAAAGCAATCCGGACACTTGCAGCGCCAGATCGCGAACCAACTCGCCTTCGACGCGCAACCGATTCTGTCGCGACAACCAACGGTTGAGCGGATCGGATTCATTGAGTTCAGGCCGATGGGTCGACGATTGCCGATACGTCGCGGACATCAAAATCGTTTTAAGAAAGGCTTTGGTGTTCCACTTCAAATCATCGCGATAGGTTGCGGCCAACCAATCGAGCAACTCTGGATGCGAAGGCGTTTCGCCGCGAACACCAAAGTCGCCGACCGAGCGAACAATTCCGGCCCCAAACAATCGAGACCAAAATTGATTTGCAATGACCCGCGGTGTCAGATCGTTGTTTGGTCCGACTAGCCATTCGGCCAAATCAAGCCGCGTTGGCATTGAAACTGCGACATCAAGTTTCGGCAAAGCACTCAACGTTCCCGCTTCGACCTTTTCGGCAGGCGCTAGAAAATCGCCGCGATCAAAACGAAACGTATCGCGGACTTGTCGCGATTTTGCAATCAAGCGAACCTGCATGACTTGCGCTTTGTATTTTTTGTTGATTGCGTCGATTTTGCTTCGCAACGCTTGAACTTTTGCATCTTGCTTGGCATAGAAATCGAACAAGGTATCGCGAGTTTCGTTGGTGCGCTTTTCAGGATACATCTTCAACGCATTGACAATCTCCTTCGTCAAATGCAATTCGCGATCGTCGCCAGTGATGGCCCTGACGCGAAAACGTCCGATCAAATGCTGAGTTCCATACGATTGTTCGATCTTGATCCGAATCTGTTCGCCCTCTGAAAGCGTTATAGGAAACGCCGTTCGAGCTTGAATCCAATGGGGCGCGTTGAATTTCGGAGAGACGGCCCAACCCTTCTTCCCGTTCGCCTTGTTGCTCAACGCGTCTGCCGCTTTAAAACCCGTTTGCTCGAAGTCGGCTTGAGCGTTCTGCAAATCTATATTGCGAATTTTTTTGCCTTGCAGATCGACAATCTCAGCACTCAATCGGGTGATGACAAAATTCCCTTTGCTCGACAACCCCGAGTGCCCTTTGCCGAACGAATCGTCGGGGAACGTTTCTAATCGAAATCCAGTAATCTTCTTAGGCCAAGCACTAATGGTCACCGAGTAAACATCAGTAGCAGGAATCGTCGAAGACACGATCTCTGGGACGGGCTCGCTTGATGATCCATCCGAACTTTTCTCGGATTCCCGTGCTTGCTTCAGAATGGGAAGGACCGAACCGTCGTCCTGTGGTTCGAATACCAGTCCGTTCTCCGACTTCACGGCAATAGCAAGGCGAGTTTCCTCGACTTTCATCGGCGTATTGGTACCGTTTTCGATTAGTTCACGTTGCTCCTTCTCCCAGCTTTGTTCGTCATCGGCGATTTCTCGATATCGATTTCGCAGCGCGCTTTCCAAAGGGAGTAATTCGTTCAGCAACCCAGCTTCATCGTCGACTTTTACAGGCAACGGTTCGAGCCGCTCGTCGGCCTCGTTAAAAAATGCGAACAGTCGATAGTAGTCCGAATGCGGAATCGGGTCGTACTTGTGGGTATGGCATTTGGCACAGCCAACGGTCAGTCCCAACCACACCGAACCTAATGTGTCCGTTCGATCAAAGACGGCTGCGACGCGATACTCCTCTTGATCGACGCCACCTTCGGTATTGGTCAGGGTTTGACGATTGAAGGCAGTCGCAATACGCTGACTCGGCGTTGCGTTCGGCAATAAATCGCCGGCCAGTTGCTCGATCGAGAATTGATCGAAGGGCATGTTGTCGTTGAAAGCTTGGATGACCCAGTCACGATAAATGTAGGCATCCGGGCGCGGTCGATCTTTTTCATAGCCATCGCTATCGGCATAGCGAGCCAAGTCGAGCCAATGGCGTCCCCATCGTTCGCCAAAGTGCGGTGAAGCGAGCAAATCATCGACAAGTTTTTCATAGCTGGCGAGTGTATAGTCGCTGACGAATGCTTCGACTTGTTCAGGTGTCGGGACGAGTCCAATCAAATCGAGATAGACGCGCCGGATCAGTTGATGCGGAGCC
>JAWXCK010000287.1:0-5557 GCA_034408855.1 Pirellulaceae bacterium
TCGACGTCTGATCTCTTCATGCCAAAAGTATATGCAAGTGACCAAGCTCAGGCTTTTGCTAGCGGTGAGAAGATACGTTTATTTCGTCCCACCGCCTAATCAGTTCTTGCGAATTCCAGGTTCGTCTATCCGCATCCAGGCATGCAAAGACAGGGGCTGCGTCACCTACCTTCAGAATTGGCTCATCAGCCGAGGTACTTTGCGACCAAAGCACGCTTGAGCCTACAATTCCCAACAATACAAAACCTTGACGCGAACAGAGCATGATCGACCTCCTAATTTGGAAGTACGGACCGACAACGAGATGGACGCACGGTCGGAATGACTGCGTTCGACGAATTTGTGTCAACCGAAGCGTGCTAAGATTGGGGACGCCATGCTTGGAAAAACAGAGCGCGGATATCGGAAAGAAATTGGAAAGAAAAGGAGACGTTCTCCACCGAACATCGCGTTGGTCATGAACGCGATTGAATTAGAAAACATACGTTGCTCGCGACCGCCTGACCCAGATAGGACCCGGAATTGCGATCATTGAGAAACAGCTTGGAGCGGTCGAATGCCATTAAAGAATCCAATCATCATTTCTTCCCAGCTCTGCTGCCCCCAAGTGACCTGTTTGGTTGCGTCTGGATTGTTAGGATTGGCCGTTGAATTGTCATACGTAGCGGTGCATGTGACGACAGTTCCTTTCGGTATCAACTTGGGTTCCGCAAACTCATACCGCAACTGCCAATTGAAATCGTAACGAGGCACATCGAGCAACGTTTCTTCGGTACCGTCAGGATAGCGGGCATCGTAACGAAAGGTTTTGCCTCGCAAATGCATGTGCGGTGTCAGGCTCAGCAAGGCGACGTCCTCGCCAATGCGTTCCTGTGCAGTGACTACGTGATGATCTGCTCCCGCTGGAATCTGCAGCTTCTCATTGATAGCTTGCAAGCCAACGACTTCATTCTTGACTGTCGACGCATCTGTAAACTTCAATCCAATGTAGCTCCGATCGGTTTGCTCGGTTCCGTTGGGAGTGTAGTGAACTTCAAAGAGGATCTTCGAACCTGCGGGAACGCGTACGGCTGAGTCCTTGGGATAAATCAAGGGCGAAGTACCAGGCGAATAGCCGATCAGCAACTTGCCAAGGCCGACATCCTCTTGCCCCGGAATCACTAAGTACGCAATAATGTGATGAACGACGGTCGCATTTCCAGGCCGAGCCTCCGATGCAATGATGTACTTGTCTTCGGAGAATTTCGGGTCTACCTGGAAATATTGATACTCTACCACGCCGGTCGCCGGAATCTTGAAGGGTTCGTCTCGCATCGGAATCACGAGATCAGGATCGGGCATTCTCCAACCGGCAACGAAGATTGGCGGACGAGGCGAATCAGAAGGGTTGCCTTCTGGACAACCATTCTCGATCCAGCTTTGAATAAGCTGTTTCTCTACCTCAGAAAGCCTCGCGTCATTCTTGAAATGACCAATCTTTGGATTCGCATTCCATGGCGGCATTCGCTCTTCGCGAACAACTTCAGCAATCGTCGCTTCCCATCCAATCGTATCCTCATAGGATGTCAATGGAAACGGAGCAATCTCACCCGGTCGATGACACTCCACACATCGAGCGTTCATAATGGGAGCAATGTGTTTGCTGAAGGTAACATCGCCATGCGGCACAATGCGATTCTTGCGACCAATCACACAACCGACAGAAGGAACAGAAGCAACGTCCGGCTTCTCTCCATTGACGACGCTTTGAATTGCCTCGGCAAGATCTTCCCGGGTCGGCGCTTTTCGAGCTACGCTGATTGCATACTGATCATCGATGCGCCCTCGATATTGAACGGATCGCGACAAATCCAGCACCAGTGCTTCCGGCGTCCGATTTGCCTGCAGTAGATCCGCCAACTGTTGGTCATTGTCTATCAGCATTGGAAAAGTAATGCCAGCTTTGTTGGCATAGTCGATCACTTCACTCAAGCTGTCCTGAACATTTGAAAAGACGCCCATCATTGCGACCCCATCCTTGCGAAATCGCTCTGAGAGGGTTTGTAGCTTAGGTCCATACAATTTTGCGAGCGGACATTCGGTACCCAAGAATACGACGACAGCTTGGGAATCCTTCAGCGCGCTGAGCGGATGAGACTTGCCGAAGCAATCGCGAAGGACGATAGAATCCCACCCCTTTTCAAAATCGCCACCAATGCAAACTGCGTTCATCAACGCAACCCAAAGCAAAATGTTCGACCAAGAAATCCACGTTAATTTCATATATCGACGCGATTCAAATGAGGAACAGAACGTCCTATGGTGCTTGCACATTGCGATGCCGATTATAATAAGCTAAACTTCCTTTCAATTCAACCCATCGTCAACGCCATTTTTCATTTTACCAGAGCGTCCTTCCACGGCAAAAATTACTTGGCATTATAGGTCGATGTTATAATACTCTTAGCATGACTTTCTGTGAATAACGGAGCGACAACAACTAATGGCGAATCTGCACGGCGACCAACGTATACAACTCCCCCGGCGTACGATCTTGGATTTCTTCGCGAGCGGCGGATTGTTCAGCATGTGGCCCCGCACTCTGCGTGCGACGGAACCAACGTCCGCTCAGCGAGTTCTTCGTGTGGCTCACATGACCGATGTACATGTTCAACCAGAACTCCGCGCCCCCGAGGGTATGGCCGCATGTCTTAGGCATATTCAGGAATTACCGGACAAACCCGGTCTGATTCTCTCCGGAGGCGACCACGTAATGGACTGCATTCGGCAACCCCGTGATCGGACAAGAGTGCAGTGGAATCTTTGGAAAAGAATTGTTACCGATGAGAATACGCTTCCAGTTCATTCGTGTATCGGAAATCACGACATTTGGGGCTGGGATAAAACCAAAAGCGGCACGACGGGTGGTGAGCCCGACTTTGGTAAGAAGTGGGCTTGCGAGGTGCTAGGACTCGCAAAACCCTACTACAGCTTTTCGAAATCCGGCTGGCACTTCATTGCACTGGACAGCGTGCAGCCTCGCGAGTTCGAAGGCGCTTTCTGCGGTTACTTGGATGAAGCACAATTCGACTGGCTCGAGCGCGAACTTGCCGGCATACCGGTCTCGACACCGATCCTGATCTGGTCGCATATTCCCATCATTTCTGCATTAGCAACCCTGATTAACCCCAAGCGTTCCTTGACGCAGAACATCTCGATCGAAGCCGGCCACGTACATGCTGACGCAGCCCGGATCCTGGACCTCCTGGGTTTGTACCCAAACGTTAAGCTCTGTCTCAGCGGACATCTGCACCGCGTCGAACATGTGGAAATGAAAGGTATTCACTTCCATTGCAATGGAGCTGTGTCAGGTGCTTGGTGGCGTGGCAAGAACCATGGCTTTGCTGAAGGCTACGCCTTAATCGACCTATTCGATGATGGCTCCTACAAGTTGGAGTACCTTCCGTATGACTGGCAGGCCGCTTGAATGCGGGACTCGCAAAGGAATACAAGCGATCAGCCGGAACGCTTACCAAGCAAAGTAACCTGTGAGGAATAAAAAGTGATCTATAAGGAAAAATGGCGAGAAGTTTTTGCGATGCTCCTCGTCGGTTGCTTGTCCGCGATAATCGAAGTTCGAAGTGTAGCCGCCGAGCGATTCAACGTGCTGTTCGTTGCAGTGGACGATTTAAGGCCAGAGTTCGGCGCTTACGGCGCTGGCTATATTCATTCACCAAACCTCGACCGATTGGCAAAGCGCGGCGTGACGTTCAATCGCGCCTATTGCCAGCAAGCCGTTTGTTCTCCATCGCGATCGAGCCTCTTAACCGGAACCCGCCCCGATACAACAAGGGTTTATGATCTGGAAACACATTTTCGCAAAGCTCTGCCAGACGTAGTCACCTTGCCGGAACATTTCAAAAGTAGTGGCTACTTTGTACAAGGTATGGGCAAGTTGTTCCATCTCGATGATCCTCAATCGTGGTCCGTACCATTGTTGAAACCTACGAAGGGACATGGTGCCTATGGTTTACCGGAGAACAACGCGCTCTCGAAGCCTACGGCGGATATCGCCGCAAAAAGCAGGAAGAAGAGTCAATCAAAAGCTCGTGGCCCGCGTGGTCCGGCCTTCGAAAGTTCCGATGTACCCGATAGTAGCTTTCATGACGGCGCCGTCGCGGAAATGGCGGTAGAAGCATTGCGCGAGTGTGCAGCCAACGACCAAGCTTTTTGGCTCGGTGTTGGATTCATCCGCCCGCATCTTCCCTTTGTATCGCCGACAAAATATTGGGATTTTTACACCCCAGCCAGTATTCAACTTGCGCCAAACCCTAAACGGCCCATCGGTGCTCCCGACTATGCCGTTTCGCCAGGCGGCGAGTTGCGGAGTTACAACGGCGTTCCGACAGGACCTATTCCCGATGACCTTGCGCTTCAGCTTAAGCATGGGTACTATGCGGCGATCAGTTACATGGACGCGCAGCTCGGACGCGTGTTGGACGAACTGGATCGACTCGGTCTGACTGAGAAAACGATTATCGTGCTATGGGGGGATCATGGTTGGAAACTGGGAGAGCACGGTGGATGGTGCAAGCACACCAACTTCGAGAATGACACGAATGCGCCACTGATTATTTCCGTACCTGGCCTGACGTCCGCCGGTCAGCGAACGAATGCGTTGGCTGAGTTCGTCGATATCTATCCGACACTCGCCGCGATCTGTGGCTTATCGTTGCCAACGCATCTCGAAGGTACAAGCCTCGTGCCGATTTTGCACGACCCGTCGGCGTCGCTCAAGAATGCCGCCTTTAGTCAATATCCGCGCAGCGTGGACGGGAAACAACTCATGGGCTATTCGATGCGAACCGACCGCTACCGATTTACCCGATGGGTTTACCGTGAAGATCCAGCGAAGATAGATGCGGTCGAGCTCTATGACCACCAGACCGATCCGCAAGAGAACGTGAACATCGCGAACGAACCGGCTCATGCCGAAGTTGTCGAAAAACTCACCGTTCAGTCACTCCTCGGCTGGGGCGGTGCACTGTCGACTCCATCTCGGGAATCGAAGCGGTGATGAACTCGATCGCTTCGAAATTCCATCCCACCTCAATTTAACCCAACCCACTTTATGAACACCCGCCTATCCCGTCCATCGCAGTGCATCTTGCGGCGTCACACCTTACTTCACAACACCGGTGTCGGTCTTGCGCTGCCACTTCTAGAGGCGATGAGGCCTGCTATCGCGAGAGCGGCGGAAGCACTTCAAGCCGACCTGGAGCGTCAAGATCCCCGCAGCCGAATTCTACCGGCTGCGCGTGAATGGTTACACCGTCTGGGCATCTATGCCGTAAGGCGGTGGGACGAAATAAACGTACCAGCGAACCCACTAGCTTTCATCACAAACTACCCCAGCTTTTTTGAAGATATTTTGGCGAAAGACGCTGGATCAAAAGTTTATCAGGCATAGAATTTGTTCGCGATCCCAGGGTTTGGCCCGAAGAGCGTTTCAAGCTCAAGCCACCAAGGAGTTTTGTGATGGGAGCTCAAGGCTTGGTGAAACCGTATTCGGATGGAA